>JBBQWG010000026.1:0-95053 GCA_038210825.1 Verrucomicrobiales bacterium
GCAGAACCACGTCGGCATAACTATTTTTCTTGGTGAAAACGGCAGTTTTCATGAGAGAAACTACACCTCTAGGATATTGTTCCTTTCAAAATAATAGCACCAGTCCGTAAATAGTTCTCCCTACTATCATAAGAATTGGGGAGGGGCTCTACCCGGCCATTGATCCGCTGCAATCGAGTTCCAAGATGGCAACGCCGGGCATTGTAGGTGAACGGCATTATCAATTGGCGCAGGAAATCCGGCGGACGCTCGCGCAATACGCGCAACTCAAGGACATCATCGCGATGCTCGGCTTGGAGCAGCTTTCGCCGGAAGATAGGAAGGTCGTTGCCCGCGCCCGACGGTTGGAGCGTTTTCTCACGCAGCCGTTTTTTACCACCGAGCAATTCACCGGACTAACCGGCAAACTCGTCAGTCTGGAGGATTCATTGGATGGGTGTGAGCGCATCCTGCGTGATGAGTTCAAGGACTTCCCGGAAAGCGCGCTCTACATGATCGGCGCGGTGGACGAGGCGAAAGCCAAACGCAAATCGAAGCCCGGACCCCAAGTAGAACCGGAGGCCGCCCATGAATCTTAAAGTGCTCCTGCCATTCCAGATTTTCGCCAACAAAACGGGCGTGTCCCGTATTGTCGCGGAGACGCGTGAGGGATCGTTTGGATTGCTGCCGAATCGCCTTGATTGCGTGGCGGCGCTCGTGCCGGGCATCCTGATTTACGAAACCGAAGCCGACGGGGAACTGTTTGTGGCCGTGGATGAGGGAGTCCTCGTCAAGACCGGCACGGACGTGCTCGTTTCCGTGCGCCGCGCGTTAGGGGGTGCGGATCTCGGCCAGTTGCGTGAGTCTGTGGAAAAGGAGTTCCTGACGCTGGACGAAAACGAGCGCAGCGTGCGCTCTGTAATGGCAAAACTGGAAACCGGATTTCTCCGTCGCTTTGCGACCTTTCAACATGAGTGAACCTCCAAAAAATCCCCCAAAGAAAGAGCAAACCATGGCCACGCAGGTGGGTGCGAAGGCCGTGCGCAAGCTCAAGGCCCGGCGCTCGACCCAGGGTGTCTGGTTCGGACTCGGGATGATGGGGCTGATCGGCTGGTCGGTGGTCGTGCCGACGCTGCTCGGCGCGGCGCTCGGCCTGTGGCTGGATCAAAAATATCCCGGAAGCCGATCATGGACGCTGGCGTTGCTGGTGGCCGGACTCACCCTCGGCTGCATCAATGCATGGCTCTGGGTGGCCAAGGAACACAAGTCCATGCGGGACGAAAACCAGGAGGATGATTTATGAATGAAACTCTAAGTATGTTTTTGGCATGGCTGGCAGGTGTCGTGTTGGGCGCGGTTTTCTTTGGCGGCCTGCATTGGACGGTCCGAAGGGGCTCGCTCTCTCCCCGCGCGGCGCTTTGGTTTTTTTCCAGCCTGGTGATCCGAATGAGTGTTGTCCTGTTTGGATTTTACATCGTCGGGCATGGCCACTGGGAACGCTTCCTGCTATGCCTGACGGGATTTCTGATGGCCCGTTTCGCAGTGATCCGTTATACCCGTGATCAGGCAGGAAAGCCTACTAAAACCGTCACGCCGGGAGGGACCGATGCGACTTAGTCCTGACGAATTGATTTACTGGCAGTATGGGTTTTTCAAACTCAACGCCACGCTCGTATTTACTTGGGCACTGATGCTCGGGCTCGTCGTCGGGGCAAAGCTCATCACGCGCAAACTGACGGCGGATCACCAACGCTCGCGCTGGCAAAACCTGCTGGAGATCGTCGTCACCGCGATTCTCAACCAGATCAAGGAAGTCGGCCTCCCGCATCCGAGGAAGTATCTCAGCTTTCTCGGCACGCTATTCCTGTTCGTCGCCACGGCCAGCCTCTGCACCGTCATTCCCTTTTATGAAGCACCGACAGGATCGCTCTCGACCACTGCGGCGCTTGCACTCTGCGTCCTCGTCGCAGTGCCAGTCTTCGGCATCGGAGAGCAGGGACTGCGCGGATACCTCAAGTCCTATATCGAGCCAACGGTCATCATGCTGCCATTCAATATCATCAGCGAAATCTCGCGCACGCTTGCACTGGCCGTCCGGCTTTTTGGCAACATGATGAGCGGGGCCATGATCATCGCGATTCTGCTGACCATCACACCCTTCGTTTTCCCCATCGTGATGACGGCGCTTGGGCTGCTCACGGGCATGGTGCAGGCCTACATTTTTACCATTCTCGCGGCGGTTTATATTGCAGCGGCCACCCGATCCAGCAAACTCAGGCCCGGACCAGTCCCCGCAACATGAAAACTAACCCCTTAGCCGAAAGGAAGCACCATGGATAACATGACCATCATCGCAGTCACCTCAATCATCACCGCCGGTTTCGCGACGAGCATCGGCTGCATGATGCCCGCGCTGGGCGAAGGCAAGGCGGTCTCGACCGCGCTGTCGGCACTGGCGCAGCAACCGGATGCCTCGGCGACTATTACGCGGACTTTGTTCGTCGGCCTCGCGATGATCGAGTCCACGGCGATTTACTGCTTAGTCGTCTCGATGATCCTCATCTTCGCGAACCCCTTCTGGAACCACGTCATCGCGTAAGCGGCATCCCAGTAATGTCATGATCGATTGGTTCACCATCGGCGCGCAGGCGCTCAACTTCGTCATTCTGATCTGGTTGATGAAGCGCTTTCTATATCAGCCGATTCTCAACGCCATCGACGAACGGGAAAAGCGCATCGCCCAGGAACTCGCCGACGCTGACGCCACGAGAAACGAAGCCAGGAAGGAACGTGACGAATTCCAGCAGAAAAATGCGGAGTTCGATGACGAGCGTGCGGCACTCTTGAGCAAAGCCACGGACGAGGCGAAAGGCGAGCGTGAGCAACTTTTCGCCGAGGCCCGGAAGGCGGCCGATGCCCTGAGCGCCACACGGGAAGAAATACTCAAACGGGAACATCGTGATCTGACCGACGAAATCAGCCGCCGGACCCAGGATGAAGTTTTCGCAATTGCGCGAAAAGCGCTGACAGATCTTGCCGACGCCAGCTTCGAAGAACGCATCAGCCACGTGTTCACGCAGCAGGTGCGGGAACTTAGCGACGAGTCGAAAGGACGCCTCGCGGGTGCCCTGAAATCCGCATCCGAACCCGCCATCGTGCGCAGCGCGTTTGACCTGCCAGACGAAGCACACGCCGCCATTCAAACGGCACTCAACGAAACCTTTTCGGCAGATATTCCCCTCCGGTTTGAGACCACACCTCACTTGGTCGGCGGCATCGAACTCTCCGCCAACGGCCAAAAAGTGGCGTGGAGCATCGCGGACTACCTCGCGACTATGAAAGCAAGCGTCGGCGAACTGCTTGAAGGAAAATGCAGTTCCGGGAGGCCCAAGCAAGTCGCCGAAATTCCATGAACGCTGCGACCGACACCTTGGTGAGCGCCTTTGATCGCGCCTTCACGAACCTTCGCGAAAAGCGCGAGGAATTCTCACCCCGCCTCACCCCGCGCGAAGTGGGAACCATCACCAATGTCTCCACCGGCATCGCCAAAGTCGCCGGTCTTCGCGGGGTTGGCTTTGAGGAGTTGATCGAATTTTCCGGTGGTGTTTTCGGCCTCGCATTCAATGTGGACAAGGATGAAATCGGGGTCGTGCTGCTAGGCGAATACTGGAACCTGCGGGCGGGCGATGAGACCACGCGCACCGGGCGTGTGATGGACGTGGCCGTGGGCGATGAATTGTTGGGACGGGTCATTGATCCGCTCGGCCGACCGCTCGACGGACTTGGACCGCCCGCCACGCGCCAACGTTTGCCCATCGAGCGCCCCGCTACACCTATCATGGATCGTGCGCCAGTCACGGTGCCGCTCCAGTCGGGATTGAAAGTGGTGGATGCCCTTATCCCCATCGGGCGCGGTCAGCGCGAGTTGATCCTCGGCGACCGCCAAACCGGAAAAACGGCCATCGCCCTGGACACTATTTTAAACCAGATCGGTCAGGATGTGGTTTGCGTCTATTGCGCGATTGGTCAGAGGGCCGCAGCGGTGGCCAGGTCCGTGGCTGTCCTGCGTGGGAAAGGGGCCATGGATTACACTGTGGTGGTCGTTACTGAAGGCAACGATTCTCCCGGTCTTACCTACATCGCACCTTACGCCGCGACCAGTATCGCGGAGCACTTCATGGAAGCGGGTCGCGACGTGTTGATCGTTTATGACGACCTCACCCATCACGCCCGCGCCTATCGGGAGCTTTCGCTCCTTCTCCGCCGCCCGCCCGGCCGCGAAGCTTTTCCGGGTGACATTTTTTACATCCACTCCCGCCTGCTGGAACGCGCCACGCATCTCCGTGAGGAACTCGGCGGCGGCTCACTCACCGCCCTGCCGATCATCGAGACGGAAGCGCAAAACATCTCAGCCTACATTCCCACCAACCTGATCTCCATCACCGACGGGCAAATTTATCTTTCGCCGTCGTTGTTCGAGTTGGGCGTGTTGCCGGCGGTCGATGTCGGGAAATCCGTTTCCCGCGTCGGCGGTAAAGCGCAGCGGGCGGCCTACCGCGCGGTCGCGGGCGACCTAAAGCTCGCCTATGCGCAATTTGAGGAACTCGAAACCTTCGCCCGCTTCGGCGCGCGACTCGACGACGACACGCGCCAAAGCATCGAGCATGGGAGGCGCATCCGCGCCTGTCTGAAGCAGCCGGAATTTTCCCCGGTATCCGTGCCCGCCCAAATCACCATCCTGCTCGCCTTGACGGCGGATCTCTTTGACAAAGTGCCGCTCGATCAAATGCCAGACGCCGAGCATGCCGTCCGCGAAGCCTCGGCGAACCTCCCGGGAGAGGTAATCGCGCGCTTTGAAACCGCCAACAAACTGAGTGATGAAGATCGCGAATCCATCACCAAACTCGCCCGGAAGGCGCTGGCACCTTTCCTGCGTGCGGCCGCAACGGAGGACAAGATATGAGTGACAGCACCGCCAGCCTCAGCCGCAAGATCGGCAGCGCCGGCGATCTTCAATCGGTTGTGCGCACGATGAAAGCCCTCGCTGCATCAAGCATCGGGCAATACGAACAATCCGTGCGCGCCCTGGGCGATTATTATCGGACTGTTGAGCTAGGGTTGGTTGCTTGCTTTCATGGAAGCGGAATAACGGCGGGGAGGAGCGCAGGAGAAATGCCATTCGATACGGGTGTCATTGGTGTCGTCGTGTTCGGCTCCGATCAAGGGTTGGTCGGCCAATTTAACGACAGGGTGGCCGAGCACGCGATCAATTCTCTCGCCAGCCTACCGGGCAAGCCACACGTCTGGGCCGTCGGAGAGCGCGTTCACGCGCGTATTGCGGATTCAGGTTTGTCATTGGCCGGGCTCTTCCCCGTGCCAAATTCGGTGCAGGCGATCACTCCGCTCGTCGGGCAAATCCTCTTCGAACACGAAACACAGGCAGGTCGTGGCGAGGGCAACGAACTCCACCTCTTTTATAACCGCCCCGGGTCCCATGCCGTTTATGCGCCTGTCAGTCAACGGCTCCTCCCGCTCGATGCCTCGTGGATCAGCGGATTGTCCAAGCTTCCATGGCCGACAAAACTTCTACCCGAAGTTATCGGTGGTGAAGCCGCAACGGTGCGCGCGCTCATCCGCGAATACCTCTTTGTATCAATCTTCCGCGCCTGCGCCGAATCGCTCGCGAGCGAAAACGCCAGCCGCCTCGCCGCCATGGAGCGTGCCGACAGGAACATCGACGAACTCCTCGAAGACCTCCACGCCAACTTCCACCGCCTGCGACAGAGCGGCATCGACGAAGAACTTTTCGACGTGATTTCCGGTTTCGAAGCCCTCGCAACTCCAAGAAAATAAGATCCCCCAACAACAGGCAAAGTGTGAGCCCACCCAAGGTAGGGAAGCACCGGCTGGACGGCAGGTGGGTCTCAAGGATGGAGCGGGTGATCAGAATCGAACTGACGTATCAAGCTTGGGAAGCTCGTGTTCTACCATTGAACTACACCCGCAGACGCTGTTTTGGCGTGAGAAAATTCCTTAGCCGGGGTGGAGAGCAACGCAACGGGTTTTCTTTTTCAATTATCCGCGGGGCCTTCGGGCCAGTGATGGAAAGGAGGCGGAAATCCGTTTGCCCCCGGCCGGGAAACCGGGTCTGCTGCCGATCCGGATCTGCCCCGGTTGAGGGAACATCCGGCGACTCCACCCTTTTTTAATTTTTTCTGTGATTCAAATAACTGATGCATGGCTGATGGAGATGGGTGGTTGGCAGGAAATGAAGCGGGGCCGGGCGCTGTATGCGGCCGGGGCCGTGGCGGGGGCGGACTTTGATGGGAGCCGGCTCTCGGGCACGGTGCAGGATGCCGGCAAAGCCCTCGCCTCCGGACTGCTGATCCGGAGCCGCAGCGATATGGACAATCTCTGCACCTGCTTCCAGTCGAAACGCCATGGGACGCTTTGCGCCCATGCCCTCGCGGTGGGGACTGCCTGGGTGCACCGGCATGAAAAGCCACCGTCCCGCCCGGGCCAGGCCCCGGTGTCAGGTCCGCCCGGCACCCCCGGCAGCAACCGTCCGGCGATCCAGCCTGCCATGGCCGACGGCCCTTTGGAGTTTGGTCTCACGCCAAACTTCCTCACGGCGCTGCAACGCCAGAAACTGGGCCTCGCCGTGCAAACGGCGGCCGCCGTGGAAAGCGCAGCGCCCGATCTTCCGCTCCTGCTCTGGCTGGGTTCCCTCCAGCAAAAAGCTGTCCCACCGCACCTTGCTTTGGCAGGCGGACCACAGATCACGGCGGCCCTCGCCGCTTTGTCAGGACACCCCCGGATTTTCCTTCAGGAAGGGCCCCGCCGGATTCCGCTCACGGTGTCCAGCGAACCGGCCCGGCTGCTCCTTGGCGTGACCCATGCCGGACCCGGAAATGTCAGGTTGGCCCTGCGCCTCCCCAATCCTGGTGCCCATGCGGTGCTGCCTGCGACCAGCAGGGAAACCGGCTGGTTGTGGGATCCCGCAGCTCACTCTCTCACCGCCCTGGCGGTCCCGGAGCCCTATTTTGAGCTGCTCAGGACCCTCCCACCGCAGGGTCCGGCGGACAAACCGCGGCGCTGGCTGGCCGCGCATCTCGGGCCTCTGCAAAATCATTTTGAATTGGATGCCGGACCGTCTTCACCGGACGTGCTGGCGTTCCAGATTCTGCCGGATCATCCCCGGTTCGAACTCACGCTCGAAGGCACCCTCGAGCGCCTAACCGCAAGTCTCCGGGTCCGCTACGGGGGAGGCCCTGCGCCCTTCCCTCCGGAGGCTCCTGACATTCCGGGGTTTCCCCTCGAAACCGGGGGGGAGCCGGACCACTTCCGCAGCCGCAACCTTGCTGCCGAAGCGGCTGCGGTGCGCCGCCTCGCCGGGTGCGGATTTCAGCCCGGCCCCACCCTTGCCGCCGACTGGATCCTGACCGGGGAAAATGCCATCCTGCAGTTCTTCGCGGGGGAACTGGACCGCCTCCAAGCGGCCTGGGATGTCAAGTTAGGAAACCGCTTCACCCACGCCACCGCCAAGGTGGAACGGTTGGCCCCGCGGTGGACCCCGGCCCCGGGGATGGCTAACTCCGGGTCTTCGCGCCCCAATCCCTCTAACGACTGGCTCACCTTTGACCTGGGTTTTTCCTCCCCCGGCGGCACCACCCTCGACCGGGTGGAAATCGCCCGCCTGCTGGCCACCGGCACCGGCCACAAAAAGTTGCCTGACGGCCGGATTGCGGTGGTTTCGCTGGCCGATGCCATGGACCTGAATGAGGTTCTGAGGGATGTTTCTCCCGAGCAGGCGGGCGGGGCCTTCCGGGTGCGGCGGTCGCAGCTGGGCTACCTTGAAAACACATTTGGGACGCCGCTGGAAAAAGGATCCGGCACGCCCCGCTGGCCCCTTGAATCCAGCATTCCGCCGGACCTGCTGGCCCTGTTGCGGGACTATCAGAAATGCGGGGTGCAGTGGCTTCTAGACCACGCTGCCTCCGGCCTGGGAGGGATACTGGCCGATGAAATGGGCCTGGGCAAAACTATGCAAAGTCTCAGCCTGATCGCCGCCCTGCGGCGCCAATGGCCGGACTGCCCCTGCCTCGTGGTCTGCCCGAAGTCACTGCTCGCCAACTGGCGGGCTGAAGCGGCCCGCTTCACTCCTGACGTGACTGTCCTCACGCTGGAGGGGACGCGCCGCAGAAAGGACTTCGCGGCCATCTCCTCAGCCGGAATTGTTATCACATCCTATCAACTGCTCGCCCGCGATTTGGCAGAGCACCGCGCCACCGGATACGGAGCCATTATTCTGGACGAAGCCGGATTCATCCGGAATCCCGACACCCAGGCCGCCCAGGCGGCCCGGGCCCTAACCGCCCGCGTCCGGTTCGCCCTCACCGGCACTCCGGTGGAAAATGGGATCCGCGACCTCTGGTCCCTCACGGAATTTGCGGTGCCCGGCTATCTCGGCCCCCGCAAGGATTTTGCCGAACGCTACGAGTCGCCGCTGACATCCGGTGGCAATGCCCCCCTGATGGCCCGTCTGCGCCGCCGCATGGCTCCCTACATCCTGCGCCGCCTGAAACAGGACGTCGCGAAGGATCTCCCCTCCAAGATCATCCAGATCCACCCCTGTGCCCTGACCCCGACCCAGCAGGAACTTTACGCGGGACTAATGCGCGAAGGCGCGGCCAAGGTGGTGGATGCCGAAAATGCCAGGCACCAGGGGCAAGCCCGGATGCATCTCCTGACGACTCTGCTCCGGCTGCGCCAGACCTGCTGCGATCCCCGGCTGCTCAAACTGGAGCTTCCCCCACAGCCTGCGTCCGACTTGTCAGGCAAGCTGGAAGCTCTCGCCGGACTGCTGGAGGAAATCCGGGACGGTGGCCATTCCGTGATCATTTTCAGCGCTTTTGCTTCCATGCTCCGCCTCCTGCAGGAAACCGTCGATGCTGCGGGCCTTGGCTCCTGCCACATCGACGGCTCCACCCGCGACCGGGCCGCCCAGGTCGATGCCTTCCAGAACGACCCTGACAAACGGGTCTTCCTGATCAGCCTCAAAGCGGGAGGTTACGGCTTGAACCTCACCAAAGCGGACACTGTGATCCACTTTGATCCGTGGTGGAATCCGGCGGTGGAGGCCCAGGCCACCGACCGCGCCCACCGCATCGGCCAGGAACGGCCGGTCACCGTTTACAAACTGATCACCACCGGCACGGTGGAGGAAAAAATTCTGAAATTGCAGGAACGGAAACGGAACCTGATGGACGCAGCGTTGGACGACGAGAACCCGCTCATGGAAGGCCTGACGGACGAAGACCTGCGCGGGTTGGTGTTGTCATGAAGCAGTCCCGGGTTGCTTTGCCAAGTTACCACAGCAGAGCATGGGTATCTATCAGCAATCTCATTTCATGATTCTTTTCAATCTGCCACCCCTGCCGGGGTGGCATTTCCGTGTTCCCGCAATCCCGGTGGTGTCGCTTCGCTCAACCACCGGCTAATGGCTTTGATCCCTCCGGGATCCAAATTGTGCCTGGGGTTGGGCCTTTCCAATCCTGTTCTTCGCGCATCCGAGGTGGATGGTGGAAACTAGCTGCCCCCTGCAGTTTGGGGTAGCTCCGTCGGAAAAAGTGGGGGTGTCGCGGCGATGGCTGCCACTACAGAGACTTGCTGAACTGGTCCTCCATGTGCCATTCGGCAGGTAAAAGCCCCTCTGCAAAGGGTTGACAAGACCGGCTTGGCCATTGTCTGATGCCCCGAACTCAAACCAGATTTTACCTCCATGTTGACACGTCGTGCTCTTCTTAAAAACTCTGTCCTGACGGCGGCTGCGGCCGGCTTTCCTTCGATCATCCCGGGCACGGCCCTGGGGTTGAACGGCCGTCCGGCGGCCAGCGAGCGGGTCACCATGGCGGCCTTTGGTTTTGGGACCATTGCCCACACCACGGTGCCGGCCTTTCTGCAGGATGAACGCGTCCAGATGATTGCGGTGGCGGATCCGGTGAGTGATCTCGGCAGTTACGGTTATTCCGGCGAAAAACGGGGCGGACGGATCGTGGGCAAGGCGCTGATCGAGAAGCATTACGCGGACACCAAGGACGGCACCTTCAAGGGCTGCAAGGCCTACGAAGACTTCCGCGAATTGTTGGAGAAGGAGGATGTCGATGCCGTAAACATTTCCTCCCCGGACCATTGGCATGCCTACCAGGCCATCCATTGCGCCCGCAAAGGCAAACACATTTATGGGCAAAAGCCCCTCGCCATGACGGTGGATGAAGGCCGCCGGATGGCGGATGAAGTCAAAAAGGCCGGCATCACCTGGCAAACCGGCAGCCAGCAGCGCAGCGACCTGAAATTCCGCATGGCCGCCGAATACATCCGCAACGGACGGCTGGGCAAATTGTCCGAAGTCCGCGTGGGTCTGCCCGCAGGCCATACCAACTGGAGCAAACTTGCCGACCGCAAGGGCCCTGAAGCGCCGCCCCCCGAACTCAATTGGGACCTCTGGCTCGGGCCTGCCCCACAACGGGACTATGCCCCGGCGATCCTGCAACTGAACTGGCGGCACAATTATGACTTCTCCGGCGGCATGATCACCGACTGGGGAGCCCATCACATGGATATCGTCCAGTGGGCACTCGACAAGGATGCCGGCGGCCCGGTCCTGATCGAAAACATCAAAGGTGAACTCCCCGCCAGGGATGCCCTCTATAACACCGCCACGTCCTATCACTTTGAGGCGGTGTATGCTGACGGGGTGCGCATGATCGTGGACAGCAGTTTCCGCGAGGGCATTGAGTTCATCGGCAGCGATGGCAAAAAGCTGTTTGTGAAGCGGGACCTGATCGAGTTCACCCCGCCGGAACTGCGCGCCCAACAGATCAAGGAAGGCGAAAACCGCCTGCACCTCAGCCGCAAATACAATCACAATTCCGACTTTGTGGACCACATCTACGACGGAGCAGCTACAGCAGCTCCGATTGAGGCCAGCCACCGCACCATCACCATTGCCCACCTTGCCAATCTCGGCCTGCGCTTTGGCAAATCCTCCATCAAGTGGGATCCTGCCACCGAGCAAAGCGCCGATGCGGAAATCAACTCGCACCTTGCCCGCCCGATGCGGGCCCCCTACAGCATTTGAGGCCGCAGTCAGTGCATTGCGAAGGGATTCGATAGGGTCAGCGTTCCGATTGATCTGCCCTACTGCAGATCCTCGGTGATCAGCACTCCGGCTCCCGAAGCAATGGCTGAGAGCAATCCCAAGTCCTGAATCCTGATCCTCTTTACCGGAATCCCTCCCATATTTTTCTCGAGGTTTATCCTAACTTCTTTAATGGGTTTCCGGTCACTCATTTCCATTGGACTTCCGTAATCAAGATAACATAGATTTACAGAATGGATGCTGGATATTGTCGATTTTATCTGATTCTCCCAGATAGCCATTCTACTGGTCATTTGCTGCGTCAAATCCAAGTCCCCTATTCGAAACGGGTTGACCAACCTGAGATTTTGATTGCTGAGATTGGCGACGACCTGTCGCTGCAGCAACATGATGCGATAATTAATCATTTCTCCGGATCACAAATGCAACAATTGCCAGATGAGGTTTCGTTTGCTGAAATCAGTTTATTGGTAAAGGGCGCGGCTTTCCCAGTTTCCATACCGCAGTATTTTGCAAAGTGTGCTTTGAACCTGGGGATTGACATCTGGCTGCGATACTCCCGAAATGCGGACGAAGTTCCGGGGGTTTCCATTAGCGAGGAGTCATTCGCACTATATGATGATTTGTTGCGTGGGGAAAGCCTGCGGAATATCATCCATTTATCGTATAGCAGCACTTGTGATGGATCGATTTCCCGGCTGTCGCGATGGGCTGCCGGGGAATATATCCCAGATTTATCCCCTGCTTTGTCGATCTTGTCATGCAATGGCGGACGCCTCCCGCCCGAGGGATGGCTAGGAATCGAATTTCAAGACTTCACGCGGTTTTTCTTAGGGGGATTGGTTACGCGGAGCGATTTGGCAGCCTTGGGTGTTTCCGATTCCCGATGTGTTAAAGGTATTGAATTCAATTATGAATCTATAGACATATAGAGATCTAAGTAAATTCTCAAAAAACCAAGCCGCAGCGGACTGGAGAAACGGTCGGCTGGTCCGGGCATCGGGACATGGCTTGGGACTCAGGGAACGCCCGGTGGCGGGAATGGAACTACCCTTCATCCTTTCCGGCGGCCTGGAGGCTGGCGACCACGCTGAAGTCCTCGAGGGTGGTGGTGTCGCCTTTAACGTCGCCGCCGGCGCAGATTTCCTTGAGGAGGCGCCGCATGATTTTGCCGCTGCGGGTTTTGGGGAGGAGGGCGGTGAAGCGGATATCGTCGGGCCGGGCGATGGCTCCGATCACTTTGCCGACGTGGAGTTTCAACTCCTTGTTGAGGGCTTCGGAAGGTTCGATGCCGGCCTTCAGGGTGACAAAGGCGACGACGGCCTGGCCTTTGATTTCGTCAGGACGTCCGACCACCGCGGATTCCGCCACTGCCGGATGGGAAACGAGTGCTCCTTCCACTTCAGCAGTGCCAAGGCGGTGGCCGGAGACATTGAGGACGTCGTCGAGCCGGCCCACGATGAAGAAGTTGCCGTTTTTATCGCGGCGGGCCCCATCGCCGGCGAGATAGATGCCGCCGGAGTATTCACTCCAATAGGTATCCTTGTAGCGCTGTTTGTCCCCGTAAATGGTGCGGAGCATGGAAGGCCAGGGTTGCCGGATTACCAGTTTGCCGGCTTCGTCAGGACCACATTCCTTGCCGGTTTCATCGAGAATGGCGGCATCAATGCCGAAAAATGGCAGGGTGGCTGTGCCCGGTTTGGTGGGAGTGGCCCCGGGGAGCGGGGTGATCATGATGGCTCCGGTTTCGGTCTGCCACCAGGTATCGACAATCGGGCAGCGTCCGCCGCCGATCACCCTGTGATACCACATCCATGCTTCCGGATTGATAGGCTCGCCGACGCTGCCGAGAAGGCGCAGGGAGGTCAGGTCGTGTTTTTTGACATAGGCATCGCCCCACTTGATGAAGGCGCGGATGGCGGTGGGGGCGGTGTAAAGGATGGTGACGGAATACTCTTCAATAATCTGCCAGAAGCGGTCCTTGTCCGGCCAGTCGGGAGCGCCTTCATACATCAGCAGGGTCGCGCCGTTGGCCAGAGGGCCGTAGACAATATAACTGTGGCCGGTGATCCAGCCCACATCGGCAGTGCACCAGTAGACGTCATCATCGCGGAGGTCGAAGACATACTTGGAGGTGGCATAGGTGCCGGTGAGGTAACCGCCGGAGGTGTGGAGGATGCCTTTGGGTTTGCCGGTGGACCCGCTGGTGTAGAGGAGGAAAAGCGGATGCTCGCTATCAAATCCTTTGGGAGGACACTTGGCGTTTACCTTTTCGATTTCCTCATGCCAGAAAACATCCCGTCCGTGCTGCATGTGCACAGTATTGTGGGTGCGGCGGAGCACGATGACCTTTTTGACGGAATCAGCTCCGGCCTCAAGGGCGGCGTCGACGTTGTCTTTCAGGGGAACCACCTTACCACGGCGGTATCCGCCGTCTGCGGTGATGATGAGGGAGGCTTCGCAGTCTTCGGTGCGGTCCTTGATGCTGGCGCTGCTGAAGCCGCCGAAGATGACACTGTGCACGGCTCCGATGCGGGCACAGGCCAGCATGGCGATGGCGGCCTCCGGGACCATGGGCAGGTAGATCATGACACGGTCCTTGGACTTCACTCCATGGGCCTTGAGCACATTGGCAAAACGGCAGACTTCACGCTGCAGTTGTTGATAGGTGAGGGTGCGGCGGTCGCCGGGTTCACCTTCCCAGATGATGGCGGCCTTGTTTTTGCGGGCCGGGTTGGCGGCATGGCGGTCGACACAGTTTTCTGCCACATTGAGTTTGCCGCCGGAGAACCATTTGGCGAAGGGTGGTTTCCAGTCCAGCACCGTGTCCCATGGCTGTTGCCATGTGAGTTCGGAGGCCTCCTCCGCCCAGAATGACTGGGGATCCCTGATGCTTTCGGTGTATTTCTTTTTGTAGGCGGCCAGACTCCGGATCCGTGCGGTTTTGGAAAATTCAGGAGAAGGAGGGAAGACGCGGTCTTCGACCAGATGGGACTCGGAGGATTTGCTCATGTAGGAGGGAAAAACGGCAAGAGTATCAGGCTTGTTTGCCTGGCGACAACCATTATCCATCACACTTTCGGGGGGCCCGGGCCGGTGGTTTGCAGACCATGCGATTGCCCGACATGGGCCCGGGGGAGCACGGCCTTAAAACCGCCACACGGCTTCCACCTTCACCGCTTCCGGTTCGCCCACCGTCAGATGGTGTTCAAAACATTCGCGCTGCACGCTCCGCCGCAGATGAGCAAGGTCCCGGCAGCGGAAATCCAAAGGATGGCGGAAAGGCACGGCCTCTCCCGGCAATTGCACGCTAAGGGCCAAAGCCGGCTCCAACACCCGGCGCAGCCGGTAAAACAACAGATAGTGCTCGGTCTCCAGACGGTTTTTCGCGAGGAAAAAGACTTTCAGCACCCCCTCGGCACCGACTGTGCCGTCAAGAAGCGCCGAGCGCAGGTCGAGCACTTCATCGGCGGCAGCCGGGGATACTTCACAAAGCAATTCGGCCGCAAGGCGTGCGGCATCCCGCCGCCAGCCAGCAAGGCGGCGATCCAACGCGGGTGGGGAAGCAAGGGGGAGATTCACGCGGAGAGTGTTCCTGAGTTTTGGCGCGGCGCAAGGGATTTTATGAGATTGAGTCTCATTACTTTTGCGATTGAGTCGCGATTGCGGTTCCCAAAACGCTGATGGCCCTTGGAATCTTGCATGGCGATTGCCTTGGTTCATGGATCCTGGCCGCACAGACAGGGGCTGGATTCCGCGGGTCAGAGATTGGGACGAGTTCCTATCTTGCGTGGAAGCGGCAGGCCTGTCAGGTTATCGGCATGTCCGTTTCTGAAACCCCTGTGCCCCGCTCCGGTTTGTTGGCGGCGGGCAATTTTATTGTGGACCATGTCAAGATGATCGATGCGTGGCCGGCGGAAGAGATGCTGGCGAGCATTGATTCGGAGCAAAGCAGCAATGGAGGAGGAGCCTTCAACGTATTAATGGATTTGGCACGGATGCGGGCTCCGTTTCCTTTGGAAGCGGCAGGGCTGCTGGGGGATGACGATGCGGGACGCTGGATCATCGCCCATTGCGAGGAGCACGGCATTCATACCAGCCAGTTGCAGCTCCGGGGCGGGCTGCGCACCAGCTACACCGATGCCTTCACTGTCCAATCCACCGGCCGGCGCACGTTTTTCCACCACCGCGGGGCCAATGCCCGGCTGGCGGCAGCCGATCTCGATTTGCATGCCAGTGAGGCGCGGCTGTTTTATCTTGGCTATTTGATGCTGTTGGACACCTTGGACGCCACGGACGCCAACGGCCGCAGTGCGGCTTCCCATCTGCTTGAAGCGGCCTGCCAACGGGGTTTTGTCACCGTGGTGGATATGGTTAGTGTTGCCGACCCGGGATTGATCGGGGGTTCCCGGAGCGCGCTGCCGTGGATTGATCATTTTATCCTGAATGAACTGGAAGCCGGCCAGCTCTGCGGCCGTTCCCTGCGCCGTGCCGATGATTCTCTGGACGCCGGGGCCATGGATGCGGCGGCTCTGGAACTGCTAGGCGCAGGGGTCAGGCAAAGCGTCACTATCCATGCGGTGGAGGGGGCGGTTTCGGCCGGGAAAAACGGCATCGTGCGGCAGAGTTCCGTGGCCTTGCCGGCAGGACACATCCGGGGGGCCACGGGAGCAGGGGATGCGTTTGCGGCGGGCTGGATCCTTGCTGTGCATGAGGGGTGGACGCCCGCAGAGGGCCTGCGGCTTGGGGTCTGTGCCGCTGCTGCCTGCCTCGCCGATCCCACGCCTTCCGAAGGCCTGCGATCCATGGAGGATTGTCTCGCTCTTGGCCAAACCCATGGCTTCCGGCAGACGTAGTTCCTACGTCCTTCGTGGGGCGGCAGCTTTTCCCGGCCTGCCACTGCCCCCTGCTCCCCCAAAAGGCCCATGATGTTTGATCTTGCTATTACAGGAGCCGGTCCGGCGGGAACAGCATGTGCTATTGCCGCCGCCCGGGCCGGCTGGCGGGTCGCCCTTATCGAACGGGCCGTTTTTCCCCGCCACAAGGTTTGCGGGGATTGCCTCAATCCCTCGGTCTGGCCGGTGTTGGCCTCCCTCGGTCTTGAGGGAGCAGTCCGGGCGCTGGATCATGCCCCGCTTGGGCAGGTGCGGTTTTCCCGGACCAAGGGAGGAAGTCTGACACTTCCGCTGCCGCCCGGAGCCGAGCGGGCCGTGACCCGCGAATCCCTTGACGCCGTCCTCCTTGATGCGGCCCGCACGGCCGGAGTGACCTTGTTTCAGGGCGCGCCCCTAACCTCGGTGACACGGACTGCGCCTGAAGCTCCCTGGCACCTTGGCACGTCCTGCGAAAACCTGGCCGCCCGCGTCCTTGTGGCCGCCGATGGACGAAACTCCACCACCTGCCGCCTGCTGGGCCTGATGCCCCGCCCGGGTTCCCGTGACTCCCGGCGCGTCGCCCTGCAATGTCATGTCCCGCTGGATCCCTCCTATCAAAATACCGTAGCGCTGGAGCTGACCCCATGGGGGTATTGTGGCCTCGCTCCGGTGGACTCCACCCGCATGAACGTTTGCGTGGTGACGGCCCCTGCCAACCTCGCTTTGGCAAAATCCAGCCTGCATGAGCGCTTCGGACTGCTGCCGGATCAGGTTTGGCACAGCCTCGCCCCACTGGACCGGGCCGACGTGGCTCCGGCCCCCCTGCCCGGTTGTTTTTTGGCCGGCGATGCCGCGCGGGTAGTGGAACCCTTTACGGGTGAAGGGATCTTTTATGCGCTCTCGAGCGGCCAGCTTGCGGCTGCTGCCGCCGGCCGGCACCTCCAAGGCCTCGACGGGGCCTCCCTGTCCTATCAAAGTGCCTGGAGGCAGCTTTATCAACGGCGCTTGTGGATCAACCGTCTCACCCGTATCGCCGTCACTCATCGCAGCGTGGGCAATGCCCTGCTCGGACTCGGGCAGTGTTTTCCTTCCCTGCTGCAGCGGCTCACTTCCAAAATCATGCCGGTTTCCGCCTGAATGCGTTAGTCAGCAGCCGGCGGAAGGTTGCCTTCTCCGGTCGGAACAAAACCGAATTCGACCCGGTCACCACCCCGGCCCGGCAGATCCCGGCCAAAACTCACGGTCATGATTTTGTTGGCAGGGATGCCTTCGTCGATCAGGGCCTCCATGACCGCGAGGGCGCGCTGCTGCCCGAGTTGTCGGGCGTATTCGGCACTTGGCGAGGAAGACCCGCCTGCGACGATCACCCGTTCCGCCCGCACTTTCAGGGTGGTTGCCACCGCTTTCACCACCGTGCGTTGCGCCCGGGTCAACTCCCACTGGTTTCCGGCGAAACTAACGCCTTCCGATTGGCCGCGTTTGACGCCAGAAGAGGTATAAGCGGGCCATGCCGCCCGACGGGGGGTCTCCCCGCTTCCCGCCGGGTCTTCACCATCATCAGCGGGTCCGGTGATGGCACAGCCGGCAGCACCCAGTGCCAAAAGGGGCATGAGCAGCATCAGCGCAGAGCGGGAAGGTTTAATCATGGGGATGGAGAAGGAGCGCTAACGGGACCAGGCCGGTTCCGCCAACTGGGAAAATCCGCTCAGAATGGTGCGTTTAACCCCCGTAACCGTATCCACCACCACCAAAGTGGCATCCTGCACGGCGGCCAGATGACGGCCATCCGGAGCCCAGGCAGGATCTTCCGCACGGGACAGAACCACCCGGCTGCGTCCTGACGCCAAATCATAGAGAATCACGGCCGGACCACTGCTCTGACGGCCGGTAAAGGCGATCGAACCTCCGTCAGGACACCAGTCGGGAGAAGTGTTATGACGGTAGCCGGTCTCCAGCCGTTCCGGTTCGCCCCCGCGGCGTGAGACCACAAAGAGCTGGGGCGATCCGTTGGCATCCGAGCAAAAAACGAGGCGGTTGCCATCCGGAGCCCATGCGGGGGAAAATTCCACGCTGCGCGAGGCCGTCACCCGGCGGATCCGCTGACCCGTCAGCCCTGACACGTAGATTTCGGGATCCCCTTCATGGCTCATGGAAAGAGCGATCCGGGTTCCATCATGGGAAAAGGCAGCGCCACTGTTGGTGCCCGGGGCACTGAGCAAAGGCCGTTCCGAACCGAAACGCAGGTCCTTCAGCATGACATCCGCGTAGCCGCTCTGCCACGAGGTATAAGCCAGCAGGATGCTGCCGGGCGCAAGGGATGGACTGCCTTTCAAAGCACCATCGGCCGTCACCTGGCGGACGCGTTCGCCGTCGCTGTCGGCGAGGTAGATTTCCGTGGAGCCGCTGCGGCGGCTAACAAAGGCAATCTTGGAAGCGGCAATACCCCGGCCCTGGGTAATGGCGGTGACCACATCGTCGGCAAACGCGTGGGCATTGTCCCTCAGGTCGGGTTCCGCATAATGGTTGTTGAAGACCACGCTGCCTTTGGCATCAAGGAGGGCACCGTCAATCCGCCCGGCCGAGGAACTGCCCCGCAGCACCCAGCCGCTGCCGGCGTCTGCAAGACCCGGCCGGCTGCGCAGCACCCCACTGCGGTCCAAATCTTCCCTGACCAGCAAGGCCGCTGTTTCTCCCGTGCCCCCTATAAACTCTTCCAACCCGACCGGCACCGCTGCGTGGTCCTGACTCCACAGCGGAGGCATGACTGCTCCCGGCAGCAACAGCCACGTCCAAAACAAGAAAGCCCGCATGATGGTGGATTCAGTCGCATCGGGGCTCCTTCCGTCAAGCGCTCCTCCAATGCCGGGGCGGGTGCTTTGCCCCGCCGGACCCCGCAGGACGCCGGCCGCTCCGCCTTCCTCATGGGGCGTTTCCGGAGGATCAGGAAATCCCCGAGCATGATGCGGTGGCGCCTCCCGTGGTCCGGCCCATCGTGCCGCATGATGCGAACTGCTTTTTACGGATGGCTGGGCTGGGCCATGGCTGGCAGTCTGGCTGCGGCACCGGTGCCAGTGACTCTTGAGGCTGACGGACTGCACCGCGGCGGGAAACCTTATCAAGTCAAGGGGGCGGGCGGACAGGACCGGCTCGCGGCCCTTGCAAAGCTGGGAGCCAACAGCATCCGGACCTGGTCCACCACAGACCTCGGGCAGGTTCTGGATGAAGCGGCCCGGCACCGCCTCACCGTAAGTGCCGGCATCTGGCTGGAATCCGAATGTTCATGGTTTTCCTATCACAATCCGGAACATTGTGCGCGGCAGACGGAACGGGTGAAGGCGGAAGTCCTGCGCTACCGGGACCACCCTGCCCTGCTGGCATGGGGCCTTGGGAATGAAGCGGAAGGCGGTGGGGACGATCCTGCCTTTTGGCAACAAATCGGCCGCTTGGCCAGGCTTGTGAAGGAATGGGATCCGGCCCACCCCACCTTCACGGCGGTTGCCGGAATCAACGCCGCCAAAGCCGAAGGACTCAACCGCCACGCCCCGGACCTTGATTTCGTTGGGATCAATACCTATGGCGGACTTTTCAGCCTGCGGAAAAACCTGACGGAGGTGAAGTGGACCCGGCCTTGGATGGTGACGGAGTGGGGGCCCCAGGGATTCTGGGAACGGCCACGCGGGGCAGGCGGCATGGCGCTGGAGCCGACCAGCAGCGAAAAAGCATCCATGATGGCCAAGGCCTATGATGATGCTCTGCAGCCGGGCGGAGGATGCCTTGGAAGTTATGTATTCCTCTGGGGCTGGAAAAACGAAGGCTCCGTCACATGGTTCGGCCTGCTGACGCATGAAGGGGACTTCACCGCAGCGGTGAATGTCCTGCAACAGCGCTGGAGCGGCCGGGCTCCTGACAATACCGCGCCTCAGATCGGGCCGGTCAAGGGCGCTCCGTCCGGACCGGTGCCGCCAGGCCGGACCTTTACAGCATCAACCACCGCCAAGGATGCCGAGGAGGATCCCCTCACGTGGCGCTGGGCGGTGCTGCCGGAAAACTCGGGCCATGACAATAGCGTCAGCCCTCCTGTGCCGCCCCCTGCCCCTGATACCCTGACTACTCCGCCCGGACCGGAAACCGGAGTGAAGGCTCCGGCCAAACCCGGCCGCTACCGTCTCCATGTCTGGGTCAGCGATGGACGCGGTCACGCCGCCACGGCCAATGTGCCGCTGGTGGTTGAATAGGCCTGGTGCCTCACATAAAAAATGCCCCCTGGCCATGATGGCCAGGGGGCGGAAGAAATACCCTGCGACCGCAAGGTCAGGCTTTGGCCGGTTTCTCGGGCTTGACAGGCGCTTCCCGTTCGATGCTGCTGAGCGCTTCGAGGCGGATGGCGTCGGCATCGAGAATTTGCTTGCGGAGGTTGAGCTTGCGCTTCCGGGCCCACCAGAGCACCACCGGGGAAGCAATGAAGATCGTGGAGTAAACCCCGGTGATCATGCCCACCAGCATGGCGAAGGAGAAGTCCGCGAGCGATTTGCCCCCGAAGAGCAGCATGGCCAGCACCGCCAGGGCGGTGACACCGCCGGTGATGATAGTGCGGCTCAGGGTGGCACTGATGGCAGTATTCAGCACCGTGACCAGGTCTCCCTTCTGGGTCCGGAGTTCTTCTCGCACGCGGTCAAAAATAACAATCGTATCGTTGATGGAATAACCGGCGATGGTGAGGAAAGCGCCCACGAGGATCAGGCCGATTTCCTTGCCCACGAGCGCACAGGCTCCGACCGCGATGATCACGTCATGCAGGACAGCCACAATGGCACCAAGGGCGAAGGGAGTCTCGAAGCGGAGGGTGAGGTAGATAAAAATCCCGGCGAGGCCGGCGACGAGGGCCCAGATGGATCTTTCCAGCATTTTGCCGCCAACGGACGAACCCATGCTCTGCTTGTCCGCCCCATCGAAAAGTTTGGCTCTTTCCCCGTCCCCTCCCGCAAGATCCTTCTTGAGTTCAGCAATCAGGGCGTCCGCCGTGTTGGGGGCACTCCGGATGGTGAAGTAGGGATCGCCTCCCAAAGGGGTGACGGACTGCACGTTGAAGGAACTCGCATCAAATGTCTGCCCCCCCACGGTGGTGGTGAAATCGGACAACGACTCCGTGATCTGCGTTTCGGTCAGGTTCGGAATGCTGGCGAGGCTAACAGAGTCACCGCCCCGCAGTTCATAACCCAGGATACGGTCCCCCCTCATCGCGATTACCGTAAGGCTGGCTGCAACAAGAATCCCGGAAATCAGGAAGGCCTTCTTCCGCATTCCCATAAAGTCATACAGGCGGTTGGAGATCAGATTGAGAAATGAAAGCTTTTTGACCCCGAATTTTTCCACCCAGAGAAAACAGACCCGGGTGATGAGCAGGGCTGAGAACATAGAGGCAATCAGGCCGATGGTCAGGGCCAGACCAAATCCCCGGATGGCCCCGGTGGCGATCACCATCATGATGATGGAGGTAATCAGGGTCGTGGTGTTGGAATCAAAAATGGCACTGAAGGCTTTTTCATAGGATCCCTTGATGGCTGCGGAGAAGGATTTGCCGGCGGCAAACTCCTCCCGCATGCGTTCATAGATGAGCACGTTGGCATCCACTGCCATGCCCAGCGTCAGAATGATCCCGGCGATCCCAGGCATGGTCAGGGTAAAACCGAACACCTGCATGGCACCAAGCAGCAACAGGAGGTTCATCGCCAGACCAATCACCGCAATGATGCCCGACAGGCGGTAATAAATCATCATGAATACCAGGGTGGCCGCGAGACCGAAAAGGGCAGACTTGATCCCCTGGCTCACCACGGCCTTGCCGTATGTGGAGGAAGTGGTGCTGGACTGCTCCACCAGCAATGGGTTCTCCAGCGGATTCTCGAGGGCACTGGCAAGGTCGCGGGCTTCGGCTTCGCTGAATCCACCGGTGATCTGGAATTGGGCTCCGAAACTGCCTTGAATGGTTGGAGCCGAAATGACCACTCCGTCCAGAACGATGGCCAGCGGCTTGCCGATGTTTTCCCTCGTGATCTGGCTCATCTTGTCGCCGTATTCGTCATGCAGGGTCACACTGATGTGATAGTTGAGGGAACCGGGCATCAGGGCTCCGAAAGCGCTCTTGACGCTCTTGCCGCCCATTTCGGCTTTGTTTTTTACAAAGACCGTGACCTTATCAGCCTCGGGAGTCTCGATTTCCGCCCCCGTCTTGGGGTCGACTTCCTTTTTCGATTCTTCATACGGCAAGGCCTTGTATCCTGGTTCGATGCCGGGATCCCCGGGTGGATTGGGCCGCATCCCGCCGCCCATGATATTCTTTTCCGCAAGCAGGTGGAACTCCAGTTTGGCGACCTTTTCAATGATTTCCTTGCTTTTCCGGATCTCGTCGTCGTTCAGACCCGGCACTTCGACATAGAGCCGGTCCTCTCCCTGAGGGGTGATGGTCACATCGAGGGCTCCCTGCGGGTTTAAGCGGTTTTCAATGATTTCCTGGGCGCTGCGCAGGGAATCAGGATTGACTTCGCGGCCATCGGCCGGTTGCACCTTGACGAGGAAGGCGGCCCCGCCCTGGAGGTCGATGCCTTTTTTAAGGCCCAACCCTACACAGTAAAAGCTGAAAATTCCCAGCAAAAGGGATAAGGCCGTGCCGGCGTTGCGTTTCTTCCGGTCCGTCTCAGCCGCGAAATACATGATAAAGAGCGCCGCCGAGGCGATGCCCACGACCATGATCATGTAGGGCAGATAGGGCTCAAGCGGTTTAAGGTAGGGCTTCAAATCCATAACAGGAAAGATCGGAGACAGGAGTCGGAGGGGTCGGCGGGAGGGAGCGGCAGCAGGGAGCGGAACCGCTTAGGAAGGAACCGCTTAGGAAGAAGCAGCGTCAGTCTCAACCACTTCCGGCTCGTCGGATTTTTTCGTGATGCTGACGACACTGACCTTTTCCACTTTGATCTTCACCCCGTCGGCGATTTTCAGGGTAATGGCACGGTCGGCCACGTTGGTGACGAGCCCATGAATGCCCCCGGCAGCGACGACTTCATCGCCGGTTCTCAAGGCGGCGAGCCGGGCGGCGTGTTCTTTCTGCTGGCGGCGCTGAGGGCGGATCAGCATGAAATAAAACATAACGATCAGCAGCACCGGCATGAGGAACTGCAGCGGAGAGGACTGGGGAGCGGCCGGAGCGGCCCCTTGGGCGAGGATGGAAAAGGCGAAGGAGGTCATAAGTCGGAGGAGGCTGGAGAGCGGACGTGGTATCGGGACAAAAAAGCCGCGCGATACGCGGCGAAGGTCCCCGCCTCCAGTGCCTCACGGGCACCTCGGACGAGGGACTGGTAGAAATGCAGATTGTGCAGACAAATCAACCTTAATCCCAGGATTTCCCCCGCCCGGAAAAGGTGCCGGATATAGGCCCGGCTGAAGTCTGCCGTCAGAGGATGCGAACAGTCGGCATCAAGGGGCCCATGGTCGAACTCAAACCGTTTGCCTTTGATGTGAACCGGTCCGTCCATTGTGTAGGCCGTGCCATGCCGGGCCAAACGGGTGGGCAGCACGCAGTCGAACATGTCGATGCCCCGGGCAATCATTTCGAGAATTTGCGGCGGCGTGCCAAGGCCCATGGCGTAGCGGGGTTTGTGTTCCGGCAGGTGAGGCGTGCTGGATTCAACCGCCCGCATCATTTCCTCCTCCGGTTCCCCCACACTGACGCCTCCCACGGCATACCCATCAAAATCCATCGCCGCCAGTGCCTTGGCGGCTTTCTCCCGCAACTCCGCATACCCGCTGCCTTGGACGATGCCAAAATGATACTGCCGGGCACCCGTATCGGTTTTAGGTTCATGGCGCACGATCCAATCCTTGCAGCGCCGGGCCCAGCGCAGGGTCAAATCCAAACTGACATCCGCTTCGCGTTCCTCACAAGGCCAAGGCGGGCATTCGTCGAACAGCATGGCAATGTCCGAGCCCAGAGTGGCCTGGATTTCCATGGAAGTCTCCGGGCCGATGAAGCACTTGGAGCCGTCGAGGTGGCTCTGGAAGTGGACCCCTTCTTCTTTTACCTTGCGGAGTTTCGCGAGGGAAAACACCTGGTATCCTCCGCTGTCGGTGAGAATCGGACGCTGCCAGCGGCTAAAGCGGTGCAGGCTGCCGAAGTCCCGGATCACGTCCATCCCCGGCCGCAGATTCAGGTGGTAGGTATTTCCAAGGATGATCTGGGCTCCAATCTGATCCAATTCCGCCGGGGAAACCGCCTTGACTGTGCCTTGGGTGCCCACCGGCATGAAAGCGGGCGTTTCCACCAGCCCGTGCGGAAGCGTCAATCGGCCGCGGCGGGCCATCGATTGCGGATCGGTGCTGAGAAGCTCAAACATGCGGGGTCCGTTCCGTGTCGGTCTTGTCAAGTCTCCGCAAGCGGAAAGCTGGGGAACGCCCTGTGGAACACTGAAAAACCCCTCTGGCGGCAAAGGCTGTCCCCCACTTATTCGCGAGTTATTCACAACGATTCCCCAACTCTGCGCTCGCGGTGCTTCACAAGGCCGGGCACTAACTGGATGCCCGATTCAGAATTTTTTCATTTTTGTGCATTTTGTTGGAATGCAATTAGTTGCATTGCTTATTAAGATTAATTTACTTATTTTTCTTTGGCATCAACCGGAACTTCAAGGAGATGCGGGTCATGCCGGGACCATGGAAGTAGGGGGAAAAATGGACAGAAACCCCCGTGCCCGGGGGAATTGTTCACATTCGCCTGTCACTCCTTAGGGGCCCGTCCGCTTGTCACTACCATGGAGGCCAGACTTTCCAGAATTTAATCCTTTCGTGGCGGCTTCGTCACCGGACAAGTTTGCTTACCAAATCGCGACGGGATCGCATGCCTTGGAGCGGTTGCCCAAGATCGGAAAAACTGCCGTCACAGCCCCAAACGGCAGGAAAGTGCTTTCCATGGCCCTGCCCCCAAGGGCGGGTCCTGGAATTCGGGCCTTGATTGGGATTGAGGCCTCAGGCGAAATCGTAAATCACGGCACGTTCGCACAACGGTTTGAAAACCTTCTCGACAAATTCGAGGTGAGCAGGGTGGATCTGATAAGCCTCCTCGGCGGCCTTGTCGGCAAAGATTACATTCAATCCCACCTGATACGACTGGTCCACCACGGGACGGTGGCTGGACACCATTTTACCCGCATGGAAATTCACTACGCCTGGCAGATCCTTAAGGTATTGGAAACATCCGGCGAGCAACTGGTCGGCGGCGTCCGGTGCGGCATCCGGCTTGATCCAAAAAATCACAACGTGGCTGAGCATACCCCTGCCCTTCCCCAGCGCGGCTGCCCGTGCAAGCGGCGAATGCCGGGCATTTCTGGAGCGTCACATCCGGGCAGCGGGGAACTCGGTCAGTCCCCTTGTCCGAGGGGCGGTCAGAGCCCGCGCGCCCGTTCCACTGCCCGCACTGCCGCAGCGGCCTTGTTGACGGTTTCCTGGTATTCGCTCTCGGGAACCGAATCCGCCACGACGCCGGCACCCGCCTGCATGTAGGCCTGCCCATCCTTTAGGACCACGGTCCGGAGGGCGATGCAGGAATCGTGGTTCCCATCGAAACCAAAATACCCCACCGCCCCGGCATAGGCACATCGTTTGCTCTTCTCCACTTCGGCAATCACCTGCATGGCCCGCACCTTGGGGGAGCCGCTTACCGTGCCCGCCGGGAAGGTTGCCCGCATCACATCATAGCTGCTGCGCCCTCCGGCGAGACGACCCGTCACATTGCTGACTATATGCATCACGTGACTGTATCGCTCGATAACCATCTGGTCAGTCACGATGACGCTGCCATATTCGGAAATCCGGCCCACATCGTTCCGGGCGAGATCCATGAGCATGATGTGCTCGGCACGCTCCTTTTCGTCCGCCAGCAATTCCGCAGCGAGCGCATCATCTTCTGCGGGGGTTTTGCCCCGGGGCCGGGTGCCGGCGATGGGACGGATGTCGACCTTGCCGTCGATGCACCGGACATGGACTTCCGGGCTGCTGCCCACGAGGGAAAAATCGCCAAACTCCAGACAAAACATGTAAGGAGACGGATTGACGTGGCGCAGGGCCCGGTAGAGTTCCACCGGCCGTCCGCTGTAGGGCACGGAAAACCGCTGGCTGGGCACCACCTGGAAGATGTCGCCGGCCTTGATATATTCCTGGGCAGCTTTCACCATGCCCAGATATTCTTCTTTGGTGGTGTTGCTCATGGGAGCAGTGGCTGACAATACCGGGGCCGCCGCCATCGGCTTGACATGGAGGGGCTGGGATAACTTGCCAATGATCTCCGCAATGCGCCGGCCCGCCCATGCGTAAGCCGCTTCCGGACTGGCATGATCATCAAGGCAAACGTTGGCCACTACCTGAAGCAGCCGGTAGCGGTGGTCAAAAATGACCAAGGTGTCAGCCACCACAAAAATCAGATCGGGGATGCCCAGTTCGTCCGCAGCCGGTGGCGGCGAAACCGTCGGCTCGAACCACCGCACCATATCATAGGCCAGATATCCCACGGCCCCGCCGGAGAAGAGCGGCAATCCCTTTACCGCCACCGGGCGGTAGGCGGCCATGTAGTCCTGGACTTCCTGCAAAGGATCCGTTTGGGTCTCGAAGCATCGCACCTGGCCATCGGCGCTGCGAACTTCCATGAAAGCCCCGCGGGCGGTGATCACCGCGCGCGGTTTGGCTCCCATAAACGAATAGCGGCCGGAAAATCCTGTCGCTTCCGCTGATTCCAGCAAAAAGCGCGGCGTCCCGTCGCCAATCTTTTCAAAGGCGGACAAGGGGGTTTCATAATCCGCCGTCAATTCCGCATGGATCGGAATCAGATTGCCCTGAGCGGTCAGCGTCAGGAATTCATCATAGGAAGGAAGCAGCGGAACGGACATAGCGGAAAGGGTCCGCACCTTCCCCGCGTGCCCAGCCCGCGCAACGGGAAAGCCCCCGTTGACAGGGGTCCGCAGATTCTGCCCGCGGCCAGCATCGTGAGTGTTCCCAACGCCGCCTCACAGCGACAGGAAGGGCCAGAGTCAGGCTCTTCCCTGCCCTTTATATCTCCCCGGCGGTCCGCTGCGGAACTGGACCTCAACGCTCGGTAACCCGGTAGAAAATCCTCACAGGAGCCGGCTCGGCGGTGGCCGCCGTGGTATCGGTAAACGTCAGGGCGGCCCCGGTTCCCGGCAGCCCTTCCACTGGGGTGAGCCGCGTCCAATTGGGGCTTTCCAGATTGGGGCTGTGACGCAGATCGTATGTTTTACCGGACTGGGAGGGCCACGCCACCGTGACGGCTCCCGTCAAGGCATTGCGGACCACACTGGAAATCTGGAAGGACGCGCCCACCGCAGCCGGAAAGGGCGATCCGTCCGGCTGCACCGCGTTCGCTGGAATAGTCTCGCTGACCCGCAGGGTGGTCATGCTCCCGTCATTGTAGTCGGTGCCCTCCAGGAGTCCCACTCCCGGTCCATTGTGCCGCAGCGCGAAATCCACCTGATCGCCGGGACGGATCATTACATAAACAATCCGCGTGATGCCCTGAAGGTCCTGACTGATCACCCCCGCTTCATCCAGCAGGACGCCATTGTGGTAAATCCCTGCCGAAACCCCGTCCGAGGCTGAGGTATACTGCTTCCGGAGATGCCACCAGAAGGCGAGGGGTTTGGCAGTGGGGAACTGGTCCGGACTGGCATGGAACCGGCGGACCGCCCAATGGACAAAGGTCGCGGCACCGCCATTGGGCCCATTCGGATGGCCGGAACCTGCCGACAAACTGGTCCAGGGAGGATTGCCGCCTACGGTCCAATTGGTGCCAAAATTGGGGATAGGGATAAAGCTGGCGGCAGGATCATACGGATCCGTCCCTCCATCCGCGCGGAGATCACGGTAACCATAATACCAAACCGGTCCCTGGATGCCGGAAAAATCAAGGATGGAGTGCGCCAGGTTGCCGTCCGCCTGACCATTAGTGTAGGTGGTGGTCACCGCCGGATCCGCATCGCGCCGGAGTTCGTTGGCATCATTGTAGATATCCCCATCGGAATTGCCCAGCCATGGATTGGAGGGAAGCTGCACCGCCATGACCTCTGCAAAATCGCTCAGTCCATCACCATCGCTATCCGCGAGGCGGGGATTGGTGCCGGTGTTATTGGCGTCCACCACCTCCCCCGTGGCCGTTTCCACCCTATCCGGCAAGCCGTCGCCATCGGTATCCGCTTTGAGGGGATCAGTCCCCTGCCCCTGCTCCTGCAGATTTGTCAGGCCATCCGAGTCCGCATCGGCGGCGGCGGCATTCAGGATGGTGAGGGTTCCCGGCGTGGCCGGTTGGGTGGTGCGGTCTGCGGTGGCGTAGAGTTCCCATCCATCGGCCAGCCCATCGCCATCCGTGTCCGCAGCGCCTGGAGCCGCGAAATAGGCGCCATCCGTCGAAACCGGTTCGGCCGCGATCCGTTTGTCGACGCGCATCCAAAGCACGGAGCCATCGGATCCGTCGTGACCTTCCTGGCGTCCGGTCGGCAGTTGAGCAAGGTCGAGGACATCCGCCGGTTTCAGAACCACATACACCTTGCGCACACTGCCAACGGTTTCCGAGCCACTGATGGTTGTGATGTCGATAATTTTACCATTAAGATAAACGGCTCCGGTGACACCGTCGCCTGCCGGGTTGGTTTTCCGCACCAGCCAGAACACTGTCACCGGCGTCGGAGCCGTCAGTTCGGTGGCATTCCATCGGCGCACGGTCCAGTGTTCCGCGCCGTTGTTGAGACCGTTGGGATGCGAGGCATCGGGGCCCAGTTCGGTCCATGGAGCCCCCGTCGCCAGATCCCATTTGCTTCCAGTCCAATGCTGTGGGCTGTCCTCCCCGGGGGTCCAGGGATTGGGGTCATCCGCGCCCCCGGCAAACCGGATGAAGGCCGCTGCCGGATCATAGTTGGCTGAGATCCCGCTGAGAGTCAGATTGCGATAACCATACTCCCAGCCATCCTGTCCCTGGATTCCCGAGAACTCTGTCAGGGAATCTGCGGCGGCCTGACTAAGCGGGGTGTCGTCCGCGACGGTGGGGTTGCTGCCGTAAAACTGCTCAAGGAAATCGGTCCAGTTGTCCAAATCAGTGTCGGCAGCGTTGGGATCGGTCACGGGGGTTCCCGTGACCTCGGCGTAGTCCGTGAGACCATCGGCATCGGTATCCACTTTGGCAGGGTCCGATCCGGTATCCCCAGGACCGTTGTAAAAACCTGTTTTGCTTTCAGCGAGGTCACTGAGGCCATCGGCATCCGTATCCGGCAGCACGGGACTGCTCCCCCGGGTATATTCCAGCCGGTCCAGGAGGCCGTCATTGTCATAGTCGCCGCTAATGGAAAAATCCGTCAGGACCTGGGTCGGACTGTAGCTCCTCTCCCAGAAATCCGGCATGCTGTCGCCATCGGTATCCGCAGCCGAAGCCGGTTCAAAGCTGGATCCATCCGGTTGGACATACGGGGCCGCCCCGAGGTCATCATCCACCGTAAAGTGGAAGGCCGAGCCATCGGAACCATCATCCCGCCCACTCACGAGGTTCACAGGGGTCAGGGCAAAATCAATTTTGTCCCCGGGAAGCACATTCAAAAAACAGGTTTGGGTATAGCCGGTGGTATTATTGCCTGCCACCGCCTGGAAGAACTTCCTGACCCCGTTTTGGAAGAGGGCTCCCGTGGTGCCGCCTCCATTGGGATTGATCTTCCTCAAATGAACGGTGAGCCGCAGCGCGGTCACCCCGGTCAATTCCTCCGCCACCCAGCGCCGGACGGTCCAATGTTCACTGCCTCCACTGTTGGGATGCGAGTTTTCCGCCCCCATGTTGGTCCACGGGGGATTGCCACCGAGGACAAAGGCATTATTGCCATTCCACTGGGCAGCCGTGAAGGGAATGAAGGCCGTGTTGGGATTGTATTCCAGGTCCCCGGACTGGTCTGCAGTGAAATTGCGCCAGCCGGCATACCAGCCCAGTTGCCCCTGAACTGCGGAAAACTCGGATTGGGAATGGGCGATTTCCGCCGCCCCGGCCTGAAATCCGGACAGGGCCAATCCGGCCGCGGTGACTAGCTCTATTTTCATGTGGAGACCGGGTGATTGGTTAGGCAAAGGCCGCAGGCCGCGGTCCCAGCCTCTCAAATCCCTCCGGGCCCCGGCAAGCTTTTTATCATCCCCCTTAACAAATAGAAATCTGACGGGGGACCCGGGATGGCTTCATGGCTGCGAGCGCGCCCCTTTCGGGCACGGCTCCGCAATTACGGCCTCACAATGATACGGTTGAGGCACAAGGGGGCACTTCAGGCCATCTGCGGGGTCTTTCAGGCGTCCCGTGCCAGGAGGTTCTGGCTGCGGCTGCGTCCTTTTTTGACGGGCTCCGGTTCCTCGTCGCGGGTGAAGAGGGAGCGGACGTCATCAAGGGCGAGATTGCTGGCAAAACTTTCCTCGCCCAGCACGCCGGTAACGAGGGCCTGTTTCTGATATTGAAGGCGGCGGATTTTTTCCTCCACCGTATTGGCTGACAGGAGGCGGTAGGCGATGACCGGATTGGTCTGGCCAATCCGGTGGGTCCGGTCGATGGCCTGGCTTTCCACCGCGGGATTCCACCACGGGTCATACATGATAACATAGCTGGCGGCGGTGAGGTTCAAACCGCTGCCGCCCGCCTTGAGACTGAGCAGGAAGACCAGCGGCTCCTTGCTGGTCTGGAATTCCTGCACCACGGACTGACGGTCCTTGGTCTGCCCGGTCAGCATCACATATGGCCGGTCCTCGGTTTCCAGACGGGCCTTGATGATGTCCAGCATGGAAGTGAACTGGGAGAAGACCAGCACCTTGTGCCCGGCTTCCCGCAGCTGGTCCAGCAGATAGAACAAAGCGGTTAGTTTGGCACTGGGCGTTTCCAGATACTGGCTGTCGATCAGCCCCGGATGGCAGCAGATCTGCCGCAGGCGCATCAGACCCTGAAGAATGACAAAGCTGTTTTTCCGCAGGGCGGCATCATTGTCCAAGCCGAGCAGGATGCGCTGCATCCGCTGCATCTCGGCGGTGTAAAGTTCTTCCTGCACTTCTTCGAGCGCGGAATACATGTCCTCTTCCGTGCGGCTGGGCAGATCGAGAGCCACCTGGCCTTTGGTGCGCCGCAGCAGGAACGGACGCAGGCGGGCTCCTAGCCGGATCTGTGCCCCGGTATCCTTGCGGCGGTCAAACCGGTCCTTGAAATACTTCCGGTTCCCCAGCACCCCAGGCATGGCAAAAGCCATCAGGCTCCAGACATCCAGCAGGCGGTTTTCAATCGGGGTCCCGCTCAAAACCAGCCGATGGTCCGAAGTCAGTTCGCGGGCGGCGCGGGCGGCCATGCTATCCGGATTTTTGATCTGCTGGCCTTCATCCAGCACCACCGTCAGCCATGGAATCACCTTCAATTTATCGCCATTCACCCGGAGCTGGCTGTAGTTCAGGACCAGCAGGTCGATTTCGGACCCGAGCTTTTCCACATCGAGTTCGGTCTTGTCGCGGACCACCTGGACCCGCAGGGAAGGGGCAAATTTGACCACTTCCCCGGCCCACACATCGAGCACGGATTTCGGGGCCACCACCAGCACCGGCGGCACGCCTTTGGGCACCCCGCCATTGGCTGCAGCGAGGGCCGCCGCTTCGGCACGTTCCCTCAGCCACAGAATCCAACAGATGCTCTGGGCGGTTTTTCCCAAACCCATGTCGTCCGCGAGAATGCCGCCAAAGTTATTGGATGCGAGATAAGCAAGGAAGTGAAAGCCTTCGATCTGATAGGGGCGCAATTCCAGCTGGAAGCCCTTGGGCACGGGGGGCCGGATCTGGAGCTTGAGGCGGGTCGCGCGGTCACAGACGCGGTTCCATGCTTCAGGATCAAAAATTTCCTTGGCCCCCGGCTCGGCGAGTTGCAGCACATGCATGCGATGGGCTTCTCCTGACAAATCGTAGACATCGAGTCCCAGCTGGGTCACGGCCGCTTCCTGCTCCTCTGTGAGGGTCATTTCGAGACGCAGCCAGCCGCCATCCGGCATGCGCACAAAGCCGCCGCGGGCTTCCACCAGATCACGGATCTGCTGGCGCGTCAGGTCCATGCCCTCCACCTCCACCAGCACCTTGAGATCAAACCAGTCAATCTCCCCGGCCTCGGTGATTTCAAATTTGACTGAAGCCTTGACGGGATCCGCCCGGAGGGTCTTCAAGTCGCCATCCAGTTCCACCGTGAAGGACTCCGGCAAGGCATCGAGCCATTTTACAAATTTGTCAGGGAAGGTCCGGGTCAGGCGGGCCTTGAAATACCGGCCGGCCGCATCCCACGTCAGGCCGAGATCCGCCAGCTGTTCCGGCACCGCATGGAGTGCCCGCCGGTCAAACCAGGGGAGACGGCCATCCTCAAAGCGGCGGCTTTCCTCCAGCTTCCAGGTGTCCTTTTCCAGCAGTTCCTGGCGGAACAGATCATCATCGCTGGCAGTGACATCCGCCTGGATCTGTTCGGCATCAGCCGAAGGACCTTTTTTGTTAAGTTTCATCTGCAGGAGCGGCCGGAGCACCGCCTCCACCGACCGGGCCTTCAGGGCGGGCGGGAGATCCACATCAAGCCGGCGCAAAAAGTCGACCCCGGTTTCGCTCTCCACCACTTCTGCCGGCAGCTCGTAGCGCGGCATGGCTTCACCATTGTCCATCCAAGGCCGGGGCCCGCGGAAGACCGCTTCATCCGATAAATACAAATCCACGGCCCCGGGCAGAACTGCGAGGCCGTAGGGCACGGCTTCCCCATCGGCCATGGTCAGCTGCAGGGCATAACTGCGGTCACCCGGAATCTCTTCGGCAGGATCGCTGCATTCCCAATGCAGGGGTTCCGCGACATGGAAAAAGGGTTGTTCATCAAGCGTGACAAGGCGCGGCGAGAGGGCCCCTTGGCGCAATAATTGACCGAGGAACTCGCGTGCCCTGACGTCATCCAGCCGGAGCACGGGAGCCGGGGCGTCGCCGTTGCTCCAGTAGCCGCACCATTGGCTGAAAAGCGATTCGGAGGCATCATCAAGGAGAAGCTGTCCCTGGGCCAGGCTCTGACGGAGACGGGTCACCTCGATTTCACCATTCACCGTCTCAAAGTTGCCGGCCCCCGGCGGACGCTGTTGCAACTTGGCTTCACGGGTATTTACCAGCAGTCTCAGTTCCAAAGGGCGCGGCGGAAGCACCGGCGCCGTGATCACCCGGTCCAGACGGGCCTGCCACGCCGCCAGCTCCCGTTCTTTTTCCCACGCCCGCATCTGTTCCTTGGTGGCTTCCTTCTGGGTGATGACCTCCATAAAGGGAGGATAGGGCAGCTTTCTCCGTTCGAAGGCCGCCGCGATGTAATTCCAAAACTGCACAATATCCTTCGGAGGGTCCGGCCACAGGGTCACGGGCTCATAACTTTCCACCGTCCACTTCGGATTGAGCCGGACAAGGTCGGTATCATACAGCGCCTGCTCCATCTCATAACGCTTGTAGCGCTTCTCCAGCTTTTCGACATAGACGTCCTCCATGGGCAACAGACTGCGCCCCAGCTTTTCCTCGATCACTTCCAGCAACGAGGCATCCCCTACTTCGTTAGGAGAGTCCGGCAGGGATTCCCCGCGGGCCACCCGCTCCAGCATGACGGCGGCAATGACCGCCGGGTGCTGTGACTCCGGTCCGCTCAGTTCCCACTCCCAGCCCAGGGTAGTGCGTGTCAGGATCACACGGTAGACATCCCCGCTTTCCTCCACCCGGGCCCGGATGAACGCCGGACCGCCAAAGATCTGCTTCACCGAACCTTCCCGGCGCAGCCGTTCTGCTTCCTGAATGATGGGATCTGAAAACCGGGAAAGAAAAGCCTGCGTGACGCGGTCGGGTTCCATGGAGAAGTTGGGGGGAGACGGGAAAAGAGCCGGAATGGCGGCGCCCAACCTATCACGCCGATCCCGCTGCGCGCAATTAGTAATGCATCGGATCCTGGAATGGATTTACCTTGCTTTCCATTCCCCTTTCCGCTCAGGGCCGGAGGTAGCGGAAGCGGAAGAACTGGCTGCCGCCCAGTGGCCCGAGCGGTGCACCCCACTCACGCAACTCGGTATAGCCCGTCCCATCCGGCCGGCCGGACGGCGTGAGGTCAGTCCAGTTCATCCCATCCGGACTGCGCTGCAGCCGGGCATTCAACACGTCCGCCCGCGGCAGCCAAGGAAAACTCAGCCGGACATGGGCTTGCCCGTCCACCTCAACGAGAACCGGCATCAGGCGGACCGCTTCCTCCGCCCTGAGCGGATGGGTGCCATGCAAAAACTCGTGGCTGTTGGCAAGGCCGTCGCGGTCCGGATCGGCCATGCCGGCCGCAAGGCCTTCGTTTAACCCGGAGGCGATGGCCCATGCATGGTAGTTCAAAGCTCTGGCCCCCTGCCATGCCCCATCGGACCAGAGGATTTTCCCCTGGTCCCCCACGGCCACAAGGCGGCTGCCATTCCACGCAAGCGACTGCAATGTGGAGGTGACGCCCGTCACTCCTGGCGTCCAGACGAGACTGTCAGGACTGACATACACCTTGCCTCCGGCACCGGCAGCGATAAAACCGGCTCCGTCACTGGCCACGGCCAGCAGGTTTCCTGTGCTAACGGAACGGGGGGAACTCCAGGTGACTCCCCGGTCCTGGCTCAGCCGGACCGTTCCATCGCTGCTGGCAGTCAGCCAGCTGGAGCCATTGCTTGCGACATCGGTCATCACAACACCGGGAGTCGTCAGACGGGTGGTCCAAGTGGCGGCATCCGGGCTGGTCGCGAGGTAGTTGGTGCCGGTCACACAATACTGGCCTTCCAGCCAGCGGAAGGATTGAATGCCGGCCCCACTGCTGCTCAAATTCTGCCAGGAAATGCCATCGGGGCTGCGGCGGCGGGCCCCATCCGACAGGGCGTGCCATGCGCTGCCATCCCATGTGACTTGTTTGAGGGTCGTGCCAAGGCCGCTGATCCGGGACGTCCAGACCACACCGTCGCTGCTGGTCAGAATGGTCCCTCCCGAGCCCACTGCCACCGCCAAACTGCCATTCCATGCCAGAGATTCCAGAGCTGCGGAGGATCCCGGGGTGCGGCTGGTCCAGACCATTCCGTCAGGACTGGTCAGGATGGCACCACTGTCTCCGCAGGCTATCCATTGATGCCCCGCATGAATCACCGACCGGAGGTTGGCTCCTGTCGCCGGTGCCGCCAGAGTCCACGTTAGTCCGGCCGGGGTGCGGTCTACAGTGATCCAGGCTTCCATGGAATCCGTGGTGCCTCCGGGACCGGTTAGCCGGACCCAGTAGGAGGCCGATTCCGCCGGAGCAATCCGGAGCATGGCCGCTGTCGCACCCGGCACCGGTTGACTGATGTCCCCGGCCAGACCCGCATACCATTGCCATGTGGACAGGCTGGCAGGGGTCCCCGCCTGCAGTTCACCGGTCTCGCCAGCCCACAACCGGGTGCCTTGGGGATGAACGGAAATCACCGGTCCAGTCCCGGCCTGGGAAACGGTCAGGAACACGGGATCCAGCCCGGCGGGCTGGAAGGAGAGAATTCCCCGCCGCGTGGCGGTCGTGGGATTGGGGGCCACCCGAAAATCAAAGGTTTGCGGGCCTGTCTGGGAAGCCGCTTCAGCAGATGCCGTAAGCCATGACTGGTTGCTGCTCCATGACCATGCCACATTGGCCCCGATCTCCACGGTGCCATCCCCGCCGGCGGCGGCCATGGGCAGCCCTGGGGAGGATAGGGCGAAAAACGGCTCCGGAACGAAGGTGCTGACAAGGACATAGTTCCCTGTCGCATCGTTCAAATAAGTGCCCAGTTGAAGGTAATACGTGCCAGGCGTGAGCTGCCGTTCGATCCGGAAGTTGCTGTCCACATCGTCATCGTCGCTGACCAGTTCCGTGCCTGAGGCATTCAGAAGCGTGCCTGTGGTGTCCAGAGTCCCGGTGGTGCGCAGGGTCAGGGTTCCTGCGGTAACCAAAGTAACCTTGAAAAAGTCCTCATCGCCCGGCACTCCGATCACCCCGGGCGTGGTGGATGCGGGTTCGATCAGAGTGGCGGCGGCAGGAGTATCGCCATGGTCGTCCCCTGGCGGTACGGATTGGTTGATGGTGTGGGTCGCGGTGACCGTGCCCGCGGTCAGGGTAATTACGGCACTGCGGGGCGTGCTCACGCTCTGGGCCGGCACGGTATAGGTAAATGACTGGGGCCCGCTCTGACTGGCTGCTTCCGCCGACTGCACCCACGGTGCCGAAGCACTCCAGTTCCACACCGTATTGCTGTTCACCGTGAACGTATAGCTGCCGCCGGTGCCGGGCACCGCTTGCACCGCTGGAGTGAGGGTCAGGGTGCCGCCCGAGGCAAAGGATGACACCATGGTGTAATTGCCTGTCAGGGTGGCATCAAAGTGGCTGATTCCCACGTAGTAGGTTCCGGCAGTTACCGGATAACTGATGCGGAAGTTGAAGCCATCCCCGCTGTCATCATCCTCCGCCACCGTGACTCCTCCTGCATTCAACAGATAACCGTAAGTGTCGGTGCTTCCGGTGCTCTGGAGGGTCAGCGCCCCGGCCGCCGCCACATTGATCCGGAAATAGTCATGGTCCCGGGCATAATTGATGCCGCCGGCCAGACTGGCATCCTGTCCCAGCAGGGTGGCACTGGCGGGCGCATTGCCATGGTCATCCACCTGGATGCCGGACTGCACGATGGCATGCACGGCGGTCAGGCCGCCCTGAGTGAAATTGAAGGAGGTGGTGCGCACTGCAGAGCCCGGATTGGGAGCCACGGTGTAGGTATAAGATTGCGTGCCGGACTGGGTGCGGGCTTCCGTGGTATTGACCCATGCAGTGCTCCGCACCCCCGTCCATGAACCGCTGCCGGAGACGGAGATGGTGAACGTTCCGCCGGCCGCCGGAATAGTGAGAGTGGTCGGACTGACTCCGAGGTATTCCGCCGGGGCGCTGCCGCCAAACCGGAGATTCATGGTGGCCGCGGCTCCGCTCAGGGCCTGCATCCGGATCTGGGAGGGGCTGCCATTCCACCAATCCGCATCCGGATTGGTGTCGTTCGTGAAAAAGGGACTGGAGAGATCAAAGAAATCCGTGTTGTCCCCGCGGTTTGCCCCGCGCTCCAGATCGAAGCGTCCATCGGACTGTTCCACCGAAACCTCGTAGTGGTTGGACGGTGACATCTGCTGGTAGTCGTTGCCGCTGACCAGTTCATCAACGTGCCAGACAATGATGCCGGTATCCAAGGCACCCGCCGTCCATTTGTCCCCGGGACCGCGGTTTTCGAAGAGGAAGTATTCCGTTGGCAGGCCCGGCTTGCGGATGCGGTAGCCCACGTTCCCGGTCGATGGCAGGGAGCCGTCGAGAGCTTGGTCCGGGGTGAGATCCGTCAGGTTGGCCCATCCCGAAACCTGTTTGAGATAAAGATTGATCGGAGCCGGGGTGCGTCCGCCGTTTTGGAAATTGCCGGAGCCCATCAGGCAGTGCTGGCCCACGCCCTCGGAGTCGCCATCGGACGGATCCGTGTCATAGAGGTCGGGATAGTCCAGCAGGAGGTGGCCCAGCTCGTGGATAAAGGTGCCTATCACCGGAGCGGCATTGGCCAGATTGGTGATTTGATAGCGGAAAATATACGACGGGGATCCTGCCGGGCCCACATTCAGGTTGGAAGCCAGCGACCATGCATGCGGCCACAGTCCCTTGGCCCAGATCCCGGAATCCGGGCCGGCGAACAGCACACTGGTGGCGAGAACCCGGTTGGCGCTGTCCTTGGACAGACCGGAAAAGTCAAAGCCCTCCGAGCGCAGTTTGGCTACCGCATCGGCCAGCAGCATTCTTCCGGACACCCCGGCATTGGGACGGACCGTCTGGTTGGCAGGGTAGTCGGAATAATTGTAATAGCTTCTTGGATAGGGCAGCGTCACCACCCGGGTGACCCGCTGGGTCAGGGTGAGCTGACCGCTGGATTGATCATAGAAATAATCCCGCACCGAGCCGGTGTTTCCGTCATCCGTGTAGCCGGTCTGATTGGCCCATCGTTCCAATTTTTCGCGGGGGGCCGGGAACATCACCGGGTCAACCGCCGCCGTTGCGGGATCATCCGGAAACTGCACCAGGATAGTCAGACCGGCCTGGGTCCCGGCCAGCGGCACCGCCTGGATGGCATCCGCAGCCGGGATGGCGGGATCGCCCGGCGCTGATTTGGCCCCGGCCGCTGAAGACCGGCCCGCCTGAACCCGGGCGTTCCAGCGCGCTGCCCGGTCCGGGGCAAAAGTCCTGACCCTGCCTTGGCGCACCGCGCGCACCTTTTCAGGGAGTTCAGTCAGGTGCCGTTCCAAACCGCGCGGAGGCTTTCCCGCAGTAACCACAACCCCGGAAGAAGCCAACTCCCTTCCGCCCGCTTCCTTCGCGGCATAGACATAAGCCTGTGCGGATTCATCAAACAATACTGTAAACCCGTCCGCAGTAGTGGTCCTGGCATAAAATTCATCCCCCATCACTCTCAGATCCAGCAGGGTCCCATCAGGCTGACGCCATTGGGTCACAAGGCCTTCCGGAGGATACGGAGCCGCAGGCAGCAGGCGGGTTCCGGCGAGCACGCAGCAAATCAAAAGGGCGCGGCTGACAAGGCAGGCGGGCATACGAAAAAATCGGGGGCGCATCATGAAATCTTAAGAACAGGACTTGTCCGGGTTTGCTGCCAAGGCGGCTCAGGGCACGGTCCTACCATAACCACTCTACCCTGCATAGCCGGATTTTCTGACAATTTTGAATTGCCTCCCGGTTTGGGCAAGGTCCCCCGGAAAGGTCCCGGGGCAGGCACTACGGCCGGAACGCCCCTGCAAGCGAAGCGGCATTGGCGCTCGACTCCCGGGCAAACCGTGCCAAGGAACCAGGCTGATGACGCCCTCCCGATTGGATTTCCGCCTTGAAGCGGTGGCGGACGGCTCCCGTGCCCGGGCGGCTGTCTTCCGCACCCTGCACAATGAAGTGCGCACCCCCCTGTTCATGCCCGTGGGCACCCAGGCCACGGTGAAAGCGCAACTGCCGGAAGCGCTCGAAGCATCCGGATCCCAGATCCTTCTCGCCAATACCTATCACCTTCTCCTGCGCCCCGGACCGGAAGTGTTTGAGCGGCTTGGAGGCATCCATGGATTCATGAAATGGGACCGCTCGGTCCTGACTGACTCCGGCGGCTACCAGATTTTTTCCCTGCCTCACTCCCGTTCCATGAGTGAGGAGGGAGCGGTATTCCAAAGTTATGTCGATGGCCGGACCATCCTGCTCAGCCCGGAGCGGTCCATCCTGACACAGCGCAGCATCGGCAGTGATATCATGATGGTGCTCGACCAGTGTATTTCCTCCACCGCCGGCCGGCCGGCGGCCCGCGCCGCTCTCGGCATCACCCAACGATGGGCGGAACGCAGTCTCGCGGCGCGGGGGGATTCTCCCCAGTCCCTCTTTGCCATCGTCCAGGGTGCCCTCTATCAGGATCTGCGCAGGGAAAGTGCGGCCGGCCTGACCGCGCTGCCATTCGACGGATTTGCCATCGGCGGCCTTGCGGTGGGCGAAGCAAAAACCGAACGCGAGGACATCTGTGAATTCACTGCCGGGCTGCTCCCGGCAGACCGGCCCCGCTATCTGATGGGTGTGGGCACCCCGCTGGATGTGCTGGAAGCGGTGCACCGCGGGGTGGACATGTTTGACTGCATCATCCCGACCCAGGTAGCCAAGCGCGGCACCCTGTTCACCTCCCGGGGCGTCATCCAGCTGCGGCGCAGTGTCTACAAATTCCAGGATACTCCTGCCGACCCCGCCTGCCTCTGCCCGGTCTGCTCCAAATACAGCCGCGCCTATCTCCACCACCTGACTAAAACCCAGGAAACCCTCGGCTGGCAGTTGATGGGGTTGCATAACATCTGGTTCTACCACCGGATGATGGAGGAAATCCGCGCCGCGATCCTGGCAGGACGGTTTCTGTCCTGGTATCAGTCCAAACGAACCATCCTCGGCGTGGAGGATCAGGATTTTCCCAGCCCGCCTGCTGCCCGCCTCGCAGCCGCCGGGCGACCCCTAACCCTGGGCGACTATGAAGTGCATAACGCCGCAGCGGGATTTTCCAGTATCCGCCACCGCAGTTCCGGCGAGATCATGCATTCGCATACCCCGCCCATCGAAGAAGCGCGCACCCTTTATGTGGACCAGTCCCGGCTTGCTCAACGGGTGCTTCTTCTGCCGGGGGAAGATCCCGGCACCGCACCGCCGTTGGTAATCTGGGATGTGGGACTGGGGGCGGCAGCCAATGCCATGGCCGCTCTCGAGGCTTACGAATTCAAGGCGGCGGCAGGCCCGGTGCGGGGAATGCAGCTCATCAGCTTTGAGAACGACCTTGATCCGCTTCGTCTGGCGTTGAAGCACAAGCGCCGGTTCCCCTATCTGCAGCATGGTGCTGCCGATGCCCTTGCGATCCGGCAGGTCTGGCATTCACGGCGTTTTCCCGGGCTCTCATGGCACTTGGTTCCCGGCAATTTCCAGGAGGTCCTAACCAAGGCACCCTCCCGCCCCGATATCATCTTCTACGACATGTTTTCCAGCAAAACCCACGGGAGTGAATGGACTTTAAATGCCTTCCAAAACCTCTTCGGGGAGGTTCAGGAAAAGCCCTGCGCACTATTTACCTACAGCACTTCCACCGCCGTCCGGGTCGCCCTGCTGGCAGCCGGCTGGTTTGTCGCCAAGGGGGCCGCCACCGGAGTCAAGACCGAGACCACCATTGCCCTGACACCTGGCGCAGCCCCCGGACCGTGGCCCCTCCTTGGAAATCAGTGGCTGGCCCGCTGGGAACGCTCCCATGTGCAGTTTCCGGAACATGTGGAGGAAACCGCACGCGCCGCCTTCGCTGACCGGATCCGGCAGCACCCGCAGTTTGGCAGTGCCTTCCGGGATTTCTCTCTCAGAAATTGACCGTCAGGGTCAGGGAACCGAAAACTTGCCCGTCCTCCTGTCCCTTGAATTCCTTGGTCCGGTAGAGGAAGGCATAACTGAGTTTGGTATTGCGCCAGTTCACTGACAACCCGGCCGCCAGATCCGCCACCAAGGGTTCCTTTGTGACCGAATGGCTGTCTTCAAAGGTATTGCCGTCCAGAAAAATATCCCGCGCCACGGCCCGGCCCTCGGCCCGGGCAAAGATATGGGCCCCCAGATTCTGACGCCACTGCTTGGCCGCCGCATTTTCCACCGGCGTAGGTGTAGCAGCCGTATCGCTGATGGCCGCCGTGCCAAAGTCATCCGGCAAATTCCAGCCGAACCGCATCTCGGTCCCCACCCTCGCGTTGATGGCCACATTGCCTGCGGTGGCCCCGGCATAGGGCAGGATGTCCCATTCCCATCCGCCTTCGACTTTGTCCCGGATGCGCCACATGGTCTCCCACGCGAGAGCCGCACCCAGTTCATTCTGCAGCTGATTGTCCCAACCGTTAGGCACTGCAAGGCCGCGCGCTTCGTGGACCAGACGCTGGGTCTCCTCGGCGTAGGACCATGGACCCACCACTCCCAGATTCAGGACGAGGGAATTCCGGACCGTTTCATTTTTCCAAATCAACCCCAGCCCGGCATAAAGCCAGCCGGCATACGGCCGGTCATCCACCACAAGGGCAGTGCTTTCGGTATCGCTGGGAGTGAAGATGCTTTGTCCAAGGCTGAAGACCACGTTCCGGGAATAACCGCTGCCGCCCAGAAGTGAAATGTTGTCAAAATTTCCCGTCAGGGCTCCAAAAGTCGGGTCATCCCCGTAATTCTCGAGGCGGGCCGATGTCCATGTCAGGCGCGTGCCGTTGGTATACCGCTGGTCCGTGCCCGCGAAGAGATCGTTTTCAAAGTAGGCCGTGAATACCCCCGCCCACGGACGGCTGGTTTCCTGAGCCACTGCTGCCGGAGCAGCACTCAGAGCAAGGGCCACCAGCAAGGCGGATGGATAGGAAAAATTTCGGATTTGCATGTAAATACAGGGGATGATCAAAAATGCCGGCAGAGGAAATCCCGAAGGGGAGCCTTCCTCCGCCGGGTTAGGCTTGTTCCCGGCATGGCCGGGAGGGCAGGAACTTACTCTGCCGTCACGGAGCGGGTCTCGGTGGTGGTGGACACCGCCGGCACCGTGCCATAGCTGGACGGCGTGTTGTAGCTCGACGAGGAAGTGCGGCGGACAGACTCAGTCACCGTAGTGGGTTCAGGTTTCACAACGGTGGTGGTGCTGCAGCTGCAGATGGTGAGCGCGGCGAAGGAGAGGAGGATGGATTTCATATTATTGTCTGGGATTTTAAGTTCAGCGGCATCACACAAGGTGATTGCCGCCGCTCGAAAACTCTCTGCAAGTCCCCAGCCACGTGGCGTATAAAACATTCAAGTCATTGTTTATCAAGGATTTAATGGGTCAATCAGACTCACCACTTGGCCATGAACTGCCGCAATCTGCACCTTGGGGCATCCTGACGCGGGCAATTTGCACCAGCATACTCCCGCCGCCTTCCGCCAGGGTTGGGTCGTTTTGATTCCAGGATGCCCGCCTCCTCCCTCACCAGCCCAACCCTGGAACGCAGCAGCCAGAAGGCACCCACCAGGAGCAGGCACCCACGGGCGGACTTTGGAATTTTCCGCACAAATCGACCCTCATCATGCGTTTTTAAGTGATGCCATTCTTTCCCTGCCCCCGTCGCGCCTTGTTTGGTTTCAGTCTCAGTTTGTGTCTGGCCCTGACCGGCCTCCAGGCCGCCACCGCTGCCGAAACTTTCCGCCTCGTTTCCTATAACATCCACCATGGAGCCGGGATGGATGGCAAGGTGGACCTCGGCCGGATCGCCACCCTCCTTACCAGCTGGAAGGCCGACGCCGTGGTTCTCCAGGAGGTGGACCGCCACTGCGGGCGAACCGGCAGGGTGGATCAGGCCGCCGAACTCGGGCGCCTCACCGGCATGACGGCCACTTTCCAAAAAGCCATGGACTACGATGGCGGCGAATACGGCCTGTGCATCCTCACCAAATCGCCCCCGCTGGAAACCAAAGGCATTCCCCTGCCCCCCGGGGGTGAACCCCGCACCGGACAATGGGTCAGGATTCCCGCTCTCGGCACTACCCTCACCATTGCCAACACCCACCTCGACTTCGCCAAGGGCCCAGCCCGGCTCGCTCAGGCTACGGCCCTCCTTGAAGCCCTTGCCACCTCTCCACGACCTGTGCTGCTCGCCGGAGACTTTAATGCAATCCGGGGGGATGAAGTGATGACCGCAGTCATGGACGCGGGCTGGGCCGTTCCCCTCAAGGAGGGTCCCGCCGCTACCGTTCCTTCTATTAAGCCGACCCGGGAAATCGACTTCGCCGTCATCCTCCCCGCCCAGGCCCTGCGTGTCGTCTCCTACCGGGTGCTCGATGAAGCCGTCGCGTCCGATCACCGGCCGATTCTTATCGAAGTCGCCCGGGCCGCCGGATCCCCTCAAAAATGAGGAACTCCCCGGATTCTGACCCGGATCGGGCAAAATTCAAGCAGATTGGTGAATTTTCATATTTTCAATAATTATATTGACCATAGTGGCGGCAGAGTCGAGCGTTATCCGTGCCCGCAATCTTCCGATGAATCCGTCTGCCCCGCTTGCCGCCCCACCGGATTCCATCCGGCCGGCGGGGGTGTCGTTCCGGGGCAAAATCCTTGTGGTGGATGATGAACCGGCGATGCGGCAATTTATTGAGCAAGCACTGCGCCTTGCTGGATATAGGGACCTCCTGTTCTGCCACACGGGAACCCCGGTGCCCTTTATGGCGCGGTCGGAGCAGCCTGGCCTGATCATCATGGATGTGATGATGGCGGGAGGGAATGGAATGCGGGCCCTGCGCAGTCTGAGACAGTCCGACCTCACCCGCGGCATTCCCGTGATTTTGACCAGTGGCTTCAGTGTCCTGACTCTGGAGGAATCCGCAGAAAACCAGCCCGACCGCATCCTGCCCAAACCTTTCACGGTCCCGCAATTATTGCAGGCAGTGGCGCAACTGCTGGAAGTTTGAATGTGATCCGCACGGGTGAATGACCCGGAAAGCAAACGCCAGTGCCCGTGGCGGGAGCGGCGGTCCGTAACCAAATCCACCCTGCTGCAGCTGGGCCAGTGGCGGTTCCCAATGCCGCGCTGAGCAGGATTTCACAACACGGTGGAGGCATCCTCCCGCTCCAGCTTGCCGAGTTTCTTTTTGAGAGTTTCCAGTTCGACGGTCAGTTGATGCAGGGTCTTGAGGAGTTCGTCCTGGGTTTCCTGATGGTTCAGCCCACGCACGGCGGGGTGGATCTTCATGAACTGCTGCACGATGATTTTGCAGGCATCACGGATTTGTTGGATGGCTTCAGGGCGTTCCATTTTATCAGGAGGAAAACCACGGATGGACACGAATGAACACGGATACAAGGGCCGGGGCTTTTTTATCCGTGTGAATCCGTGTTCATCCGTGGTTGGTTTTTTAAAGCACGACTCTTTTGGATTCGAGGCGGGCGTGTTTGAAGTTGAGAATGAGACCGATGGGAAGGCCGGTGATGCGGAGGTAGTTCAGCATCTGTCCGATTTCGTGGTCGGTGATGCGGTCGATGGTTTTGGTGTCCACTACGATTTTTCCATGGATGACGAGATCGGGGACGAATTCACCGACACGGCAGCCCTTGTAATCAAGAGGGAAACGAGGTTGTTGGTCGAAAGGGATTCCGCGGAGGCGGCATTCAACAACAAGTGCGTTTTCGTAAGGCTTTTCATACAGACCATGGCCGAGGGTGTTGAGAACTTCCATGGCAGCACCAAGGATGGCGAAAGTCTCTTCCCGCAGGATCAGGTTGTTGGATGCAAGGGGCATAGAGATAAAAGAACCACGGATGGACGCGGATAGACACGGATTTCTGGAAGAAGACTATTTAGATCCGTGTGAATCCGTGTTCATCCGTGGTTTGGGTTCGCCCCGCCGCCGCCAAGCTTATTCCAAAGTAAACCACAGCACTTCGACGCGGCGGTTTTTGTTGGGGTCGGTGCCGGCGGGTTCTTCCCAGCCGCGGCCGACGGTTTCGATGCGGCCGGATTCGATTTTGAATTGTTCGCTGAGGACCCTCTTGATTTCGTTGGCGCGGTCCTGGCTGAGACTCATGGCGTGGAGGGCCATGAGGCGGAGCTTTTCCGGCCCTTCGGCTTTGAAGGATTCGTAGTTGCTGTTGTCCACGTGTCCGCGCAAGCGGAGCAGGCTGCCGGGGCTGACCCTGATCAGCCGCTGGATGTCGGAAAGGCTGGTTTGATTGGCGGCATCCGAGAGGACCAGGGTGGAAGAGTTGGGCTCAAAGTGGAAGCGGATGTCCTTGCTGAGGAGGGGATCATTTTCCACCGAGCTGGTTTCGCCGGATTTGATGGGGGCGATGGCAATTTGCTCGCCGGCGAATTTTCCGGAAGCGGCCGCCGCCTTCAGGGGCGCGGGGTCGAGGAATTTTTCGTAGCCGGCGGGATCGGGCAGCAGGTCGCGTCCGTAGGCAACCACGGCGGATTGATAGATGCCGCCGAAGCTGCCGGCCATGTCGATGGCCCCGGAGAAGTAGGCCTCGTTTTCCGGGAGGTTGGCAAAGTGGAACTTGGCCATCTCCTCATCACCCTGGGCGGGTTCCCATTTGAAGGCGGCTTTCAGATAGGGATGGGCCACGCGCGGGTTGGCGCGCACCTGGCGGTTTCCTTCCAGGATCCCCGCCACCAAGCCTTCCACGATTTTCGGGTTCTGTTTGGCGAAACCCTGGTTGACGAGGAGGATGTCTGATACCACCAGGAGATTTTTGTTGGTGGTGAGGAGCCGCGCTTTGTTGTTGGAGGCGGCCACGGTTTCCGTAGTTTTGGGAGCCCAGGTCACGCAGGCAGCGAGGCGGTGGGCTCCGCTTTCGAGGTCCTTCAGGAAAAGGTCGCCTGCGATAAAGGCGTCGTCGGCATAGACCAGGTTGATTTTGTCAGGATCCGGCGTTTCATCAAGGGAGGCCAGCATCTTGATGCCAATCCCGGCTTCCTGGGCGAGATACCGGAGGAAGAAGTCCGACTCATTGAACTGCGCCGCGACCGTGGTTTTGCCGGCAAGCTGGTTGAGGCGGCGGATATCGGAGCGGACCACAATCCCATCCGCCCCGCGGGAATAACCCAACAGCAGCGGACAGGTGACCTGGAGCTGCCGGCCATACACTGCCAGCACATCGGTGGTGGTGGCGCTGGCGGCGAATTTGCCGGAATTCAAGCCGGACCAACTGTCCTCCTCCACAAACGTTAGACGGACCTTGAATCCATGGTCGCGGAAAAAGATGCTGTTCTCCGTCGGCTCGGTGCCGCCGTTGGCGAGGATGAGTCCGGCATAACCGGCATACTCACTCAACTCGACATCGACGATATTGTCCTTGAGCAGGGCCGGACCTGAGGCGTCGAGCCGGGGCACGCTGGTCTGGGTTTCGGCGAGGACCAGGGGATCAGCTTCCGGTCCGGCCGCCGGGCCATGCGTGGTTCCGGGTTTTTTCTTATTGATGACATAAAGGCCGGAAGCCAGCAGGAGCAGAATCAGACCGATGGAAAGAAGCTTGCCGGCGGCAGAAGGAGAGGAGGTTTGGCTCATGATCGGAAAGGGGGGCTGACAGGTCGTCCTATGCGGAAAAGGATGCCCCGGTTTTGCCGGAGCGCAAAAGAAAGCGTCAGGATTCGGATTCGAACATCACCGCCGGCGGAGGTTCGTCCATGCTGCCTCCGAGGTCACCGAGCAGTTCCTTTTCACGGGCCATCCAGCCGGTGGCTCCGCTGATGCCGGCAGTGACCCGGTCAATGCTGCTGTTCAGTGCCGGGGCATCGCGGTCCAGTTGGGCCCGGTCGTGCAGCAGGCTGACCTGCTCCTCCAGCCGGGACAATTCCGCATCCAGATACCCCAGCTTGGCCTCCATTTCCTTTTGGGCTGCGAGGCGTTCCTTCAAGATGCCCAGAGTGGATTCAAGGGTCCGGCGCAGATCGTCGCCCTGTCCGGTCTGGGCCAGCCGTGCCTCCACCGCCGCCATGCGTTTGGCCAGGGTGCCTTCTTCTCGTTCCTCCCGACGCCCGGTGGCCAGCAGCCGGTTTACCGTCATCCGGGAATGCAGCAGTTGCAGAAAAAGCCAGCTCACATGAGCAAGGGTTTCGTGCAGGGTGGTATTGTCAGGAAGCGCCTGGATAGTGTGGCGGCACTTGGCATGGAAGTCCCGGTAGCGTTCGTCATCTTCCGGGGTCAGCCCAGCCCGCAGCGTCGCCAGCCGTCGGGCATAACCATCAACCGGGGCACCGGTCCGGGAAGCAGCATCCACCACCTTGCGGAAGCGCGGGTGATTGGCCGTGACAAAAAGATAGGCCGCTTCCAGCCCGGCCCCGACCAGCCAGAACCCTGGATTCAATAAGCCCAGCATCCCGAAGATTCCCAGGCCAATCCAGTTCGGAGCCACAAACATGCCGGCGGGTTTGGCATGGAAGGCAGCCTTGAGATAGTCGGTATACCGGCGGGGGGCAGCCATGTCAGGAAAAACAGCAGGGAATCAGGTGGAATCAGGCATGGGCCGGAGCCGGGACGGCGGGCGGATCCATGGCCTCCAGTTCCGTGTGGAACTGCATCGAATACAACTTGCGGTAAAGTTCCGAGGTGCGCAGCAGTTCTTCATGCCGGCCGACATCCACAATGCGGCCGTGGTTCATCACCACAATTTTGTCGGCTTTCAGGATGGTGGAAAGCCGGTGCGCGATGGCGATAACGGTTTTGCCCCGGCTCAGGTCCTCGAGGGCTTCCTGGATTTTGCGTTCACTTTCGGAGTCGAGAGCGGAGGTGGCCTCATCCAAAAGGAGAATCGGGGCATTGCGCAAAATGGCGCGGGCGATGGAAATGCGCTGTTGCTGACCGCCACTGAGCAAACACCCCTTGTCGCCGACCACGGTTTCATAACCATTCGGCTGGGCCATGATGAAGTCATGCGCATAAGCCCGGCGGGCGGCATCGTAAACTTCCTTTTTGGTCGCATTAAGGCGGCCGTAGCGGATGTTCTCGTAGATGGTGTCGTGAAAGAGGAAGACCTCCTGATTGACGATCCCCATCTGGTCCCGGAGCCACACCTGCGGCAGCGCGCGCAGATCCTGACCATCCAGATACACCGCTCCTTCGTGGACATCGTAAAAGCGCAGCAGCAGGGAAAACAGGGTGCTCTTCCCTGCCCCGGTGGGTCCCACCAGCGCACAGGTCTCACCCGGCTGGATGGAAAGATCAATCTCCGTAATGGTCGGGATGTCCTTGCGGTAGGCGAAAGTCACGTTTTTGAACTCGATGTGGCCCTTGGCTTCGGAAGCGGGCGCGGCAGCATCCGGAGCATCTGTGACCGCCGGAATGCGCTCCATCAATTCAAAGACCTTGCTGGTGGAAGCCAGACTCTTTTGCAGAATGATAGGGATCCGGCTCAGGGCCTTGGCGGGCGGATAGAGCATTACCAGGCCGCCGTTGAGGGCGATGAATTTGGCTGCCCCCAGATCCAATACGAAGACATACACCAAGGCGGCCGCCACTCCCAGCGAGGCTACTACTTCCGTCAGGGGACCCACGCCTTCGAGCGCACGGTTCCAGCGCATCATGCTGCGCAGCATCTTTTGGTTGGATGAATTAAAGCGGGCCGATTCATACTCTTCCCGGCCGTAGGCTTTCACCACCCGGATCCCGCTGAAGGCTTCCTGCATGATGACCCCCATGGTGCCGGCTTCCTGTTCCTCCTCGGCCCCGGCCTTGCGCACCTTTCTGCTCACCAGCATCACCGGAATGATACAGAGCGGGAACAGCAGCATGGCCATCAGGGTAAACTTCCAGTCGAGGTAAAACAGCACCGCCACCGCACTGAGAATGGATAGCGGTTGTTTCACCAGATCGCTGATCACGCCGGTAAAACCCTGCTGGGCGACCCGGGTCTGGTTCATCACCGTCTGCAGCAGGTCGCCGCCCTTCTGTTTGTTGAAGAACTCCTGGGACTGCGCGAGGATTTTGGAGAAGAGGTCGCCGCGGATGTGGTCCAGCAGTTTCAGGCTGACCCAGACCAGGCAATAGGAATTGAGATACCCGAAGATGGCGCGGAGCAGCATGATCGCCGGGATACTGGCGCAAATCAGAATTACGGTCTGAAGGGATTTTTTCGGGGGCACCTGTTGGGAAAGCATCAGGCTGTCGCGATAGGCGGGGTTGGCTGCCGTGGCCTTGAGTTGGTCATAGGTTTCCCGTTTGGCAAGACGGTCACTTTCCAGTTCCGCCGAGAGGTATTGGGCCCAGGTGGTGCGGTGGAGGCGCTCGGTCTCCGGCAGGGCCATCAGGTCGGCAAGGGCTTTGCGCGCTTTGGTCCGCTCCGGCGGATTCACCACCAGATGCCGTTGCGCCGTGAGCATGAGGGCAAACTCCGCTGGCATGGCCGGAGGGAGCACCAATTGCCGGAGGGGATCCACCACTTTGGGATCCTCCGGAGCGGCAGTCAGGGTGCGTTCATGCAGGGCTTTGCGGAAGGATTCGTAGGCGGCCATCACGGCAGCCTGATCCGCCGCCGGGAGTTGGCGCGCTTCCAGGGCGGCTCTCAGTTCCGGCAGTTCCCTTTCCGCAAAATAGAGTTCCGTGACCCGGGTATTGTTGCGGCCCGGTTCTTTGTCCGGCGGCAGAACTTTTTGGGTCACCCCATGCACCGTATAGACCAGCAGACCGTTAAAGGCTCCATAAATGGCCCCGCAGAGCAGACCGATGATGAAGCGGGAACGGTAGGGCTTGAGGTAGGCTAGCAATTTGCCGTAAGGACCGCGCGCGGCGGTCGCAAACTCGGCGGGGGACATTTTCGCGACCTCTTTGCGGGAGTATTTCTTCATGACAGAAACCGGCCACGCCAATATGGCGGGAAACCGGATCAGGGGTAAGATGAAGACGAGAATCCGCCGGGTTGCTCCCCCCTGCAATCGCACTTCTTCAAGGCACCAGGGCCATCCTATCTGCCGGATTTGAAGATGCGGGGGAGTGGCCAGTCCGCTACTTAACCCATCCTTATGATTAAAATAACTCATGGCACGATATGTGCTTGCTTTTTGACATAAGATCGGCATGAATTCTGCCGATGAGTATTGGAACGCACCTCGGACAGAATCTCAGCCAGCAGCAGCGGCTCTCTCCCCAGCTGCAGCAGAGCCTCAATATTCTGCAAGCCCCGGTTTTTGAACTCCGCCAGATGGTGGAGATGGAGATGCAGCAGAATCCGGTGCTGGAGATGGAGGCGCCGGAAATTTCCCTGGAAGACACGCCTTCGGAGCGGGAACTCAACGACGATGGTTTTGATGAGGAATTCAGCAAACTCTCCGCCATGGACGACGAATGGCGCGACTACATGCAACAGAGCGCCAGCCGGTCCCCCCGCACCAGTGAAGACGAGGAAAAGCGGCAGTTCATGTTCGACTCCCTGACCTCGCCCGTCACCCTGCAGGACCACCTGATCCAACAGCTTAGCATGGCCGACTGCACCAAGGAAGTGCGCAAGCTGGCGGAAATGCTGATCGGCAGCCTTGATGACCGCGGTTTTCTCCAAGCCCCCCTCGGGGAACTCAGCCTCCAGCAGGGCATTCCCCTGGCCAGCCTGCAGGCCGCCGCCACCATCATCCAAACCTTTGATCCACCGGGAGTCGGTGCGGAGGACCTGCGCGACAGCCTGCTGATCCAGCTCCGCCGTCAAGGCCGCGAGCACAGTTTGGAAAGCCGCATCATCGCCACTTACCTGGATGATCTCGCCCGCAAACGATTTCCCCAGATCGCCCGCAAGCTCTCCGTGCCCGTCAGTGAAATTTCCCGCGCCGCAGAGCACATCGCGACGCTGAATCCACGGCCCGCCTCTGCCTTCAGCACTACCGCCCAGCAGTATATCACCCCCGATGTCGAAGTGGAGCGCAGCCATGGCACCTATCAGATCGTCCTGAATGACGAACAGCTCCCCCGGCTGCGCATCAGCAACCTCTACAAAGACCTGATGTCCGACTCCCACAGCCGGGAGGAAGTGCGTGGATACATCCGCGACAAGATCCGCAGCGGCAAGTTCCTCATCCGATCCATCCAGCAGCGCCAGCAGACCATCCAACGCATTGCCGAGCAGATTGTGGCCCGCCAGCAGGGATTCTTCGACCAGGGCCCTTCCCAACTCAAACCCATGAACATGTCGCAGGTGGCCGATGCCGTCGGCGTCCATGAGACCACCGTCAGCCGCGCGATTTCCGGCAAATACATTGCCACCCCGCATGGCGTGTATGAATTGCGTTATTTCTTCACCAGCGGTGTCGATACCGAAAGTGGCGTCCAGGTTTCCAATACCAGCGTCAAAACTGCCCTCGCAGAAATCGTCAAAGGAGAGGATCCCTCCCAACCATGGAGTGACGAGGATCTGGTCAAACAGCTCGCACTTCAGGGCATCAAACTGGCCCGCCGCACCGTAGCCAAATACCGCGAGGAACTCAATATCCTCCCCAGCCACCTCCGGCGGCAGTTTTAACGCCAATGTCCCGGGAGGCAGGGGACAGGGGACAGGGGACAGGGGACAGCAGTCAGCAGTCAGCAGTCAGCAGTCAGGAGGCAGCGGGCAGCGGGCAGCGGGAGGCGGGCAGCGGGAGGCGGGCACTGGGCGGCGGCAAGGGCAGTGGGCAGCGCCAACGGCGCGTCACATGACAGCCTGGGGTTTCAACCCCAGGAAACGCGGCACAACCCTGTCCGGAGCGCCATCGGCGCGTTCCATGAAGGCGATTTGGATGCCGCCCACCAGTCTCTGATACCGCCCACGGATTGGCCTTTCCGGATTGGTCCACAACCCCATCTCCGTGCCAATATCGCGGGATGGAATGGACTCGCGGGTCACTTCATGCTGGCATAATCCACCTCATTCTTGTCCCGCATGCCCCCGCCCACACCCTGCGATGGTTCAGCTCATCGAGGTGTAGCTCAGGCAGCTGATTTCGTCGAACGTGGTATTCCCGGCGATGACCTGGGCGAGGCCTTCCTGGTAGAGGGTGCGGAAGCCGTCCTTCTCGGCGGCGCGGCGCAGTTCGTTCACCGGGGCACCGGTGGCAATGAGATTGGACATTCCCCCATTCACGAGGCACATTTCCATCAGGGCGACGCGGCCGCTGTAGCCGGTATTGTTGCACTCATCGCAGCCGACCTTCTGATAGAGGGGGTCCGTCAGGGCTTCGGTGATGCAGCCCTGATAGTAAAGGAAATCCTGGATCTCCTGGGTGATGGCAGCGGGTTGTTTGCAATAAGGGCAGAGGCGGCGCACGAGGCGCTGGGCCTGACTCATGGCAAGGGCATCGGCCAGCAGGTAGGGCTCCACTCCCATGGAAAGAAGACGGGAAATGGCCCGCAGGGAATCGTTGGCGTGCAGGGTGGTCAGCACGAGGTGACCGGTGAGCGCGGCATTGATGGCGGCTCCGGCGGTTTCGCCGTCCCGGCTTTCCCCGATCAGGATAACATCTGGGTCGGCCCGCAGCAGGGCCCGCAGACCGTTGGCAAAGGACAAGCCATGATAGGGATCGGTCTGGGTCTGGTTGATGCCCTCGATTTCGTATTCGATCGGATCCTCGATGGTCTGGATGTTGATATTGTCATCGTTGATCGAATTCAGGAAGGCATAGAGGGTGGTGGTTTTGCCCGAACCGGTGGGACCGGTGACAAGGGCCAGCCCCTGGTCGCGTCCCATGATTTGCTTGACGATTGACATCTGGCGTTGCGACAGATTCAGCTCTGACAACTTTTTGATGCCGTCCATCTTGTCGAGGAACCGCATGATGATTTTCTGGAACTCCTTGCGGTGGGGCACGGCGGCGACACGGACGTCGACCCGCTTCTGGCCGATGCGCATGGCAAAGCGGCCGTCCTGGCAGGCCTGGCGTTCCTGGCCCATATTGGACCAGTTTTTGATCATGGCGATGACCCGCTGCAGGGCCTCTTCGGAACAACTGTGGATCACCACCAGTTCGCCATCGATGCGGGCACGGAAGCGGGCCGTATTGTAGAATTTTTCGATATGGAGATCGGAAGCCCGGAGCGTGAGGGCGCGGTAAATCGCCCACATCACCAGCTGTTCCGCCGAATTGTTGGGATTGGCCGGATTGATCCGGGACATGTCCATCGGATCGATTTCCACCATCTGGCCATTGTCCGAGAAGGTCAGTTCGCCGGCCTGGACATTGTTGTTGGTCTCCCGCGTCGAAGTGCGGCTGCGGTTGCGGGTAATCGCGGCCCGGATGGCGGCAGGATCCGCGAGAACCGGAATCACCTTGACCGGGTCGTTGCCGGAGGAAAGCCATTCATCCTCGAAGGCATACACCGAGGCGGTGGCGCTCAGGAGGTAGATGTGCTGCTTGCCGCAATAGAGCGGAAACACGTTATGCTTTTCCAGCAGCGTGTCCGGGAACATGTTCTGGCCGGGAGCTTCCTCCGGATTGTAGATCTGGGCTCCGGTGGCCAGGCGCATCACACAGACCCCGTAGTGCCTTGGCAGGAATTTCAGGTCGTCGATGGTGTGGAAGGCCTTTTTTCCCTGTTCCTCCAACAGGCGCTGCATTTTTTCCCGGTCATCCTGGGACATGGGGAATTCCGCCGTGAACCAGGAAAAGGCGGCATTCAAATCCCCCGCGAAGGCAGGGATTTGCAGATGCTCACAGGGATTGGCGGCCGCCATGGGCTTGAAGCCGAGGCGGCTGATGAAATCCTTGAGAATGGATTCATACTGCTCGGGATCGATGGCAATGCGGATGATAAACCCTTCGGGCACCCCCCAGTAGTCTGTGGAATCCGGCCGGCAGTGGCCCATGATCAGAAAGGGACCGACGGTGCCCACCGGCATCCATGGCTCTGCAGTCGTGGCCATGCGGCCGATCTGGCGGAGAAGATTTTCCGCCGGAATGCTGCAGGTGGTGCGGGGCAGCTTGACCGGGAGCAGGTCAAATTCCGCAGCCACGGACTCGATGTTCACGGGACCCACTTTGGCCGGGCTGAATCCTCCCATCAGGACAGGTTCGGTGGGCGCGGGAGCCCCTGCATCCCAGAAGGACGGCTCCAGATCCGCAGGGATCCGGTCCTGGGCGGGCATAAGAATGTCAGGAGGATGCATGAAGGAAGGAAGAGGGGCGGTGGGGAGGGCCGGGCACAGGAATCAGCGGCTGCCCGGCGGCTTATAACCGTTAGGAAACACGTAGTCAGCCGCAGTGTAATCGGCCCCGGCAAAGGTTTTCAGGAGACCGCTGCCCACCGTGCCCGGGCGCAGCACCTCAAAGGTGCGGCCATTCCAGCGCAGCCGGTATTCCCCGGTGCTGTTGCTGGCCTGCGGATTGTATTTCGGCGAAAAATATGGCGACCCCGGCTTCAGGGAACTGGCCGGCCACCGGAATTGAAGCGAACGCAGAGCCGCATATTCGTCGGTGGTGGCAGCGTTGTCGGGCACCACCGGAAGATCCCAGTTCCCCAGACTGAAACTGCGCACGGCACGGTTGAGTGATTCGACAAAGTCTTCCGATTCCGTATTTTTGGTGGCCCGCATCACACCTTGATAGGCGGGGATGGAAATGGCGGCCATGACGCCGATCACCGAAACCACCACAAGGATTTCCACGAGGGAAAACCCCCGGCGGGAGCGGGTGGAGCAGAAAGCAGTCATAAGCCGGACAGCAGAAATCGGGTGGGTGGGAGTGCGGAATCAGTAGGGAATGGTCTCGGAAGTGCCGCCTCCGAGGTCCCGCTTCACCACCACTTTTTGTTCCAAAGTTCCGAATTCAAAAGTATAACCCGAGGGCTGGTAGTCGGCCAGACTGGTCGGGGCATAAGCCATGTAGGCTTTCACCAGATCATACTTCGCGGCATGGGTCCCAGCCCACAGGCTGCCGGCATTGCTGCGGCCATTCGCTGTGATGTAGGAACTCATGGCCATGTTGAGGGCCTCCGCCCGGGTCGTCACCATCTGCTCTTCGGTGTCCCGCTTGGCCTGGATGACGTTGGGCAGCGCGAGGAAAACGATGATGCCAATAATGGCCACCGCCGCCAAAACCTCGACGAGGGAAAATGCACGCAGGAAACGTTTCATAACTGAATGAGGGTCGGAATCAGGGATTGATTTGCACCTTCGGATAGGATCCGGAGGTCCAGCTGGGAAGGGTCAGGTAATAACCCGTCTGACGCATGGCGTCAGTGGTCAGGAAGCCCGTGGTGTCGTCTGCCGCGAGCCCGACGGTGGTGCCGTCATCCAGATAACCCTGGAACAGGAGCAGGCGTCCCGAGGCGGTGGTGGGGGTGTTATAAGCCGTGCGGATTTGCTCGATGGACTGCGGCTTGCCCCCATTGGTGGCGACTTTGCCAATCTGGCGGGCGGCCCAATTATTGACCGCCTGCTGCACCACCGCCAATTGCTGCCTCACCAACACTTCCCGGGAATCCTGAGCGGCATTCGAGAATGACGAAATCGCCATCGCCGCCAGGATGCTGATGATCGCGATGACAATCAGCATCTCGATGAGGGTAAAAGCATTTCGGGTGCGTTTCATATCGGGTAGGCCAAAATAGCACTGATTAGTAGTAAATACTAGAGGTTTATTCTAATTTTTATAGAAACCAGAATCTTTTCCAAAATTTCACACTCTGCAATTCCCATGAGGCATCGCGCCGGGCCGTCCAGAAATGGATGGTCCAAGGCAGCTTAGGGTTTGTAGAGGAGCAGAAAGCTGCCATCCTCGCCCGTGCTCTCCACCAGCACCGGGGAGATTCGGACGGCGTCCTTTTCCTCCTGGCTCATGGAGACCGTAAAGATGCAGTCGGCATAGACTCCCGATCCCCGGACGCCGGAGACGGAACTCAGGGCATCCACCACGCCCTCTTTGGACTCCACCGTAAAGGTAGCCCCGGCCGCTTTGGCGGCCGCATAGGTTCCCGCAATGTTTTGCGCCTGCCGGATGGCTTTGGTGGCTTGGCTCCTCGTATAGACTCCAGAGAGCACTCCCATGGCAATGCCCGCCAAAACCCCCACGATCGCGATGACAACCATCACCTCGACCAACCCGAACCCCTGGCAGCGTTGCGGGGATTTGGGCCGGGCCAAATCGGTGCCCGCAGGGAAAGAGAAATTTGTTCTCATAAATCTTAAATTTCCATATTTTACTGTTATTGCAAATTAATTCTAGAATATTGCGGACCAAATGACCCCACATTGCCCGTCGGAGGGCATCCTGGCGTTCCCTTTAAGCGCCGGGGGAAAAACCAGACTGCTACCTGGCTATTCAGCATGATCATCCCATGGGCAACCCTCCTCCAACGGTCGCATGCTCAGAGAGTCCCGGGATCGAATAAGGGATGGCGCAGCACTTCGACCAGCCGCCAGGTGACAACCGCACTGATCAGCCAGAGGGAGCCTTGGTATAGCCATCCCGTCCATTTTGGAACCCCCCGCATCAAGGCGAGGTTCATCAAGTTTTCGGCTGCCCAGACCAAGGAAAATACCAGGGGCAAATACAGGGAGAGCATGAACCGGTCCCCCCGGCCGATGGGGTCATACCAACCATAAAGCAGGGCATAACCGAGGACGGTGCCGGTGGTGAATAGCACCGGTGCCCACCAGCCAGCCGGCATGGCCAGCCCGACCCGGTCCACGGATTTGCGGCGGCTCCAGACCAGGATGGCCACGCCGAGGGTCACCCCGGCGACCGCGCCCAAATAAAGTCCGCGCTTTTCCAACAGGACCTTCCAGCCGGGGAACGATCCGTCTTTTTTCCATTTTACGGGTTTGGGACTGAGCCAGCGGGTCACTTTCTCCCTGGTGCCCTTGACCAGCCTCGACTGCACGGCGGCGGCATCATGGGTTTGAAGATACCGGGCCAGCGAAGGACGTTCTCCGGGAGGAATAAGGTCCAGCGCGGCTTTATCCGGATGTTGCCCCATCCATGCATAACAGGTCTCATAGTCATCCATCCACATCCAAACCGCCGGATAGCTGAACCGGGGATCACCCCAGCGCTGGTCGGCCGCCATGTAACGGGGAGCGGTGACTGCCAGCCAGCCAAACGCAAACACGAGGAGTCCCAGGAAATGGTTACGGCAGCTCCAAATTCGTTCCTCCCCGGCGTCTGGCCGCCGCCGCCATTCGATCAGGAAACGAAGGCTGGCAATGACCAACCAGCCGAGGAGAAGCGGTTCTACCGACGTTTTAGCAAGGTAGGCCAGTCCCCCCAGGATGCCAAACAGGGCGTGCAGCCAGAGGTCGTTGCGGTGCAGCAGCTTGACGGCACAGATCCACGTCAGGAAAAACAGCATGAAAAACAGCGGCTCCGGCTGGAAATAGACGGCCCGGGGGATCAGGGCACCCAGTCCCCCCAACAGGAGCACCGTCACGACCGCCGCCGGCCGGAAGGACCGGGCCATGACAAAACCAAGAGACCACAAAAAGACCAGCACCATGCCCGTATTCAGCCATTTTCCCCGGACAAACAGCTTGCGGTCCGCCTCGCCGACTTCGGTCTCCCGGTATTGATGCCCCGGGGTGGTGAGGCGGGCCGCCACCCATGGCCAGAGGGGAGCCACCACTCCATCCGTCCGGTGGGGCAACCACCGGGTCACATTTTCCATCAGACCAAAATCGGGCCTGGGCGTCATGAAATCACGCGCCAACAACGCCTGATTGAGATTGTGCTTTTGATCCTGATCGCCTTTAACCACCCCGGTCACCGGGTCCTTTACCGGGCCGAGGTTGAGATTGGTGTGCTGGATGAGCAGGCCGGCCAGATGCCAGAAGGCCGCCAGAATCAGGGTCATGGCCACCGCACTGATGCCAAATTGCCGCCAGCCGGGCCCCGGGGGCACGATGGTGACCGTGGGATCTTCCTCGAGGGAATAGCGCTTGAATCGGAAGGGATAACTCACGGGAAACGGGCAAATGGCCCCGCCCGAATGCAAGCACCACCCGTCGCTGAAGCAAACCTTTTAATTCGAAGCCGGGGCTTCACCGCACGGCAAATTTTTGCACAGCGGAGTTCCTCAGGTTGCCGGCAGAAAACTACGGGAAGCTGCCGGGCCCCACCCGGCGGCCTGTCCAAATGCCCCAACGCCTTGAAACGCCAGTCCGTCTGAGTCCCCCCACGCCGCTCCTGTCAGCCGGATCCGCGCACCCACCCCCAAGGGTTAGGGATGTCAGCCTGGAGTTGCCCAGGTGTGGCCGGGTGACCTCAAGGTGCCTTGGGGGCGGCCCATGCCTGCCAGCGTTCCTCAATCCGGGCGGTGGCGGTGTCACCTTTGTGAAACAACCACCGGTAGCGGAAAGTGAGAGGTTCGCCGGGTTTCAGGAGATAGTCCCCGGTTCCCTTCGGCTTTTTTTGAAAATCATGCAGGCCGAATGGATTGGCCGCCACCAGACCGTAATCGCGGGCGTGCCAGGTGGTGGGGTGCCTTAAATTGGCAGGATGGTCGAAACACGCCACGCCCAGCACCCCGCCTTCCATGGGGGCAGTATAATCGACCCACTTGGCGTGGGTGCCCCATGCGGCGGTTCCTGTTTTGCCCTCACTGGTTAGGGCGGCTCCCTTGGCCACCGCCCCTTTGAGATTGAGCAGGGGATTGAACCGGATCCCCATGGTTCCTTCCTTGGTGTCTCCAAACCGCACCTCTGATCCGGTGGCACTCAGCGTGATGGTATAGTCGATAAACCGGTCCTCCCCCTCCAGCCCGCAGGCAATCCGTGTTTCCGACTGCAGGACTTCGGAGGCATCCGGTTTCTGCCACGATTCCCTGGTTTGCATGACCACGGTGCCATCCACGGCACTCAACTGGGGCACCCCCGAAACAATGATCTTGCCGGCATCTGCTCCTTCTTTCCAGAAGTCGAGGCCATTGACGTCGCCATGGGTAAACCACAGCCCCTTCTGATGGGGATGGTCGGTTTCCTCGCCGGGCGCGGCAGGACGCAGGGGCCACTGCCGCACCATCATCACCCCGCCAGGGCCATGGATGGGAAACAATACCGGTTTGGGCTGGCCTCCATAAATCAACTCTGTGAACAACTCCCCCCCGATTTCGACCCGCACCGTGCGGGAAGCCGGGACCAGCTTGGCCGTCAGGCTGGTGCCATTGACGGACGCCGTGGCCGTGGCGGCCTGGGAAGCCGCGCCGGATTCAGCCGAAGCCAGAGCGGGCAGAAAGGAGCACAGGAGGGTCAGGCAGCGGAAAGAAGGTTTCATGAAAAAGAAAGAGGGTCTGGAGGAGACAAGGGAAATAACAACAGGCCGGTCCAGGGTCCAATCCGGCTGGACAGGGACCCCTGACGATCAGGGCACGGCCACAAAACAGGCTGCTTCCTTGGTGCTCCGGGCGAAGATATAGCCGCCCGCCAGCGTGGGAGTGGACCAGCATTTGCCATCCAGCACATCGGCCCGCGCCAGTTCCTTATAGCCATCCGGCGATGCTTTGATCACCACCAGCTCACCCTGGTCGCTCAGCGCCAGCAGTTGGTCTTTGGCCAGAATCAAATTGCCGGGGCCGAACCCTTCCTTGCTCCAAAGTTCCTTGCCGGTGCGGATGTCCACGCACTTCACCGGACCTTCTCCATATTTCTTGAAGCCGAACATTCCGTATAGATGCCCCCGATAGGCCACTGGCGTGCTCCAATGGTTGTTCATGCCATCTCCCTCCACGCGCCACAACTCGGTGGTTTTATACTCCGATCCTGACTTTTTGACCTCAAAGGCTGCACTGCCTACGCCGTAGCCAGCAGAGCAATACACAATGTCCTCAAACACCACCGGCGAAGCCGCCGTGGAGACGTTGAATTTGTAATCCTGTTTCCAGAGAATTCTGCCGTCTTTCGGCGACACTGCGGTGAGGCCGGATTTCATGAAAAAGATGATTTGTCTTTCACCATGCAGCGTGGCGGCGGTCGGGGTGGCATGGGTGATCGTATCGTTGCCGGCCTGCCATTTCAGGGCTCCGCTGGTCTTGTCAAAGGCGAGGAAGGCCGCTCCCTCGCCGCCGCCGCCCACAATCACCAGATCTCCCTCGATCAGTGGAGAGGTGGCATTGGACCAGGAAATATTCTTCCCCTTGAAGTCCCTGGCCACATCTTTCGACCACAGCACCGTGCCGGATTTTGCGTCCAGGCAATACAAGTCGAGATGGGACCCGTAGACATACACCTTTCCTTCCGCCAGGGCGGGCGTGCTGCGCGGCCCGTCGCCACCCTTGTTATCCCTTGTTCCGTCGTCGCCCCCGCCCTGATACTGCGCCAGCTTGAGTGGAACCGCCCAAAGTTCCTTCCCGCTGGCCGCATCCAGCCCCACACAATGTTCCGTGGCGGATCCTTCAAACTCCCTCGTCATGAGAGTTGAGGCCAACCCGCCGGAAACCGTGATGGAACTGAAGCCCTTGCTGGCTTCCACCTTCCAGACCTCTTTGGGGCCTTTGCTGGTCCACATCTTCCCCAACGCCGCCTTGGTGATGCCATCGCCATTCGGCCCCCGGTATGATGGCCAGTCCATACCCGGGGCGGTGACCACGGGAGAAGCAATCAAAGTCAAGGGCAGCAGGACAAAGGAAAGAACCACGGAACGGAGGGGAGAGCAGGAATTGGCATTCATCATGTGTATACGAAACGGCAATGCCTTGCCTTCCGTCAAGTTGCGGGGGCCGGGGTGCCGGGTTTTGGCGTGATTGGCTCCGGCCAGGAAGATGACCGCACCCTGCCCCTTCGGGGGGACAGGGTGCGGCCGGAGCACTGGCATGCTAGGTTTAGTCCACCCGCACCCGGTAATAGAGAAGACCGGTGCCCATGGGAACGGAGGCCGTGGTGGTCTCGCCGGCCGACGGAATGTTGGCGAAGGATTCCAGCGGGGTCCAGACCTGGAGGTTGGGGGAACTTTCTATCGTGTAGGTCAGCAGATCCCGGGACTCCCAGGTGATATCGATTTGTCCCGCATTCGGCACCACGGAGATCAGGTCCAGATTCCCATCCGGTCCCGTGGCATGCAGGCTGCGGATCGCTTTTTCATTGAGAATGCCATGGTAGATGCGGAACTCATTGAAGCTGCCGTTTAATTGAGGATCGCCTGCAAACTGGGAACGGCCCAGCCAGCAATTCACGTCACTGATGCTGGAGAGCGGATAACGCCCCCCGAACATGCGCATCCCCCACTGCCCTTCCCGGTAGAGCGTGTAGACGCTGCGGTCCCCGGAGATCGAGTCGATGGTGATGGCGAAGAAGGTTTCCTCGCCCAGCGGAGTCGTGTAGTTGTGATTGTAGAAGGATTCCCCTCCGGGATCGTCCCGGATAGCGAGGCGCTGCTCGCTTTGGTTGGTGCCGTTGGAAGCGGAGTAGAAGAGATAGTCCGTGCCATTGCCAATCGCCGCAGGCGGCACTTCGGCTCCGTTGGAATTTCCGAAATCCAGGATGCGCGACCAGTTGGTGATGCCATTGACGGTAACCCAGCCCGCCAGCGTCACCCGGCTTTGGGAACTGACCAGTCCGTTGGGAAGGTCGATGTAGGCGGAATCATTATTGTTAGCGCCGCCGCCGAGAATCACGGAAGCACCGTCCGACGAGGCATTGTTCCCGCGGATGATGGCATTGAACGCGGCCCCGCCCACCACATCGGCGGAAACGGTATCCCCGGGAATGGCTCCAGCCTCCAGATCGTCAAACGTCCAGCGGTGCGCCATCGGCACCACACTCGCCGCAGCGCTCAGCGGCTGGGCATCGGAGCCGTCAAAGGCCAGATCGTTGTCCGTATCCTGATCAAACGGATCCGTGCCGGCCGCCACTTCCTGGGCATCCGTCAGGCCATCGCTGTCAGTATCCGGATTGACCGGACTGGTCCCGGTCGAGGTGGCACTGATGAAAACCCCGCTGCCGGTTTCCACGGCATCACTGAGGCCATCCCCGTCGGTATCTGCCATCGTGGGTGAAGAGCCGCGGGCCAGTTCCTCAAGGGCCGTCAGGCCATCGCCGTCGGAGTCACTGCCGGGTGCCGGCAGATTGGGCACCCGGTCCACATACCATTCCGGCCAGCCATTGGGGTTGGTGATTTTGAGCGAAGTGATGTCGGTGGCGGCATTGTTGCCGTTAGGGAGCGTGCCCGGTCCCTTGGTGAAGCTCTTCAGCACATCGGCAGGAGAGAACAGTCCGGTGTAGATCCGGAATTCGTCGAATTCCCCTCCGAAATTGCCATCGCCCGTCCAGTTGGACCGGCCCAGCCAGCAGTTCACATCATTCAAGGCATCCAGTTTTAAACTTGAGTTGGCCGTGGCCACCTGCACCCCGTTTTCGAAATAACGAAGTTGCCCGAGCGATTCGTCGTAGGTCACGGCGAAGTGCATGGGCGCATCGATGGTGCCGGCGGTGGCATTGGTATCCACGCCAAAGGCGTTGCCGGTTCCGCCGATGCTGTCGTTGTTCGTCCAATCCACGCGGCGGAGATTCACATCATCTCCCCTGGCGGCACTGATGAAGAAATAATCCTGACCCGAAGTGTCGCCCGGAATGGTGCGGCCGGGACGGAAAATCTCTCCCAGTTTGCTGCCCGGATGGCTGGAACCGAAGTCCAGAATCCGCTGCCATGCCGCGCCGCCCCGGTTGGCCACGGTGAGCCAGCCTTCCATGGTGATGACACCGCGGCCACCCTTGCTCCTGGCAAAACGCGACATCATATGATTTGGCAGATCCACGTAGGGGGAGATTTCGCTGGACCCCCCCGGCAGAGTCAGACCGCTGCCGGTAAAGGTGCCTCCAGTGCCACGGACGTAGCCATGCAAACCACTGACGCTGTCGGTAATCCGGGTGCCGTCCGCCGCTTCCCCGGCGGGATTGTCAAAGCTGTATCTCCCCACGAGAAACACCACCGGGATGCTGCTGGCATCATTGGGATTTGAACCACCCGCGATTTCCTGCCCATCAAGGAAGCCATCGTTGTCCGTGTCTGCCAGGAGGGGATTGGTCATGTGGGTATTGACTTCCGCACCATCCGTCAACCCGTCCCCGTCGGTATCCGCGATGAGAGGATTGGTGCCCGCAGTGAATTCCGCCCCATCATTCAGACCATCGCCATCCGTATCCGCAAGGGTCGGATTGGTGCCTGCCTGGAATTCCTGGAAGTTGGTCCGGCCATCGCCATCCCCGTCCAAACCGGCCTGGCCGGGCACTGCCGGGTCCAGAGTGGCACTGGCATACTGGATCTCAAACCAGTTGGGCAGAGTGTCATCATCATCATCTGGAGGTCCGGGCAAGACAACATCCGGACCATCTTCCCGGTTCTTCAGAACTTCACCGGAAGACAACGCACGGTCGTAAATACGGAACTCATTCAGGTCCCCCTGCAGATTGGCGTCGCCCAGCCAGGTGGATCGGCCCAGCCAACAATTCACGTCGTTCAGTTGAACCATTTTGATATCGCCGGGCCGCAGTTCGCGCATCAGTTGGCCTTCCTCATGCACATGAAGATACTGCTGGTCTTTCCAAACCACGACCAAGTGGCGCTGGGTGCCAAAGGTCCCCGTATCATAGCCAAAACTGGGATTCACATCCGCCGGTCCGCCGGCTCCCAGGGGACCATTTCCCTGCGGATCCCGGTGCCTCAGCGAAAAGATGGTTCGGCCCGTGTTCGTGCCTTCGGAAGCGCTCAGGAAAAGATAGTCCCATCCTTCCCCGGCCCCCCCGGGGCCGGTAACTTCATTTCCGCCAGTGCTTCCGAAATCGAAAAAGCGGGCCCAGTTTTGGACCCCGGTGCTGGTAACCCACATTTCCAGAGTGACCTCCCCGGTTCCTCCCAATTCCGGAGCGTGGCGGGAAATCAGCCGGTTGGGAAGATCGACATAGGCTGCCGTGGCACTTGATCCGCCAGGCAGGTTCAGGCTGCTGCCCGTCCATGTGCTGCCGGCTCCCTTGACCATGCCATGCTGGAAGCCAACGGGATCAGCGACCCTGATGCCATCGGCTTCCGAGAAGGACCAGCGGTGAATGGGACCCGTTTTGGCCGCGAGAGCCACGGGAACTGTGGCGGGAAATCCAGCCTTTTCAAAATCATAGTTGTTCAGCACCTGGGCCGCGGTCAGCGCCCCGTCGTGCACGCGGACTTTACCGAGCCGCAACGTGCCCCGCAGAGCCGGCTCCGGTGTGATACCATCCGCTTGCATCTGCGCGCCGATCAGCATGGGCCCCGGATGAGTTGTCAGGATTCCCGCATTTTCCGAATTGTTCAGTGCACCATTCACGTAGAGGAGAGTCTGATCCGGATTGGCCCCTCCGCCCTCGGTGTCCGGACCGGTATGCACCCAGGTGATATGATGCCAGGTGCCTTGGGCAGGAGGAACGGCATTGAACCAGCCGAGGTCGGGTGCTCCCCACTGGCCCAGGGCCCCGAAATCGACACTGGAGCCATACAGGAGGGAATAATTCTGGCCCTCGCCGCCGCCACGCTTACCCCAGGCAAAAATGGTTTCCTCCAGCGGAAGCGATTCGTTATAGACCCAGACTTCCACGGAACGGGAGGGCTGCGGTCCCACGACACCGGCCGGAGCATCCAGCCGAACGGGGGTATTGCCCAAGGGAGTCTGACCCGCCACACTGATCATAAAATCGCTCCCGTCCAGATAGAGCGATCGGACGGTGGAATTCGGCGTCAGGCGGATTTTTGGAATGCTGTTGGCAGGCCCAATGGCCTCAAACCCGCCGCCCATGATTCCTGGGTTGGGCACAAAGGTCAGGTCACCCGGGGTGAGGGTGGTGAAATTCAGATTCACCAGCAGATCGCCCGCCGACTGGAGTTGGGCGTGGCCCGTGGAGGCCATGGCCCCAAGGAGACAAAGGCCAAGAGCATGGGAAGTGCCCTGATTGGATTTCTTTTTCATGGGAATCGGTAGAATCGAGATTAAATTTTGTTGCGGACCCAGCTTGCCCCGGTCGGGGCAAAAAGGTCAATTATGCTTGCGGGTGTATCTTTTATGACTTTGCGCAGTCTGAGCGGGCTCAGCCGAGTTGAATCCGGCCTTCGCGGATCAGGGCGAGGCATTCTGCCACGGTGTTTCCCTGGGCCGCATGGGCCGCATAGGTTTCCAGCCTGGTGCGCCAAATAGCGCGTTCGGCGGCGGGGGCCTGCCACGGCTTGCCATGGGGGACCGCCTGACCGATCAGCATGGCAAGATACCCCTCCAGCCCGAAGGAATTATTGGGATCGAAGAGCACGGAGTCTCCCATCAGGCTGGGGCCGTTTTCATGGTAGTAACGAACCATGGGTGCCGCCCCTTCAAGCGCGGTTTCCTCCCGGCAAGCTTTCCAGAATGGAGTATCCAACCTCTGGTTGAAGGCATAATGCACCGCGAGAAAGTCCCGGATTTCATCCCACTGACGCGTGTTGTAAGTATTGTAGAGGCCGATCAGCGACTCGTTGGGCTCCTGGAGGGAGTCCTTGAGGGAATCGGCCAGGGTGCTGGATTCAAGGCAGATGACCTGCAAGGCGGTGGCCTCAAGAGGCTCTACAAAACCCACCGCATTGCCAACGCCGACCACATTGCCCACCCAGTGCCGGCGGTAGCGGCCGGAGCGGAATTTGACCACCCGCGGCTCATTGGCGATTTTGGGGTTCTGCGTCCGGAATTCGGTGAGGGCAGCCTCATCGGAAATGAACCGGGAACTGTAAACATATCCCCGGTTGATCCAGTTTTCGTGTTCGATCTGCCAGCACCAGCCGGCGTTCATGGTCTCCGCGATGGTGTAGGGAAGGATGGGTTCCTCTGTGCGCGGCCAGCCGGCGATCACGGCCCGGTCGCAAAACAGGGATTTTTCAAAGCTGAGGTATTCCTCGCCCATGGCTTTGCCCAGCAGTTCGGACCGGAATCCTGACGCATCCACATACAAGTCTGCGGTCACCTTTTCTCCGGATTCCAACACGAGCGCTGCCACCCCCTGCGGCCCCTTCTCCACTCCGGAAACCTTTCCTTCCGTAAAGGCCACTCCCAGCCGGCGGCACTGGCCTTCCAGATAGGACACCAGCTTCTTGTTCTCGATGTGGAAGGCGTGGGACTTGTGAAAATGCGGGGCTCCATCGGGTTTGCGGGGAAAGACTTTCCCATGCGCCATGCAGGCCGAAACGATCCCCATCCACTTGGTGTCCCCATCACAATAAAAGCCGGTATTCCGCGACAGTTCCGGCCACTTCGTTTTATATTCATGGAGAAAAGTGTAATAAAAGCCCTGTGGCCAGGGCCCCCATTTGAAGTGGATCCCCAGTTTCCAGGTCGGTTCGGCCTCGCGGTAAAAATCTGCCGGATTCATCTTGAGGTATTCAAAGAAGTGCCTCGGAAAGGCTGCTGTGGTGCCTTCGCCTACGCCAATCACCCCGAGGTCTTCGCTGTAAACGACCTCCACCAACAGATGCGGCAACTGCTTCTTCAAGGTCAGCGCCGTAATCAGCCCGGCACTGCCGCCTCCCAAAACCGTCACTTTGTTCACTTTCACCATAACCCCGCCTCTCCTGCAACAAAATGGAAGGAATGGGCAAGCCCGGATTCATCAATCCTTCATTTTAATGCACGAATCCTCCTCCAAGTGGGATAGGTGCTTCCATGGGGACTGCAATGAACGGCCCCGGTGTCTCTCAACTCAAGCCCCCAGCCGCCGCAGCAGGGATTCCCTGACACTTTGTGCAAAGCGGTCCACAAAATCCATGGTGTAATCAATCACGCTCAAGGTATCGTCCTTGATCAAGGGGGTCAGGTCCATGGCAAAAGCGAGGGCATCCGCCGTATCGGTGGCATGTGAGGAAAAGAAAGTGGCATTGGCCCGCCGCCGTCCCATCACCGCGAGATCATAACGTTTCCCTCCGGCGATCTGACTGTCAAAAATCCCATTCAGGGCTCCAGCGAGCACCTCGTGGCCGGTCAAATCATGCACCAGCTTTTGCCCGTCATCCATCCAGTCCAGATCCCGCCAGACTTCACACCCGTGCAAAGCCAAAGGGCGGTCGTCCATGGGCAGTTGCCGGATGGCACCAATTACTGCAGCCATCACGCCGAGATGGGTCTCGTGTTTGTCAGCCGGCTGGTGCGTATAAACGATCCGGGGCCGGCAGCCGGTTAGAATCTTTAACAAGTCTTCCTGCAGCGAGGGTTCCGCCGCTGATTTGGCATGGGCGCTGGGATGGTCCAACTGGGCCATGAATCCAAAACGCCCCACGCGGGCCGCGAGGTTTTGTTCTTCCCGCCGCACCACCTGCATTTCGGCATCGGTAAACCGCGCGTAGGCTCCGGCCCTTGAACTGCCGGCCCCATTGGTGCAGGTCACTCCGCCAAACCACCGGTCAGGAGCATGAAAACACGCGGCAATCCCATGGAAGGCCATGAACTCAAGGTCATCCTGGTGCGCTCCAATCCCCAGGTGGGTCACCCGGTTGAGGGCTGCCGGCAGGCTGCATCCATCGGGCACCAGCACCGACGCTCCAGGTTGTGAAAATTTCATAGCAAAAAAGTTATCCGGCCGCAACCCCGCTCAACGCTGGCAGACTGGCTGCCGCACACGCCTGCCCGACCCGGCGGCTTTTTTCGTCAGGAAGCTGGACATTGACCCGGGCGGCCAGTTCCGGAAATTCTCCCGCCAGCACCTCGCGGGCCGTGGCCAGAATGACATTCCCGCCCTTCCCGGTCGTGACCCTCCCCAGGATCAGCAGATGCCTGAAGTCATAAAACTCCGCATAATGGGCCACGGAGTAACCCAGATAGATGCCAATGGTCCGGTAAATCTCGACCGCTCTGGGATCATCCTGACCCATCAGAAACTGCACGAGGCGCAGCCGCTCCGGCAACCCCATGCCCTCCGGCACCGGGATCCCCGCCGCCGGGATCAGTTTGTTGACTGCCTGCTGGGAAAAATACAAAGCCCCTACCCCGCGGTCGCCGGACCATTCGTCTGCCGGAGCCTCCGGATTCAGGTCCACCGGAGCGAAGGCCAGTTCGCTCAACCATCCAGTCATGCGGCCTTCCGGATTCAGATAGCCCGCCGCTTCACTGGATCCCATCGCCACTCCCAACACGGCATTTTGCTCAAGGGACAGCGCCCCCGCCAAGGCGGTTACATCCCCGTCATTCACCACTTCCAGGGGAACTTCCCATTCTTCCCGCAGCCGTTCGAACAATCCCCGGGCTTCTTCCATGCGTTCGGGCGTGACATTGCGCAGCAGGCTGGCCACCATAAAACGGTTATTCACGATCACCCCGGCGGAGCTGCCACCGATGGCATCCACCCGGGGCAGGTGAGCCGCTGCCGCCCGCAGTCCGGCATTGAGATGCTCATAATGATAGGATGGATCCTTTTGGGACCGCGGATCCCAGGCAAATTCATCGCTGTAAACCACCCTGCCATCCTGCACCGCCGCGACCTTGTAGTCACTGGCCCCAAGGTCAAAGCCAATCCGGCATCCGTCGAGGTGCCCCCCCACAGAGGTCCCCGCCTCGCGGGCGGCAGGCACCGCCGCCGCCACCACCGGTTCCACCGTGAATTCCCGGCCATACGACTGCTCCATCATGTCGACATCAAAGGCCCGCGCTCCCCCTGGCGCATAGGTGGCCCGGAGGAAGGAACCGATCCCGGCGGGACCGCCCACCACCAGACGCCACCCGCCCCGCGACCATAACAAAAATTTCACAAGGCGCTCGGCATAGCGCAGCGTGGCTTCATCGACCACGGCACGCACCACGGTGTCGTAGCGTGAAATTCTGCCCTGCTCTCCTTCCAGCGCCAGCACCAACGGCACGCCATCCTGCACCGAGGCCCGGTAGGCCCGGTTCCACAGCACGGCAGGCTGGAAGCCGGGATCCAATGCCGGCACCCAACGCGGACTCGTCACAATAGTATTCATCTCCCGATTACTAGCCGGGAATTCCCGGGTCATCTACCTGATATCCCATGGATTTGCATCCTTTTCACTGCGGCGCAGCTCTCCCGGCCGCGCCTGGTGCCACAGCAATGCTCCATACTGGCAGGGAGACGATGGGCCGTAAGCCTTTCCAGAACCGGATTGCCGCTCTATCAATACCGGCAAATCGCCGCAGCCCCTGTAGTCGCCGGCATCTGCGCCGCCGGCACCACGAAAACTTCCCCTCCCATCTTAACGACCAATTCCCCGAGGTCATCCAGGAGGTCGTCGGCCTGGGCGTGACCGGTATCATCAAGATGGACATTGCCGCTGCCGTGATGGAGGCGTCCCGTGATTTCCCGGTCCGCTTCGATCAGCAGGGTGGCGATCCTTCCGGCCACGGCGGCCTGACCCACTGCCGCAAGGTCGTCGAGTCCGAGATCCTTGGATTTGGCGACGTTGAATTTTTCCGCAAGGGAGTCGAGGCGGGCATGATAGTGGGGTTCAAAAATCTCCCATGCAGCGGCGCGCAGGGCATCCACGGAAACCGCATCCGGATGCACCTTGATGCCTTCCGCGACGAGGGCGGGATTGTGGCTGACTTTATGGAAGAGGGCGTGGTGCTCCGGCAAGGCGGCGAGGATCAAGGGCAACCCCGAAGGCTTGGAATGTGCTTCCCGCACCCCGCGGTCCACGGCGCGGAAATAGCGTTCGGCATCGATGTCCACTTCGTCGGCTTTGTCCCCATGCCCGTGGTGCATCGCGGTGCTGCCCCCGCCGGTGCCGCCGTAGGATGCCACGGTGCGGTGCGATTCCGTCAATTCATCGCCCAGCGCATCTGTGATTCGGACGGGCACGCCTTCGGCAGCTTCGAGCGGTTCCAGATGGTGGCGGTCGCCTTCAAATAGTCTGATGCCGTGCTGATTCAATCCGAGAATCTGATAGCGGTCCACGGACTGCAGGAACCGGCGCAGGGGTTTGGTGTGAAAAGTGTCGGCCACGATGGTCAACTCCGGCAGGGTCCGCGGCAGCGACACGACCCGGAAAAATCCGGGAGCCCCGAACACAGCAAGGCCGTCGAGGGTGTGATTCCAGAAATCCACATCCTGCGTGAGAGCTTCGAGGGGAGCCAGCAGCTCCGACACCTGTTCCGCCGGATGGTTGGCCGCCAGCAACTCCTCCAGTTTGCGCATCAAATTCACAAAGCGGATGGGGTCCTGCTGGTTTTCCGGATGATGCCGATGGGTCGGCAAATAAAGCGATAGGCGGGGCTGAGGATGCGCAGCGGCGAGTTCGGTCAGCAAATTAGGGGAAAGAGGGGGCAATTTCATGGGATGGGGGACGGCTCCGGTTAAATCATGAGATTGGCTCATGCAGGGCGGTGCCGCAAAACAGGAGCGCAAGCCGCAGCCGCAACGGTTTATCTTCCGGCAGCTATCTTCGTGGGGGGGGCGGGTTGGCTTGCGCGGTGCCCCGGCAGCGGCCCAATATTCCGGCGACGACCCGTTCCCTCAATTTCCCGCGAGGCTCAGTCACCAGGTCCCGCCCGGCGAGGTCAGGCCGTTCCGCTGATACTCCGCCAAAGCACGAAGGTTCCGGTGCCAAGGACCATGAGAGCAAAGCCCAGACGAAGCCGGGCCACGGGGAGCCGGCTGGCGAGGAAGGTTCCGGCCACCACTCCGGTCATCGCCAAAGCGGCGAAGGTGAGGGCAAGGTTCCACCGCGGGTCGGCTTCGCCGTAATGGCTGAGAAATCCCGAGGCGGAATTGAATGCAATCACGGCCAGCGAAGTGCCAGTGGCTATGCGCAGGGGAAGACGGGCAAATTTCACTAAGGCCGGCATCAGCAGGAATCCCCCGCCCACCCCGATAAAACCTGTGAGGATGCCCACCCCGAGTCCGGCCAGCAGGCAGCGCCACGGACGGCATTCCGGAAGCATGGTGGCAGATTCGCCGGCCCCGCGCAGCATACTGACCGCCACCACCACCATGAGCACCGCGAACAATCCCATCAACACAGCGGGAGGAACCAGCGGCGTCAATTGGGCCCCGCCCACCGCTCCCACCATCCCTGACAAGGCAAACATCAAAGCCGCCCGGAAATGAATTTCCCGGCTCCGGATGCGCTGCACCGCTCCGGCCAGAGCAGCGACCCCGACCACAAAAAGGCTCAGTCCAACAGCTTCCTGCGGGGGAACCGAGGCCAGATACACCAGCACCGGCAGCGTGATGATACTGCCACCCGCCCCGGTCAGACCGAGCGAGAGCCCGATCAGGCAGGCTCCCAGCAAAGCAGCAAAATTCATTGGCCGGACAGGAGGATATTACGACGCGCCGATTCCGTGCGGGCCACCAGAGCAAACACCCCCGCAGCCATGAAGACCAAGCCGGCATACCACCACCACTCAGGCCACCCCGCCAAATCCGGCAGGCGCTTTTTTCCCAGATCCCACACCGGAAGCACTTTGGCCGCCACCCAGTCATAACTCCATGCATAGAGCGCCGCCCCCGCCAGCATTCCCAGGAATCCCACCGCTGCGTCCAATTTTCCAGTGGCCATGGCGGCGATGCCGGTGCCGGGACAATAACCATAAACTGCCATGCCCACGCCAAAGAGCAGGGCACCGGCCATCACCGCCAACATGGCGGCCGGCTTGATGTGGAAGTTGGCCAACTCCTGCCCGTGCAGGATGAACACCCCCACCCCACCGACCACGATGGCGGTAAACATGACCTTGAGCACCGTGAAGTCGCGGAAGAGAAACTGTTTTACGATGACGTTGAAATCGGTGACGCCGCCGCGGTGCAGCAGCACTCCGAAGATCACGCCAAAGAGCAGGCCGGCCCAAAGCAGGGAGGTCCCGGAAAGAAAAGCAGGAGAAGGTGTCATGGGAAGGGAAAATCGGGAGTTAGGATTTGCGGCTGCGGCCAAACAGCAGGAAGGCGGTGACGATCCCGGAGGCAAAAAGCACAAGAAAGAACGTCCAACTGCTAACAGCGAGTTGAAGGGATCCGCTGATGCCATGGCCGCTGGTGCAGCCATCGGCGAGACGGGCTCCATAGATAATGATCACCCCGCCCAAAAAGGCCGCCGCCATCCGCCTGGGCACGGAGGGACCAAAACGGTCGCGCCACATTTCCGGCACGGCCGCCAGCTTGAACCGGCCCGCCACAACGGCGCTGCCCAGCGCTCCCAAAAACGTTCCCACCATAAACAAACTGCCGTAATCCCACGCGGGCACGGCCTTCTTTGCCCAGTAAGTATTTCCGGCCACCCCCGCACGGCCGATCACCGGAAGGGCGCAGGCACCGGAGGCCTGGGCAACTCCGGTGGACATGCCGATGGGTTTGTCAGCGATGGAAAAGGTCAGCAGACTCAGCACGCCAATCAGCGCGCCGACAAGATAGGGATTCCACAGAGGGGATTTCATGGTGATGGGAGGCAAAACGTTTATTCGGATTTGATCATGAGTCCGGCACCCAAATTTTCCCGCATTTTCCTGACGTGTTTTTGCAGGGTTTTCGCCACTTCCGGATCATCGGAAACGGCGCGGGATTTATAACCATCTTCAGTCATCTCCACCGTTCGTTTGATCTTTTCATGATTGTCGGACAACTTGTGAATCGCATCCTGGAAGCCGCCCATTCCTGCGCCGCGCCCAGCCCCTTGTCCTTGTCCTTGTCCTTGTCCGGGTCCCTGTCCCTGCCCCCGTCCGGGGCCTTGGGCATAGGAAGGAAGAAGGGAGGCAAAGGTCAGGGCTGCCGTGGCCAGACCACGGATCAGAAGGAGGGATGAGGGGGGATTTTTCATGGATTCGAAGGGTTGAGGAGGGAGAGGAAAATCAGGAATCGAGGGAACGCGTCGGCCTTCAGCCGCCAGTCGCCGTCTTCCAGGTGCGGTAGGCTCCTGACAGGTTTTTCACCTTGTAGCCATGCTGAAGAAGGAAACGGGCGGCGACGTAGGAGCGCAGTCCGCTGGCGCAGTAGGCAACAATCTCACGGTCGCGTGGCACTTGGCCGAGGCGTTTCCGCAGTTCGTTCACCGGGATGTGGACAGAGCCCGGAATAAACCCGGCAGCCCGCTCGTCATGACCCCTGACATCAAGGATCAGGGTGGTGCCGGGATCCAGTCCGGCCACTTCGTCCCATTGCACCTGGGTCACGGTGCCTGACAAAACATTCTGCGCGGTCATCCCGGCGAGATTGACGGGGTCCTTCGCGGAACCGAAAGGCGGGGCATAACACAACTCCAGCGCGGCCAGATCATGCACCGTCAGGCCGGCCTGCAGGGCGGTGGCCAGCACATCCATCCGTTTGTCCACGCCATCGCGGCCCACCGCCTGGGCTCCGAGGAGTTTACCGGTATCCGGAGTGAACAACAGTTTGAGCGCCATTGGTTCGGCCCCGGGGAAATATCCGGCATGGGAGCCAGGATGCAGATTCACCGTTTCAAAAGGAATCCCGGCCCGCCGCAAGGCGCGGGCATTGGCCCCGGTGCAGGCAGCCGTGAGGCGGAAGAGGCGCAGCACCGCCGTTCCCCAGGTGCCGCCGTAGCGGGAATCCCTGCCGAAAATCACGTCGGCCACGATCCGGCCCTGGCGATTGGCCGGACCGGCCAAGGGAATCAGGGACCACTGGCCGGTCACACCGTCTTTTACCTCCACCACATCCCCTGCCGCATAGATGTCAGGATCGCTGGTGCGCATCTGATCGTTGACGCGGATGCCGCCGAGTTGGCCCAATTCCAGCCCGGCGGCCCTGGCGAGGGCCGACTCCGGTTTGACGCCGAGGCCGACAATCACCGCATCGGAGGGAAGCCGCTGACCGCTCTTCAGCACCACGATGGATGCCCCGGCCGGTTCCTCTGCGGTGGGAGCTTCGAAAGCCGCCACCGCATCATTCAAATACAGCGCCACGCCTTGGGCGCGAAGTTCCTGATGCAGCCATGCGGCCATCTCCGGATCAAGCGGAGCCATCACCTGCGGCAGGGCCTCGACGAGGGCTACCTCCATGCCGCGGTGCCGCAGTTGCTCGGCCATTTCCAATCCGATGTATCCGCCCCCGACGACGACGACGCGCTTGGTTCCGGGCGTCTCCGCCCATGCCGTGATTTGCTCCGCGTCAGGCACATTCCGCACCAGAAAATGATTGGGCCGGTCAAGCCCGGGGATGGGCGGACGGACCGGGACAGCCCCGGTGGCGAGGACCAGCTTGTCATAGGATTCGGTGGTTTCCTGACCCGTCAGCCGGTTCTTCACGGTGATTTCGTGTTTGAGAGGATCAAGGGCCGTGACCTCGGTATTGACCCTGACATTCAGATTGAAGCGGGCCTTGAGGCTTTCCGGGGTCTGGACCAGCAGGTCTTCCTTGTCAGGAATTTCGCCGCCAACAAAGTAGGGAAGTCCGCAATTGGCGAAGGAAACATGCGGTCCGCGTTCTAAGATGACGATTTCACAATCCTCGCAGAGCCGCCGCGCGCGGGCGGCGGTGCTGGCTCCCCCGGCGACGCCACCGACGATCAGGAGACGTTGGGGCGGGACGGAAGCGGGCGGCGTGGAGTGGTCAGTCATTATTGGAAAGATAAATGGATAGCAAATTGGCATGGGAAGCAGGAAGCTTCAGGAAGCCGGGGGAGTGACCGGCAATCCGGCCAGTTTCCAGGAGTGATAGCCGCGGTGCAGGTGCTGCACCGTGGTGAATCGCATCGGCTTCAGAATTTCCACCGCCTTGCGGCTGCGGTAACCTCCGGCGCAATATACCAGCAGTGGCCGGGTGCGGTCGAGCTTGCCGGCTTTGGTGGAGAAAGCGTCGTCGCCGAGGGAGATATGAATCGCGCCCGGCAGGGCCCCGCCGGCAAATTCACGGTCGGAGCGGACATCGAGGATTTGGGTGTCAGGATGGGCTTCGAGAAATGCCTTGGCCTCGGCAGCGGAGCCATTCCGGATCACCTGGTCAGGGCTGCGGTGGAACAGCCGCCGGTCCCAGCGTCCCTCAAAGATATACCAGCCCGCCACCACGGCGGTGACTACCAGCAGCACATAGAGAAGCGTGGGATTCATGAGGCGTTTCACGGACCGACGGTTGGTTATCGGTCACAAGAACCCCCGCCGCAGCCCCCGTCACCCTTGCCTCGGGTGCTGAGGCCCAATGGACAGTAGATGGGACAAAAACCCACAAAAGCGGTGAGCAGCGGGATGGCACCAATGGCCCCGATCCAGCTTTGATTCATTACGCCGTAGGCGATGAGCCCCAGTCCGAGCACGATGCGGATGACCGCGTCGACAGTGCCAATATTCTTTTTCATGGTGTGTTGGTTAAGTTGGTTTGAAATGGGGTTCCGGGAGGAGGGGTTTCCGGGCGATGCTGCCATCCCGCTCCACCTCCGCGTCTCAGGGTTGTTGCTTCAACCCGGCGGGAATATCGCCAAAGGCACCGTCCACATAAATGACGTCCTTCAGACGGCTGGCGAGGAAAGGCACGGCAAGGGCTGCCCGCAGGCCGCTGCCACAGTGGACGTAAAGCGGACGCCCTGACGGAATGTCGTCCAGCCGCGCGGCAAGGCGGGGGTAGGCGACATTTACCGCTCCCGCGACATGGGATGCCGCGAACTCTCCGGCCCCGCGCACATCCAGCACGGCGGCCCCGGGATGGGAAGTCAGGGCTGCGGCGAGCGCCTCCGTGTTGATGGATTCCTGACGGCGGAGCAGGCCGGCGGCGTCCGCCTGCGGGCCCAGCGCATCGCCCTCCGTGATCCAGGCGGCGACCCGGTCCTGACCAATCCGGATGAGCTGGCGGGTGGCTTCCTCCACTGCGGATTCATCGGGCACGATCAGCAGCATAGGCGTGGTTTCGTCCAGATAGGAACCGGCCGCCTGGGACAGGCGCCCGCCGGCCATGGGGGCGAAGAGCGAGCCTGCCACGTGGCGCGCCATGAAAGCCTGGCGGTCCCCCCGCAGGTCGAGACCAACGCCTCCGCTTTGCAGAAAGGCCGGCAATTCCCCCACCGCAAGGCGGCGGGGCCGGGGGATCTGCCCTGCGGGCAGCAGCGCCGGACCGCGCTTGTTGTCGCGTTTCATCCTGGCAAAATACAGGGGTGGCTCCGGCTGGCCGGACAGGATCTCCCTGACAAATTCGCCGGCTTCACCTTCGAGGGCGAGGCGGAAGGCCGGATTGAAGCGGCGTTCGTAGCCCAGCACGCTGCCCGGCACCGCGCCGAGGGCCTTGCCACAGGCGCTGCCGGCTCCATGGGCGGGCAGGATTTGAAGGTAATCCGGCAGGTCCGCAGTAGACCGCAGACTTTGATAGAGAGTGCGGGCAGCAGGTTCCATGACCCCGGCCTGACCGGCGGCACTTTCCAACAAATCGGGCCGGCCGACATCGCCCACGAAGATAAAATCCCCGGTCAGCAAAGCCATGGGTTCCGTGGCCCCGCCGCCGTGGTCGATGACGAGGAAACTCAGGTGCTCCGGCGTGTGGCCCGGCGAGAGCACGGCTTTCAATTCGATATTGCCGACATGGAAAGAGTCTCCACCCCCGATAAACCGGGCGTTAGCGTGGCCTTTCGCCCACTCGAATTGCCAGTCGGGTCCGCCTTCATGGGAGAGCCAGGCGAGGGCCCCGTGCCGTTCCATCAACTCGCGGGCTCCGCTGAGGTAGTCGGCATGGATGTGGGTATCCGCCACGGCGGTGATGCGGAAGCCATTTTCGGCGGCCAGTTTCAGATAGCGGTCCACATCCCGTTCGGGATCCACTACGACGGCCTCGCCGGTGCGCTGGCATCCGATCAGATAGGCATTCTGGGCGAGGGAGGAGTCAGTAATTTGACGGAGGAACATACAATTTTAGCTGGGAGTTTTCTATTCTGCCGGAGCATGATATATCAAATCATCGGCTGGAAGTGCTGCACGAGCGGGCCGTGCCGCAGGGCTGACCGGGCACACGGTTCCATGGCATTTTGGACATCAGGATGGCGAGGCCACACCAGCCGGAGGTGCCGGCGAAGACGAGTCCCGCCCCAAAAAAGGCACTCAGCCAGATGAAGTCGGGATGCACCAGACGCGAAAGAATCACGCCCGCCAAGACACCGGAGCCAATGATGATTTGCACCTGCTGCATCAGCGGAAACACTTTCTTCTCGGCCCTCGCCACCGGCAGACCGGCGGCCTGCCAGGCGAGGATGCCACCATCCAGATTCCGCAAACCGGTGAAGCCCCTCGTTTCCAATTTGGCCACGGCCTGACCCGCGCGTTTCCCACTGCGGCACATCACCACTACCGGCTGGCTGCGGTCGATTTCGCCGGCACGGCGCTCAAGTTCACCCAGGGGAATCAACGCGGCCCCGGGAATGTGGGCTTCGGCATATTCCACGGGCTCCCGCACGTCCACCAAGGTGACGCCGGTGGATTGGAGGGATTTCAATTCGGAGGCAGTAATGATCGGGTTCATGATTGAGGTTGTGGAAAATCGATGCCGCGATATTTTCCTTGCGGCGATTCATTATATATCGCTATATGGCGATCAAGCAAATTAAATTTCCGCATGTCCTCCAAAAAAAATTCCCCTCCTCCCCCCAAGCAACTTTCGGATATTGCCCTGGAGTTGATTGCCGCCCGTTTCCGCGCCTTGTCCGAGCCGATGCGGCTGCGGTTGTTGAATACGCTGATGCAGGGTGAACGGACGGTCGGGCAATTGGTGGAAGCCTCCGGTTCCGGGCAGGCCAATGTTTCCAAACACCTCGCCGTGCTGAGGGATGCGGGCATGGTAGGGACCCGCAAGGAAGGCCTCAGCACTTATTGTTATATTGCCGATCCCATGGTGAATGAGTTGTGTGAGATGATTTGCTGCCGTCTCCGCGGGGAGATGGAAGGCAAGGCCAAAGCGCTGGCCTTCAATCCGGATATCTGACGGGGCCGGGGCTCCGGGCTCCCCTTGCCATCCGGGGGAACCCGTGGAACTACCCTGCCCCATGCCCCAGGAAGCCCACATCAATGTCCGTTACGTCGCCGGTCTCGCCCGGCTCTCCCTCTCCCCGGAGGAGGAATCTGCCTATGCCGGCCAGCTCGACCGCATTCTGCACTACGTGGCGCAACTCGAAGGCGTGGATGTTTCCAGCGTGCCGGAGCACACCCTCGAGGATGGCGGGTGCGACTTCACCCGCGCTGATGTTGCCCGTCCATCCCAATCCATGGAGTCTGCGCTGCGGAACGCCCCTCGCCGCTCCGGCGATCAATTCCAGGTGCCCAAGGTCGTAGAATAATGTCCGCCAGGGCTGTTGGATTTGCCGGTGCTCTGCGCGGGCCACGGATGGCCACGGATGAAACAGATAACACACAGATTTTCTTAAAAGACTTTCCCCGTCACTTCGCCTGCCATCTTAAAAACCCATCCCCCCTTCCGGCCCTTCTCCATAACATCCGTGCCATCCGTTAAATCCCTGATATCCGTGGCCCGTCAGCTACCTTTTCAGCGCCCCGCCCCGCCTCTCCTACCTTCCTGACCTTCTGTTCAAATTTTTCTCAACCAGCTGCATGTCGTCCCCGCTTCACCTCCAGCCCATCGCCGCGCTCCGCCGGCTGCTTACTTCCCGCGGAATTTCCCCTGCGGATTTGCTCCGCAGCGTTGAGTCCAGCATCACGGAAAAGGATCCCGCCATCGGGGCCTATCTGCACCGCGACTTCCCCGCCGCTCTCGCCGAAGCGGAAAAAGCCGACCTCACCCTCCCGCTCGGCGGCATTCCCATCGGCATCAAGGACATCATCAATGTCGCCGGGCAACCCCTGACGTGTGGTTCCAAAATCCTGGCAGGAAAATTCACCAGCCCCTACGATGCTACTGTCATCACCAGACTGAAAGCGGCTGGAGCCATTCCCTTTGGCAAGCTGAACATGGATGAATTTGCCATGGGGTCCTCCACCGAGAACAGCGCCCTGCAGGTCACCCGCAATCCCCACGATCCGTCGCGGGTCCCCGGGGGCTCCAGCGGGGGTTCGGCAGCGGCCGTGGCGGCCGGCACGGCGGTGGCCACCCTCGGGACCGATACCGGAGGATCCATCCGCCAGCCCGCCAGCTTTTGCGGCATTGTGGGGCTGAAGCCCTCCTACGGCCGCGTGTCCCGTTTCGGGTGCACTGCATATGCTTCCTCCCTTGAACAAATCGGTCCCATGACCCGCACCGTGGAGGATGCCGCGCTGCTGCTGCAGGCTATCGCCGGCCCCGATCCCGCCGACTCCACCTGCCGCCGGGATCCGGTGCCGGATTTCGCCTCCGCCCTGACTGGTGGAATCAAAGGCCTGCGCATAGGTCTGCCTGCGGAATATTTTGGTGAGGGGATCGATCCCGAAGTCCGGGCGGCGGTGGAACGGACCGTCCGGCTTCTGGAAAAGGAAGGCGCGGAAATCTGTCAGGTCTCCCTGCCTCACACTTCCAGCGCAGTGGCCACTTATTACATCATTGCCACTGCAGAAGCCTCGGCCAATCTGGCCCGCTTTGACGGCATCCGCTACGGCCACCGCGCCGCGGACCCCAAAGACCTGCGCGACCTTTATGACCGCTCCCGCGCCGAAGGATTCGGCCCCGAAGTGAAACGGCGCATCATTCTCGGCACCTACGTGCTCTCCAGCGGTTATTATGAGGCCTACTACCGCAAGGCCCAGAAAGTCCGCTACCTGATCCGTCAGGATTTCACCCGCGCCTTCGAAAACGTGGACCTCATCCTCGGCCCCACCTGCCCCACTCCGGCCTTCAAATTCGGAGCCTGCACCAGCGATCCCCTCCAGATGTATCTCGCTGACATCTACACCATCGCCGCGAACCTCGCCGGCCTCTGCGGCCTCAGCCTGCCCTGCGGTGCCACCGCCCCCACCGCCGACACCCCCGCCCTTCCTATCGGCCTGCAGCTCCTCGCGCCGCCCCTTGGTGAAGCCACCCTCTTGCGGGCCGCTTCCGCCGCCGAGCAGCTCCTGGCAAAGTAGCCTTCATCGTTCCCTGACGATTCTGCAGGCAGGTTCAAGCCCCTGCCAGGTGGGTGCGTTCATCATTCCCGGACTTTACCCCAGCCGCTCCACGGACACGGCCACTTTCATGATGCGGGTGCCTGCTCCGACGTAGCTGCCCTTGACCGGGGCGGCGTCCTCGTAGTCCCGGCCGGTGGCAAGGGTGATATAACATTCATTCACCCGCTGGCGGTTGGTGGGATCGAAGCCGGTCCATCCGGGGCCGGGGATATAGACTTCAATCCACGCATGGGATTCATGGGCTCCGCGAAGGTCCCCGCGCTGGGCGTCGTAGAGGTATCCGCTGACATAACGGGCGGGGATGCCCAGCGAGCGGCAAAGAGCGAGGGCAAGGTGGGCAAAATCCTGACAGACCCCCACACGTCCCCCGAAGATATCCTCGCTGGTGGTGTCCACAGTGGTCACTCCCGCCTGGTAACGGCAGGTATCGTAGACATAATCGCTGATGGCCTGGGCCGTTTTAAAAATGTCGTCACTGTCATTGCGCAGGTCGAGTGCCGTTTTCCAAAGCAGCGGACTAAAACGCACATAACGGCTATGCCCGACATAGAGGGTAATTTCGTCCATCTCCCGGCAGGCAGCCAGGGCGAGGAAGGATACCGGAGGGAGGTCCGTCATGCCATGGCCCCGGGGCCCGGTGGTGACGGTGGACTGGGCTTCGATAACGAGTTTCTGATGGGGTTCCCCGATTTCGAAATGATGCACCCCATTGCGGTGGAAATCCTGATAGTGTTTCAGGCGGGTGCTGGGGAGCACCTTGAGCATAAAAAACCCGCGGGACTGCCATGGCGTCTGCGGAGGCTGCAGACGGACTTCGTTGGAATTGCTCCGCACCACGGTGGTGTAGAGGTATTCCGTGCGGTGTTGGACACGCAGCTTCATGGGGAGCCCGGGAGGGAGGAGGGGGGCGGGCCTTCCTTGCTATTGTTGTTGCTGCTGCTGCTGTTGCTGTTGCTGCTGCTGTTGAAGTTCCACCCAGCGGCGCTGCTGGGTGTCGGCGGACGGAATAAAGGTCACACTGAGCTGGTCCTGCGGCAGGAGCACGTAGGTTTCGAAGATGTGCTGCCCGATATCGTTGAGGATGGTTTGGACGTCATCGGTGTAGTCCTGGAGGCCGCGGGCGAGGACTTCACTGCTGCAGCCGAAGTTCAGTTGTGCCAGGAGGCGGCCGGAGACCCGTTCGGCGGTATTGCCATAGGTGCCTGCCGGGGTCCCGGAAATGGCATGCAGATGGCCATCGAGCCGGCGGATGCAATACCGCACGGAGCGCGGAAAATCGATGGAGAACATCAGGAGGTCGATGACGCCCTCGGCCACCGGTTCCCCGCCAAATTCAGCACGGTAGGTGCCGAAGGCGCTGGCTGACCGCAGGATGCAGGTCCATTGGAAGGAGTCGAGAGCATTGCCGGTCTGGGCGCTGTGGACCCGGATATCGAGGAAGCGGCTGGTCTTGTCTGCACGTTCCAGATACTTGCCCAGTTGGATGAACTGCCAGCCTTCCGTGCGGGCGAGCGTGGCATCGGTAATCCCGTGGAAGAGGAGGGAACCGCTGATGATGCGGTCATACACACTCTGGGGCGACATTTGGAAAAGCTTCAGCGTGTGGGGCGCCGTGATGAAAAGATAGAGGTCGTTGAGTTCCGTCCACATTTCATCGGAAATCTGGTCCCTCACGGTGCGGGCGTTTTCCCGGGCCTGGCGCAGGCACATGGTGATGGCATCCGGATTGCCTTCATGCAGGGTCATGAAAAATCCCACATCGGCGACGGTGCCCTGGGGATAGAGCTGGGCGAACTGGTCTTCCATGGCAGTGGCAATCAGCACCGGGTCCCAATAGTCATTGAGGCTGCGGCTGCCCATGGTCTCGCCGTCGAGGAGCAGTTCATTGCTGGCCTGGAGCAGGCGGGCGAGATTCTCGGCGCGCTCCATGAAGCGGGCCATCCAGTAGAGGTTGTCTGCAACGCGGGAAAGCATTCGTGGTTAGTTGGGAAAAAGTAATGGGGGGGGGGCAGGCCGGAAGGCCGGCCGGGGTCCGGCAGGCGGATGCGGCAGGATCAGGACTGGTGCAGCACCCAGGTATCCTTGCTGCCGCCGCCCTGGGAGGAATTGACCACAATGGAACCTTTTTTCAGGGCCACCCGGGTCAGACCGCCGGGCAGAATGTGGGTGCGTTCCCCGCTCAGCACAAAAGGCCGCAGATCCACGTGCCGTCCTTCCACCGTGCCATCCGTCAGGGTGGGATGGCGGCTGAAATAAACCACCGGCTGGGCAATGTAGTTGCGGGGATTGGCGAGGATCAATCCCCGGAATTTTTCGACTTCCTCTTTGGACGCTTTGGGCCCGATCAACATCCCGTAACCGCCACTTTCATTGGCAGCCTTGACCACCAGTTCGGGCAGGTGGTCGAGAATATAGCTGCGGTCCTTTTCATCCCATGCGAGAAAGGTGGGCACCTGTTTCAGAATGGGATCCTGATCGAGGTAATATTTGATCATTTTTTCCACGTAAGCGTAAGTCACTTTGTCATCGGCCACCCCGGTGCCGATGGCATTGGCCAGCGCCACATTGCCGGCCTGCACCGCACTGACGAGGCCCGGCACGCCCAGCATGGAATCCGGACGGAAGACTTTGGGGTCGAGGAAATCATCGTCGAGCCGGCGGTAGATCACGTCCACCTGCTGGAGGCCCCGGGTGGTGCGCATGTAGACATGAGCCCCCACCACGATCAGGTCACGCCCTTCCACAATCTCAATCCCCATCTGGCGGGCCAGAAAACTGTGTTCAAAATAGGCACTGTTATAGTGTCCGGGGGTGAGCAGGACGCAAACCGGATCCGGTTTGGCATGGGGGGCAATGAATTGCAGCGTGCCCAGCAGATCCGAGGCATAACTGTCGACGCTGCGGACCCCGGCACTGCCAAAAAGCTGGGGAAACACCCGCTTCATGGCCATGCGGTTCTCCAGCACATAGGAAACGCCGGAAGGACAGCGGCCGTTGTCCTCCAGAACCAGATAGGAACCATCGCGGTCCCGGATCAGATCGGTGCCGCAAATGTGGATGTAAATATCCCGGGGCACATCCACATCCTTGAATTCCGGACGGTAGTGCGCGGCGCTGAGCACCACTTCCTCAGGGATGATCTTGTCCTTGAGGATCTTTTGCTCATGATAGACATCGTATAGGAAAAGATTCAGGGCCGTGATGCGCTGCACCAGACCATCCTCAATGACCTGCCATTCATCCGCCGGAATGATGCGGGGAATGGGATCAAAAGGAAAAACCCGCTCGGTGCCCTGCTGGTCGCCATAGACGGTGAAGGTGATGCCCTGTTTGAGAAAGAGGGTCTCGAGGTTGCGGATTTTCTGGTCCAATTCCTCCTTGGAAAGGGTATCGAGCCGTTCCCGCATCATTTGGTAGTGGGGACGCACTGCCCCGTTGTCGGCAAACATCTCATCAAAGAGACCCTCGGTATCGTAATGATCTAGTAGCACGCTTCATAGTTAAGCATGCCGCGTGCCGGGAAAAGGGATATTTCCGCCATCCTTTTCATAGCAGTCCCTTTCCCGGGGCGGGAATCCCACAAAAATTCATGGCCCTCCTTCCGCGCCCCCGGCAGGATTCCTCACCAGCATCGTTTTCCGGCGCGCCGCGCAGGCACGGGCTTGGTCTGGAGCGGGGAGGGGTTCCAGTCAAACCTGCCGGAAGAGAGCGGCGGCCTCAAAAGAAAAATCTCCCGCCGCCACTCCCGGCCCCGCCGGGGTCATGGCACGGCTGGAGACGGGCATGGTTTCGATCTGCTCCTGCAGATGGGTGATCGCCCGGGCAGCGCATACTTTCACTACGGCAAAGCGGACGGGCGGCTCAAAGACACTGAGCAGCATGAATTGGGGAGTCACCGGGGTGAGACAGAACTGGCGTTTTTTGCCTTCATGGAACAGGCCTTCGAAGGTGCCGTCCCCCAGACGCTGGGCGACCGCCTGCAGAGCGGCGAAGGCTCCGGCCGCCAGCGCGGCGGTCTCCCCGGCATCGCGCAGGGCCGGGTCCCCGGCGTCGGCACAGACCGTGCCGCTCTCCTCGAGGAGGGCGGCGTAACGGACCTCGGAATCGTGGCAGAACCGGACGAGAATTTGCCGGAACTGTTGGGTCAGCGAGGCCCCCAGGTGCAGAACGCAGCCGGAGTGGGTAGTGAGGGAATCCATGGAGGCTTCAGGCAGAGGCGGGCTGGGGCGCAGTGGCAGCCCGGGGGTTGCCGTGATGGAAACGCTGCAGGACCTCCTGGGCCAGGGCGTTGAGGGTGGCAAAAACATTATGTCCGGTGGTGGCGGCGGCTTCAAACACCGGGAGGCGGCGGGGGCCGGCATTGAGCAGATACTCCATGTAGGAGACCGGAGCCGGATTGGCGAGATCACGTTTGTTGAATTGCAGAATGGCCGGGAGACTGGCAAACGGGGTGCCGTTGTCCTCCAGATTCCGCTGCATGCCCTGCCATGCCGTCAAGTTTTCCCCCATCCGGTCCAGTTGGGAATCGGCCACAAAAACGACGCCGTCCGCCCCCCTGAGGACCATCTGCCGGGTGGCGTTATAACAAACTTGTCCCGGAACAGTATAAAGTAGAAATTTTGTTTTATATCCGTTGATGACCATGGTATGCACCGGCAGGAAATCGAAGAAAAGAGTGCGGTCGTTGGCCGTGGCAAGGGCCACGAGATCGCCCCGCTGGTCGGCCCCGATGCGGCTATGGATATAACTCAGATTGGTGGTCTTTCCGCCCATGGGGGTGCCGCAGTAAACCAGTTTGAAGCTTACTTCGCGGGTGTCGTGGTTGATGACGGCCATGAGACGGGGCAGGAAGGCGGCAGGGGTCAGTCCCTGGCGAGTTCCTGGGTGACAAGGATCAGCTTTTCCCGGGTTCCGGGGGTGAAAGCGGGCTGCTCATGCCATACGGCAAGGCACAGTCCGGTTTCAAGGAAGAAGGAGCGCACCCCATGGTCGGTCCGGAGGGTAAAGTTTCCACCGGAGCCCAGACCCAGGGACTCGGCAAGGGACAACAGGGAATCGCGGGTCTGGACGGCGCTGGCTTGGAAGGAAGCGGCTTCGGCGGCCTCCATGCCCTGACTGACAAGAGCACTGTCCGGACGTAACAGAGCACAGGCCTTGATACCGGAGAGTTTGGCGCAACGGTCTACAATATCCTGCGGAGTCAGCACCTGATCCGTTCCGAGGACGGCCCGCAGGGTGAGTTGCCGGATTTCACTGACACAGCCAAACGACAAATCTTCGACCTGGCTGGTCACGAAAGTCGGCACCGGGGCGGTGACGGCAGCCGGGGGGGCGGAAGGGAGGGCAGGTTCTCTGGCAGGTGCTTCTGCGGCGGGCGCAAAAGACCCCATCGGAACTGGAGCAGTCACAGAAATGGGGTCAGGCGGCACAGTTTCGCAAACCGAAGCAGAATCCATCGTGTCTTCCCCGTGGTTTGGATCCAAAGAAACCGGGGCCAACTTGGTCGGGGCTACCGGGGCAGACCATGCACTATCCCATTCTGCAATCCCTGCCTCTTCCCCTTCAGACGAGGGGGCCGGGACCGGAAACGAAGAGGACAGACCGGCCGGCTGACCCGGCACAAGGCCAAGCGGCGGAAGGAGGTCGCCTGGATGGCTGGCAGGAAGGGAAACCGGAGCGGACCCGGCCCGGGGAGGTGGTTCTGCCCCCAGCCGGGCTGCGGAAAAGGATTCGCCGAGATCGTCCGGCAATTCGGGCTCGACCGGCCGGAGCGGAGGCGGAGCCATGGGGGCCACCGGAGGGTGCAGGGGCATCAAAGGAGGCAATCCTACTGCCAGAGGCGGAGCTACGCTTGGAGCTTCGTTTTGAGGGACCCCGGTAACAAGCGGCGGGGCAGAAGGCGGGAAGGATGAAGCCGTTTCGGGGGGAGCCGTAGGTTTGGGGAAAGGACGGAGAGCGGTCGGAGAAATCGGCACTGGCTTGAGTCGTGGAGCCGTGCGGGGCGGGATCGGGGCCGTGCCGCTGCCTGGGGGGCGGGAAAGCAGACCTGGTCGCGGCAAAGGAGCAGAATCGGCACTGGCGGGGGGCGCGGCAGATGCGACCGGCCGGAGGGGGGGCAATTCCACTTGGACGGTAGGAGCACCGGAGGTGGCCGGCAGCACTGGAGGCAAAGGAGCCGGCGGAAGTTCGGTGGCCGGGATGGGCTGGGTGGCAGGGCGCTGGGCGATTTGGGCCGGATCGAAACCGGTAGCACTCAGATCAAGGAATTGTTTGCGGTCTTCCTCCGCTTTGATGGCGAAGGGGGTTTGGAACGGGCTGGTCGTGATCGACAGGTGGCTGTCCACCGGGGCGGGGGGGGCCAACGACGGTTTGGCCGATTCCGGGAGATTGTGAAATACCTCCGACATGGGAACCACCACCTTGAGATCCATCGCAGCCCTGGCAAACGCGGGGCGGAACTTTTCGGAAATCCCGGACCGGATGGCGTCCACACTGACTTCCACCCGCCCGCTGGCCAACTGGGAGGTCACCATGTCCAACGGGAAAGCGACCCGGACCGCCTCAGGAACATTTTCCGGAGCAAATCCAAGTCGGGCCGGATCCACGTCGCGCAGGACTGCCCGGAGACCCATTTCCACTTGGCCGCCGGTGGCTGCCGGAATCGGGGCCGTCACCTCGTCCACCGGTGATTTGGTTGGGAGTGGGAGTGGGGTCGAGGGTCGGACGACGGTGTTATCCGCCGGAACGGGGGCTGAAACCGGGGCTGAGGATGGGGCGGAAACCGGACTGGAGCCCGCAGGCGTGGGATGCACCGCCTGAAAAGGAGAGGGGAAGGCAGCACCTTTGACGGGAGAGGGACTCGATGGCAACACCGGCTTGGAATCCGGCGCAAAGCGGCTTGAGATGGGAGCGGGAGCGGTCCGGGGAAGAACGGGCAAGGGGGCTCCGTTGCCGGACGATGCTGCCGAAACCGGAGGCGTCCAAGGCACGGCGGGGGTTCGCGGGGCGGCAGAAACCGGGAACCCATGGGCTGCGGGCGCGGGGGCCACGGCGGCGGATGGTGCCGCGCCAACGGGAGCCATGTGGGAGGACATCGCCGCCGGCAGGCCGAAAGGCTGGGGCTGCATCTGTGAGATCGGGACCGCCGGAGCGGGCGTGCCGCCGCTCCCTTGAACTGCCGAAACCGGGAAAGTGCCCGGCTGAACGACTTGGAATGGCGATGGGGCCTTGGCGGGAGTGGGCTCCGCTGCCGATGTCCCCCTGGGGACTGGCGGATAAATGGGAAAGGCTGGAGACGATGGAGCGGACGGAGCGATTGGCACACTCGGAGCGGAGGTTTCCAGCGGCGGGGCAGGAGCCGATGCCACCGGGAGGAAAGGCGAGGCGGCGGCTGACGGCTGAGGCGTAACCGGAATTTCCACCGGTGGGGCTGGATTCCCGGATACTGCCGCAAATGGGCTGGGGGCCGGAGGTGCCGGAATCACCGCCGCAAATTCGGCGGCAAATGGAGAGACCGCAGCGGGCGGCATGTTCACAAACGGAGAGGATGCTGCCGCACCAGGCGGAGGCATCGGAATTGCCGGCGGAGGCATCGTAGCAGCAAAAGGACTGGCAGACGGCATGGCCGGGGTCGTGGCAAAAGGATTGGCAGGTGCCGCTGGTCCCGTCGGAGGGAACGGGGGCGGACTTGCCATGGCGGCAAACGGGTTAGCCGATTCCGCAGCGGGGCGGTCATGGGCTGCTGGCAGCGGTTCAAAAGGGTTCGCCGGAGCCGGCACTGGGCCGCTGTTTTCCAGGATTCCTTTCACCCGGGCGAGGGGCAAGGTGACTTCCACATCTTCCGCCGCTTCGGGAGCACGTTGGAAAAGCAGCGGACAGGCGGCCTGAATTTGGGACAGGCGAAGGGTCGGCCGGCCAGCCTGCATGGACTGGCGCAGGGAATCCACCGGCAGGGGAACCGGATGGTCAGGACTCACTCCATCAAAGCGGAGCAGAGCGGGCGGAAGAAAAGCAGCCAATTCCCGGGCAGTCATATGCCGGCTGCTGACAGCAGAAAAGGGGCCGCCCGGGCTTTGTGGCAGGCCGGATCGCGGGGAAACTACCGACGTCTTATGCATTTCCGTCCGTCCCGCGAGGCGCGAATGGTCCGGAGGTTCATTTGTCAGGGATGCCGCCGGTACCGGCTGGCTGTCGCTCTCTTTGCGGAACAGATTTTTGAAAAAGGAAGCCATGACAAATGGAAAATAAAACGGGGCGCAACGCTGGAAACTACTCCGAGCAAATCCCGGGCAAAATTCCAAGCAGATTTGCGTCTCATCTTTACTTTTGTCAACATTAATAAGATTTCTGCGGCATTTGACTATCCATCCATGAGCAAAGCATTCCGGTCAGGGTGTCGGGGCAGAGGAGTGAATCAAGGTGGAGTCCGGAAGGTTCTCTGCCCGGGGGCATTTTTGCTTCAACAATCCGGCGCGGAAAGAGTCTGAACCGGCGGATTTTCCCAAATAAACTCTTGCCGTAGCCTGCGCCGGGCGCTGAATAGGCCCCCCCGGCCCCATTTGCCATTCTTTTTTTTGCCCTCCGTCCGCTCTTTTATGAAATTCAGCCCCGTCCCCTTGTTGGCCCTTACCTTGATGCTTGGATCTACCAGTTGTGCCCTGTGGTTCCCCAAGCCTCCTAACATGGCTGCGGATAAAATGGCGGTCGTGCCCCCGGATTTTCTCTTCAGCCGGTATGAACCGATCAACCGCTGGCTGGATACCAAAGTGCGGGTGCAAATTTTTGATGTCCCTCTCAAGCAGGTCATCCATGAACCCAGTTTGCGCGGCATCAATTACCGCGTCGTCCAGACCGGGGTGGATAATCCTCTCATTTTCATTGATAAAATTGCCATGACCCGCCGGCAACTGCTTTGGTCCCTTGCCCAGGATCACCAAATTCACATGACCCTGGTCTTTGACGCCAATGGGGGCCCGGCCTGCATTGAGATCCGCTCCCGCACCGCCACCAACGATGCCCGCGCCCGGGGCGACCGGTAATACCCGGGCCGGCCCGCGATGGGCTCATCCAAAGGGTATCCCGACAAAGTAGACTGTGGATCCGCAGGCAGCACGGGGTTGCAATCAGGCACGTTCCTGCTTCCCTGAAGGCATCCCCTGATGCCGCTTGAATACAACCGCCCCCCCCCACCCCCCCCCCCCCCGGACCCAGCCCCGGCAATTGGGACTGCTGGTGCTCCGCTTGGCCACCGGGGGCACGTTGATCCTCTGGCATGCTTGGCGGGAAGCCACCGCCGGTTGGTCCCACCTTTGGCATAAAACCGACTGGTCTCTGCCCGGTCATCTGGGCAGTTTGGGATTCCCCGCCCCCCTGGCGGTAAGCATTGCCCTTGTGAGCATCGCCTTCCTCGGAGCCATCTTTGTGATCCTCGGGTTATTGACGCGATCGAGCGCCGCCTTGCTGGCCGTGCTCGCCATGACGACTGCCTTTCTCTACTCAGCCTACCCCAGCGTCGCCGAAAACGCCGTCCATTATGCGGGTTCCTGCCTCGCCATCACGCTCTGTGGTCCGGGATCGCTCGCCTTGGATGCACTCCTCCGGACTTTTGCCAGGCGACGGAAATCCTGAAACCCGCTGGAGTTTCTCACGGCTCCCCCAATTCCTTCCCATGGGGGCAAAAGCGACCTGGTCATCCAGCGGAAAGCCCGGAGTTGACTTCAAAACGCAGTGGCCCTAATTATTCAGGTGCATTGATATTTAGATTTTCCTTACTGATGAACGGACTGCCTGGGAAGCAGTGCTTCCCCCAAAACCTGCTGTTCCCCTGCCCCCTCATGAAGTTTTTTCCGTTGCTTGGCCCACTGATCTGCCTGGTATTGCCTGCCTGTGGTCCCAATCAATCCAAGGATGCTGAGGGCAAGGCGTCCATTGAACTTGAAAAAAGGAGCGACGGACTGGCCTATGGCAAAACGAGCCCTGAGCCGTATACCGGGGAGTCGGTGGTCTTCTTCAAGGGCACCAACCGCCAGTCTGTCGAAACGTATCAGGAAGGCAAGCCCCATGGGACATGGCGGCGCTATTGGTCGAACGGCCGCCTCAAACGGGAGCAGCAGTGGGTCCATGGATCCCAGATCCACCAGCGCCAGTGGTATGAGGATGGGGTGCTGAAGGAAGAGGCGGACATGAAGGATGGAAAGCGCTATGGCCGGATCCGGATGTGGTGGCCGGACGGACGCCTGCGCCGCACCGCTTTTGTCGGCGACAATGGCCGCCCGCACGGCCATGCTTTGGAGTATGCGGCCGGTGGCTCCGTGGTGGTGGACGCCATTTTCCAGCACGGCCAATACGTTAGCGGACTCCTGCAGCAGGATACACTTGCGTCCCGGGCTGCCGCCGAGGCAGAATAAAGGGGTCATGAAACTCCTTGCCGCCTGCCTTGCCCTGCTTCTGACCGCCGCTCTGCCCCTCCCTGCGGCCGGCGCGGCTCCGTTCCTTCCGCCGATGCGCGAGCCGGATCAGGTCCTGCATCCCTGGCAGGAAGGAGACTGGAAAGGGCAGTTGCCCGGCGACTGGAAACTGGAAGGACCCGAGCACCGGGAGCTTACCACCCACATGGGAGGCACCCTGACCCTCAAAAATATTTCGGATCCGGTCCTGCCTTATTTTGCTCCTGCCAAAAAACCCGAAAAACCCGGCAAGGGCATCATCATCTGCCCCGGAGGCGGATATAACATCCTCGCATGGGACCTTGAAGGCACGGAAGTAGCCACCTTCCTGAGTGCCCAGGGCTACCACGCCTGGGTCCTCAAATACCGCCTGCCCCGGAAGGGAACCGATCCCGTCCGCCATCTCCCGGCCCTGCAGGACGCCCAACGTTCCCTCAGCCTAATCCGCAGCCTTGCTCCCAGGCTGGGGATGGACCCCGGACAGCTCGGCATCATGGGCTTTTCCGCCGGCGGCCATCTTGCCGCCCTCACCGCCTCCACCGGCAATGAACGCGCCTATCCGGCCCGCGACCCGATCGACAAGGTTCCCTGCCGTCCTGACTTCTGTGCCCTGATCTACCCGGCCTACCTCCTAACCGATGAAAAAAATCCGGGCGTAAAACCCGGCCCGGACCATCCTCCCGCCTTTCTCAGCCATTCGGCCGACGACGCCCTGACCTACCGGAACAGCAGCAGCTTTTTTGACGGCCTGCAGTCCCACCAGATCCGGTCGGAACTCCACCTCTGGCCGGATGGCGGCCACGGCTACGGCATGCGCTCTCCTAACACGCCGAAGGCATGGCCGCAGCTCCTCGCCGCCTGGCTGGCACAGTAGCAGCAGGAGGGTTGATAGTCATGGGTTGATGGTTGATGGAAATGCCCGGACTCCTCGCCCGGCATTCCCCCGCCACCAGCTAACCTTCATCCCCCTTCCCCGCCTCCTATCCTACCTCCCGCCCCCCGTCCCCCGTCCTCTATCCTCTATCCTCTATCTTCCATCATCCATCTCCTATCTTCTATCCACTATCCCCCCGCCCCCTCTCCCCCGTCCGCCATGCGCGCCCTTGTCCAACGTGTCACTAACGCCTCGGTCACCATCGGCGGGACCGTGCACAGTGCCATCGGCCCTGGCCTGCTGATCCTCCTGGGCATTGCCGATACCGATACTCCGGACGACATCGCGTGGCTCGCCTCCAAACTGGCCAAACTCCGCCTTTTTGGCGACACTGCCGGAGCCTTGAATCTGGCCCTGACGGATACCGGCGGCGAGGCCCTCGTGGTTTCCCAGTTCACCCTCCTGGCCTCGACCAAAAAAGGCAACCGCCCCTCCTTTCTGCGGGCCGCCCGGCCGGAACAGGCCATCCCGCTTTACGAGGCCTTCTGCGCCGCCCTCACCCGCGAACTGCAGCGCCCCGTGGCCACCGGCGTCTTCGGCGCCGATATGCAGATCACCCTCACCAACGACGGCCCGGTCACCCTCTGTATCGACAGCGCCACCAGGGAATGACCTTCTCTGGCGGTCGCAGGCCCGGGCGTTTCATCGCTGCCAAGTCAGCATAATAGCACTTTATTTTCCCTAATAGAGATTGATGGAACACGTTGGTTTTGCAGGAGTCAACTTCCCTCCTGCCAACCATCCCGCTTCTGCTCAATCCTGCTACTCTCCCCAAGAAAAATGGGGCGTTTCTTAATCTGATTATCATCGGCCTTGCGGCATGTTTTCTTTTGCTGCCCCGCACTGCGGCAGCCCAGTCAGATTCATCCATTTTCGAAGGCAGTATGTATGACGATGGTTAAGAACGTTATTTCCGGGGAGAGGCGGAATTCCCCGCGGGCAAGGCGTGGCAACTGGAGCGCAGTCTGGGAGTGAGTGAGACTGCCAAGTGGTTTCCGTTGGCTACCGGCTTCGGCAGTTATCTGGCCCCGGTATTTCAGCCCATGCTCCATGAGCCTGCGGATCCGGCCAATAGCCGCCACGGGTTCAAAGCCAGGCTACAACCGTTTCCTTTGATTCCGGTGCAGCCCCGGCCCTCCAGTGTCGGCCTTGGACCCCTCCCGCAGTATCTTTTTGCACATACCGCCATGCGCTTCCGGGAGTCGGACGGGGCGGTCACCGCAGTCTGGCGCAATCCGGACGATGGTGGAGCTTCTGCCATTACTGCCGTTTTCAACCAGACAGAATTGGACCTGAGCGACCCGACAGAATCAGGCGCTTACCCGTTCGGTGTAGGGTGCCTGACCGGTTTATCCACCGACAGTCCTCCCCTATTTCTGAGCTACAGCATCTTTCCGGTCGATCTGGGCGCGACGTGGCCGGCGGCTTCCGCCAATCTAAGCCCCGTTAATACCGCAATCCGCAATTTCATCCTCAATCGTGGGCCAGACCTCCGGGCGGACATGTGGCTTCCTATGAATACCCAGCCCCCACCACCTCCGACGCCCGCTACCCTGGGCCAGCGCTCCTTCTACCGCCTCCGGACGGGAGCACTGCCGTTGGATGGCAATGGCAACGGCATCCCAGACGCTATCGAGGCGTTCTTTAACTTCGAACCGCATCTCATCATTTCCGAGGCTTGTTTTTTCCGCACCGCTGCCACCGATGCAGAGCTGGTGGGCGGAGAAGCGGCGGACTGGGTGGAAATCTGGAATCCCACCAGCCAAGCACTTTCCACTCAAGGATATTTTTTGAGCAATACTTCAGGGGAGATGGAGAAGTTCGCCCTGCCCGTGCGGACTCTGGAGCCGGGCGATTATCTGATTATTCATTGCACCATCGAGGGGAAGGCCCGGCTGGTGACAGAGACTCCGCCCAGCGCGTTGAATGCCGTGACTGCTCGTTTCGATCTCAAAGACCGCGGGGACAAACTCTATCTGAACCGGCGGCAATTCCTGAATGGAAGCTGGATCACCACCAATGCGCATATTCTGAATCCCCCTCCGGATACCGTGTTTCCCACCCGGGCCATCGCCAATATTTCCTTCGGCATCCGTGGCTTGCCTGGCGGAACGTTTGGCTATGGTTATTTTGAGCATCCCACCCCGGCCGCATTGAACCAAAGTCAGATCCTGGGAACCGGGCCAAACTCTTCCGTGGCCTGTGCCGAACCGTTGATCGAAAACGCCGCCAGCCCGTTGGGCAGCCCTCTGGAACTCCGGGGCCAGGTCTTCCGCACGGGCAGCTTTTCCGCGCGCCTGCGCCATGCCGATCCGGCGGTATCCATCGTTTACACTCTCAACGGCACGGAACCCACCGGGCAGTCCGCCGTCTATGATCCGGCCCATCCTATCGTGATAGGGGGAACCACCATCCTCCGGGTAAAAGCCCTGAAGGCAAACCTCCTGCCCTCGGCCACCGTTACCCGGACCTTCATCCATACGCCTTCCGTCCCCTCCCAGATCCGTCCGGGCACCACAAACACACCGCTGAATGATCCTGTGATTCCCTCCGCCTATCTCAGCACCACCCCGGATGCCTTGGCAGGATATGAAGCCGCAGGCGGGATTCTGGATCAACTCGAAGCCCGCCCCAGCATCTTCCTGACGGATCCGGGCATCCTGCCGTCATCCATCCCTCCACATCACCTTGCGGTCACGGTGACGGGACGGCCTGTCTCGGTGGAATACTTTGATCCGGACAATCCGGCTCTTTACGCCCAGGAAAATGCCTATCTGCGGAATTCCGGGAACCACAGCGATAGCGAAGCCGACTCCAAGAACAGTTGGCATCTGCTATTCAGAAAGGCGGTCAGTCTCAAAGGGCAAGGTTGATGGGACACGCCTACCATCGCCGCTCCCGCTCCGGCACCCGCAACCTCAGCCCTTTTTCCCGGCAGTCCCGTCCATTCGTTTGAGCGCCTGCTTCTGAGGAATCCGGGATCGGATTCCTATTTTGACAATATCTCAAGGTCTCAACGCAACGATGCCACCTACCTCCGCGATCCATGGCTCATTGAAACCCAAAGAGCCCTGGGTGGATTCACGGTGCACCGGCGCTGGGTCCATGTGCACTTGAATGGGCTCTACTGGGGAGTCTACGACCTTGAGGAGCATCCAGGCCGGGAGACGATCTACCATCACCTCGTCGCCACCGAGCCAGCCGTAGCCTCTCTGGCACCCGGAGCCGAAAGCATTTTATTTCTGCATTATGATGGGACTGATCCGGCTACCAGCCTGGCAGTTGCCGACCCGGCGGCCCAGGCTTCCTGGGAGGCCGTCATCGCCGCAGCTTCCGCCGCGCGGCAATCCCCCACCAATACCGGACTTTACCAACTGGTCGCGGATCAGTTGGATATTCCGGACTACATCAGCTACATGCTTGCGCTAGCTGTTACCGGGAAGGACGATCTTGGCTGGAATGAGTTTCGCGGCTGGCGGCATCCCATCAGCCAAAAGTGGCATCTCATGGCCCGGGATGGTGACGCCGCCTATTTTATGGATGGTTACGTTGGAGGGGCCATCTTCCTGAATAATCTGGACAAAGTCAACCATCTCACCCCCCTCCCGCCCGGGGAAGATCCGG
>JBBQWG010000027.1:0-90867 GCA_038210825.1 Verrucomicrobiales bacterium
GCTGCTCCGGGCTGTAACTGACACGCCCAGTGGCATCGCGTTTCAGGATCGTCGATTTGAAGTCATCCATAAGAGCCGTAGTTTATCGCTACGGCTCCGGATAGCACGGCGTTTCCAATGGGGCTACGCTTGACGGATACATTCGAGAGGCCGATGCTGGGGAACTTCTGATTATTACGTTAGTGATTTGTGGTTAAGGGGATTCTGAAATCAGGGATTCAGACCAAACCTACTCCCCCAGCAGCTTCTTGAAGGCGGCGGGTTTCAGGCCCAGCCGGCGGGCGGCGGCGGAGTGGTCCTGGTTTTCGCGGCGGAGGGCTTCTTCGGCGAGCTGGCGTTCGATCCAGGGCAGGGGGGGCTCGTTCAGATTGATGGCGGCATCGAGGAGGTGGGCGATGGCGGATTCGGTGGAGAGGAGGCCGGCGGGGGAGGCGATTTCCGGGCGGGGGGCGATGCCGAGGCCTAGCGGAATGTCGCGGGCGGTGAGGACATCGGTATTGGCGAGGACGGTGGCGCGTTGGATGGTGTTTTCCAGCTCGCGGACATTGCCGGGCCAGTTGTAGCTTTCCATCAGGGAGTAGGCATCCTCGGCGAGGCGCAGGCGCGGGTTGTTGCGTTTTTTGGCGAGGCGGTCGACAAAGAACCGGGCGAGGAGGGGAATGTCCTCGGGGCGTTCCCGCAGGGGCGGGAGGTGGACGCGGACGACATTGAGCCGGTAAAAGAGGTCTTCGCGGAAGCGGCCCATTTCCACTTCCTTTTCGAGATTTCGGTTAGTCGCGGCGATGATGCGGACGTCGGTTTTGAGGGTTTCATTGCCGCCGACGCGGGAGAACTCGCCTTCCTGGAGGACGCGCAGGATTTTGGTCTGCACGTGCATGGGCATCTCGCCGATTTCATCGAGGAAGAGGGTGCCGCCATCGCACTGCTCAAAGCGGCCGACGCGCAGGGCGGTGGCTCCGGTGAAGGCCCCTTTTTCGTGGCCGAAGAGTTCGCTTTCGAGGAGGCTTTCCGGAATGGCGGCGCAGTTGATGGCAACGAAGGGCTTGCCGGAGCGCAGGCTATAACGTTGCACGGCGCGGGCCACCACTTCCTTGCCGCAGCCGCTTTCCCCGGTGATCATGACGGCGGCTTCCGACCGGGAGACGCGGCCAATGATTTTAAACACGCTCTGCATGGCCTGGGAGCGGCCGATCATGACGCTGTCTCCGAGATCGAAGCTGGCTTCGCCCGGGGCGGATTCGGAAATACGTTGGGCCTCGCTGGATTTGAGGGCACTTTCCACAAGCGGCCGGAGGTCGAAGGGCAGGGTTTCCTTCCGCAGGAAATCAAAAGCCCCCAGCTTCATGGCCTCGATGACCGCATTGGTGGGCGGGAATCCGGTGCTCAGCACTACCATGGCGTTAGGGTCGGCCTGGCGGATGCGCTTGAGGATCTCGATGCCATTGACCGGCTTCAGGTGGAACTCGGTAATCACCAGATCCGGCTTTTCCGCCGCGTATTTTTTCAGCCCGTCCTCGGCATTGCCCGCCGTATGGATCTTCACCTGGGGCGTCGACAGATGCCGCTCGGCCCATTCAAGAAAATCGGATTCGGGGTCAATAATGAGAATGGATTGGGACATCAGGAGCGGGAAAAGAAATGCGCAGTGTGTCGCCGCTTCGGCATGAATCAAGCAATCCTCTCATGGGAATGCATTAATTTTCCTCGCTGCTGCGGGAATAATATCTGTCATCATGAGGGGGAAGGGTAAACAGCTTTATTTTCCAATGCAGAATTGAGAAAAAATGGCTCCGAGAAGATCCTCCACATCCACCCGGCCCACGATGTCTCCCAGCGCTTCCATGGCCAGCCGCAGGTCGAGGGCGACAAACTCCATGGAGGCCCCGGATGACAATTCGCCCAAGGCGGCGGCCATGGCGCTGCGGGCCCGTTCCAAGCAGGCTTGATGACGGGCGTTGACGGCCACTTCCGCCTGCTCGAAGGCACTGCCGCCCTCCGTGATCACGGCCACGATGCGCGCTGTGAGGGCGTCCATGCCGGCTCCGGTGCGGCTGGAAACCGGCACGCCTGCGACACTCTCCCATGCGGGATCCATGGGCAGATCGCATTTGTGCAGGACCCGCACGTGGCGGCCCTGATCATGGGGCAGGACGAGGCGTGACGCGGGCGGCGGCTCGCTGGCATCCACCACTTCCAAGATCAGGTCGGCGTCGCTGAGCTGATGGTGGGTGCGGGCCATACCGGCCTGCTCAATGGCGTCGCCAGGGCTGTCCCGCAGGCCGGCAGTATCGACGAGCCGCAAAGGAAACCCATGCAGATTGATCACTTCCTCGATGGTATCGCGGGTGGTGCCCGGCTGGTCGCTGACAATGGCGCGTTCAAAACCGAGCAGGCGGTTCAGCAGGCTGCTTTTACCCGCGTTGGGAGCCCCGGCCAGGACGGTGCGCACGCCTTCGCGGAGCAGGCGGCCCTGGTCGGCGGTGGCCAGCAAGTGATCGAGCCGGCCCATCAGCGCCTGCATCCGGGCCCGCATCGCGGCTCCGGTGTCAGGATCAATGTCCTCTTCCGGAAAGTCGATGTAGGCTTCGACATGGGCCACGATGCCGAGCAATTCCTCCCGCAGGCCGAGGATGGTGCGGCCAAGGGCTCCATCCAGTTGGCGGTGGGCAGCTTGGAGGGCGCGGTCGGTTTGGGCGGAAATCACATCCATCACCGCCTCCGCCTGGGTCAGGTCCAGCTTGCCATTGAGGTAGGCGCGCTGGGTGAATTCCCCCGGCCCGGCGGCGCGGGCCCCGGCCTGCAGCAGGCGTTCCAGCACGCGGCGGGTCACCAGCACCCCGCCATGGCAGGTGATTTCGATGGTATCCTCACCGGTGTAGCTGGCGGGTCCGGCGAAATACGTTAGGAGCACATCATCAATCCGGTGGCCATCTGCGGCCACCACGGATCCGAAAAGAGCGCGCCGCGGCACGAGGCGGGGGCCTTTAAACACGGCCTGAGCGACCGCGGCCGCTTCCGGTCCGCTCACGCGCAGCAAGGCCACGGCCCCCGTCCCGGACGGAGTGGACAAGGCGGCGATGGTATCGGCAGGCAGCAGGGAAGACATGGCGGAGAGGGGGCTTCCTTATCACACTCCGCGCCCGCTACAAGCCATCCAGCGGCCACCGGCAATGGCGATGGGCTGGGAGCGCCGTCACAAGCTGGGAGCGCCGCCCGTCCCGGCGGCCCCGGAGCATCGGCAGGGCCCTGGGCTGGGAGCGCCGCCCGTCCCGGCGGCCCCGGAGCATCGGCAGAGCCATGGGTTTTTTAAGAATTTCCAGTGATGCCGGGGCCGGCGGGACGCACGGCGCTCCCAGGAGGACGCTGCGCATGGGCTCGTCACGCGGAGCGGTGACGGCTACTTTTGGATACCGCAGTTCCCCCGTCAGGGCACCGTGCGCAGGCGGATGAAGGCGGATGAAGACGCGGGGACCCAGGGTGGAGACGACGTTAGGGTTTCCCGCTGGATTTAAATGCTTGAGGCAGCAAGTCCCGCGCGGCGTCAGCGGCGGCGGGGTCGTTTTCTTGCAGGGCGGAGGCGGCTTTTTCCAGCGTGCTGGTGCGGAGTGGGCCGCTGAGGTGGGTGGTGGCCCACTCCACGGCGGCAGCGGGGTTGGTTCGGACAAGGTATTCGCCAAATCGACGGGCCATTTGGTATCGGGCGGGATGTTCGGGATTGGCCACGACCCATTCCTGGACATCCTGCGGACTTTTTTCCATCATGGCTTGGGAGATTCTATCAGAACCCAAAAGCGGATTGGAATGCCGGTCTTCGTAGACCATGGCCAAGGCCTGGTCCACCGGCAGGTCGGCGGATAACGCTTTGATCATGGCGAATTTCCCCATCGAGGGAGGCAATGCCCGGACGAGTTCCACATTGTCCGGAGTGGCGGGAATTTTAAAATCGTTATTCCAACCGAAGCGCAGATCGGGATTCGCGATGGCCAGTTTCAGGGCAGCGGTGGGGTCGGAGGCGAACCGGGTTTCCAATACCACGCCACCGAGCCAACGACGAAGAGGATAAGGAAGGTTCCGGCTGGTGGCAAAGGCGGTGTCGAAATCCGCTTCGCCCCATCGTTTCGCGAAATCCTGCGCGACAAGATCCCGGAAGTTAAGAGATCCCGCATCTTCCGCAATGGCCGTGAGGAAACCTGCGGGATCGGAGTGCAGGGCGAAGTCGGATAGCAATCGGAGTTGGTGGTGGTCATTACCGGCGGCTTTGACGAGTTCCCGCATGTTCCCTGCCTGGCCCTTGCTGATGAGGTCCAACATAAGGGCGGTTTTCCTGCGGATGTTGGAGGTTTGTTTCAGTTGGGTGATGGGGTCCGCCGCAGATGGTGGGGCGACCGGTGCCCCGGTGCCGCCGGGACGGGCGGCACTGCCTGCGGAAGGCAATGAGGCGGCGGGGGAGGCCGCACGTCGGCCAATGAAAACGCCGGCGGCCAAGGCGGAGAAACAGGTGAGGGAAATCAAAACGGGTCTCATCGGGCGGCGGGTTTTTCTGGCGTCGTGAGTTGGGGCAAATCGGCAGGGCTGAGTCCGGGGATGGCGGCGAGCGCCCCGGCCGCACCGGTGGGATCTTCCGCAGCCCATTGCCGATAGGTGGCATCCAGCCGGGCGGAGCGGGCGGCGGGATCGGTGAGGGTGGCCGCCCATGCCATGGAAGCGGAGGGGTCGAGCGCGGCAATGGTTTCCGCGAAGGTATCCACCGCCGCTTCCCTGACAGGTCCGGCGGTCAGGGTGGGCAGCCACCCGGAAGCGGCGAGAGGTTCGTGAGCCGTCCAGACGGCCAGCACGCCCCGGATGCCCTCCGCCTGCACGGCAGGATCCGCGAATTGCTGCACCCTCGCGAGCGTGCCGGCGGTGTCACGCGTCGCACCGAATCTGGCGGCTTCATGCAGGGCGGCCTCACGGGCCGGACCGGAAGGCCAGTCCGCCAGGGTGCCGAGGGTTGCCGGCAAATCGGATTGGGCGGCTTGGCCGGCGGTTTTACGGACGTCCTCGAGGACGGACTCAATCCGGTCAGGATGATGGCGCACGGTGAGTTCCTGAAGCTTGAGTGAGATCACATTGGCATGAGCATCCGGAGCTTCCAGAATGGCGGAGGCACGCTCCCGCCATTCTCCTTCCGGCAAGGTTTTAAGCCATGTCAGGGCTTCGTCAGGAGATTCCCGGTGCCACTGGTCCAAAACGGCCTGCATGGCCTGATCCCGCCGCCACGATGGCGGGGCCTCCGGCAGGATAGCGAGCGCCGTGCCGCGGTCTTTGAACGTGGGCATCGGAATGATTTCCAAAGGCATCAGGGGAATCGCGGTGGCTATAACAAGAGCGGCCGCCGGATGGTTGGCGATCAGCTCATGATAAGCAGTGTCGCCGAGATTCATGATCGCGGCCTGCTCGAAATGTTGTTTGATAAAAGTGACCGCCGCTTCCGGATCCCTGGCTGCAAGGTGTTTCACCAGTGCCGGTCCGAGATTGTGTGGGGCATTATGGCCCAGCAGCGCGGCCCCGCCGGATGCCGTGCGGAGAGCTTCCAAAATCGTCACGGCTTTCTCCGGCGCACTTTCCGCGAGGGGAGTGAGTTGCTCCGCCATTTGGGTGGCTTCATCTTTGGTGAGGGTGCGGTCGCGGAGGACGGCCAGCACGCCGGGCAAGTCCGTGGTGGCCTGTTGAAGCAGGGTCAGGGTTTCGAGACGCAGGAGGAACCACGGGGGAAGATGCGGGGCGATTTCATAGAGTCCCGGGCGGTCGGCCTCGAGGAGACAGCGCAGGAGATCGTCCGGGCAGGCCGCGGCGAAATTGGCTTGGTCCAACTGGCTGGTATCCATCCAGGTAAAGCGTTTGGCCCATTGAATGAGCCGGGCAGGATCTTCTTTGAAGGAGAGCAAAAACCCGCCGGCCCCCAAGGCTTGGATCTTCCGGTCGGCTTGGCCTTGCAGAGCAGTCAGGGCAACCTCGGGATCCAGTTGCGCCCAAGTCTGGAAAACGATGACGGGAATCATTTCTTGGTCCGGAACTTTCAGCCGGAAAAATGCCAAGGCCCCGGGAGGATCCAACTCCGCCCAGCGTTCGACGACCATGATTTGGCGGGGGCCGCCGGGATCGGAAGCGGGCAATGCTTCCCAGAGCGCCGGAAGATCATCCAGGGTCGCGCTTTCAAGTGTTTGCAAAAAGTCCCACCAGTCGGCGAGAGCCGGTTGGCCGGGGCGCGGTGCGGCAACAGCGGCATTCTGCGCGGGGGACGGAGCGGCGGGCGCTGGGATACCGGGGGAAGGTGACGGCTGCGGGTTCGCGGGAGCGGCAGGAAAGTAGTGGCCAAGGGTGATCCCCAACACCAAAAAGGCTGGTGGCAGCAACAGACCGATGATCTTCATGGCGGAACCCTATCTGATAGTTCCCGGCTTGGGAAGTGAAAGCTGCGGCTCTGCGGATCAGGGAACCGTGCGCAGTCGAATGAAGGCGCGGGGGCCCAGGGCGGATACGGGTTCCGTGCTGCGCCAGACCATGCCGGACCGGGTGCCATCGACGGGGTCCCAGCCGACAAAGGTGAGGCCGGTGGAACTCCAGGGGCCGCCCGGCTCCACGGTCATTTCAGGGATCACACTGACGGCGGATGCCGTGAGTTCACGGGGAAAACGCACTATCAGATAAGAATCCGCGATTCCGGACTCCGGAATGTAGGGTTCCACGGTGGTGCCCAGAAACGCCTGGGGGCCGAGGACGTAGTCGATCAGATCGGGCAGGCCATTTTGGTTGTGGTCGGCCAAGGGATCAGCCGGCGGCGGCATGGGGGGATCCGCAGATCCCGGGGTGCCATGCATTCCCACGGAGGCCTGCCAGTTCCATGCCATGCGGTGGTCGGGGTTGATGCCGGGCTGGAGCAGGGCCAGGCTGCGGCCGAGTCCGTCGGCATCGGTGGGCCATGGGGCGTTGTTGTCATAGGCAAAGGATTTGATGATAGTGCCGGTGGCATCCCGCAGGGTGAGGGTTTCTCCGCCGTTGCTCAGGTTGCCGGCATAGGTGCCGGCGATGACCGGGGCGGTGCCGGCCGGATACCGGCTGAGGAAAGCCGCCCGATTGGATACGAGGAGAACCCGTCCTCCGGGCGGCAGGTAGCGGGTTTCCGGGACTGCCTGGTCAAAATCAAAAGTGATGCCCTGGGTGAATTCAAGTCCGGCCAGATCCAGACTGGCCGTGGGATGGATGTTGAGGAGTTCGAGGAATTCGAAGGCATTTTCGGTGGTGAAGCCGGCCGTGGTTTCCGCCGGGGTCGGGGCCGCCGGACGGTAGTGGAACTCGGAAACCACCAGATTTTCCGCGGTGGCGGGAACCGTCTGGACGACAAAGGCAGATTCTGTCAGGCCACTCCAGGTAATGCCGTTTTTCACCCGGCTCCGCACCACGGCCACGCCGGGAGAGGAAAGCGTCAGGGTGGTGGGAGCCACCGCCGGCACGTCGCTGAGACCATTGATCCGCAGGTCGAAGCGCATGTCGGAATAACTGTTATTGGGATAGGTGACGGTTGGAGGGTAGGCGTAAAAACCCTGATGGACCTGCACCGCGATGGTATTGGTGCCTTCCCGGAGCAGCGCGGGGGAAACGATGATCTGGTTGTAGGCGGTTTCCCCCCGGGAGTCATCAATCATGCCGCTGGCCTCGGTGGTGTGGGAGGGATTGGTCGGCGCGTAGGGATATCCGGAGCGGGCCGCTTCCACCCCGTTCAGATAGACCACGGCGCCATCGTCCACCTGGAGTTCAAGCCGGAGCCGCTGGTAGTTGGCAAGACCGGTGACGTCGAAGGTGCGGCGGAGATAGACGGGCGATGGTTCGGTGGTGGCACTGGTGTAATTGGGGGCGGTCGGGGAAATGTTGGTGGTCAGGCCGGAGGACTCGCCGTAGCCCAGCGGGGCGGTGCCGGTGGCCCATGCCCCGTCGGCAAAACCTTCATCCTTCCACGTGGCGGAGGGGGCCGCGACCGGACGCAGCCACTTCCATGCTTGCCCGGCAGGCATTACTGGAGCGATATTGATGGTGGTGGCGCTGGCAGTAAGCGCCGAGGCGTGGATGGCTCCGCCCGTCTGGCGGGGATCGGCTCCGTTCACGGTGTAAAGCACGGTGCCCACGGCATTGGGATTGTGGAATTGCACGGTCTGTCCCGTGCTGACCGCTCCCCCGAACAGGGGCTGCTGGTTGGCGGGATTGATCAGATCCGGAGCCCGCAGCGGGCTTTGGGTGTCGATCCACCCTAACCGGGCAGTCAGCCAGGTTTTCATATAGTCCAGTTCCTTGCGGTAAGTGTTGCGGTCCACCTGCCCGATGGGAGCCTGGGCATAGATATTGGCTCCGAGCGTGGCGTATCTGCGGAAGTGGCGGGCTGCCGGATTCTGCTGGAGCGGGGCCGCGTTATTGGTGACAAGGGCGGGATCGGTTCCGTTGGTCAGCAGCAGGGCGTTGTTTTCAATGCGGGCCATGAGGGACGCTGTGGAGAAGAGTCCCTGACGCAGCGACCACCAGCGGTCCCAGTAGGCGATGGTGAATTCCGGATCCTGGAAGAGACGGGGCAGGTAGGCATAACCGGATCCGGCGGTCCACCATCGCCAGCCGAAGGCATTGTCTGCGGAGCCGTAATTGCTATTGCCAAGGGAGCGGTCGACATCCCAGATCAGATCCGCCTTGAGCGGCTGTCCCCGGTCCTTGTAGTAATAGTAGGAAAAGATGTAGCTGTCCGACTCCTTGCAGGTCTCCATGAAGATCTGCTTGTCGATGAAACTCGCGGGGTCCAGCCACCTGGCATAATAATTGGGCGAGGACGGCGTGGCGAACGAACTCTGCATCACCGCGATGTCGGTCTGGTTTATATAGTTCTGCAGCCAATTTTTCTGGGCGGTGGTGGGCGGTTCCGGCTCCACGATGTCGTAGGTCAGGCCATTCCAGGTGGAACCGCTGACCGTGGGCGGCGTGAAGGGATTCTCCCACGGGGTCTTGTCCTTGCGGAAGATATAGCCTCCTGACAATTTTGAGGTTTCCGTCATTTCACGGTTCAGCTTTTCGATGCGGAGCCGGTTATTGCCGCGCTTGATGCGTTCCATCACCAGGTAAACCCCGCGGTAGTCGCTGTAGCTGCAGGTGGTGCCGTCCTGATTGAAGAAGACTTCCACAAACCGGGAGCGGTGCCCCGGGCCGGCGCCGTTGGTTTCCATCATGAGCTGCTGCATGAGGTGGTTCCGCTGGAAGGTTTTGTCGGTGTAGAGAGTCTGCAGCACCCAGTCGGAATCCGCCGGCATGCCCAGGAGGGCCACGTTTTTGTCGGTATCGGAAGTGTCCTTCCAGAATTCGAGGGCATACGGTCTCTGCGGGTATCCGGAGGAGCTTTGTCCCCTGACATGGGTAGCGGCCCGGGAGATCAGCGAGGGGGCATTGCCCAGGCTGGCTTTGCCTGTGGCCGGATCCACGTCATACACCATGGCCTGGGTGAAGCGGTAGGGCCGGGGGTTGGCGGGGTTCGTGGTGCTGTCCACGGCCACATTGAAGCTGTCCAGCACCAGCACCGGAAGGTTGGAGGAAAAGGGGGCCCCGGTGCTGGTGTAGCTGGTGCCAATATCCGTGGAGAGAAAGACAAAACTGCGCCGGTAAGTCAGGCTGGGGAGGTGGCCTGGCAAAAACACCCGCGCCGCCACGTTGCTGCCACTGGTAATATTCAAACTGGCCGGGGCCAGGAGAGAAGTCTCGGTGGGCTCGCTGCCATTGAGGCTATAACGGATCACCGCGCCATCCCCGGAGGTGAGCCCGGGCGGCAGGCTGATGGCCAGCGTCGTGGCCGAGGTGATGGGGCCGCTTTCCCGGCTGAAAACCGGACCCTCCACCCGCGCCGCCACGGCCTGGCGGCCGCTGTTCGCGGTGCCGGGGGTCGGGGTTTCAAAATAGCGTCGTGCCTGATCGCCCCCGAAGGATCCATAACTGACATCGTCCTGCTGGGGCCCATAGATCAGAGTGGAAGCGGGACTGGCATCCGGACGGCTCAGCATCACCACCCCACCGGCTTTGGGCAGGGTGAAGTTGGTATGGGCATGCAGGTTGGTGAACCGGTTCTTCCCGGAGGCAAAAACAAAAATGTGCCCCCAGGCCGGCACATTGATGGAGGGAAAGGGCCACTTGGCGGGAGTCAGGGGATCATCCGTCAGGGTCCAGCCTGACAAATTAACCGCAGCGGCCGAGCCATTGTAGATTTCAATCCAGTCCGGCCGGTTGGTGTCCTCGTCCTCGATGCCATCGTCATTGGCCGCCACGATTTCATTGATTACCGGTCCGCCCGTCACCGGAGGACTGATGCCCATGACCAGCACTGGATCCAGCGACAGGGTGGAACTGCTGGATCCCAGGGTCAGGGACGAGACACTGGCCCCGGCCGCAATGCCGAAATCACTCAGTTCCAAGGCGGTGGCAAACACCGTCAGGCTTTGCCCCACGGCGTTAGGGGACAGGGTGGCAGCCTGGAGGGCTGCAAGATTGGCCGGAGTGCTGCCGGCGGTGAATTCAGTCAGGCCCCCTATCGTAATGCCGGTATTGCCCCACAGGGTAGCGGAAGCCGTTTGGGTCACCCCATTGATCCTCACCTGCATTCCATCCGTCCCCGGCACCGCATTCAACTCCATCACCACCAGATCCGGCCCCGGGCGGTTGATGACCGGAGTGGGAAAGGTGCAGGTGATGGCGGTGGCACTCAGAGCCGGATTGATCAGGCCGGTATCCAGCCGGTGGTCTCCCAGCAAACCGGCCAATTGGCCACTGGCTGGAGCCGGCCCGTCCGGGGCCACCACACTGACGGCGGAGCCGCCCAGAAAGGTGGTGACGGTGGCAGGAATGAACTGGGCCGGCAGAATCGGCTCTCCATTCAAAGTCAAGCCGGTCAGCACCCCGGACTCCACCGTGATCGTGGTGACAGGCACCGGAGCGGCAGAGAGAGGCTGAACCAGGAGGAGGAGCAATGGGGCTCCTGGAAGCAGGGACAAAAATTTCATCAGGACGATTGGGGGGATACCCCTCCATCCTGCCCCTTTTGCGTTAAAATGCCATCCCTTTCCTTTCACGTCCGCGCGGTGCCAGGGGATGATTTCGTCCTACTGGTTTCCGATGCGGTAGAGCCGCTTTTCCGTGCGGATGAACCATGCCCCGGGAGCTGGCACCGGGGTCGCCAGAGTGCGCTCGCCCTCCAGTTTGTTTTCGCCCAATTTCTGATAGGTGGTCCCGGCCTTGAGCCGGGTCGTGGTGCCGTATTCGTCAAAGACAAACAGGGTGTCGCCCGCGATCAGCGGGGAAGCCGAGCAGCCCCGCGCGGTGCGCTCCTGCCAGTGGATCTGGCCCGTTTTGGCGTTCAGACAGGAAGTGATGCCATTGTCCGCCACCTGGTAGAGTTCATTGCCCAATAGCACGGGAGATGGCGTATTGGGCGACCGCTTGTCCTGGGTCCAAACGACATGGCTTGCGGTGACATCCCCTTTGCCTCCCGGACGCACGGCATACGTCACTGGATTATCATAACTGGTCGTGAAGTAGATCAGGCCATGGCCAAAGGCCGGCTGGGCGATCACGGAATACCCCGTGTATTTGATCCGCCAGATTTCCTTCCCGCTGGATGGCTGATAGGCGGCGATGGCGTCGCTGAAGGGACTCACGATCTGGTCCTTGCCTTCCCATGAAATCACTGCCGGCGTGCAGAAGGAAAATTTCCGTGAGGCTCCGCCCCCGCGCGGAGTTTGCCATGCCACGGCCCCGGTTTCTGCGTTGAGGGCCGCAAGGAACGGCCCCTGCGCCCCATCACAGGGAAACACCAGCAGGCCGTCCACCAGCACTGGCGAGGCCCCGCCGCCATGCACCGGCGGATATTTCAGGCTGCGCTGCTCCCAGATTTTTTTCCCTGACAAATCAAGGCAGGCCGTGCCCTCGTGGCCAAAGTGCACATACAAGCGGTCAGCGGTCACCACCGGGGTGGGACTGGCGTGGCTGTTTTTGCTGTGAATCGCCGGAGTGTTGGAGGACTCAGGAAAAACCTCGGAGTCCCACACCACCGCACCGGTGGCTGCGTCCAGACACATCGCGCGCAGCGAGCGCGGCCCGGCAGCATCCTGATCCGTGCCCCGGGCCACGGCGGTGGTCAGATAGAGCCTGCCCCCTTGGAGCACCGGAGATGACCACCCCTTGCCGGGCAGGTCCACTTTCCATGCCACGTTGTCCGTCTTGCTCCATTCCTGAGGCACCCCGGCCACGCGCACGATCCCATCCGACTGCGGCCCCCGGAACTGCGGCCAGTCCGAGGCATGCAGAGGAATGGTGAGGAGGAGGAGGGAGCAGAGGAGTGATCGGCGCATGGGGAAGGAGGGATACAGGTGGTTGCTGACGGGCCACGGATAACACGAATTTAACGAATGGCACGGATGATTTGCCGGAATCCAGCCCCATATTACCGCAGTTTTTATTCCAATCCTCATCCGTGCGGATTCGTGCCTTATCTGCAAAATCCGTGGCCAGTGGGAACACCGGCCGAGACGGACTCTCCCTTACTTTTTCTTCAATTCCGCCACCGCCGACGCGTAACGCTGGGCCACCGTCTTCCAGTTTACCACATTCCACCATGCCGTGATGTATTCCGGACGGCGGTTTTGATAGTTCAGATAGTAGGCATGTTCCCAGACGTCCAGCCCCAGCAGCGGCACCCCGCGGTCGGCATTGGGCACGATGCCCTGCATCAGGGGATTGTCCTGATTCGGAGTCGATACCACCGCCACGCTGCCGTCAGCCTTCAAAATCAGCCATGCCCAGCCGGAGCCAAACCGTTTGCTGGCCGCATCGTTGAATTTCTTTTTGAAGTCATCCACATTGCCAAAGGCCTTGGTCAGGGCCGCAACCAGGGCTTCGTCCCCCGGACTGCCGCCAATCCCCGGGGTGTCGGTCACCCCCATGGATTCCCAGAAAAAGACGTGATTCCAGTGTCCTCCGCCGTGATTGCGCACCGGCGTCTGCAGGGCCTCGGACAGGAAGGGAATGCCCGCCACCAGTTCCTCCAGAGACTTCTTTTGCAGGGCGGTCTCCCCTTTCAGCGCGGTATTCAGGCCATTTACGTAGGCCTGATGGTGTTTACTGTGATGGATGTCCATCGTCAGGGCATCGATGTGCGGCAGCAGCGCATCCTTGGCATAGGGCAGGGGGGGCAGGGAGAACGGTCCAGTCGGGGCCGCCGGAGCGGGCTGGGCCTGCACCGGCACCGGCACCGCCGCCGCAAGGGCAGCCGTAGCAGAGAGGGCAATGAAGTCGCGGCGGGATGGATGCGGAGTCATAAGAGGAGGGATGAGGGGTTGTAACGGCAGGCCGTCTGTCAGGAACGGAGCGCCACCATAAAGCGGCAAACCCCGGACGCCCAGCCTGAATTTAATACGGCGCAGGAGACCGCTTTTGTTCGGTCAGGTTGTTGCGTGCAGTTTGCGGAGACGGTGCGATGGCAACCTGCTGGCCAATGGACGATGGCCGTATACGTGTGATGGCGAGCCGGAGAACCCGGTCTTATCCAGCCATATCGCCTCATGGAACGCGCCGTTGGCGCTCCGGATAGGGTGGTTCTGGGTTCCTGGGGTTGAAACCCCAGGCTGTCATGGAATGCGCCGTAGGCGCTGCCTGACCGCATGCCTTGGGTTGAAACCCCGGGCTGTCATGTGATGCGCCGTAGGCGCTGCCTGACCGTATAGCTGGGGGCCCGGCAATTCCTACCAGGGCAATACCTTCGCGGGGGTGCCGGAACGCAGGGCTGCCGGGCCGGGATTTCTGAGCCGTTGGGGCTCATGGACCGCGCCGCCGCCGTGCCCGAAAATGCCGCCGCCCGCGGGAGAACAGGGCTCGCAGGCATCACCAAAAGGCAAGCGGCCAACAGCAAAGGGAATTTGAACCTGCCATGGTGGCAGGACGATGCTGAAACCTGTTTATTCCTCCCTCTCTTCTGATAGTGACCTCCTCCATTCCCGGGCTTTCGGCGATGAAGTACGTGGAAGCCCCCGCCTTGTCCGCCGCCGCCTGCGCGGCATAGTAGCCTGAGCGTGAGCGCCACATAGGGATCGTAATTCACCAAAGCAGGGTTACCTTCCGCTTCATGAAATTCCCCCCACTCGTCGTAGGCTGCCTCCTTGCCGGCCTCATCAGCCATGCGGGTGCCGTCATTTTCCTTGAGACGGACGATCCTTCTCACAACACCACGACGCCGGGTGACAACTCGGGCTGGCAGTATGAGGGGAAATTCGGCGCGTTTCTGGGAGTCCCCATTGCCCCCTCCTTTTTCATCACGGCCAAGCACATTGGTGGCGGCATCGGCGATGTTTTCGATTTCCACGGAGACAGCTACACGGTCATCGCCTCCCATCCCAGCCCCACCACTGACCTGCAAATCTGGGAAGTTGATCCCTCCAAGTCATTTCCGGTCTATGCTCCGCTGGCCAGCGCAGCGGGAGATACCGGGACCACGGCCACGGTCATGGGCCGGGGCACGAGGCGCGGCATCGCGGTGACGGTGGACGAGGTCCTGAAAGGCTGGCAATGGGGTCTGGCGGACCATGTTCAGCGGTGGGGGAGAAACGTCGTGGAAGGCGTGCATGCCGGCGGGACGGGCATCGGCGAACTGCTCTTTTCCAAATTCAATTTTCAGGGTCTTCCCGATGAGTGCCACTTGTCGGTCGGCGATTCCGGCGGCGGGATGTTTGTCCTTGAAAATGGGCTGTGGCGGCTGGCGGGGATCCACTACGCGGTGGAAGGCCCGTTCCGGCACGACTCCAGTGAAACTCCGTTCCATGCCGCGCTCTTCGACACCGGTGGCCTGGAGGCACAGGACCCCGGGTGGATGCTAGTGCCAGATGGGGACAACGATGTTCCCTCGGGCTTCTTCAGTTCACGGATTTCCTCGTCTCTCGCCTGGATCCGGAGCGTGACCGGCCACGACGGATCGCTGCCGGAAGAAAATTATCACGCCTGGCAGCGGCTTTATTTCACCCCAGCTCAAATCGCCACACCGGCGGCCACCGGGCCATTGGGCGATTATGACAACGACGGCATTGGAAACCTGGTGGAATTCGCCCTCAACCTCGATCCGGTCTTCAATGAATTGGCGGACATGGTGGCCAATACCGGCCTGCGCGGCCTGCCGTTGGTCCGCGTCGAATCCATTTTTGGGGCCGATCACGTCACCATTGAGTTTGTGAGGCGGACAGCCGCCAGCGGATCCGGTCTGACGTATGAACCGCGGTTTTCGTCAGATATGGATAACTGGGATACCGTGGGAATGGCGGGCGCGGTCGCGATCAACGAGCGCTGGGAGCGGGTGAAAATCGTGGACTCCCTGACGACGAATGCCACTGCGAGGAGGTTTGTGCGGCTGGACGTGACCTTGTCCGAATGAGATCCTGACACAAGACCTGGGACCAACTGCCCCACGCATTTATCAAGTGAGTGGTTGATCCCGGCAGCGGGTCCTGGGTGAGGGTTCCCTGCTGCCGGGTGCTCCGGCTTTTTCCCTGACATTCAAAGGTGTGAACGGAAGCGGAGATTGGAAAACATCCGTTTCAGCGGAACCTTTAAAGAGCTTCAGGCAGGATTATTTTTTGGGCTCGAGCTTCTTGAGGTATTTTGCGGGATCCTTATCGAAGTCCTTCCGGCAGGGTTTGCAGCAAAGCTTGATTTCCTGTCCCTTGTGGGTGAACACGACGGGCTTGCCCATTTCTCCCAATTTGTCATCCGAGACGATGCAAGTATCGAGGGGGTAGGGTTTCACCTTGGGCTTGGCCGTTTCTTTGGCGGCGGGGAGAACCTTGGATCCCTCCCCAGCCTGCACCATCGGGGAGGCGGTTAAAATGGTAATGACTCCGAAAACGATGGGGACAACAGGGTGGGTTTTCATGTATTTTTTGGGGGGTTTAGTTAACTGAGTGGTCTTATTTCCGTCACCAATCTATAAATGTCCGGGGCGGGGGCAAACCCTCCGGATTATTTTTGCATGCACTGAATGATATTATCGAAGCACGACAAAGTCCCCGGCTGCGGAGGCAAACCCCGCGACCCGTCCCCATGGGGGAACTCCCTCCGCGCGCCCACGTTCACCGGTCGACTGCAAATCCTGATCGAAAACCTCCCAGCAAGCTGCTCCCCCGCGGTTCCATCCGCTGCCTTCAACCCACCCTACCAGAATCCGGCCTTTGCCGTTATCGACAAGCGTGGGGTGTTTCGCTTCCTTCGACGCCGCGGTCAAGATGGTGGGGGGAGCCTCCCCGGTCAGCCAACCCCACCGGATTTGCCCTGATGTTTCCCATGCTCCAAGAAGTCGTGGACCGCTGGAAGCCAAAGCAGCGGAACTCATAGGACAGGCCGCGATCTTCCATGGTTCGATCTCCCGCGAAACCCATTGGCCTTGACGGCGGACATAGAGAGTCATGGCCCGGCTTTCCATTTCGGGTGCCACCCGCACGAAGACGTTCGGTTCTCCTTTATCATCCAGAGTAACCCGCAAAGAGCAGCATGCGCAGATGCCTGGCGCACCAGGGTTGATCGCTTCGGCCTGGCCAAATGAGGCTCCGTTGTTGGTGGAAGTGCGCAGAAAAATAAGCCGCTGGCTTTCCTCGGGCTTGGCACCGCTGGCGTTGCCGTGCCAGGCCACAAACACGCGTCCCTTGGGATCGCCTGCAATGGAGGCCCCGCCATCAAGGGCCGTGGCCTTCTCCAGCAAATCCTGCTGCGGCTCAAAACCCGCCCCGTTTCCGGCACTCCGTGCATACCACAGCGGCGAGCGTCCCGTCTGATGGGTGTCCGCCCCATTCCACAGGACATGAACTGACCCACCCAGACCCAGCGCCAACTGCGGCCCCCGGATCGAGCCCATCGCCACGGCCGAGCCCGGATTGGAATTGACGGTTTGGCTCTGTTGCCATGCTTCACCCGGTTTGCGGGAGGTGTAACGCACTTCGGATGCCTTCGCATCGCCTGTCAAATAAACCAGATGAATGGTTCCATTTTCATCTGTGGCCACTTCCGGCTGCACGCCCTTTTCCGGCACATCCTCCACACGCACTGCTGCCAGACCGTGGGAGAGCAAAAGGCTTAACACCAGAGAGAGTCGGAAGAAGTAATTCATGGGGTAAGTAGATCAGGCATGGGGCTGATGGGTAAAGCGATTTGCGTCAGGAGTCATGAAAGAGGACAGGAATTTTTTGGGAGCCCGGTGGTTCAAACCAACATTCATGTCTGATTCCGCAGACGCAGCGCGTTCCCAATGACCGAGACGCTGCTTAGGGCCATGGCAGCCCCGGCCACCATGGGATTGAGCAGCCAACCAGTAAATGGATAAAGCAGCCCCGCCGCCAGCGGCACCCCGACCGCGTTATAAATGAAGGCAAAAAAGAGGTTCTGGCGGATATTTTTCATGACATTCCGGCTGAGGTCCAAGGCGCGGACGATCCCCCTCAGGTCACCTTTTACCAAAGTCAGCCCGGCGCTTTGAATGGCCACATCGGTGCCTGTGCCCATCGCGATTCCCACGTTGGCCTCCGCCAGCGCGGGGGCATCGTTGATGCCGTCTCCCGCCATGGCGACAATGGCTCCCTCCGCCCGCAGGGCGCGGACGACCTCCCGTTTTCCTGCGGGGGTCATATCAGCGCGCACGTCATCAATGCCCAATTCACGACCCACCGCCTGGGCGGTTTGCAAGTTGTCCCCCGTCAGCATCACCAATTTCAATCCCATGCCGTGGAGTGCTTTCACGGCTTCCGGCGTGGAGGTCTTGATGGGATCGGCGACGGCAATAAATCCGCTGAGTAAGTCATTTTCCGCCAGCCATATCACAGTGTGGGCTTTTTCCTGGAGCGCCACGGCGGCAGCGGCCATCGGGGAGGGAATGGCAATGCCTTCGCTTTCCAACCACGCGCGCTTTCCCACCCTCACCAATGCCCCATCCACTTGGCCTTTCACCCCCGCACCGGTGACGGATTCGAAATTATCCACTTTGGATAGCGCCAGACCTTTGCTTGTGGCACTGTCCAACACGGCACGGGCCAGGGGATGCTCGCTTAATTGCTCCAGCGCAGCCGCAAGGGCGAGCACATGATTTTCCTGCCCTGCCTGGACCGCCACGATCTCTTTTGCGGCCGGATGCCCTTCCGTCAGGGTGCCCGTCTTATCGGTGATGAGATGCGTTATTTTTTCGGCCTGTTCCAGCGCTGCCGCGTCGCGCACCAGGACCCCCATCTGAGCACCTTTTCCTACCCCTACCATGATAGACATGGGCGTGGCCAGACCCAGGGCACAGGGACAGGCGATGATGAGCACGGCTACGCTGCACGAAATGGCATAGGCCAGCCGTGGCTCCGGCCCCCAAATCATCCAGCCGATAAATGTCAGGACCGCCACCAGCACCACGGCGGGCACGAACCAGCCGGAAACCTGATCGGCCATACGCTGGATGGGGGCGCGGCTGCGCTGGGCATCGGCTACCATCTGCACAATCTGGGAAAGCAGGGTATCCGCGCCGATTTTATCCGCCCGCATCAGGAAGGCCCCGGTCTGATTGATCGTCGCGCCTGCCACCCGGTCTCCTTCCTTTTTCCCCACTGGGAGCGGTTCTCCGGTAATCATGGATTCATCCACGTTGCTGGTTCCATCGGTCAAAACGCCATCAACCGGAATCTTTTCCCCTGGCCGGACCCGCAGCACGTCGCCGATCCGCACCTCTTCCATCGGCACATCCTCTTCACGGCCGTCCACCACGCGGCGGGCGGTTTTAGCGGCAAGTCCCAGCAGGGCCTGCACCGCTTGTCCGGTTTTGCTGCGTGCTTTGGCTTCCAGCCATTGGCCCAATATCACCAATGCCGTGATGACTGCGGCGGCTTCAAAGTAAAGCGGCACCCGTCCGCCGTGACGCAGCGAATGCGGGAATAGATTGGGAACAAGGACGGCCACGGTGCTGTAGACCCACGCCGCGCCCACGCCCAGAGCAATGAGCGTAAACATATTGAGACTGCGGTTTTGCAACGAGCGCCACGCCTTGCCAAAGATGAAGCCGCCCGCGCCAAAAACGACAGCCGTAGCGAGGACTAGCTGAAACCAGCCGGAAATTTTTTCCGGCACCCACTCATGCACCCGAAGGCCCGGAACCATTTCTGCCATCGCCAACAGGAACACCGGCAGCGCCAGCCCGGCGCTGATCCACAGTTTTCTTTGTAGAGATGTCAGTTCGTGATCTTCCTCATCCTCATCCTCCGGGACCACCGTTTTCAACACCAGAGTCATCCCGCACTTGGGGCAATCCCCCGGATGGTCCTGCTCGATTTCAGGATGCATCGGACAGGTGTAGATGGTTTTCGCGACCGCTTTCCACGTCGGATTCCTCTCCAACGCCATGCCGCACTTTGGACAATCGCCGGGCTTGTCCGATTCCACCCCGGGACACATCGGGCAGAAATATTTTGCCCCCGCGGCCGGTTTCACGCCGCTGTGGTGATGGTGAGCATGTGCGCTATGGGGCGACTCATCACCGCTCCCTCGGTCGCTTCCGCAGCAGGTTTTCGGCCCCGCAGGCGGTTCGGGATTGGCGCTGCTGCCACTGCAGCACGACTGCGCCCCGGCGACGGGTTCGGTTTTGTCGTCGCTGCCATCGCAGCAGGAAGGCGCGTGATCCTTGGTAGGTTTGGTTGGTTTCATAAGGTTCAGGAATTGCAGTGGCAGTCGAGGCAGCCGTGATTGGCGCACATCTGGCAGGTTTGCTCCAGCCGCTCTCGCAACTGCCGCCGGGCACGGTGCAGGCGGACCTTCAAGTTTCCCCGCGTAATCCCGATTTCCCCGCAGATCGCATCAGCGGAACGGCCATCAAGATCGGCGAGCTGGAGAACCTGCGCATGTTCGGGCCGGAGAGTTGGCAATAACCCGCGAAAGCAGCCGCAGGCGGTCTGCTCCACATCGGCTTCCTGTTCCGCGCTCAGCGCCACTTCCTCCGCGAACCGCTCCAGCCCCCTCGTCTGCACCGCGCGCCGCCGGTGCAGGTCAGTGAGCACGTTGCGGAGTATCCGGTAAAACCAAGCGAGCAAGTTCTCTTCGTGGGTGAGGGAATGTTCGCTTTTCAGGGCGCGCAGCAGGCTCTCCTGGACGGCGTCGGCGGCGAGTTGGTCGTCACCAAGTCGTCGGCGGGCGAAGCCGTGGAACGCAGCAAGGTTGGCAAGCAAGGTCGTCGCAAGCGCATCGTTTTGTTCGGAAGCGGACATGATCAAGTTCATTCTATCCATGCCAACGCACCACGCTGACCCTGGTTACACTTCGTTTGAAATTTTTTTGCACCGCAAGGGGGCTCCCGGCCGGCTTTAAAGAGATTCCCCGCTTAAAAGCGAAAATACCCCGCCCCCGCCCCGCGGTATTACGATCCTCTTGCCACTTTTCAGGCAAGTTAAGACGTATTTCAGGCAAGTTAAGACGTAACGGGGCCGGACGGATCATGTCATCGCCCCAATGGTTGCGGTGGCCGGCGCTTCCCCTCTCCTTACGCGCCGTTGCCCGCGTTTCCACTTCCACTCTTCGACCGCGGAGAAGAGGCAGGGCACAATGAAGAGCGTCACCAGACTCACCGCCATGCCGCCCATGGACGGGATGGCCATCGGCAGCATCACATCCGAGCCGCGCCCGGTGGCCCAGAAAATGGGCAGGAGGCCGAACACGGTGGTGGCCGTCGTCATGAGGGCGGGACGGATGCGTTTGAGTCCGGCATCAATGACCGCTTCCCGGACTTCTTTTACGGACCTGAATTCCCGGTCTTTGAAGACCCTCTCAAGGTAGGTGGAGATGACCACGCCGTCGTCATCGACGACTCCAAAGAGGACGAGGAATCCCACCCACACCGCCACTGACAGATTCACGCCCCAGATGGCGAGCATGATGAACCCGCCGGAGGCGGCAACGAGCACCCCGAAAAAGATGATGGGCGCGATCCACCAGCGTTTGAATCCGAGATAGAGCATGATAAACATGAGCGCGAGGCAGATGGGGACGAGCAGTTTCATCTGTTTGGTGGCGCGCACCTGATTTTCAAACTGGCCGCTCCACTCCCAATAATAACCGGCGGGGAGTTTGAGGCGTCCGTCCTGCAGGGCAGCTTGGAGGAGGCGCTCGGCATCCTCGACGACACTGACTTCGTCGCGGTCCCGCGTGTTCATGGTGACGTAGCCAACCAGCAGCCCGCGCTCGCCTTTGATTTCCTGCGGGCCGAGCACACTCTTGATCGTCACGACTTGGGTTAGGGGAATTTGCGCGCCGCTGCTGGTGGGCACGAGGATCTTCTCCAATTCCGGAATGTCTTCGCGGAACTCACGCAGGTAGCGCACCCGGATGGGGTAACGTTCGCGGCCCTCCACGGACTCCATCAGGTTCATGCCGCCGATGGCGATTTCGATGACATCCTGCACGTCCCGGATGTTGACGCCGTAGCGGGCGATGCGGTCGCGGTCGATGTGAAATTCAAGATAGGGCTTGCCGACGATGCGGTCGGCGATGATGTCGGTGGCCCCGGGCACCTCTTTGAGGAGCGATTCGATCTGCAGGCCGATGCGCTCGATCTCGCCGAGATCACCACCGTAAATCTTCACCCCCATCATCGCGCGGAATCCCGTCTGGAGCATGACGAGGCGCGTCTGGATAGGCTGGAGAAAAGTGGGCAACACGCCGGGGATCGCCGTTTTCTCCTGCAATTCGCTGAGTATCTCGTTCTTCGTGATCTGGCGATGTTCCGGGGCGATCCAGGCGAGCGGAGTCTTCAGCCAGGCGGGCCAACCGGAGAACCACCGTTTCACGGGAAGTTGACGCCACTCGTCTTCCGGCTTCAGGATGATGATGGATTCCATCATGCTGATGGGTGCCGGATCGAGGGCTGTTTCGGCACGCCCCAGTTTGCCGACGACACTTTCGACCTCGGGCACGGTGGCGATGGCCATGTCCTGTTTCGCATTGACCTCGATGGCCGGGCCGAGCCCGGCCTGCGGCAACAGTGAAGGCATGTAGAGGAAGGAACCCTCATCCAGCGGCGGCATGAACTCGCGTCCGAGTCCGGGGACGATGCGGGTTTCGGAGAGGACCTGGAGCCCTCCGCCCGCTTCCTTCTCCCTGTCCACGTCGCTTTGTTTGCGCCAGAGCATGCGGTGGCCCGACGGTTCGTCGCCGTGACTGAATCTTTGCCAGCGCAATTCTCCCAACTGCACATGCGGCTCATCCGCACCGAGGTTGGCGATCCATTCGACGGGTTTCAGAGTCACCCCAATACCCAGCCAGATACTCATCCCGAGGAACAGAATCGCGACCGGGGCGATCATGAAAGTGGTTTTGTTATCGAGCACCCAGCGCAGCCCCGGCACATAAACACGTGAGATCCGCCGTGACACGGGATTTTCCTCCAGAGGCAGGAAGCGCTCCCGCGACATGCGTATCAGGGCGAGGACGACGATGACCCCGACGACGACGGACATGGGCCAGCCGCTGTAAGGCGAATCCTCCAGCACCCATCTGAAAACCGCATGGGTTGCAAAGACAGAGGCGATTCCCATGCTGAGGGCGATCTTCCACACGGTGCGGCGCGACCACTTCACGGGCTGGAAGAGAAAATAGCAGATTAACGGAACGACGGTGAGCGCGAGAATGACGCTGGCACCGATTGCGAAGGTCTTCGTGAAGGCGAGCGGCCGGAAGAGCAGGCCCTCCTGCCCGATCAGGAAGAATACCGGGATGAAGGAAACGAGAGTGTTGGAAACGGCGGTGAAGATCGCTCCACCCACCTCGGTTGCCCCCTCATACACCTTTTGGAAATGGGTCTTCTTGTTATCCCCGGTGGCGATGTGCCGGTAAATGTTCTCGGTCATGATGATGCCCATGTCCGCAATATCACCGATGGCGATGGCAAGACCCGCGAGCGACATGATGTTGGAATCCACGCCAAAGGTGAACATGAGAATAAAACAAAGGCAGACAGAGAGGGGCAGCGTGATGATCACCGACACCGTGCTGCGTAGATGCAGCATGAAGATGAGGATGATGATACTGGCCATCAGCGCCTCCTCGCCCAGTGTCGATTTGAGAGTCCCGATGGTCTCGTTGACGATGTCCGTCCGGTCGTAAAAGGGCACCACGTGCACCTTGGAGATGCGGCCGTCGGCGAGCGTCTTTTGCGGAAGACCAGCCTCCAGTTGCCTGATCTGCGCTTTCACGCGATCAACCACCACTCTTGGATTTTCGCCGTAGCGCATCAGGACGACACCGCCCACGGTTTCGACCCCACCCTTGTCGAGCGACCCTCTCCGAAAGTCGGGCCCAAGCGTGACGGTGGAGACGTGCTTTAATTGGATCGGCGTACCGCCCTCCTGCCGGATGACGACCTTCTCCAAATCCTCGCCCGATTTGATGAACCCTACCCCGCGAATGAAAAACTCGAGACCGTTTTTCTCCAGCACCTTCGCCCCGACATCAATATTCGCCTTCCGCACGGCATCATACACCTCAAAGAGGGTGACACGATGCGCCCGCAGCTTGTCAGGATGGACGTCGATCTGGTATTGCTTCACGAAGCCGCCGACGCTGGCCACTTCGCTGACCCCTTCGACGGCGTTGAGTTGATACCGCAGATACCAATCCTGAATGCTGCGCAGCTCGGCGAGGTCGAAGCCTTCGCCCTCGACCGTATACCAGAGAACCTGGCCCAGAGCGGTGGCATCCGGCCCCATGACAGGCACGACCCCGGCGGGGAGCCGCTGCTGGGCGACGTTCATGCGTTCGAGGACACGTGAGCGAGCCCAGTAGTAATCCACGTTGTCTTTGAAAATGACGAAGACCATCGAGAATCCGAAGCCGGACATGCTGCGGATCGCTTTCACTCCGGGCGTGCCGGTGAGGCTCGTCGTGAGCGGGAAAGTCACCTGGTTGTCCACGTCCTGCGGTGAGCGTCCGTCCCAGTCGGCATAGACAATGACCTGCTTCTCGCCGATATCGGGGATCGCATCCACCGGCGTCTCGCGCAGGGCATAGACCCCGCCGAACACGATCGCGATCACAGCCACGATCACGAGGAAGGGATTGCGCAGGCACCAGCCGATGATCCAGGAAATCATAGGGGATTGTCAGTGTTTGTGAACCGGGGGCGGGGTGCCGCTGGCGGCTGGTGGTGCGGCCACCGGCGGAGACGGATCCTTGCCGCCGTGTCCGCTATGGTCCGGGGCGGGGGCCTGACTCTTTGGCTGGGATGCCGGGGTTGATGGAGCATTTCCGCCGTGGCCGGCATGGCCAGCAGAGGGTGCCTGCCCGTCGGGATATAAAAGGCTTGGCAGTCCCGCGATCTGGAACTGGGAGTCGAGCAGAAAATTGCCTCTGACCACGACCCGGTCACCCTCCTTCAATCCCTCCAGCACGGGATAAAAATCTCCACTTCGGGGCCCCAGTTTCACCTCGACAGGCCGGTAAACATCATCGTTTCCCACCGCCACATGCACCAACTTGCGCGTGCCTGAGTCCAGCACTGAGGTGAGAGGAATCGCCAGGACCAGCGCTGCAACAGAAGCAGTTGCCGGCTCCCCGGGAATTTGCACTAGCGCCATTTGACACTCGGGACATGGACCCGCTTCATCCTGCAGCACTTGGGGATGCATTGAACACGACCAGCGTCCCTCCACCCCGCTCGGAGCCGCCGTGCCATCGGCCAGCAAAGGCACCTCCACCCGGGCACTCACAAACATGCCCGGCTTGAGTTTCCTCCGGGTGTTTTGCAACGACACAATGACTTTCACCGTGCGGCTTTCCTCATTCAGGGTGGGATTGATAAACCACACGCGGCCCGTGAATTCTTCGCCTGGATACGACTCGGTGGAGGCCACCACTTCCTGACCATAACGAATCATGCCGAGTTCAGATTCGTAGATGTCAAGATACAGCCAGACAGAGTCGAGATCCGCCAGCTTGTAGAGCATGTCGCCCGGCTTCACCATGCTGTTTTGGACGACCATTTTTTCGGTCACGGTGCCTCCGATCGGAGCCATCAGGGTCACCCGCTCGGTAACCTTGCCCTCGCTCAGAAAGGTCTCGATTTGCTGGGGCAGCAAGCCCCACCGTTCAAGTTTCTGCTTTGCGGCCGTGAGCAGCGTCTTATCGGTGGCGTCATTACGTCCGAGTAAAAGTTCGCGTTGGGCCACCGCAAAATCGGGGCTGTAAATCTCGACGAGGTGGTCCCCTTTTTTCACCTCAACGCCGGTAAAGTTGACAAAGAGATTCTCTACGTATCCCTCCACCCGGCTGGTGATGGTGGCCAGGCCGGTTTCGTTGTAGTCCACTTTTCCTACGGCCCGGAGCAAGTGCTTCAGCTCGCGCGCCGTCACCACCGCAGTTTGGAGGCCAGCATTCTGGCGGGCGGCCTCCGCGATGTGCAAAGAGCCTTCACCCATGCGGTGAGCCGCTTCGTGTCCCTGATGCTGCTCTGTTCCTGATTCTGGTCGTAAAGCCCAATAAACGCCGACGGCTCCCATTATGCCAAGAGTGGCGATGCCAAAAATGAGACGCTTGTGTTTCATGCGGATGCTTTTTGTGCCTTGCAATGATTCATCACGGGCCGTTGCGCCCCAGCGCCGCTTTCCAGCGCACCCTTGCCAAATGGAAATCCCGAAGCGCTTTCACCCGCTCCATTTCCACCATTTGAAGCTGGTCGCGTGCTTTCAGAATATCCTGCACCGATGCCTTGTTGTTGATATATGACTCTCTCACAAGTTCAATTTGCTGACGTGCCTGAGGCAGCAGTTGCTCCGTGCTTTCAGTCAAGAATGGCAACAGCAAGGTCATTTCCCGCTTGGCTGCGGCGACCTCGCCCGCAGCCTTTAATCTGAGTGCCTGCACCTCAGCCTGGGCCCGGGAGCGCATTGCGGTGGTCTCGGCTATCTCACCCTGATTCTGGTTCCAGAATGGCAACGGGATCGCTATTTTAACACCGATCATCGTCTCGTCTCTCAGACCCATCGGTTCATCCATCCGCCGGGACCTTTCCACCATCACACCTGCGGCGATGTCCTCCCACTTGCGTGCTTTGGCAAGCTCCAGGGTTTGCTCCGCCGCTTCGACCCGATGCAGGGCCGCGCGGATGTCGGATCGCGCATCATTTGCCACCGCAAGGCCGGGAGAGCGGGCGGGGGACAACGCACCACCAATTTCAAACGCGGCATTGGCTTCTAGTCCCAGCATGGGTTTCAGAGACTCTGTCATGGCGGCAATTTCCGCCAATGTTTTCCGGATGGCATTGCGTTGCAGGCCCGCCTCCAGCCGCATCTGCCCGGCATCAATGGCGGACTCATTGGCGGCAGCCCGCGCGGCGGTGATTTCGGCCAGCTTTTCTGCCAGGGTCGCCTGTGCTTCCTGGACGGCCGCCTCCGCGCGCATGGCCAGAATTTTGACGGTCATCGTCTCTGCCTCCGCAATGAGTTTTCTCGTCATGTCTGCCACTTCCGCCTCCGCCGCCGCAACCTGCAAAGAGGTGACATTCCTTTCCAACTTCAGTCGCGAAGTGACCGGTAATTTTTGCATCACGCCCAGGGTAAATCTGCCCTCACTCCCCTCAGTCATCCGGTTGCCGCCGGCCTCAATTTCCGGATTCATCAGCCGACCCGAACCCAGCTGGCGTCCCTTGGCTTCTTCGATCATGAAGCGCGCCGCGATTAATTCAGGATTTGCCTTAACGACCTGCACGCCGATCTGGTCGAGTCCGGTCCTTTCCCCCCGTGAAATGCCGGACAGGCACAACGGAATGACCGCCAGAATATAGGGGTAGCGTGGCATGGCAACGGGGTGCGCAATGAAATGGCCCGGAGAGGATCATTGGCTTCCCCCGCAGGCGCTGGGGGAAGCCAATAAGGCTATTTATCCCAGTCCTAAAACCGGGTGCAGGAGTCCCTGGAGACTGAACTCAGTTCTTCCCTGTATCGAATTGGATCCGAAGAGGGGTTTAGTGGGTGGTGCAATGGGTCATGGTGCCGCCACAGTGGCTGCAGCGGTGTTTGAGCTGGCCCGTTTTCATAAAAGTGACGATGGCATTTTCACAGTCCGGGCATTTCATGGCTTTGGCATCGCGGTAGGTGGTCACTCCGCCCCCTTTGCGCCCCGCGAAGGTATCGATGGGGCGTTTGACCCACACGGTTTTGCATTTATCGCACATCACGGCGGAGCCAGCCTCCTGCGTTCCTCCGGTCGATTGGCACGAGACCATGGTCAGAGCCAGAATGCCAAAAAGTGCGCCTTTAATTAATGTGTATGTTTTCATTCAAGTAAGTTGTAGAAATTCAGATGCCTATCTCCCTACGTTGGTTGTCATCGTCAGAAGGAGAAAAATCCGGGGTGAATACCCCAAATATATTGTCTTGATGTTTCCCCGTGGATGCCTGCCCGTAATTTGCCTCTAACTGGAGATTACGGACAGGCATGGTTTAGTGGCCTCCGACCCATCTCATGGGAGTGGATCACCGGCCACCAATTGGTTTCAGTTCATTCTCATGCCGGGGTGATTCATGCTGGGCATCGCGTCGCCGCCCGGATCGGTGGTCTGGCAGGAAGAAAGACCGAGCACCGTGGCGGCCAGGGAGAAGATGACGAGGGTGCGGATAATGGTTTTCATAATTTTGGTTGGTTGGTATTTTGGTAGGGTGGGTGGTTGGGTGCTTGGGTTCTCCGCTGCATGCGGAAAAGGGTATGGGTGATCAAGGTTTTACTGGTGGGGCCTGGCCCGAATGGGTGGGTAAGCTCCCGGGGGCGAAACGACGGCCCTTTCGCAGATGACATGCACAGACTTTCCGGTTAGGGAGGCCATCCCTCCGATAATGGTCATCGTGGTTAAGGCGTGCCCTGCGTCGAGCGTCAGGACACCCCGGTCAAAGCCCCGGCAGAAGGCAGGCTGATCCGGGCGGATTTCGATCAAGCCCGATCCGCAGTCCAAACTGAGACGCTCCACCTGGAACGTTTGTCTGGCTCCAAGGGAATCGACGATGTTGACCTCTATGGTGGGTGATTCCATTCATACCACCTTACCCCATCGGGAGAGGCCAATGCTCCGCATTCCTTCGGAAAAACTGTGTGGATTTTCAGGAATCCATGCGAACCGCCAGATTGAGACGATATTGGCGGGGACTAACCCCGGCAACCCGCTTGAAGACTCGGTTGAACTGCGAAAGGGATTTAAAACCCGTGTCAAAGGCGATGGCGGTGATTTGCAGGCGGGCGTCCCCCAGCAGCAGTTTCACTTTTTCCACTCTCATCCGGGCCACGTAATCGGTGAAGGTCATTCCCGTGGTTTTGTGAAAGAGTTCACTGAAATATCCTGCACTGACATTTACTACTTCCGCCACATGACTGAGCGACAGTTCGTCGTCCAGATGAGCCATCACGAGAGCCTTTGCCCGGGTGACGGATTCGCATTCGGCGGATTGCGCCTCCAGATTCAAAGCATTGGCGCACTCGGATAAGTGGGTGGCGAAGATGTGGAGCAACCTCAACATGGGCTTGTATTGCTCCCTTTTTAGAATGGTGGAGGCATACCAGGCGTCTTCCGCTTTTTTGAGATCAATTCCAGCTCCGAGTTCGACAAGGGTTCGCGCCACCCTGCTGAACCGCTTTGCATCCGGGCGATGGAGTAAAATCTGCCCCGTTTGCAGGAAAGCGATGATCTTCTCCCCCATCCGCACGGGCACGGCGCTTTCGCAAAGCCCGGCAAAACACCGCATGGATCGTGGCTCAATTCCCTCCCGCTCCTCCAATCTTTGCTGCAACGTGAAACACGATGCGCAGGTCTCAAGTTTCTCCGCCATCATCCGGCAAAATTCATTGCCTGCCGGTCGTGAAGACAATCCCCCGGGTCTGCCTCCCATCTCGTGCAAATACAAGGGAAGGCCGGTTGCCCCCTCAAAAGCACTTTGATAATCCTGAAACAACTTGCTCCGGCTTAGCTTGCCGGTCAGTGACCTGGCACGGACATCCGCATCGGGTGGAAGGTTAGGACGGTGCATATTGATCAGAAGGTTCAGTTAGCCAATCCATGGACGGAGGCGGCGTTGGACAGGTTAGGTGGTGCGGTGCGGTGAATCCCTACAAAACCACGGGGAAGGTATGAAGAGCAATTGTTTTCATGACCGGATATTTTTGAGCTGCTCTTTCAGAATCTGCCGGGCCCGGTATATCCGGGTCTCCACGGCTTTGGGGCTGGACCCCACCACGGAGGCAATCTCCGCATAGCCCATGTCTTCGTAGATGAAGAGACTCATGGCTTCTCTCAGGTCGGCAGCAAGCCCCTGAAATGCATGGTGAACTGCATGGAGCCGTTCCACGGTGCACGCCGCCTCGTCAGGGGACTGACCGCGGTCCATGATTTTATGCAGCGCCGGCATTCCATCGGTGGTCTCGTCCAGCGAAACCGTGGGGTGGCGCCTTTTCCATCGGGCGTGATTGCGCCCAAGATTGGCCGCGATGCCAAAAAGATACGTCGAAAACTTACCCTCCGGACGATAGCGATTCCGTGCCTGATACAGCTTTACAAAGGTCTCCTGTGCCAGGTCGGCCGCCGTCTCCGGATGCCCCGTCATGCGGAAGAGAAATGAGGCCACCCGGTCTTTCCACCGCAGCATCAAGGCATTGAGGGCCAATTCATCGCCCCCATTCAGCATGCCCATTAGTTCTGCGTCATTCGCTTCCATATTTGGCAGGGCTCCAGGATCAGCGCGCATGAAAGTTACCTGATTCGCTGTGGGTGAAGTCCATCGCGAATGGCAGCATGGCTTCCAGATAGCGCTGGGCTTGATCCTCGTTAAGCAGTGCCGCTGTCGCGTAGAGATGCCGCAGCATCTCTTCCTGACACTCGACATGAATATCGGCGTGGTCCTTGAGAGCTGCTTTGTATTCGGGGGTAATCACCCTGTGAGTTTGCGCAAACGACTCGATTTTCTCATGAGCCTCCGAGATGCGACGGTGCATTTCCCCGCACCTGGGCCGATAGGCGGCGTGCAGCTCCTTTACTTTGGCAAACTGTTCATCACTGAGCTGCAGTTCCGTCCGCAGCCACGCCAGCTCCTGCATCGCATCCGAAGCCAGGCCAATGGGGTGGGAATGAACCGCCCCCGAGCGCCAGCGCATCACGCAGAAAGCGGTCATTCCGGCTACCATCGCCAAAACCAGCAGCAGGATCAACTTATTCATCGGCTCTCCCCTCTGTGAGCATGAGCAAATGGGCTGATTGATTGCACGTAGGACAACTTGGCATCCTTCCCCTGCCCACTTTTTAGGGAGCCAACCCAAAGGCCTCCTGAGATCATGGCGAGCAGAACGACGGCCGCCGCCATTGGCCGCGTCAGAGCCCCGACAAATAATTCCAGATGGCGGGTGAAACGACCCGCCATCGTGATCTCTTGCGCCACAGCAATGCGTCTCCAGACCTCCGACTGAAATGCGCCCCGCAACGGCACTTCCACTTGGGCCGTTCGAAGTAACGTATCGAATGCCGCATCCTCGCCGGATGATGGATGTTGTTTATTATCCTGGTTCATAATCTTCACACTGCTCAGCCATGCGCCCCTCCATGGTCATGGTAGTTTTGGAATGTGCTTGGGGAACTTCATCATTTTCCCTCAAATCAAACCCCACCGGCCCCGCAAACCCTTGAACAAAATTCCGCAATTTGGTTTCACCTGCCTACTTCAAGCCCGTGTGGTCTTTGAGGTTCGTTATTGACCAGGGTGACGTTGCAGGCCCGGGGCTACCCGGAAAATGTGGCGACGCATTGAGGCTTTCCCGTTTTCATATCCTGGAAGGAATCGCCACCGGTGAGCAGGCTGCAGAGGGAGACGAAAAGCAGTCCGGGGACGGCGTGCACCGGGCGGCGTTGGCCGCGGGGATCGGGAATCAGCCGCAGGGAATGATGCCGCAGGGCCGGTGGAGGGAGGGGCGGGGGTAAGCCCTGCATGACGCCGGGCCTCCAGCGGAAATACGCTTGCGGTCTGCGGGTTCGGTGGTATCAGCGACACTCCCCGGCTCCTGCCGTTTCCCCTGTCCTCCTGCCATGACTGCCGACCTCTGTCCGCTTCCTGCTCCGGAACCCGGTGCCGCGCAGCGTGTTTCCCCGGCTTCCAACCTATGAAAAGCGATCTCATCGATAAAGCGGCGAAAATCATTCCGCATCCGCCGATCTTAATCAACCTGGTTTCCCGCCGCGTCCGCCAACTCAATCAAGGCCGCGCTCCCCTGATCAATACTGCCAACTATGGCCCCCGTCTCGGCCAGGGGGACATCGCCCTGATCGAGATCATTGAGGGCCTCATCTCCGCCGAGATGCTGGTTTCCGAAGAGGAAGCCTGACCCGGTGTCAAGGCCCGCCCCGGGCCGCTCCCGCCGCCTCTTTTTGTCCCGGTCCACCGTTCTGCGGTGACCGCTGCCCCGTGTCCGGACCCTGCCCATGAACCCCGAAATCGCCAACAACAAGCGGGCTCTCCACGAATACACCATCCTCGAAACCATCGAGGTCGGCGTGGAACTGCGGGGAACGGAAGTGAAGTCCGTCCGGAATGGCAAGATCAACCTCCGGGATGCCTTTGCCCGCGTGGAGAACGGCCAATGCCTGCTGTATGGGCTCGATATCCAGCCCTACGAAAAAGCCAGTTGGAGCCAGCACGAACCCCGCCGCGTCCGCCGCCTCCTCCTGCACAAAAAAGAAATCCAACACCTCTACGGCGTTTGCCAGGTCAAAGGCCATTCCCTCGTCGCCCTGCGCGCCTACTGGAAAGGCAGCCGCATGAAACTGGAACTCGCCGTGGGCCGCGGCAAAGTGGCCTCGGATAAACGGGATGACCTCAAAAAGAAGGAATCCCAACGCGAAATCGCCCGCGAAATTTCCCGCTTCAACCGCCGCTGAGGCCGGGCGCGCCCTTTCAGGAGTTCTGCTTCCATTTTTTGGGGGAACGGAGGTCGTGGTTTCCATTTTCCATGACCGGGAAAACCATCGGGGAAAACAGAGGCCCGCTTGCGGTTTTCCACGGCAAGGAAAACCAGCCGAAGCCGCAAGGCACCACGCCTCCTAACTAATTGTAGGAAGTTCCCCGCCGTGGCGGATGTCCTGGGCCGTGACGTAATAGATGGCGTCCTCGGCAATGTTGACGGACTGGTCCCCGATGCGTTCCAGCAGCCGGGTGATGAAGATCAGGGCCACATAGTCGGCGGCCTGCGCCCCGTTGCGCGCGATGGATTCGGTTAGCTTGTCGATAAATTCATAATGCGCGATGTCCAGCGGATCATCGTTTTCCACGATCCGCAGGGCGAGCGCGAGGTCGTTCTGACAAAAGGAATCGACGCTGAGCTTCAGTTGGGCGGCCGCCAGTTCGTAGATGGGGCGCACGAGGGCGGTTTCCGCGACGGCTTCGCGCGCGTTCAGCAGACGGGCCCGGCGGGCCACGCTGACCGCATGGTCGGAAATGCGTTCCAGCGCGGTGGACGCCTTCATCGAACTGATGACCCGCCGGAGATCCCTTGCCATGGGGGAAAAGCGCAGAATGAGGGCATGCCCTTCCTCGTCGATTTTTTTCTCAAGGGCATCGACTTCGGCGTCATCCGCGATGGCGATGTTGCAGAGGGCATCGTTCCGCTCCAGCAGGCCCCGGATGGCATTGGCCAGATTTTTTTCGGCGAGGGAAGCCATCTGCACGATGAGTGCATTCAGCCGGGTGAGGGAATCTTCGACGGCGGATAGGATGTGGCGTGACTCTGGCATACGATGAAGAGGTAAGTGGGGATCCGGCTGGGGAGTGAAACCGTGGCCCCGCAGGGCGGGAACCAAGCACTCAGATTATGGGGATAAAAGGAATGGAGTGGATGTGACGGTATCGACACAAGCCATGAGGGATTCAGGGGTTTGCGGGAAGGGGACCGCCGTGCCGGATGTCCATGGCGGTGAGGTGATAGACGGCGTCTTCGGCGATGTTGACGGACTGGTCGCCGATGCGCTCGATAAAGCGGGTGGCAAAGAGCAGGTCCACATAATCTTTAACGTGGGCGGAGTCCGTCTCCATGCGCGAGATGATGCGGTCGGTAAAAGCCTCGTAGGCGCGGTCAAGGTCCGTGTCCCTCGCTTGGATGCGGAGCGCGGCATCCAGATGGCCGTCGCAATAAGCCTCGACGCTGTCTTTCAACTGGGCCGTGGCGAGGGTGGTGAGTTCCCTGATTTGCTCCGTTTCGGGGATGGCAGGGCGCTGATTGAGCATGCGGCCGCGACGCGCCAGGCTGACGGCATGGTCGGAGACCCGCTCGAGCGCGGTGGACACCTTCATGCTGGCGATAATGCGGCGGAAATTCGAAGCCACCGGTCCGAATCGCGTGATGATTTCCACGCCGGTGCGGTCCATTTTTTTTTCCAGACGGTTCACGGCGTCATCGTCGGCGATGGCCTGATTGCATAAATCGGTATTGCGCTGAAGCAGGCCTTCTGACGCCAGCCGCAGATTTTCCAGCGCCAGTCTACCCATCTTTCTGATATCGCTGTCGAATGCGGCCATGGCCTCTTCGCTGGCTTGGAGAATGAGCTTGTTATGGGGCATGGACTGAAGGCAGGAAAGGGGGTGAGGGGGACGAAAGGGGAGCTTAAGGACCGTGCGGGAACCTTCAACCGTAACGGCCTTCGATATACATGGCGGTTTTTTCATGTTTGGGATTCATGAACATGTCCATGGTCCGGGTGTGCTCGATGATTTCCCCCATCAGCATGAAGATGCACTCGTCGCTGGCGCGTCTCGCCTGGGCCATGTTGTGGGTGACCATCACGATGGTAAAGGTGCGTTTCAGTTCAGTGATCAGTTCCTCGATCCGCTCCACGCCGGAAGCATCGAGCGCGGAGCAGGGTTCGTCCATCAGGATGATGTCGGGTTTGAGAGGAAGGAGACGGGCAATGCACAGCTTCTGCTGCTGCTCGAGGGTCAGTTCGGTGGCCCGTCCCCCCAGGTTGTCCTTCACGGCGTTCCATAATGACACTTCGGTCAGGGCGCGTTCCACCGCCGCATCGAGATCCGCCCGGTTCCGTTCCCCGGAGGGCGTGTGGCTTTTGATGCCGAAGACAATGTTTTCGTAAATGGATATCGGGAGGGGGTTGGGACGCTGGAAAACCATGCCCACCCGTTTGCGGAGAGACGCCACCGAAACGTCAGGATCGAGGATGTTTTTGCCGAGGATGGTGATCAGGCCCGTGGTGGTGACGTTTCCATAACGCTCGTTGATGCGGTTGAAGGAACGCAGCAGGGTAGTCTTGCCGCAGCCGCTGGGGCCGATCAGGGAAGTGATGATCCCCTGTTTGATCTTCGCAGAAACCCCCAGCAGGGCCTGGAATTTGCCATACCACAGGCAGTAGTCGGTAACTTCAATGCTGACGCCGTCTTGCATGGGGATCGGGGAGGATGAGTGGAGAGGGGATCGGGGATCGGGACATCGGTTCAGCCAAAATCGCCGTTGAGATAGCGGCCGGTCAGTTCCTTGTCCGGATTGTTGAAAAGCTGTTCGGTCGGGCCCCATTCCACGAGGGCGGAAGCGTTGATGAAGGCCACGGCATCGGCCATGCGCCGGGCCTGCTGGGTCAGGTTGGTCACCAGCACGATGGTCATCCGTTCCTTCAGCCGCATCAGCACTTCCTCGATCTTCATGGTCGTCACCGGGTCGATGGCGATGGAAAATTCGTCGAGGCAGAGGATTTCCGGCTCTAGCGAGAGCGCTCTGGCCAGGGTGAGCCGCTGCTGCTGGCCCCCCGACAGTTTGGTGCCCAGCAAATCAAGCCGGTCCTTGACCTCATCCCACAGCACCGAGTCGCGCAGACAGGTTTCCACCAGTTCGTCCAGTTGGGCTTTGTTATGGATTCCCATGCGCCGGGGGGCGTAGGCCACGTTGTCATACACGCTCATGGGCAATCCCACCGGCAGGGGGAATACCATCCCGATGCGCCGGCGCAGCGAATACACGTTGCGGATGGCTTTGACGTCCTCCCCGTCCACCAGCACCACGCCGTCGGAGCGCGAGCGGTCGATGAATTCGAGCGTCCGGTTGATGGTTTTCAGCAGGGTGGATTTCCCGCTGTTGGCGGGACCGACGATGCCGACCACGCTGTGCCGGGGCACGGAAAAGCTGATTTCGTCGAGGGCCTTGTTCTGGCCAAACCAGACAGAGAGATCGCGGAACTCCAAATGAACGGGCTGCATGGATCGGGGAAAGGGAAGGGGGCTTACCAGCGTTTGCGGCGGCGCAGGCGCAGACGGATCAGGGAGGCAATCCCGTTGATGAAAAGAATCAGGGCCAGCAGCACGAAGGCGCTGCCGAATTTCATTTCCGGGGGCATGTTAGGGATGTCCTTGGAGATCAGATTAAGGTGATTGGACATGGCCATGAACTCATCATTCAAGCCGTAGGGCATGAGGCGTTCCGGTCCGGAGGGGGCGATGCGCAGCCACATCACCGCTCCCATGAACATGATCGGCGCGGTCTCACCGGCGGCCCTCGCAATCACGAGGATGACGCCGGTGAGAATGCCGCCGAAGGAATTGGGCAGGACGATGGTGCGGATCGTCTGCCAACGGGATGCACCCAGATTCCAACAGGCTTCGCGGAAGTTTTTGGGGACCGAGGAAAGGGCTTCGCGGGTGCTGGTAATAATCACCGGCAGGGTCATCACAGATAGGGTCATGGCAGCCGCCAGCAATCCTTTCTGCATTCCCATGGCGGCGATAAATGCGGCCAGACCGAACAGGGCATGGACAATGCTGGGGACGCCCGCGAGGCTGGTCACGGCAATCATAATAGACCGGGTGAGGGCGTTGTCCGGTGCATATTCATTGATATAAATGCCGGCCAGAATGCCGATGGGGGCGACGATGGCGAGGCAGAGCAGGGTGAGATAGACGGTGCCCATGAGCGGGCCCCAGATCCCGCCGGCGGCTCCGGAAGCGGTCACGTCTCCCGTCAGGTAGGCCCACGACAGGGCGGGGAAGGCTTTCCATGCGATGTGCCCGAGGATCAGGGCCACGGGAATCAACAGGGCCACGGAAATGGCAAGCGTGATCCAGCGGGCGGCACCGGCGCGCGATTCCTTGCGCAGCTCCAGGGCCGTGGGCGAAAATGGATTGGATTCCGGCATATCAGGCGGCGGCGGATTTGCGTTTATTTCCCCGGATCAGCACATAGGCTGTGAGGTTGATCGCACAGGTGATCACCAACAAAAGCAGGCCGATGGTGAAGAGGGCCTGGGAATGCGGGCTGCCCGCCTCGGCATCACCCATTTCCGCCGCGATGGTGGCTGTGAGGGTGGTCATGGGATCCGTCAGGGCATGGGGAATCTGGTTCTTGTTCCCCGTGGCCAGAAGCACTGCCATGGTCTCGCCGATGGCGCGGCCCACCCCCAGCATGCAGGCCGCGAGGAGACCACTGCGGGCGGCGGGGAAAAGCACCCGGTAGACGATTTCCCAACGGTTGGCACCGAGCGCCATGGCGGCTTCGCGGAACGTGTCAGGGACGGCCCGCAGGGAGTCCTCGGCCAGCGAGACGATAAGCGGCACCGACATCAGGCCAAGGACAATGCCGCCGTTCAGCAGGTTGGTGCCCATGGTGGCTCCGGCATATTTGATGAGGACCGGACCGATCATGGTGATGGCGATAAAGCCCCAGACGATGGAGGGGATGGCGGCGAGGATTTCGATGGCAACCTTGAACCATTCCTTGGCCCGGGGGCCCGCGAACTCGCTGATGTAAACGGCCGCCGCCAGACCGAGGGGAATCGCGATCACCATGGCCACGCCGGCGACGGCGAAGTTGCCGATGATCATGGCGAGCACGCCGTAGGTCGCCCCGGTCCGTTCCTTGGCGTGCCAGTTGGTGGAAGTAAAAAATCCGTCCTGACCAAACCAGTCGATCTTCGGCAGGATTGGGGCGGCATACCAGAAGACAAAACAGAAGATCGCGAGAACGATAAAGATGCAGCTCCATCCGCACGTCTTGATCAGGACTTCGATGATCCGTTCAAAGAGGCTCGAGACACTGGTCCGCCAGCCCCGGGAAGGTATTCGGCTCATTCAGGGTGATGAAAGGATTGATGGGGAAACCGGCCTGCGGGGGGGGGGCGGTTCCGGGCTGCCCGCAGGTTACTTCAGCGAGACGTATCCGGTCCCGGCCAGCAGTTTTTGTCCGGCATCGGACAAGGCAAAATCGATGAACTCCTTGGTGGCCCCGGCGGGTTCGCCGATGGTGTAGAGGTAGAGTTTGCGGGCGATGGGGTATTTGCCGCTGCGGGCATCGTCGGCGTTGGGCAGGACGGCGGGTTCGCCGGTTTTTTTGGAGATGGCCAGCCAGTTCACTTTGTCGTTCTTGAAAGCCATGCCGTCGTAGCCAATCGCGGACTTCACCGTAGCCAGATTGTCGATGATCGACTGGGAACTGCTTTGGGTGGAGATATTGCCCCGGAACTTCCGGCTTTCGCCGGCCTCATTTTTACCCACGATGGCGTCATGGAAGTATTCATAGGTGCCGGAGGTATTTTCGCGGCCGAGGATGGTCATGGGTCCGGTCAGCCCGCCGGGGGAGACGTCCTCCCACTTCGTGAGGGTGCCGTCCTCCCCGTAAATCTCGGTGAGCTGTTCGATGGAGATTTCCTTGATAGGATTCTGCGGGTGGACAAAAATGGCGAGGGCATCATATCCGACCACAAACTCGACTGGTTCCTTCCCCATCTTCTCCTTCACCTTGGCTTTTTCCTCGGGCTTCATGGGACGGCTGCTGGCGCAGATGTCGATGCGGCCTTCGGTGAGTTCGCTGATGCCGATCCCGGATCCGCCCCCGCCCACTGAAACTTTGGCCTTCGGGAAAGCCTCCGCCCACGCGGTGCTGACTTGGGCCATGGTGTTGGAGCCGGAAATTTTGAGTGAAGGCAGGGACCCCGCACCGTTTTTGTTGCCGCAGGACGAAAGACCGACAGCGAATGCCGCCAGAAGGGGAAAAGTTAGGAATTTGTTCATGAAGGTCGGATGGTGTTGCGTGGTCGGAAGTGCCGACCATCGGCCAAGTGTCGATTCCGTCACATTCAAAGCCAACTGGCAAGAGAGTTCCTTCGGTAAAACACAGGGGTCAACGATTTCCGGAATCGCGTTTCCCCGTAAAAACGCCGGGTTTGGGTCCTTTTGTGACGAAATTGTCACATACCTTCCATGTGATGGCGGTCATTTTTGACGGTTTGCCGGATGCAACGGGGGCTTCCCCTCGCCGTGCTTAACGTGGGTTGCCACGCCCTGATGCGTCCGCCGTTTCTCCGGGAAGCTGACCACCGTGACGGATATCCACCGACGTGAGGTGATAGACGGTGTCTTCCGCGATATTGACCGACTGATCCCCGATCCGCTCGATGAAGCGGGTGGCGAAGAGAAGATCCACGTAATTTCTCACTTGGGTGCTGTCCGTCTCCAATTTGGCGATGATTCTTTTGGTGAAGGCCGTTTCTGCGGCATCCAGACTCGAATCCCGGTATTGGATGCGCAGGGCGGCCTCGAGATCGCCGTCGCAAAAAGCGGCCACGCTGTCGCGCAATTCCCCGGCCGCGAGCAGGGAAAGTTCCCCGATATCATTGGTTTCGGGAATCGCGGGCCGGTCGGAAATGCGTTTGGCACGGCGGGCGAGGCTGACGCAGTGGTCGGAAATGCGTTCAAGAGACGTGGAGACCTTCATGCTGGCAATGACGCGGCGCAAATCCGTCGCTTTCGGCCCGAACCGGGTGATGATGTCGATCCCGGCATGGTCGACTTTTTTTTCCAGTTCATCGACCGCCTCGTCATCGGCAATAACAAGGTTGCACAGGTCGATATCGCGCTGCAACAGGCCGGCAGTAGCGTTCTGAAGATTTTGGAGGGCACGGTCGCCCATCATCCGGATGTCGGCGGCAAGGCTGGCAATGGCCTCATCGTAGGCGCGCAGGATATGGGGCATGGCAAAAGGAGGGGAGAGAAACTTGGGGACGGGGCAAAGTGACGAAACCGTCACTCATATACCCATATCTCACCGGCGCTTCCGTTGTCGAATTGGTTTATGTGACGATTTCGGCAGGGCTGGGCACTTTTGAAATAGGGCCCGCCGGGCCATGGGGGTTACGGCATTCCAGCAACCAATCCGGCAGGGAGGGCTTTTGTCACGGAATTGTCACGGAGTTGTGTTTGTCGTCTGCCGCTTTTCCACGCAAAGGATGCAGCGTGGACAGGCAATGAACGGTGATCGTCATTATTGTGGTCTGTCTGCGATTGCACCCCAAAAACACAACCATATGCAACTTCGCCCTACTCTCCTCAGGAAACTCCCCCTGGTTCTGCTCTGCGTCTCTTTCTCCGCCTTGTCCGCCCGCGCCGAAAGCAAAGTCACGGTGGATCCCGCCATCCCCTCCTACAAGCCGGTCAGCGGGGTCGCCGGAAACCTGAATTCCATCGGTTCCGACACCCTCAACAATCTGATGACGCTTTGGGCGGAAGGATTCAAGAAGTCCTATCCCAATGTCAACATCCAGGTGGAAGGCAAAGGATCCGCCACCGCCCCACCCGCCCTCATCGAAGGCACCGCCCAACTCGGCCCCATGAGCCGCGCCATGAAGCAGGACGAAATCGACAAGTTCGAGAAAAAGTTCGGCTACAAGCCCCTCGAAGTGAAGGTCTCCATCGATGCCCTCGCCGTCTTTGCCCACAAGGACAATCCTATCAAAGGCCTGACCATGCCGCAGGTGGACGGCGTCTTTTCCTCAACTCTGAAGAGCGGTGGCAAGGACATCACCCAATGGGGCGACCTTGGCTTGGCGGCATGGAAGGGCAAGGCGATCTCGCTCTACGGCCGCAACAGCGCTTCCGGCACCTACGGTTTCTTCAAGGAAGTCGCGCTGTCCAAAGGCGACTTCAAAGCCACCGTCAAGGAGCAGCCCGGATCCAGCGCCGTGGTGCAGGGCATCGGTTCGGATGTCTATGCCCTGGGTTACTCCGGCATGGGTTATATCACCTCCGGTGTGAAAGCCGTGCCGCTGGCCCCCAAGGCTGGCAGCAAATTCTTCGACGCCAACTACGAAAACTGCCTTTCCGGCGACTATCCCCTGGCCCGTTTCCTCTATATCTACGTAAACCAGAAGCCGAATACACCGATGGACAAACTCACCGGTGAGTTTCTCAGGTTTGTGGTCTCCAAGGAAGGCCAGGAAATCGTGGTCAAAGATGGTTATTTCCCCATCACGCCGGAAATCGCCCTGGAGATCGCCAACGCGAAGTAATCCCCAGCCTCATTATCTGCATCGGAAAGGCGGCCCCGGAAGTAAAACCGGGGCCGTCCCTGCATCTGCCGGATGATGTTCTTGCACGACCGGAAAAAGTGTCCCACACATTGCCCCCATGCCGTCTTCTCCCCGTTTAGTCCCGGAACGCTTCCAGGTCGCCCCGCGCACTCTGCGCTTTGACCGGATCATGACGTGGGTCATCAAAGGAGGAGGAGTCAGCATCATTCTGGCCGTCTTTGGGATTTTTGTTTTCATCATCAGTCAGGTCTTCCCGTTGTTTGGCTCCCCCAGAGTGGAGGAGACCGGATCCATGGCCTTTGCCCCTGGCAAGGCCCCCATGGTCTTTGGCATCGATGAATGGGGCGAACTTCCTTTCTATTACGATGGCGGCAATGAGGTCGTTTTTGTGGATTCCTCCGGCAATAAACCTCCCCTGAAACTCCCTATCACCTTGCCGGAAGGAACGGTCGTTTCCTTCGCCACCTACAAGGCCGTGGACCGGCTCGTGGTGTTAGGCACCGAAAATGGCCAGGTCGGCACCTTCCAGGTGGACTACGCGCCCGAGTTTGCCCCCGATGGCTCCCGCTCCATCGTGCCCTCCGTGACCCTGGGGGATTTTTACGAAGTCGGCACCTCCAAGGGGCCCATCCGCCAGGTCGGGTTTGGGGATGGCGGCACCACCAAAGTCATGGCCGCGATCCAGGACGTGGCGGGCAAGCTGGAACTGCATGCGGTGATCCTGCGGCAGAAGCGCACCCTGATGGGCGGGGGTAAACTTACCAAGGACGCCGACCTCGACATCACTCCCATGCTCACCGGTGCCCCCGAATTGCTCCGCGTGCCCAATACCGGGGACTCTCTCATCGTCACCACTTCCGCCGGGCTCGTAGATTATATTTTCCTCGGTGGAGATGCCCCGGAGAAACGTCAGGAATGGCATCCTTTCGGGGAAGGCACCCCTATCGCTTCCATCGATTTTGTGTTTGGTGATGTCTCGCTGGTGATGACCGACAGCAAAGGGGCGATGGACATCTACAGCCTGCTGGTGCCGGAAGGCGGTGACAAACGGCTCTTCACCAAAATCAAAACCTTTGAGCCCCTCGCCGGCCCCGCCACTTTCTTTGCCCGCAGCCAGCGCAATAAATTGTTCCTGACCGGCAGCGGCCGTCAGGTCAGTCTGCGCCACTCCACCACGGAGCGCGTGCGCTGGGAGGAAAATGTGAATTTTGATGTCAAAGGGGCCGCTATCGACGCCAAGGGATCGGGGTTTGTGCTGATCGACGAAACCGGGAAACTGCACCAATTTGTCCTCGACGATCCGCACCCGGAAGCGGGCTGGAAGGCCTATTTCGGCAGGGTCTGGTATGAAGGAGCCAGCAAACCGGACTTCACATGGCAGTCCACCAGCGGCACCGACGACTTCGAACCCAAACTTTCGCTCCGTCCCCTCATCCATGGCACTCTCAAAGGCACCTTCTGGGCTATGCTCTTTGCCATTCCGATCGCCCTGCTGGCCGCCATCTACACTGCCCAGTTCCTGCGTCCGGAAATCAAACGGATCGTGAAACCGATGATGGAAATCATGGCCTCCCTGCCTTCGGTGGTGCTGGGATTTCTGGCCGCGCTCTGGCTGGCCCCGCTCATCGAATCCAAAGTGCCGTCGGTGTTTCTCATTCTCGCCGGGGTCCCGGCCATGGCTTTGGTGGTCGGCAAAATTTGGAGCCGGCTGCCCACCGAACGCCGCGCCCGCATCGCCCCAGGCATGGAATGGATCTGCTTCCTGCCGGTCATGATCCTGACGATCTGGGGAATGTGGCAGCTCGGCCCGGTGGTGGAATCCATTTTCTGTGTGGTGAAGGACGCCAATGGCCAGCCGGTGATCAATCCCAAAACCGGTCAGGCCCTTGCGGATTTCCGCCAGTGGTGGCCCCAGGTCAGCGGCACGCCCTTCGACCAGCGCAATTCCCTCGTGGTCGGTTTCATGATGGGCTTTGCGGTCATTCCGGTCATCTTCACCATCGCGGAGGATTCCCTCTCCAACGTTCCGCCTTCCCTCACTGCGGCCTCCGCCGCCCTCGGCGCCAGCCGCTGGCAAACCCTCCGCACCATCGTGCTTCCCATCGCCAGCGCCGGGATCTTTTCCGCGCTCATGATTGGACTGGGACGTGCCGTAGGCGAAACCATGATTGTGGTGATGGCCACCGGCAACACCCCCATCATGGAATGGAACCTCTTCAATGGCATGCGGACCCTTTCCGCCAATATCGCCACCGAACTTCCGGAAGCTCCGGTCCACTCCACTCTTTACCGCACCCTCTTCCTCGGAGCACTGGTGCTCTTCGCTCTAACCTTTGTCCTCAATACCGTGGCGGAACTCCTCCGTCAGCGCCTGAGGGAAAAATACAAGCTCGTCTGACATGGCTGACTCCGCTGCTGCCGCCTCCCTCAAATCCAAACCGCCCCAGGGCGAAGCCAAGGTCTGGCTCACCGGCATGGGCCTCGCCGTCGGCATCGTCATGGTGGCCGTGCTCCTGGGGCTCATCCTCGTGCGCGGCACCAATGTCTTCTGGCCGAAACGCGTCACCGAAATCACCCTCAGGGAAGGCTCCCCCTCCGGCTCCGGAGTGAAGCTGGGCGAGATCATGGTGAGGCAGGACAATGTCACCACCGGCGTCGAGGAATGGCTGGTGCATTTCGGCAATAAATCCAAAGCCGATCCCTCCACATCCTATCGTTATGTAGCCTCCGGGGATGTGCTTTCCACCAGGCAGCCGCAGGATGTGATGGTCGCCGAACGCATGGAATACGGCGATGCCATCTTTTACCCGGTGCGCCTCACCACCCGCGCCGATGGCGTCATCGAAGCCACCGGTCCCAAATTCCGCCCCGCCCTGGAGGCCGCGCTGAAACAGGCTGAATCCGTCCGCCAGAAGCTCTATCATCTCGAACGCAAGGACATCGGCCGCATCAGCAAACAACTCGTCCGGCTCGAGAAGGAAATCCGGATTGATCCTTCCCGCGAAACCGCCAATCGTCTGGAAATCGAGCGCCTCAACGCCGCTTACGAAAAGCTGGCCGAACAGGCCCGCGGTCTGCGCGCGGAATTGGAAAAGGACATCCTGACCGTGCGGCTGGCCGACGGGGAAGAACGCGAACAGCCCACCGGCGACCTGATTCATGTCTATGAGCCCAACAAGCTGGGCTTCGGCGGCCGGCTCGCCCTCGCATTCAAACAGTTCTTCGCCTTCCTCACGGAAGACCCCCGCGAAGCCAATACCGAAGGCGGCATCTTCCCGGCCATCTTCGGCACTTTTGTCATGACCATTCTGATGAGCATCGTGGTCACCCCGCTCGGGGTCATCGCCGCCATTTATCTGCGCGAATATGCCAGACAAGGCACCTTTGTCCGCATTGTCAGGATCTCCGTCAACAATCTCGCCGGCGTGCCCTCCATCGTGTTCGGGGTCTTCGGTCTGGGCTTCTTTGTGTATACCATCGGCCATCAGGTGGATAACTGGTTTTTCAGCAGTTCGCTGCCCACCCCCACCTTCGGCACCGGCGGTATCATGTGGGCATCCCTGACCCTTGCCCTGCTCACCCTGCCGGTGGTGATCGTGGCCACCGAGGAAGCCCTCGGAGCCGTGCCGCGCGGGGTCCGCGAGGCCTCGCTCGCCTGCGGTGCCAGCAAATGGCAAACCATTCAGCGCGTGGTCCTGCCGGCCTCCGCACCGGGCATCCTGACCGGAGTCATCCTCGCCATGGCGCGCGGAGCCGGGGAAGTCGCTCCCCTCATGCTGGTCGGCGTGGTCAAACTCGCGCCTTCCCTGCCGCTCGATTTCGAACCTCCCTTCATCCACGCGGACCGCAAGTTCATGCACCTTGGTTTCCACATCTACGACGTCGGATTCCAGTCGCCCGATGCCGAAGCCGCCAAGCCGATGGTCTTTGCCACCACCCTGCTCCTCATCGTCCTCGTGGTGGTCATGAACCTCACCGCGATCATCATCCGCAACAAGCTCCGCAAAAAGTATGCCTCCGGCACTTTCTAACTCCTCCACCGAAGCCACTCCGGCCGCCGGTCCGGATGACGTGCTGAATTCCGCCTACATCGACGTGCGGCAATTCAATTTCTGGTATGGTGCCAAACACGCCATCCAGAATGTCAGCATGCAGATCCCGGAAAAGCAGGTCACCGCCCTGATCGGCCCCAGCGGCTGCGGCAAAAGCACCCTCCTGCGGAACATGAACCGCATGAATGACCTCATCGACGGGGTGCGGCACGAAGGCGATATTCTCCTTGATGGCACCAGCCTCTACGATCCCTCCGTGGAAGTAATCTCCCTGCGCAAACGCGTCGGCATGGTCTTCCAAAAGTCGAATCCCTTCGCCAAGTCCATCTACGAAAACGTGATTTTCAGTCTGCGTGTCGCGGGACGCAACAAAAAGGCCGAACTCGACGAAGTGGTGGAGCGCAGCCTCAAGGGAGCGGCCCTCTGGGATGAAGTGAAGGACCGCCTCAACGAAAGTGCCTACGGTTTGTCCGGCGGCCAGATGCAGCGGCTCTGCATCGCCCGTGCCATCGCCAACCGCCCGCAGATCCTCCTCATGGATGAACCCTGCGCCGCACTGGACCCCATCGCTACCCTCAAAATCGAAGACCTCATCCAGGATTTGAAGAAGGAATTCACTATCGTCATCGTGACCCATAACATGCACCAGGCCACCCGCTGCTCGGACCGCACCGCCTTCTTTTATCTCGGCGAACTGATCGAATACGACCAGACCGGCGTCATCTTCAACACGCCCCGGGAATCCAAGACCGAGGCCTACATCAGCGGCCTTTTCAGCTAGCATGAGCACCTCTTCCCCCACCGTTTCCGGCCCACCTTCCCCCGTGATTTCCGTGCGCGGCGTGGACTTCGCCTATGGGGCCAAAAAAGCCCTGAGCGATATCGATCTCGACATCCCGCCCCACCAGGTCACCGCCTTCATCGGCCCCAGCGGCTGCGGCAAAAGCACCCTGCTGCGCTGCTTCAACCGCATGAACGACATGATCCACGGAGCCCGCGTCACCAAAGGCGAAATCCTCGTCGAAGGCATCAATATTTACGACCCCCGCCTCGAAGTCATCCAGCTCCGCCGCCGCGTCGGCATGGTCTTCCAGAAGTCGAATCCGTTCCCTTCCAGCATCTACGAAAACATCGCCTACGGCCTCCGCCTCCATGGCATCACCGACAAACGCGTGCTGGACCAGGCCGTCGAGGAGAGCCTGACCGCCGCCGCGCTCTGGGATGAATCCAAGGACCGCCTCCATGAAAGTGCCCTCGGCATCAGCGGCGGCCAGCAACAACGCCTCTGCATCGCCCGCGCCATCGCCGTCTCCCCCGAGATCATCCTGATGGACGAACCCTGCAGCGCCCTCGACCCTATCGCCACCCTGCGCATCGAGGAACTGATCCACAACCTCCGCGAAAAGTTCACCATCGTCATCGTCACCCATAACATGCAGCAGGCCACCCGCTGCGCCGACCGCACCGCCTTCTTCTACCTCGGCGAAATGATCGAAGTAGGACCTACTACCCAAATCTTCAGTTCCCCGAAAATCCAGCGCACCGAAGACTACATCAGCGGCCGGTTCGGCTGAACTCTTTCCTGCCGCTGACGTAAGATGATTTGGCGGGCGCACGGCCCATGGCGCGACAGCATTAGCCCCGAAGCCCTTCTGGCCTGCCTGCCCGTGGAATCTGTGATTCATGCCCGTCAGGCGGACTATTACCACATTCTCGCAGCTTGTGATCAAACGGGCCCCTTGGCCGCCTTGGAATTCATGAAGCGCCTCAAAGTCCCGCACCGCCCCACCTTCCGCACCAATTTCCTCCGCCCAGCCATCGCCGCCGGCCTCGTCGAACCCACCCTCCCGGACAAACCGAACAGCCGCCTTCAGAAATACCGCCTCACCTCCCGGAGGCAGATGGAAGAATGACCAAAGACAAATCACCAATGACAAAATGGTCCCTCGACCGATCACTGCAGCACGCCATCGTCCTTCCCACCCCATCGATTTCTCCATCAAAATCCGGCATTGGTCATTTGTCATTTTGCCTTGAATCATGCCAGGGGCGTCCAGCCTGAAACGCCTAAAATTTATGGATGCCTTCTTCATCCAGCGGGAATACAGCACCGACGAACGGAAGCGGATTGATAATCGGTAACCGGCGCGTTGCATTCAGCGCCGGGGCAGGTAGGGTCGTCTTTCGATCCCCCCTGTGATTTCCGGATGTTGACGTTCCCCCGATGCCCTGTTGCCCGATTTCTGACCCGTCCTGCGGTGCTGCTGGCAGTTTTGTGGCTCGTTTCCTGTGACCGCATCAAACCGGCGCCGCCGCCCGTTTCCTCAGAGCCTCCGGTGCCGGAGATTGTCGCGGATCCTGCGGCAGAACCGGTCGAGGAGGAACCAGCCATAGATCCGGCCGTTCCGGCTCTGACCATCAACAAGTCGGCCCAAATCATTGTGCTGGGATACCACGACTTCACGACGGGAAAATCGAGGAATCCAATGGAGATAAATGTGGACCACTTCCGCGACCAGATGCAGGCATTGAAGGACGCCCGTCTGCCGGTGATTTCCATGGCTGACTTTCTGGCGTGGCGGCGGGGGGAAAAAGATGTGCCGGATCCGGCAGTGCTCATCACCCTGGATGATGGCTGGAAGAGCGTGCACAAGCTGGCCTTCCCGGTGCTCAGGGAATTTGGCTATCCGTTCACGTTGTTTCTCTACAAGCGGTTCGTCAATGGAGGCGGCCGGGCCCTAACCACTCCGGAGATCCGGGAGATGCTGGGCCATGGAGGCACCGTCGGCAGTCACAGTGTGAGTCACCCGCTGCCATCGAAAATCCGCAGCATGGAAAAGAAGAATTCTGAGGAGGCTGATGCTTTCCTCCGGGCTGAAATGAAGGATTCACGGCAGTTTCTGGAGGATCTGCTGGCGGTCAAGGTCAGCACCTACGCCTATCCAGGCGGATATAACACCGAACGCGAACAGGAGATCGGCAAGGAAGCCGGGTATGAGGCATTGTTCACGGTGAATCCCGCCCGGGTCACATGGGATATGCCGGCCACCACCCTCTCCCGGTTTATTATTTTGGGGAATGATCCGGCAGATTCGAATTTCCGCCGGGCGGTCAGTTCCCGGGGCACCTCCGGAGGCGATCTTGCCAAGTCGCTGCTGGGTGGTCCGGATGGCGAAACCCTGGTCTCGACCACGCCGCTACCGGACGCTACGGTGGCGACGCGCCAGCCCCTCATTGCGGTGGATGTCTCCAAACTGCAGGGCATCGACCCGGCCACGGTGGTCATGAAGATCGCGGGTTTTGGCACCATGCCAGCGGTCTATGACGCGGCGGCCGGAACCATTTCCTATCAGATGCGGGAACCCCTGCGGTCTGCCGAATGCCAGGTGTTTGTCACCTTCCGCCGGGCCGGCGAGGCCAAGCCGGATGCGGTAAACTGGCGCTTTTCGGTGGATCTGGTGGCCCACTATCTGCCGGAACCCCCACCCGTGCTTCAGGAAACGATCCCGGCCGATGCGGCCATGGCCCTGCCGGCCGGGGACTCCGGTGCCAATTCTCAATAATGTTATCATGTTCGGAAACCTGACTGAAAAATTCGAAGGAATCTTCCGCAACCTCCGTGGGCTCGGCAAGATCAGTGAAAGCAACGTGGCCGATGCCCTGCGGGAAGTGCGCCTTGCCCTGTTGGAGGCAGATGTGGACTTCAGCGTGACCCGCGATTTTCTGGCGGCGGTGAAGGAAAAGGCTCTCGGCGTGGAGGTGCTCAAAAGCGTCACGCCAGGCCAGCAGCTCATCAAGATTTTCCATGATGAAATCACCGCGCTCCTCGGGGGAGATGCCGTGCCGCTGGATTTGACTCCGCCCGCCCGGCTCATGATGGTAGGCCTGAATGGAGCCGGAAAAACCACCACTTCGGCCAAGCTGGCGCTCAAGCTGAAAAAGGAGGGGAAAAAGCCGGTGCTGATTGCGCTGGACCTATACCGCCCCGCCGCCATCGACCAGTTGGCCATGCTGGCCAGTGAGGTGCAGGTGCCGGTTTACCGGCCGGAGGCCGGCGAAAAAAACGTGCTGAAGGCCGCCAAAGCGGCGGAAGCGTGGATTGCCACGCAGAAGGCGGATGTCATCATTTTTGATACCGCGGGACGTCAGGAGGTGGACGAGGCCCTGCTCGCGGAGCTGAAGGAAGTCCGCCAGTATCTGAAGCCGGCCGAGGTTCTGCTGGTGGCCGATGCAGCCACGGGCCAGCAGGCGGTCAGTGTGGCCAAGACATTCCATGAAGCCATCGGCATCACGGGGATTATCCTGACCAAACTGGACGGCGATGCCCGCGGCGGAGCGGCCCTCTCCATGCGGCGGGTGACCCAGCAGCCTATCAAATATGCCGGGGTGGGCGAGAAGATGCATCAGCTGGATGTTTTTGTGCCGGACCGCATGGCGCAGCGCATCCTCGGCATGGGAGACATTGTGGGCCTCGTCGAACAGGCGGCGGAAGCCATCGATGAAGCGGATGCCATGAAGATGATGGAGCGGATGACTTCCTCCGACTTCGACTTTAACGATTTCCTAGGCCAGCTCAAAATGATGAAAAAGCTGACATCTGGAGCGGGCGGCATGATGGGCCTGCTCAGTCTGATGCCCGGGGTGGGCAGCAAGATCAAGGAAATGAAAACCCAGGTCGATGACAAGAAATTGCTTCATATTGAAGCCCTGATTTTGTCGATGACGCCAAAAGAGCGGAAACGGCCGGAAATTCTCAATGGCAAACGCCGGGCCCGTATTGCGGCCGGGGCCGGACGCACCGTCAATGAACTCAATGCCATGCTCCAGCAGTTTGGTGACATGCGGAAACTCATGAAGAATCCCGGCAAGATGGGCCAGATGGCCAAGATGATGGGAGCCATGGGCGGAGGTCCCGGAGGAGGCATGGGGGGACTCGGAGGCCTCGGCGGCATGGGAGGAGGCATGCCCGACTTCAGCAAACTGGGCGGCATGCCCGGCATGGGAGGCGGCAAGCACTCCGGCGGCAGCAAGTTCGGCCAGATGGGCAAACCGGGCGGGGGCGGCAAACGAAAGCGATAGTAATTCTCCCATGCCCCCCGCTCCCCAATCCCCTGAATTGACGCCTCCCGAGGACGCCGCCGCCCTTCGACTGGCCCCTCCTGCCAAAGGCGCGGCAGGCACGGTCGCAGTAGTTTCCTCCTTCCGCCACCTGCTCAGCCGCACCGGACCCCTGAGGGCAGCCCAGGGCATGCTGGGCATGAACCAAACGGATGGATTCGACTGTCCCAGTTGCGCCTGGCCGGATCCGGAAGACCACCGGAGTGCGTTTGAGTTCTGTGAAAATGGAGCCAAGGCCCTCGCATCGGAAATCACCAAAGCCAGGGTGGATCCCGCCTTTTTTACGCAACACTCCATCGCTCAACTGGCCGGGTGGTCGGACTATCAACTCGATCAGGCTGGCCGCCTGACTTATCCCGTGGTGCGGCGGGCCGGGGCCAGTCACTATGAAGCCATCACCTGGGAGGAGGCTTTTTCCATGGCTGGAGAAGCGTTCCGTGCGCTTCCGGTGCCGGATCAGGCGGTATTTTACACCTCCGGCCGTGCCAGCAATGAGGCCGCTTTTCTTTGGCAGTTGTTTGCCCGCCAGTTGGGCACCAACAACCTGCCCGATTGTTCCAACATGTGCCATGAATCATCCGGGGTAGCCATGAAGGATGCGGTGGGGGTAGGGAAGGGGACGGTGAGTCTCGATGACCTGCATCATGCCGGCATGATTCTGCTGATGGGTCAAAATCCCGGCACCAATCACCCGCGCATGCTCAGTGCCTTGCAGACCGCCGTGCGGAACGGGGCTCATCTGGTGGCAGTGAATCCGCTGCGGGAGGCTGGGCTGTTGGGTTTCAATCATCCCCAGGAAGCCGCCGGAATGATCGGCCGCTCCACCCCGCTTGCTGCTGATTATCTCCAGCCCTGCCTCAATGGCGACATGGCGCTGTTGCGGGGAATGGCCAAGACCCTTGTGGAGGACGGCACCCTTGATCACGATTTCATCAAAGCCCACACCACCGGATTCGAGATTTACGCCGACAGTGTGCGCGGGCAGGACTGGCAGGAACTGGAAACGCTCAGCGGTCTGGGCCGCGAGGCCATGCAACGCACCGCCCGGGCTGCGGCCAGACAACGCAATCTGATTACCTGCTGGGCGATGGGCCTGACCCAGCACCGCAATGCCGTGGCCACCCTGCGGGAAGTGATCAATGTGCATCTGCTGCTGGGGGCCATCGGCAAACCCGGCGCTGGACTGTGTCCGGTGCGCGGTCATTCCAACGTGCAGGGAGACCGCACCATGGGGATCTTTGAAAAGATGCCTGACAGCTTTTTGGACGCCTTGGAAAACGAGTTTCAATTCCATGCCCCCCGGGCCCATGGTTATGATACCGTGGCGGCGATCCGGGCCATGCATCATGGCAGGGTCGGAGTCTTTGCGGCGCTGGGTGGAAATTTTCTGCAGGCGGCCCCGGATACGGAATACACCGCGCAGGCCCTCCAGCGCTGCCAGCTAACAATCCAAATCTCCACCAAACTGAACCGTTCGCATCTCGTTACGGGAAAATCCGCGCTGATCCTGCCTTGTCTGGGGCGCAGCGAAGAAGACCTGAGGCAGGGAATGCCGCAGTTCGTTACGGTGGAGGACAGCATGAGCATGGTGCATGCCTCACGCGGACAGCTCACGCCCGCTTCGCCCCATCTGCAAAGCGAAACCGCCATCGTCTGCGGCCTCGCGTCGGCCGCCTTGGCCGGACGCAGCGAGGTGCCATGGGAGGATTTTTCCAACGATTATGACAGGATCCGTGATACCATTGAACGGGTGATCCCCGGGTTCGAACGGTTCAACGAACGCGTGCGCCATCCGGGGGGATTCCGGCTCCCTAACGAGGCCGGGCGCCGGGTTTGGGACACTCCCTCCGGCAAGGCAGGATTTCATACGGTGCCCGTCACCGCCTTCCGTGCATCCCCGGGACGGTTTGTTCTGCAGACCTTCCGCAGCCATGACCAGTTCAACACCACCATATACGGGCTGAACGACCGCTACCGGGGCATCGGGCACGGCCGACGCATTATTTTTATGAACCCGGAGGACGTGAAACAATTGGGATTGCGGCCTTTGCAGTTGGTGGACATCACCAGTTATTGGCCGGATGGCACCCGGCATGCCGACGGCTTTCAGGCGGTGCCCTACGAGATGCCCCGGGGCAATTGCGCAGCCTATTATCCGGAAGCGAATGTGTTGGTTCCGCTGGGTTCCGCGGCGGAATTCAGTGGCACCCCCACTTCGAAGAGCATCGAAGTGAGCATTGCCGCATCCACCCCGGCCTGAATGCCGGCGGTCCCTTCTGCGAGGTTCTGCCCTTGCACGGAGCAGGAAGTTCCAGACTTTCCGCTCATGTCAGCGAAACCCAAAACCAAGCCGGCCAAGGCGCTCCGGATCGCCCTCGTGCAGATGACCTGCAGCGAGGACGTGAAGGCCAACGTGAAGAAGGCCGAGCAGCGGATAACGGAAGCCGCCAAGGCCGGAGCCAGGCTGGTCTGCCTCCAGGAACTTTTTGCTTCGGTGTATTTTTGTCAAAATCTGAACCATGACTACTTTGGCCTGGCAGAGTCCGTGCCCGGTCCCCTGACGGACCGGTTTTGCAAGCTGGCCAAAAAGCTCGGCGTGGTGATCCTCCTGCCGGTCTATGAAAAGCGGGCTCCGGGTCTGTATTTCAATTCCTGTGCCATCATTGATGCCGACGGCAGTCTGCTGGGTGTTTACCGCAAGATGCACATTCCTCACGATCCGCAGTTTGAGGAAAAGTTCTACTTTGCCCCGGGCGATCTGGGGTTCAAGGCGTGGGACACCGCCGTCGGACGGATCGGGGTCCTGATCTGTTGGGATCAGTGGTATCCGGAAGGAGCCCGCCTCACGGCCTTGCAGGGCGCTGAAATCCTTTTTTATCCCACCGCCATCGGGTGGCTGGCACCGGAAAAGGCGGAGCATGGCGAGCGGCAATACCAATCCTGGGAAGTCATCCAGCGCAGTCACGCTGTGGCCAATGGCTGTTATGTCGCCGCGCCCAACCGTTGTGGCCATGAGGCCCCCAACGGCAGTCCCGGCATCGAATTCTGGGGCCGCAGTTTTGTGGCCGACCCGTCCGGCGCCCTCATCGCCCAGGCCTCCACGGAAAATGAGGAAGTGCTTCTTGCTGATCTTTACCTAGATCAGGTCAGGGAACAGCGCGAAGTCTGGCCCTTCCTGCGCGACCGCCGGGTGGACGCCTACAGCGGATTGACTCAGCGGTTTATCGGCTGACCGGACCCGCAGCCGAAGCCCGGAGCTAACGAAATTTTACCATGCCTAACCCCACCCTCGCCGAACAAGGCTGGCGCATGCCGGCCGAATGGGAGCCCCACGATGCCACCTGGATGAGCTGGCCTTCCCGCAAGGACACATCTTTCCCGGGAGGAGACCACCATGACCGGGTCCTTCCGGTGTTTCTGGAAATGATCCGGGCCATCACTTACTCCGAAAAGCTCTATCTGAATTGCACAGATCCGGCCGACCGGGCTTACGCGGCCGCCAATCTGGATGCGGAAACCAGGAAAAATCTGGTGATCACTGACATTCCTGCGGTTTATCCATGGTGCCGGGATCATGGGGCCATTTTTGTGGTCAATGACCAGCTGGGGCAGGTGGCGGCGACGTCATGGAAATACAATGCCTGGGGCGGGAAATATCCGGAAGCCTTTCCTGACAATGCTATTTCCAGCGCCATGGCCAAATGGCTGGGTCTTCCGGAATTCGATGCCGGATTGGTGCTGGAAGGAGGCTCCATCGAGGGCAATGGCTGTGGCACCGTCCTGACCACGGAAAGCTGCCTCCTGAACCCCAACCGCAATCCCCATCTCACGAAAGCACAGATTGAGCAGCACCTGAATGATTGGCTGGGGTTTGAAAAAGTGCTCTGGCTGCACGATGGCATTGTGGGCGATGACACCGACGGGCATATCGACGACATTACCCGGTTCATCAATCCGGAGACCGTGCTAACGGTGATCGAGGAGAACGAAAGCGACGTCAATCACCGGCCGCTGGAGGAGAACTACCAACGGCTCTGCCGCATGACCACCGAGGACGGCAGCCCGCTCAATGTCATCACCCTGCCGATGCCATCCCCGGTGGTAGTGGATGGAGAGCGCCTTCCCGCCAGTTATGCCAACTTCTACATTGCCAATTCCGTAGTCCTGCTGCCGGTCTTCGGGGATCCCCGGGATGACGAAGCAATCGCCATCCTCCAGGAAGCATTTCCGGACCGCCGGATCGCCCCTATCAACTCCCGCGCGCTGGTGTGGGGCCTTGGTTCATTCCATTGCCTGACCCAGCAGGTTCCGTCCGCACCACGCCGGGTTATCGGAAAATAGGGGGCTTCGCGGGGACGATTCCAGGCGTTTCATGAGGGGAATTTTCCCAATCCTACGATATTCAGATGAATTTTGTAATTCTTTTTGTGCATGTCCGTTATTTTCAACCGTGATTTCAGAACCTCCGGTTTGATTGGCCGCAGTGTGCCGATGCCGGCGGATTTTGCGGCCGATTTCTGGAAGGATTTTCCTGCCAAACCGGCTTTTCTTGCAAGTCGAAAGGTCGATCAAGTTAACTCGCTCAACATGGAAATTGTGGACTGGCACCTGGATCATTTAGTCGAAATGTCGGGCTACCGGCCGGTCATGTGCGAAAGAGCTACTTATGTCTTGCCAGAGGAGGGGCTTGACTACGAAACCGGTCTAAGCTTGGTGCCCGATGAATCATGGTGCGAATCCTGCAGCTATAAGGGCAAAATCACTGCTGGCAGTCCTCTTGCACCGGCATATATTCTTGTGTCGATCTTATCGCATAATCCCCCGGATGGTAACCATATCATAAATGTCTGGCACACGCGCGATACCAGTTCCGGGCATGAAATTGTGGAGTTTTTACAGGGATTACTGTCGGCGTTTGGTATGGAAGCCGTAATTAAATTTGATTTAACGCTCCGTCCGCCCGAATTCACTATTTTGAATAAACCACATGGAGAAATTTCCCTTAAATCCATAAGCTCCACGACAGAAATTAATATTTCCTGTAAGGCCAAGCCATTGATTGGGTTTGAGGTGGCGTCCCGCAAAAAACTCAACGAGGCCCTTGCTATTATCGTCAATTGTTTTCCGGGCGCGCACCTGCAGTGGGAATCCTGTGTGGTTAAAATTCGAGAAGGTCAATGGGAAGAAGCAAGACCTTGGCTTCAGAAGCGCCATGCGGGGCCTTGGGTCTATAATCATTACCGCGTGCCTTTCGAGACTTGGACACCAGAAAAGTTTCTGCAGGAAGCGGCGGAATATGAGGTGATTCCGGTAGGGGCATTTGATTACACGAGAGGCAGAAGAATTTCGATTTCCCCGGCACTGAAAGGGAAAATTTTTCACGTGGATCTATTCCGGGAAGGGTCGCTTTGGTATTTCGCGTTCCATGCCGTGGAGGGATATTTTCCCATGAGACGCCGGGAAACAATCCGCGCGGCGCTGAATGAATATCTCGGTCAGGAACTTATCACCCGGTCCCCGGAGATGATCTGGCCGGGCCTGCTGCCCAGGAGTAAAAGAGCGGGGCCATAAGGCAGAGTAATTTGCCCGATGGAAAATCTTACCTTGGCGGTCATTCCTGGCTTGGGATCCGCTCATGCGCTATTTTCCGATACTCCCCATGATGCTTGAAATCACCATCCGGATCCTGCCTCTGCTGGCCATGGGGTGCTTGGTTTCGTGCCAACACACGCCACCCCCGCCTCCAGAGGTGGCCACCCCCGCCCCGCCCGTCCTCTTTGAGTGGAATGGCGCAGACTTGACGGGACCGGTCGCCGTGACCATCGACCTCAGCGCGCAGAAGGCACGGCTGACCCGGAGTGGCCAACCCGCGGGCTGGACCTATGTCGCTACTGGTATCAGTGGTCACCGCACGCCGACCGGCTCCTTCCGCATCACGGAAAAAGTGGTTGATAAACATTCCAACTTGTGGGGAACCATAGTCAACGCGGAAGGAACCACGGTAAACCGCGATGCCCGCAACGGACGCGATGCGGTGCCGCCGGGCGGGCGTTTTGTGGGATCCCCGATGCCCTATTGGATGCGGATCCATGGAGCCATCGGCATGCATGCCGGACCCATTCCCTGGCCAGGCAGTCCGGCCTCCCACGGCTGCATCCGGCTGCCCCGGGAGATGGCGGAAATCCTGTTTGGGGTGAGTGTGATCGGAACTCCGGTGAAGGTAGTGCCTTGATCCGTCCTTCCCCCGTCCAGGATCAGGCCAGCACTCCCTTGACCACTTCCCCGTGCACATCCGTCAGGCGGAATTGCCTGCCTTGGTAACGGTGGGTGAGCCGGGTGTGGTCGATGCCCAGCAAATGCATGATGGTGGCCTGGTGATCGTGGACGTGGACCTTGCCCTCGGTAATGTTCCAGCCGAATTCATCGGTGGCCCCGTGCACGTGGCCTTTTTTCACGCCGCCGCCGGCCATCCAGAGGCTGAAGGCCCGCCCAAAGTGGTCACGGCCATTGGGTTTGGCCGGATCTCCCTGACCAAAGGGGGTGCGCCCGAATTCCCCGCCCCAAATCACCAGGGTGTCCTCCAGCAAACCGCGTTGCTGGAGGTCCTTGATGAGTCCGGCGGAGGGCTGATCGGTATCCTTGCATTGCACCGCCAGTTGCGTGTGAAGGTTGCCATGCTGATCCCAGCCGCTGTGCATCAACTGAACAAAGCGGGTGCCGCGCTCGATCAGCTTTCGCGCCATCAGGCAGTTGTTGGCGTAGCTGCCCTTTTCCCTGACATCCGGGCCATACAGGTCGAGAATGTGCTGGGGTTCCTTTGAGAGATCGGTCAGTTCCGGCACACTGGCCTGCATGCGGTAAGCCATTTCGTATTGGGCAATCCGGGTTTCGGTCTCCGGATCGCCATAGTCCTTCAAGTGGGCCGCATTCATGGCTTGGATATCATCCAGCAGCATCCGCCGCGCGGAGCGGTCCATGCCGTCAGGGTTATTCAGATAGGGCACCGGATCACCGGTATTGCGGAAGCGCACGCCCTGATATTTGCTGGGGAGAAAGCCGCTGCCCCAATAATAGTCAAAAAAGAGTTGGCCGCAGCTTTTCTGGCGGTCTGAGGAGGTCATGACCACAAAGGCCGGCAGATCGCTGGTTTCACAGCCAAGCCCATAAGTGGTCCAGGCTCCCATGCTGGGGCGTCCCGGAACCTGTGAGCCGGTCAGGAAATAGGTGACTCCCGGTGCATGGTTGACGGCTTCCGTATTCATGGACCGCACCACCGTCAGTTCATCCGCAATACTCCCAATATGCGGCAGCAGGGTGCTGATCTCCAGTCCGCTGCGGCCCCACTTTTTGTAGGGTTGTAGAGCTGGAACAATCGGCCACTTTTTGTTGCCCGAAGTCATTGTCGAGAGCCGGGTTTTGCCCCGGATGCTCTCCGGAATGTCCTGCATCGCCATGCGTTCGAGGGCAGGCTTGGGGTCAAGGAGATCGATATGTGAGGGGCCGCCTCCCTGCCAAAGGTAGATCACCCTTTTGGCGCGGGGAGGAAAGTTCGGATAACCGCTGACGCCCCCGGGCTGGCCCGCGCCGAAGGCAGGGGCGCCCAGCAGAGAACTCAAGGCCGCCGCGCCAAGGCCGGTGGCTGCCGAGCCAAACAACTGGCGGCGGGTGACACGGCGGATATTTTCAGTCAATGGGTCCATGGATAGGAATGAAAAGGGGGACAATGGGAAGAGAGACGTTTTGTTCCGATCCGGGTGGGATCATTCGCGGGTCAGGGACTCGTCGAGATTGAAGAGACCAAGGCACAGGGCAGTCCATGCGGCATGCTCGACGGGCGGCAGGGTGGGGTCCTGGGGTGAGTCCCCGGCTTTGAGGAAGGCGCTGGCTCTGTCAGGGTGTTCCTGGAAATACCCGTGCTGCCGCTGGAGCATGGTTTCCATGCGCTGGAGATCCTCCGGGCCCGGCGGGCGGATGGCAATGCGCCGGAAGGCTGCGTCAAGGCGGGCGGCGGTGTCACCCGGCATCCGCAGGATCCCTGCAGCCATGATGCGCGAGGCTTCCACCCATGTGGGATCATTCAGCGTGGTCAGGGCGTGCAGCGGCGTATTGGTAAGGTCGGGCCGGACCTTGCAGGCCTGGCGTGCCGAAGCATCAAACAGATTGGCCGGACCTACGGTGCGGCGGTGGAAGGTGTAGAGGCTGCGGCGATACAGGTCAGGGCCGCTGGAAAGTGGATAGGTAAAATCCCGTTCCTTGGTGATGGCGAGCGAATCCCAGATGCCCTCGGGTTGATAGGGGTAGACCGGTTTGCCGCCGATTTGGGGTTGCAGCAGGCCACTGGCGGCAAGGGCAGTATCGCGCAGGAACATGGAGGGGAGGCGGAAACGGGGGCCCCGGGAGAGCAGGCGGTTTTCCGGATCATTTTGCCGGAGGGCTGGAGTGGAGCGGCTGCTTTGCCGGTAGGTGGCGCTGGTGACGAGGAGCCGGTGCAGGGGTTTTTGGTGCCAGCCAAGATCCCGGAACTCCACCGCCAGCCAGTCCAACAAATTGGCATGCAGGGGGTATTCACCCTGCACCCCGAGGTCTTCCGATGTTTTGACCAGACCTGTACCGAAAAAGAGCTGCCAGAGCCTGTTGACCTGGACCCGCGCGGTCAGGGGATGTTCCGGCGCAAAGAGCCACCTGGCAAGGCCGAGGCGGTTAGGAGGGGCCCCGGCAGGAAGCGGCGGCAGGAACGCAGGCGTGGCAAAGCTGACTTTTTCCAGGGGCTGTTCGTAATCGCCCCGGCTGAGCAAATGGGTGTCGCGCGGGTTGCTTTCTTCCATGACCATGACGCGGGGGAGTTCCTCGGATTCGTAGGTGCGCAGGGCCTGTTGGGCCTTGAGAATCTCTTTGATGTCGTCGTGACCCGGCAGGGAGGGGAGCCGTTTTTGATCAAACTCGGTGCGGACCCGGCCTGCCGCGTAGTTGTTGGGTTTGTCTTTGGGGGCTTCCCTGACATCCTTGATCAGACGGGTCCAGTTGCTTTCTTCGGCTTTGTTGGCGGCGAGGAGTTCATCTTCCCACTTCACCTGCAGGGCCGCACGGCGGGCTTCCCAATCCGGACCGGCGGCTTGGATGGTTTTGCCTTCGGCGGCTTTCAATGCGGCGACTCCCTTGTCGTAGGATTCGGTGCGCAGTTCCACCACCGGCGGGCCCACCCGGATGCGGGGGGAGTAGAATTTCGGCACGCCGGTTTCCGGGATGTTGTTAAAGGCGGCCATCAAACTGTAATAATCCTTCTGGGTGATGGGATCATATTTGTGATCGTGGCACTGGGCGCAGGCCATCGTAAGCCCGAGGAAAGTGGTGCTAGTGACATCGACGCGGTCGAAGAGGATCACGTTGCGCTGCTCTTCGGCAATGGCTCCTCCTTCCCCATTGAGGAGATGATTGCGGTTGAAGGCGGTGGCGATTTTCTGCTCCAGCGTGGGGTTTGGCAGGAGATCGCCTGCCAACTGCTCGATGCTGAACTGGTCAAACGGCATATCGGCATTCAAGGCCTTCACCACCCAGTCCCGCCAGACCCACTGGAAGGTGTCGCCATCCTGCTGGAACCCATTGCTGTCCGCATAACGTGCCGCATCCAGCCACGGGATGGCCATGCGTTCGCCGTAATGTGGTGAAGCCAGGAGGCGGTCCACCACTTTTTCGTAGGCCACGGGGGAGGAATCGGCTAGAAAAGCCTCGACCTCCGCAGGGGAGGGGGGCAAGCCGGTCAGATCATAGCTGACGCGGCGCAGCAGGGTGATTTTATCGGCTTCCGGGGAAGGGCTCAGTTCGTGGGCCTCCAGTTGATGCAGCACGAAGTGATCGATCTGATTGCGCGGCCATGCCCTGTCCTGCACGGGAGGAAGCAGGGGGCGCTGGGGAGGAATGAAAGCCCAGTGGTCGGCGTAAGGGGCACCTTCCTGGATCCACTGTTGGAGCAGGGCCTTTTGGGCCTCGGTCACCGTGCGGTGGGATTCAGGAGGTGGCATCTTTTCATCAGGGTCGGTGGAGGTGAGCCGCTTGATCATTTCACTCTGCCCAGGGTCACCCGGAATAAAGGCCATGCCTGCGAGCGCTCCGTCCCGCTGATCCAGACGCAGGTCCGCCTTCCGGTGTGCCGGATCCTGACCATGGCAGTAAAAACAATTTTCCGAGAGGATGGGACGGATGTCGCGGTTGAAGTCAAGGCCGCCGGCCGCCACGGCGGGCAGGCTGGGGACGACCAGAAGGAAAATATGGAGGAGGAGTCGGTTCACGGGCACGCTGAAGGAACGACGGAAATCCCGGCCATTCTCTTACAAAGTTCCGTAACCCGGAACGGAGCCCCGGACCAGCCAAATCGACTGCTGCCGCCGCAGAGGCTCCCTTGGATTCCAAAAGTCGTGGCTCCGCTATCGGCCACCACCCGTGTTTCGTGGAAGTCAGGTTTCTGGAGAGCGGGGAAAACCAAATTAGCCAGCCGGATCCTGCGGCTGGGCAAGGTCCCGCCAGCATGAGGCAAGGAGCGACTACCAACCGCATGTGGCATCCAGCCACCGGGTCCCGGGCAGGACCACCGCAATGGAATCCGGGCGCGTGCGCGGGATGCTCAGGGGCTGCGCCAGTTTTCCGAGATGATATTTTGAAGTCCCACCCAGCGGCCGGTGGCCTCGTCTCCCTTCCAGATCAGTTCCACTATCAAATAGGACTCAGCCTCCCAGCCCGCCCGTCCGCTGGGGGCCAGTTTTTGCCGGAAAACCGCACTCTCCCGGTCCACCCAGATCTGGAAGGTCTCATCCCGCATGGGGGGATCGACGCTGTAGCAGATCCTGTCGGAATCCTGACCGGGCACCGGAGGCCCGAAGTAGTGCGCCCGGCGCAGCAGCACCCGGAAGCGGCCCGGCATTTCCCGGGGAGCGGCAAAAAATGCCCGCAGGCGGTGGCCGTAGCTCTCCGCAAAGGCCTGCCAGTCGACCCGGTATCCATCCGCCGTTTCTTCCACGGCCACGGGAATCGGGGCATCGCGGTCACTCAAAAACACGTTATACAGATGAAGTTTTTTCCTGGTTTCCGGCACCTGGTCTTCGGTGAGCAAGGCCAGTTCAGTCAGAGGCAGCGGACCCATGGGATGCGTCCGGTGAAAGACTTCCATCTCATCCCGGATCTTGTCAGGACGCTGCGACACCGCCAGCCGTTCCGCCATGGTGTTTGCCCTCAGGAATTGTTCCAGGGTGATCCGCGAATCCTTCCGCAGCGGGGGCGGGGAGCCGGCATCCGTTCTCAGGGGCGCGGGGCCGGCGTTCCCGGTGCCGGGTGGGGCGGGATCCGGAGGGGTATTGGCAACCGGGGCCGGGGCCGGGGCCGGGGCCGGGGCCGGGGCCGGGGCCGGGGCCGGGGCCGGGGCCGGGGCCGGGGATGGCGGCCGGGGGGAGGGGGACCTGGCCGCCGGAGCGGCAACCGTCTCCCTGGAAGTCGTTAGTCCGGCTACGACTGCAATTGCGGAGGGAGGAGGCGTGGCGGGAACGGCATCGGAGGGTTGTGGGATTGCCTCAGAGGGGTTGGCCTCCGGTGGGATGATGGCAGGATCTGCGTGGGCTGGGCGAGTGGTGACAGAAGGAGGAGCCGCATTCGAAGGTTCAGGCATGGACCCCGCGAGTCCGGCTACGGCTGGAGCCGGGTCAGGAAGGTGGTTCCCGATAGACGGGTCAGGTGCGGCTTGTCCGATTGCCGGGAACAAGGGATCTGCGGGAGGAGCAGGGGGTGATGGATCGGCGGTGGCGGCCTCCACCGGTTTCATGATGGACGCGGCAGTGGCCATAGGTGCAGGGGGCTCCCCATCCTGCGGCGGCCGGGTGCCCGGCAGAGATGCCTCCTTGCGGAAAACCACAGAACCTCCGGCTACCAATGCGGCTCCCGTGAAAACCAAAAGAATATTTTTCAGCAAACTGCTCCCTGCGGGCGTGGTGCGGGGGGTCATAGGCCTTCCAGGCATTTCGTTTCCGGCCGGGCCCGGGTCAGCGGCTTTGGAATAATCCGGCAGGAAAAATTTGGTTCCGCAGGATTCACAAATGACATTGGCTCCGGCCAGGTTTTCCGGAACCTGATACCCCATGCCGCAACCCGGGCAGGATACGGAAAATTCGGAGGCAGCATCCATGCGGGAACAAGGGGGAACCCATGGCAGGTCCTGACAGAAGATCAAGCCCGCGGCGGCGGTGAAAGCCGGCGGAAGATGCCCCGCGCCATGGGCAGAGCCAGCACGCTGCCGAGCACGTCAGCCAGCCAATCGTAAACGTCCAGTCCGTTGCGGCCGGGCGTGGAACTCTGATGCCACTCATCCAGCCACCCCACGGCGGCTCCGGTGAGGACCACCACCACCGCAAGGCAGCCCCAACGGGGCGGGGCAAAGGGCGGGGAATTTGCACAAGCAGTCCGCAGAGCCAGACAGAGCGCCAGACACGTTCCCCCCACCATAAAATAAACAGTGTGCAGCACCTTGTCGAAACCGATGATGTCGATCTTCGGTCCGGGCTGGCTGAGGGAGGAAAGGAACGCCAGAACCAGAAACCATCCTAACCACGCAAAGGCCCAGAAAAGCGGGCGCTTCACCATGGCCCGGGCTGGCTGCGGGGCAGCAGGAGGATTCATCCTAACGGGGACCGTTGTGCAGTTCCGACTCGAGGCGCTCGCTGAGCCACTGCTTGATCATGCTTTGATAGTTCAGGTAGCGCGACCGGGCGAGTCGTTTGATGCGCGCCAGCATGCGGGGATCAAAGCGCAGGGTGATGGTGGTGCTCTCCCGGACATCCGGCCGGTGCAGGGCACTGTTCATGAGCCGGGCATCCAACTGGTGGCCGGCCCAGAACCGGGCTTCATCCTCTTCGTCGGCGAAGCTGGGAACTTCGCGCCATGACATGATTTTTTTCATTGGGCAAATGGCAGGGTTCAGAGGAACTCGGTGTTCTTGCGGTCGTAGAAACTGAGTTCGTCCGGGGTCATGGAACGGGCAAAGAGCACACGGTATTTCTTCCCATCGGTCCAGAAAACACTGAAAATCGGTTGATTGCCAACCGTCTTCCCGAGGCAAAAATATCGGGATTCAGTCGGTTCGTGTTCCGATTCGGGGAGCAGGCGGAGGGAAAAAGGGTCCTCGAAGGATTCCTCGATCTCGCGGGGCGGAATCACTTTGAGATCAAAGGGGGCGTCTAGCCAGTCGAAGTCCATCAGGGGGCAGGTTCAGTGTGGGAAAGGGCAAGGTCAGACCGGCAGGCGGGAAGCGTCGGGACGGCGTTGGATCAGTTCGATTTCATACCCTTCCGGAGCGTCGATGAAGGCGAAAACCGTGCCGGAACTTGAGACCGTGGGCCCATCGGAGAGTGGGTAGCCAAGGGCTGCGGCATGGGCCGCAAAAGCCTCCAGATCTTCCACTTCAAAGGCGAGGTGCGTCAGGTCCGGGCCCACAATGACCGGACCGCTGGCGTCATACTGGCAGATTTCGATGTGTTCTTCGCTGCCCGGGGTTTCAAGGAAAACCAGTTCCGAGCCGCGCGGGGATTTATGCCGGCGGATTTCCTTAAGACCCAGCACCTGGGTGTAAAAATCGACCGTCTTCGCAAGATCGGCGACACGGTAACGGGTATGGAGGAGGCGGGTAACCATGGACAAGCAGGCCGGTTGATGAATTTCCAAGGATACCGTCCACATGCCGTCCCGGGCGGCAACCCCTATTATTCGCACCGTGGTTTCCCGCTTCCGGGCCTGACTCCGGCATCACCCGGCCTTCAGACATCAGGCCGGATACAGCAGGATCTCCTGTCGCCGCTGCGCAAAAGCACTCTCCTCCGCAGTCCACCCGGCACAGGCGTCCTGCCACGGCACGCCCTGTTCGATGGCAAGGCGTTCCCGGGTGCTTCCGAAAAGCAGATCGATGGCGATGGGATCCGTGACGTATTCGTAGATTTCAGTGCGCCATTGAAAGGCCTCCGGGGCCATGGCGTAGGCGGTTTGGAGGAAGGCATATCCGGTGCGCACGGGGAGAAACGCCTTGCGGTCGGTCACATGGAGTTGCACCCCGCCGCAGTCCTTGCCGGCATGCTTTTGGAAAGTGGGCCGGAAAGTCAGAGGACGGAAGACCACCCCGGGCAGCCGGGCTTCCGTCAGTTTGGCGGCAAATTCCCGGCCTGGCAGCCATGGGGCTCCCATGATTTCGAATGGGCGGGTGCTGCCCCGGCCTTCGCTCAGGTTGGTTCCCTCCACAAGGCAGCCCCCGGGATAGACCACGGCGGTTTCCGGAGTGGGCATGTTGGGCGAAGGCAGGACCCACGGCACGCCGGTCTCCTCAAAATACATGCTGCGCTTCCAGCCCTCACATTTCACCACGGTGAGGGCGGCCCCGTCCAGTCCGCGCTCCCTGACATACAACATCGCCAATTCTCCCATGGTCAGGCCATGCCGGGTCGCCAGATTGGCGCAACCCACAAAACTCTCAAACCCGGCCCGCAGCGCCGGCCCTTCCACGGCTCCGCCACCGATGGGATTGGGACGGTCCAGGATCATCACCGGCAAACCAAGCGGCAGCGCTGCTTCAAGGCAATACAGCATGGTGGCCTGGAATGTATAATACCGGCTGCCAACATCCTGCAGGTCGATCACCAGCACGTCCAGACCGCGCAGACTGTCGCGGGAAGGCCGCAGGCTGGCCGCAGTGGTGCCATATAAACTGTGCAGCCTGACATGGGCGGCTCCATGCCCGGTGGATTCGTGCTCGGCAACATGGATCAGATCCTGGGCCTGGCCCATCAGACCGTGTTCGGGTCCGAAAATAGCGGTCAGGGTCAAACCGGGGGCTGCCGAGAACAGATCAATGGCATGGCGCAGGCTGGCATCGACCGAAGCCGGATGGGCGACGAGGCCAACGTTTTTGCCCCGGAGGGAGGCAAAGGACTGGGCCACCAACACATCCAAACCGCATTTCACTTTGGGCATCATGGCTTCAGGATAGCGCAGGTCCTGCGGACGTCCAGGGATCATCGCAGGCTGGTGCCTCAAGGTTTGAGTTCCAGCCAGCGGGTGGTCCCGGGGCATGGGGCGCGATATTACCGCAACATGGCAAGCGGCACCCTGATCCGTAAAACCGCCCCCCGTGCGGTTTACTTGGCCATGGTGACCATCAGGTCTTTGGCCTCCACGGTATTGCCCACCGCGACATGGAGTTCCGCGATGGTGCCGGCGGCAGGAGCGGTGACGGTAGTAAACATTTTCATGGCCTCCAGCGTCAGGAGGGGATCGCCCTCCTTGACTTTTTGCCCTGCCGTAATGGCGATACTGGCAATCATGCCTGGCATGGGTGCTCCGATCTGGCGGGCATTGCCAGGGTCGGCTTTGACGCTGGTGCTGACTTGTTTGGCAGCGGACTTGTCAGCGATCTGGACATGGCGCGGATAGCCATTCAGTTCAAAAATGGCGGTGCGGTGACCGGTGGGATCGGGTTCCGTGACATTGAGGAGCCGGGCAAAGAGGGTTTTGCCGGCTTCGAGGCTGATGGTGATTTCCTCCTTGTCCCGCAGACCATAGAAATAGGCCGGGGTCGGCAGCACACTGATGTCGCTGTGGGCTTTGCGAAACTTGACAAAATCGGTAAACACCTGGGGATACATCAGCCAGCTGTAAAGATCGTCATCGCTGGCCTCCTTGTGCCCGAGCACTTTGGTCACAGTCTCGCGGGTTTTGTCCAAGTCGACCTTTTCAGCCCGCTCGCCCGGGCGGTTGGTGAAGGGCTTTTTCTTGCCGAGAATGATGCGCTGCACATCAGCGGGCCATCCGCCCACGGGCTGGCCGAGTCCCCCCTGGAGCATATCAATCACACTTTCCGGGAAGCTGGTGCCGGGGGGCAGGGCATCCAGATAACTGCGGGCATCCCCGGCTTTGACGCCCCGGGAAATGAGGAACATGCACATGTCCCCCACCACTTTGCTGCTCGGAGTGACTTTGACAATATCTCCAAACAGCAGGTTCACTTCTGCATACATCCGGGCAATCTCCGGCCAGCGGTGTCCGATGCCAAGGGACTCGGCCTGTTCCTTGAGATTGGTGTATTGTCCGCCGGGCATTTCATGCAGGTAAACCTCGGCGGTGCCATAGGGCTCGGCGGTGTCGAACGGTTTGTAGTAACCGCGGACGTGGGCCCAGTAGTCGCTGAATTCCTGCAGGGCATCGGCGTCGAGGCCGGTGGCCCTAGGGGTGTGCTCCAGCGCGGCCGCGATGCTGTTCAGGTTGGGCTGGCTGGTGCAGCCGGACATGGAGGAAATCGCGGCATCACAGATGTCCACGCCTGCTTCGGCGGCACTGAGGATGCTGCTGGCGTTGATTCCGCTGGTGTCGTGGGTGTGGAAATGGATCGGCAGGCTCACTTCCTCCTTGAGGGCCTTGACCAGTTTTTTGGCGGCAAAGGGGCGGCACAGGCCGGCCATGTCCTTGATGCAGAGGGTGTGGGCGCCCATCTTTTCCAGCTCTTTGGCCAGTTTGACGTAATAGGTCAGGGAATATTTGTCGCGTTTGGGGTCCAGAATGTCCCCGGTATAACAAATCGTTCCCTCGCAGATGGCCTTGGTTTCCCCGCGCACGGCATCCATGGCTTCCGTGAGGTTGGGCAGGTAGTTGAGGCTGTCAAAGATGCGGAAGATGTCCATGCCGGTGGCGGCGGCGTGTTTGATGAAGCCGCGCACCACATTGTCAGGATAGTTGGTGTAGCCCACGGCGTTGGAACCGCGGAAAAGCATCTGGAAACAGATGTTGGGGATTTTTTCCCGCAGCTGGCGCAGGCGGTCCCATGGGCACTCGCGCAGGAAACGCATCGCGGTGTCAAAGGTGGCGCCTCCCCACATTTCCATGCTGAAGAGCTGCGGAGCCCGGTGGGCCACGGCATCGGCCACCGCCAGCATGTCAAAAGTCCGGACCCGGGTGGCCAGCAGGGACTGGTGGGCATCCCGGAAGGTGGTATCCGTCAGGAGCAGGCGTTTCTGCTGCGTGATCCACTGGGCAAACTTTTCCGGCCCAAGATCGGTGAGGATCTGTTTGGTTCCCGGGGGGATTTGCGATTTGAGGGCGGAGATCTGGGAAGGGGCTCCGGCCGGAAAAATGGAATCCGGAGGGCTTTGCTGGCTTTTGGGAATGGCCGGGCTGGTGAATGGTTTGGCCGGTTTCCAGCCCTTGGCATTGGGATTGCCGTTGACGGTGACATCGGCCAGATAACTCAACAGTTTGGTGGCCCGGTCCTTGCGGGTTTCAAAGTGGAAGAGTTGCGGGTTGGTATCGATGAAGCGGGTCGTAGCCTCGCCGGCGCGGAAGACAGGATTGGCGATCACGTTCTCAAGGAACGGGATATTGGTCTTCACCCCGCGGATGCGGAACTCGCGCAGGGCCCGGTCCATGCGGTTGAGGCTCTGTTCATAGGTCCGTCCAAAGGTGGTCACCTTGACCAGCATGGAGTCGTAATACGGCGTGATGACGGCATTGTTGGTGCCGAGCGCCCCGTCCAGACGCACTCCAAATCCGCCGGCGCTGCGGTATGTCAGGATTTTGCCGAAGTCCGGCGTGAAATTGTTGGCAGGATCCTCGGTGGTGATGCGGCACTGGATGGCAAACCCGCTCTTTTCGATCTTGTCCTGCGCCGGCAGACCCAGCGGTTCCTCATGCAACTGGTAGCCCTGGGCGATCAGGATCTGGCTGCGCACGATGTCAATGCTGGTGACTTCCTCGGTGACGGTGTGCTCAACCTGGATGCGCGGGTTCATCTCGATGAAGAACCACTCCCCGCTTTCGACATCGACCAGATACTCCACGGTGCCGGCATGGGTGTAGTCCACTTCGCGGGCAATCCTAACGGCGGAGTCGCAGAGGTCACTGATGATTTTCGGGTCAATCCCATAACTGGGTGCCTGTTCGATCACTTTCTGGTGGCGGCGCTGCACCGAACAGTCGCGTTCATGGAGATGCAGGACATGGCCGTGTTTGTCCGCGAGGATCTGCACTTCGATGTGTTTGGCCTTGCCCACAAATTTTTCGAGGAAGACGGCCCCATTGCCGAAAGCGCGTTTGGCTTCCGTCTGGGCTTCGTCCAGCAGCGCGTCGAGATCCTTGGCCTCGCGCACCACCCGCATGCCGCGTCCGCCCCCGCCAAACGCGGCTTTGATGATCAGAGGGAATCCGATCTTTTTGGCCGCCACCATGGCGTCCTTCTTCTTGTCGACTGGATCTTCAGTGCCCTGCAGTGTCGGAATCCCGAGCTTTTCCGCCACGGCGCGGGCGGCAGTTTTGTCGCCCATGCGGTCGAGGACTTTGGAGTCCGGTCCGATGAACAGAATGCCTTCGCGGGCGCAGGCGGCGGCAAAGGCGGGATTCTCGGAAAGGAAACCATACCCGGGGTGGATGGCATCGGCCCCTTTTTCACGGGCCAGAGCGACGATCCCCTCGACGTCAAGATAGGCCCCGAGGGGGCCCTTGGAGGCATCGAGTTGATAGGCCTCATCGGCCTTGAACCGGTGCGGGCAAAAGCGGTCCTCGCTGGCGTAAATGCCGATGGTGCGGATGCCCAGTTCCGTGGCGGCCCGCATCACGCGGATCGCAATCTCCGAGCGGTTCGCCACCAGCAATTTCCGGATGGGGCGGATGGCGGATGCCGGTGCGGCAAGGGCGGAGGCAGGGGAGGAGGCTTTGGAGGCGGGCATGGAAAAGTGATGGGGAAAGGGAAAGGGAGGCGCAGTTTCCACATTCCGGTGGATTGCGCAAGCAGGGGGAGGCGGAACCTGCGGGCCGGATCCCTGACGGCCGCGTCCTCCGATTGGCCCGCACAGGGGTCAAGGGAAACCACCGCCCTGAATCCGGATGCCGTTATCCTCCGGCTTGGTGAGGAACTCCGCAACTTGACTAGCGGGATTCCACCGTCAATTCCCAGCGCGTGCCCGGCGCGAGGGGAGTCCGGGCAAGGGTGAAACGTGCTTCGGGGGATTCGGTTTGCAGTCCCAGCGTGCCATCGATGGCCTCAAGAAACTGACGGGTGACGGGGCAACGGGCCTCTTGCAGCACCGCCTGGGCAAAGGACTTGAACTTCGCCATGGTGGCCGCTTCGCCCTTGGAATCGAATACATTGGCGGTCAACCGGAGGGCTTCCACCAAGTCAGCGCGTTTGGATTCAAGGAGGCAGGATACGGTGTTCCCGGTGGTCCCTTGTCCGGCCATCCCGGGGCCGGGCGTGGCGAGCACTCCAAAAGCATTCCAGCCCAGGGCATCCGCTTTTTTCCACAGCAGGCTGCCTGGATAGGATTCGCCCATATCCAGCCGGGTCAGAAGGTAGGCCGCGCGGGCAGGATCGCGGAAGAACGGCAGGCCCCCCGGCGCTTTGGGGACCGGGGGAGTCGTCCGGGGATGGCTTGAATTTGGGGATAGTCGCGGCGGCGCTGACCTTGCCAGGCTGGGAGCATCCGGATTGGCGGGCCCAATGGCATCTTCCTGGGCGCGGCCGGCACTTTTAGTTTTGGTTATGGCATTGGCTGGCCTGACGTTGGTTTCCTTCTCCTGTCCCGCCTCCTTCAGCCATCCCGGGCCAAAGTGGACTGCCGCCGCCGCGATGGCACCGCCCACTAACAGCCCGAACCAGAATTTGGAAGGACTCGATGTTTTCGTTTTTGCTTTTGTTCCGGGTGTTGTTTTGGCCCTCGTCTTTTTCCTCATGAGCAGGACTTACGCAAAGCGGGCGGGGTCGTCCAGGGCAGAGGAGGGGCGGTCAAGGCACTGGCACATTGGCCAAAACATTTTCCACCGTGCTCACAGGATCGGCAGCCTGGCCGTGGCGGTTGTCCCGGAGGACGAGGCGGTGGGCCAGCACGGCGGCGGCGATTTTTTTGACGTGGTCCGGATAGACTGCTTTGGCTTCGTCCAGCCATGCGGCGGCCTGGGCGGCCCGCATCACGGCGAGGGCAGCACGGGCGGAGAGGGTGCCGCGGCCGCCATCGGCGCGGCGCAGACTTTCGCAGACGAGGGTGATATAGCGGCAGAGCCGGTCATTCACCGGCACCGCAGCGGCTTCCGCCTGGGCGATCCGGATATCATCGGCATGGAGCAGCGGTGCGGTCTCCATAAACTGGGGCCCGCGCTGGGCATGAAGTTGCAGCAGTTTGGCCTGGGTTTCCAAATCCGGCAGGGTCATGTTGATGCCGAGCAGAAAGCGGTCGAGTTGGGGCTCGGGCAGGGGGAAGGTGCCGGTGGAAAAAAGGTTATTCTGGGTGGCAATCACCATGAAGGGGGAATTCAGGCGGCGGGTGACCCCGTCCACGGTGACCTGCTGCTCGCTCATGCACTCAAAGAGCGCGCTCTGGATGCGGGGGCTCGTGCGGTTGATTTCGTCAGCCAGCACAATGTTGCTGAATACCGGACCGGGGATGAATTGGAATTCGCCGGTTCCCTGATGAAAGATGGAATAACCCGTTATGTCAGCCGGCAATAAATCGGGCGTGAACTGGATGCGGCTGAAAGCGGCATCAATGCTGCGCGCCAGGGTGGCGGCGAGACTGGTTTTGCCAATCCCGGGGGCTCCCTGAATCAGCACGTGGCCATTGGCAAGGAGTGCGGTGATGAGAAGGAAGGAAGGGGTCTCGGCGCCGAGGACCGTTCCGGTCAGGCGTTGGTGGAGGGCGTGCAGTTGTTGTCTCACAGGCAGGGGGTGGAAAAAGGAGGCGCGGAGTGGGTGGCTGGAGGGTTCCGCTATGTTTCATTCTGGCGGGGGCGGCCTGCTTGGAAAGCTGAAATATCCAATCGTTCATTATACTAAAAACTGCCGGAAATGATCAAAAATCCCTTGTCACCGGCTGTTTGTGATTCTATCTGTTGGTTGCCTGCCGGTGTGATCAATGATTCTGACGAGTTAGGGGTTTCTCGTGAGGAAAGTCCACCACCGGCAGGCCCCTCTCTCTTTTTCCGGGATCAATGGCGCAGGCCGGGTTAATCTTCCGGATGGCCTGAAAATCAGGACGAAATTCAGAAGCGCCCCGTGGCAGCAGTGGTCCGGGACGATGCTCCGGCCGGGGTTTCATAATTTCCATGCATCCGGCAGTCCCTTCAGGGTGGTCTGCAGAATTGTATAGATGGCCCGGCGTTCTTCCTTGCTGAGATAGGTATAGCCGGGAGGGGGTTCAGGAGCCGTCAGGATGGCATGCAGGCGGTGATAGAGCAGGTGCAGGAAGGGGGCGGGCAAGGCGGCCCACTGGCGGCTGTATATCAGATAGCTGCAACGGTGGCGGAAGAGACGGTTGCCAAGATGGAATTCCGTCAGGGAGCGGCCATCAGGCGTGGCCGGGCGATTGGCACCGAAGTCGTGCTGGAATCCGGGATGGCCCTGAATCCCGCCTTCCGGCAGTTCGGCCTCCTCCTTGAAGAGCAGGGTATCGAGCAGTTTGGTGACATGGCTGTCGGCGATGATCTTCGCGGTGCCCACAATTTCTTCGGTGGGGGGATCCCCCAGTTCCGCGCGCAGGGCTTTCTGGCGGGCGAGCGCGGCCCGGACATCATAGGAAGCTTCCACGAGGCGGGAACTCATCATGACCTGGTGTTCGAGCACCATCAGGGCCACGATATCGCTGGTGCGGCGGGGGTAGTTTTTCTCCGGGAAAAAGCGGGCGAGGCTCTGCAAATTGGAGGACTGGGCGGTGTGGAGGCGGATGGTGCCGCCGGTGTCGGCGGCAAAGGCATTGCCCCGGTGCACCAACGAGCCGTGGGTTCCGGTGACATACCAGCCTCCCCAGCGGATTTCGACGGGACTGGTGTGGTCGATCAGGGACGTGCCGGCCTGGAAAAGCACACTGCCTTCTTTGTCAGGAAAAACCGATCGGATCATCACTCCGGGCAGCCGGTTGGTCATGTTGCTGCCATGACAGTCGAGGCAGGCCTGAGGGCGGTCGAGCCGCGGATGGGGGCGGTCCGGCCGGTCCAAATCCAGCAGATAGAAAATGGGCCCGAGGATGGGATCCATGAAGGCAAACTCCAGTTGTCCACCCGGGACCCAGCCGGCGTAACATTCGTCATTGAAATAAAGCGCCCGGGGATTCCATGGACTGATGTGATCCTTCTGCACACTGGTTTTGGAAAAAACGAGGGTTTGGGAGGATTCCGGGATTTTGAGGTGCCGCAGGACTGCCCGCAGGGCCTCAAGGTCATTGCCCGCCGGAAGGGTGAATTGCCCGCTTTGCAGGGCAGCATCCAGGGTGCTACCGGCATCCGTCAGCGGAGCGGTCCAATAATGGTGGGGGGCTTCCTCGTAGGCAATGGTTTGGGAGGAGGCCCCATGGCGGGCCATCACGAGCAGGCCGCAGGCAAGAAGAAAGGGGGGGACGCATCGGAACATAACGGCAATCATCACGTTGGAGCGGGACATGGTCAATCCTACGAGTTTGCGGGGGCGTTACAAACAAGGGGAGGATTTGGAGTCCGCTGCGGGCCGTCCGGCAGCGCCTTAAATTGGTAATGCTTCCGCCACCTGACTGCGAAGGCCTTCCCCCACCTCCCCTCTCTCCTCCCCCCGTATGATCATTAACAACCTCTCCTCCCGCTTGCGCCCGTCCCGAGTCTCCGCTGCAGCCAGGCGCGGGCGGGAGGCCGAACGCCAACGGGTTAAAGCAGCCACCCGGGCTCTGCGGACTCACGCCGAAAAAATCGCATGGCACCTCGCGGACATGGCCTCGGCGGCGGCCGCGCCGGAGCCCATTCCCGTTACCGTCCCCGTGACTCCGCACCGTTCCCGGCGCTGATTTGATCCCATAAGCCCGCCTTTTTTTCATTCCCACGGGGAGCAAAAACCAATGGGAATTTCCCCTGTCCTGCCGCGCCAGGCAAGCCATGATGCCGCATGTCCCCCAACCGCGATCCCTCGTCCGCCCGCTGTCACGTTGTGCTTTATGATGACGAGTGCCCGCTTTGCACTTTTCAAATGCGCCTCCTCACCTGGCTGGACTGGTTTGGCACCCTCAGTCTGATTCCCCTGTCAAACCCGTTGGCCGCTCAGTTGGCTCCACACCTCACGCGGGCGGATCTTCAGGAAGCCATCCACTGTCTGGCGAAGGATGGAAAAATCCACCGGGGGGCCCGCTGCATCCGGTTTGTGGGCCTGCGGCTGCCCCTGCTGGTGCCCATAGCGTTGTTCCTGTGGATTCCGGGGGTGATCCAAGTGGCAGAAATCATCTACCAATGGATCAGCCGGAACCGACTGGGGCTCAGCCGGCTTTTTGGGTGCAAGGGAGCCTGCGCTATCCTTCCCGCCCGGCAGCGGGCCCAGGACGAACCCGGGCCCCAATGATGCCTGTCAGACTCCGGCACGACGCCGGGACGGGTGACGACGGCTTAAAATCAATCCAACCGCAGCCGCAAACAGCCCAAGGCTGGAGGGCTCCGGAATCCCGGCTATGTTAGTGTCAAGGGTGATGGCCCCATCCCGGGCATACAATCCTCCGGCGGTCGAGGCCCCGGTGGTCAGGGTGATGGAGGTTTGCGCCAGAATTTGCCCCTCCAGATGAGAATCGGTTCCGAGGGTCGCGGAACTGCCGACCTGCCAAAAAACATTGCTCGCCTGGGCTCCACCCGACAGGAGGACCGTGCTGTCGGCTGCGGTCACCAAAGTGCTCCCCGTTTGAAAAATCCACACGGCATCCGGATTGCCCATGGCATTCAGCGTCAAGGTCCCAGTGATCCCGAAGGACTCCGCCCCTTTGTGGACCCCGGGCAGCAGGGTGAGTCCTCCCAAATCGAAAGCACCGGCATAATTAAAATCGGCCGCTTGGCCGGCCGCACTGGTAAAGGCCGCCGCAAAATCGTCATGGGCCGTCTGGGTGAAGGCACTTCCTCCATGATGGGTCCCGTTCAAGGTCAGCATTTCGAGTCCCGTAATCGCGGTGCCCGATTTGGTTCCGGCATCCCCGGTGATGGTGCTGGGGCCCGCGACGGTGATCGCGGTATTGGCAAGGATGCCAAATCCACTGGCCGATCCCAAATTGACCAAGGTGGCGGCCTGCGCCTGACTGACCCCAAGAATGAGGGCCGCTGAGATGCCCAGTCGGCGAAGGCTGGTCTGAATTGACACGGGGGAGGTGAGGTTTTTCATGATGAGGGTGGTCTGCAGGGTTGGAATAGCAGATTTATAAAATCTATAATCCCTTTCGAGCTTTATAGCAATTTCAAAATAATAAATATTGATTGAAAAATTGGAAGAACTGAAAATGGTCGGGCCTACGGTGCGGAAGGAGCGGAAAAGGTGGCGTGGTGAGAAAAAGGAAGGGGCTTGAGAAGAGCGCGCCGCTTGCTCCGGGGAACAAGCAGTGCAGGGTTGACCTCCAAATGGCGAAGATCTTGGCAGCGATGTCCGGCGGGGTGGACAGCAGCGTGGCGGCGGCCGTGCTGCTGGAGCAGGGACATGAAGTAGTCGCGGCCTACATGAAAAACTGGATCAATGAGGAGAACATCCTCGGAGATTGCCCATGGCAGCAGGATATTGAGGATGCGCGGGCGGTCTCCGACAAACTGGGGATTGAATTCCGGGTCGTCAATCTGATGACGGACTACCGCGACCGGGTGGTGAAATACCTCCTGGAAGGCTATCAAACCGGCATCACGCCCAATCCTGACGTGATGTGCAACCGGGAGATCAAGTTCGGAGTTTTTCTGGACTACGCGATGGAGCAGGGCTTCAGCGCCGTGGCCACCGGGCACTATGCCCAGGTGACTCATGAACCGGACGGCCCCAGCCGGATCTGGCGGGGCCTGGATCCCAACAAGGACCAGACTTATTTCCTTGCCCTGCTGCAGCAGCATCAGGCACAGCGGGCGTTGTTCCCGGTCGGCGGCATGCTAAAACCGGAGGTGCGCCGCAGGGCCGCTGCTTTGGGTCTGGCCACCGCGGGAAAAAAAGACAGTCAGGGGATTTGTTTTATTGGCCAGGTCAAGATGAGCGATTTCCTGCGGGCTTTTGTTCCGGATGCCCCCGGGCCGGTGGTGACCCCGGAAGGCAAGCCCCTCGGCGAACACAAAGGCCTGCATCTTTACACTCTGGGGCAGCGCAAGGGGCTCGGCATTGCTTCGCCGGTCTACCGGGAAGCGTATGTGGTTGTGGAAAAACGGTGGGCCACCGGCGAGCTGGTGCTTGCCTTTGACCGGCCGGACACGCCCCGGCTGTATGCTTCGCGGGCGCTGGTGGGAAGTGTGTCATGGGTCCGGGAACCGGTAACCGAGTCGGGCCGGCACCAGGCCCAGCCGCGTTACCGCTGCGCCGGACAGGACGCCCTGTTGATACCCGGGGAGGGCGGGAAGATGCGGGTCGAATTCGACCTGCCCCAGCGCGCCCTCGCGCCGGGGCAAATTTGTGCTTTTTACGACGGGGATGAATTGCGGGGGGGCGGGATTTTTGAACGCATTGACTATGCCACCTGAAGCCGCCTGCAGGGAAAAGCATTCCGGGTTGCATCCCCCTGCTCCCCGCTGAGCTTGCGCGCCCATGTTTCCGGTTTTTGCTTTTACCGAATCCACGCAACAAATCATCGCCACCCTGATTGTGGTGCTGATGTTTGTCTCGTTCATCCGGGAGCGGGTGGCCCCGGAGATTGTAGCTTTGGGCGGATTCGCGGCCATGGTCCTGACCGGGATACTCCCGGTGGAAAGCGCCATGAAGGCCTTTGCCAATGAAGCGGTGGTAATGATTGCCTCGATGCTGGTGATTTGTATTGCCCTCGAACGGGCGGGTTTGGTGGCGGAGGCAGGGGCTTTTTATGAGCGTGTGTCCGGGAAGAGTCAGAGGACCGGCCTGTGGGTGCTGATGGCAGTTTGCGGGGTGATGTCAGCCTTTCTCAACAATACTTCCATCGTCATCATTTTTCTGCCGGTGGTCATGGCGGTTTGCCGCCGTCAGGGAGTGGCCCCCTCGCGGATGCTGATCCCCCTTTCATTTGCCACGGTGGCGGGCGGGATGATTTCCCTGATTGGCACTTCCACCAACATGGTGGTGGTAGGGCAGGCGAGGGACTACGGCCTGTCGTTCTCCATGTTCGAGATCAGCGGTCTCGGACTGGCGGTTTTTGCGGTCAGTCTCCTGTATCTCGGCATCCTTGGCCCCCGCCTCCTGCCCGACCGGATCGCCCTGTCCAACCTGCTGGAAGACAGCAAATCAAAAGAATACCTCACCCGGGCTTTTGTCAGCCTGCAGTCACCCCTGATTGGCAAACTATTTGCCGACACCCCGCTCGCCCGCCTGCGGGGAATCCGCCTGATTGATGTGATCCGCACCGGCGTGATGGTCGGGACTTCCTTCAAGGAACTCCGGTTGGAAGCCGGGGACCAATTGGTGCTCAAAGGGCGGCTGGAAGATGTCATGACCATGCGCCAGACGGAGGGCCTGGAAATGGTGCCCCGGGAGTCCCTCGGCCTTGAGGGCGTTAAAACAGAACAGGCCGTGATGATGGAAGCGGTGCTGGGCCCGGGCTCCACCGTGCTCCACAAGAGTCTTAAACAGTTGAATTTCCGTCAGCGCTACGGAGTGATCATCGTGGCAGTGCACCGCATGGGGGTCAACCTGCGGGAGCGTTTTGAGGACATGCGGTTCATGATGGGGGATACCCTCCTCCTTGAAGGCCCACCCGAACAGATGGCCCAACTCTTCAAAGAGCGCGGGTTCATCAACCTGACGAGGCCCAAAGACACCCGTCCACGCCATGGAAAACGCTGGATTGCCCTGGCCATCCTCTCTGCAGTTTGCCTGATGGGATCCCTTGCCGAAACCCATGTGGCGGGGGGCGGGACCCTGCTGACCGCCGTGGGCATGCCGGATCTCAATTTTGGACTCATTGCCCTGAGCGGGGCCCTCTTGTGTGTGGTTACCCGCTGCGTGGACACTTCCGAGATCTACGAAGCCATGGAGTGGCGGATCCTCCTGTTGATTATTGGCACCGTAGGCATCGGAGCCGGCATGGAGCAATGCGGGCTGGCGGAGCAACTTGCCAAAACCATCGTGGGGGCCTTCAGCCGGTATGGCGATGTGGCAGTGCTCTCGGCCCTTTACCTCATCGCCGTAATCCTGACCGAATTTCTGAGCAATGCGGCGGTGGCGGCGATCATCACCCCCATTGCCATGCAAACCGCCTTCAGTCTCCAGGTCGATCCCAAGCCCTTTGTGGTGGCGGCCATGTTCGGCTCGACTCTCGCGTTTTCCACGCCCATCGGATACCAGACGAATTTGCTGGTCTACAACGCTGGAGGCTACAAGTTTACCGACTTTTGCCGGATCGGGATTCCCCTGACGCTCCTGCTCTGGCTGCTCTGCACTTTTTTGATTCCGCTCATCTGGCCGCTCACGCGGCTTGCCTGAATTTTCCGCCCTCCCTCCCTGAATGGAATTCTTTTCCGACGCCTGGCACATTCTGACCAATATCAATGAAAATCTGGAACGCTGGGTTGGACTTTACGGCACGCGGATCTACATCATTCTTGCCCTGATCATTTTTTGTGAGACCGGCTTGGTAGTGATGCCGTTTTTGCCCGGCGATTCCCTCCTCTTCGCAGCTGGTGCGTTGACTTCCGGGATGGGCGAAAAACTCAGCCTTGGAGTGCTGTGCACCATTCTGCCCCTCGCGGCGGTTTTGGGCGACAATCTGAATTACGCCATCGGGCGCGCCCTCGGGCCCAAAGTGTTCAGCAAACCGAAATCCCGGATCTTCAATCCGGCCACTTTGCTGAAGACGCAGGCCTTTTACACCCGGCACGGCCGCAAAACCATTCTGCTGGCGCGGTTTATTCCCCTGATGCGCACCTTTGCCCCGTTTGTGGCGGGTGTCGGACGCATGGACTATCCCCGCTTTCTCGGCTACAGCATTCTCGGCGCTTTTATCTGGGTCATCGTCTGCGCCGGTGCCGGCCACCTGTTTGGCAACTTTCCTATCGTGAAGGAAAATTTCGAAGTAGTCATCGTCGGAGTCATCGCCATCAGCATCCTGATGCCCCTCCTTGGCTGGTGGAAAGCCCGGCGCGCCGACGGCGCGGAAAACGGTCCAAACCTGTGATCCGGATGGCATCCGGGACTTGCGGTCATGCAAATAACGAAACTGCCTCCTTCCTCCGCCGAATCCGGGGGACTCCGCCGGGCCGTGGCCGCGCTGCTTTTTATTGCCGCACTGATGTGGTTCGTGTGGCGGTGGTCGCCGCCGCCCGGGGATTTTTCCGATGGCGTGAGCGCACCTTGGACGACGGCGGCAGCGCGGGAGGCCAAACGACGCACGATCCATGACCAGGCCATCCAGCAAAACCTGAACCTGCCGTTGTCGCCGGAAGCCGAGGGACGCTGGGAAGAGTTCCTCGGAGCCGTCAAGTGGCAGGCAGACCGCCGCCCGGAAGTGCTGGCTGCAGTGCGCCGGCGCTTGGAATTGCCTCCCTTGGCGGCCACGGCAGGAAAGCATGCTATCGAAACCCAACGCCTTGCCATGGAAACGGCGTATGGCCTTTTTCCGGCAGAGTTGGAGCCGCAAATGCGCAGAATCTGGCAGCAGGATCACGATCCCAAACGCCTCGCCATGGCTGGTCACTGGCTGAAGCGATGGGACGCTTCGCCGGAACATTGCCAAGCCCTTCAAACCAGCCTGGCGGCCAAGTTCCCGGACTGGTCTGGAGAACCGCGCCTGCTGGCGCTGATGACGGAGCTGCGTTCGCCCCGCTCCACGGTCATTCACCAGCGGCCGCCGCTTGAAGATCTCCTCCGGGCTCCCTTCGATGGCCGGCCGGTGGTCTTTTCTTTCCAGCGGGTGGACCGGCGTTTCGTGGGCCGGGCCGTGATGCGGCATGCCAACGGCAAATTCCTTCATGGAACCGATGGCGAGGTGCTGTCAGTGACTCAATTTGCCCTCTCCGCCAGCGGATTGCCCGGCACCCTGACCAACGGCAACACGCCGGGTGGCATTTTCGAAATCACGGAAATCAACACCACCCGCAACACCGCAATTGGCCCATCGGAGATGCTGATCCTTGGTCTGCCTCTGGAGTATGACCGGACATGGACGGCCGCCCGTTATGAGGCCCTGTTACCCGCTTCGTGGCGGAACTGGTGGCCCTTCCGTGAGGCCTGGTGGGCAGGGCAGGCGGGTCGCAATGAGATCCTAGCCCATGGCACCACCATTGATCCGGCCCCATGGCAGGATACGGTTTTTTCCGGACAAACCCCATCGCACGGCTGTCTGACCTGTGACGAAACGTGGGACCCTGACAGTGGCAGGCGGGTGGCCAGCGGACAGGCCAAGCTGGTGCAAGCCTTCCGCAGGGCAGGGGGGGCTCCCGGTTATCTGGTCCTTGTGGAAGTGGACGACCAGCAAAAACCGGTCTCCGTGGGAGAAGTGACGGAACTGCTGAAAAACCTGCGTTGAACCACGCGGCGGAACAATCCGACAAACTATGGGCCTGGCCCTGCCTGCTTCCCTTGCTTTTGGAATCGTCCCCACCCGCGCCCGCCTTCCTCCCTTGCAGCGTCGTTCGAATGACATTCCCGTCATCGCTGCGGGAGACGTAAGACCTTTGAACCGGCTCACGTATTTCCGCTTTCCGCCCGATTTTCATGCCTGCGTCCCTCTCATCCTGCTGCAATCTCCTCACTCTTGGTACTACCGTCATGCTGCTGGCCGGCTGCAGCCGTGTGGACCGCGTGGAAGTCACCGCCTCAAGGGCACCCTTTAAAAATGAACTCCCTCCCGAACTCGGCCTTTCGGGCATCCAGCGCTACCACAATCAAGCCCAGTCTCTCCTGCGCTGGACCGTGCCGGATGGCTGGAATTTCCTTCCCGCCACCGAGTTCCGGCAGCTTAATTTCGACTTCGGCCCCAACCGCGATGGGGAATTCTACCTGACAATGCTTCCCATCGCCAGTGGCGGCGGGGTGCTGGAAAATCTGAACCGTTGGCGTCAGCAGATGGGCCAGCCACCCATGGCGGAAGCCGACCTCGCCAAACTTCCGGTGAAAACCATCTTCAACCGTCCCGTTCCCTCAATTGATATCTCCGGAACCTTCACCGGAGGCAGCGGTCCCATGATGGCCCCAGCTCCTCCCAAGCCCGGCTACCGGATGATCGGGGCCATTTTTGAGGCCCCCGGCTACCTCTTTACCCTCAAAATGACAGGGCCTGAGGCCCTCGTCGCCGCCCATGCCCCCAAGTTCGATGCCTTCTGCCAAACCCTGGGTGTCAATGCCCTGTCACCGGAAGAAAAATAAACGGGTGGCCGCCTGATTTGCATTTGCCAATCCGGCATCAAGCCCGCCTGCCACTTCTTCCGGCCATGTCCCCCTTTCCTTCCCCGTTTCCTATCAATGTCTGCTGAATCCCCCACCCTCTCCCCGCCCGAGACTCCGCGCCGCCGCGCCGGAGTCACTGACCGCATTCTTTCCGTGGTCGGATCCTATCACATCGCGGTGGTGGTTTTTCTTTTCATGATTCTGCTCACCCTGCTGGGCACCTTCAGCCAAAAAACCCTCGGACTCTATGAGAGTCTGAATATCTACTTCACCAGCTGGGTCGTGCCGGCGGAACATTGGATCTTTGGCTTCATCCCGCTTCCGGGCATGGCCCTGCTGCTCGCTATCATGTTTGTCAACCTGTTGGCGGGCGGGGTGCTGCGGATCAAAAAGAACTGGCGCACCATCGGCAATGTCATCGCCCACCTGTCCATGCTGGGCCTCATCGCTGCGGGGGCGGTTTCCCTCTGGTATAAGCAGGAAGGACACATGCGCATCTTCGAGGGGGAAACCAGGGACAAGGTGCAGGCCTTCCAGGACTGGGTGCTGGAGGTGCAGGAGGCCGGAGGGTCCGACCCCAATGTTTACATCATTCACGAGAAGGATTTCCGCACCGGTTCGCCGGCAGAAACCACCACCTTCCACCGCACCGGCTGGCCGTTCGAGTTGAAAGTGTCCGGTTATCAGAAAAACGCCACCCTCAGCACCACCGGCCATCCTGCCGTGCTGGCGGGAGCGCGGCACGTCGATGGCTACACCCTGCTCCCGCTGCCCGTGAACCCTCAAAACGAGGCCAACCTCGCGGGGATGTTTCTTGATGTGGTGGACTTGTCAGGCCAGACCGTGGGACAGACGGTGATGGCCCAGATCGTCCGGGACGGCGAGGTGGTGGACCTTGCCAGAAGACCGTTTTCCTTCACCGCCGGAGGACGCCAGTTCACCGTCAACCTCACCCGCGAAACATGGGAGGTGCCATTCTCCCTGCGGCTGGACGACTTTATCGCCACCTACTACCCTGGCACCCGCAAGGCCAAGGAATATGAAAGCCATGTCACCATGATCAATGCCGCCGGCCAGGAAAGCAAATTCCGCATCTGGATGAACAACCCGCTGCGCGACAGTGGTTACGTGGCCTATCAGACCAGTTTTGACAGCGATTCCCCGCCCGGCCAGGAACGATACAGCGTCCTCACCGTGGTAAAAAACCCCTCGGACCAGTGGCCGCTCTACAGCACCATCGCCGCCACCATCGGCCTGCTCATCACTTTCCTGACCAAGCTGACCCGCTTCATCCGCCGCAATGCCGTCCCCGCCGTGCCCGCCACACCTCCTGCCGCCTGATTGTATGAAAAAATCCCCTGTTATTCCCGGCATCCTGCTCGCCCTCGTAGTGGCCATCACGGTGGTGTATCTTTCCAGCAAAACCCGGCAGTCCGATGCCGTCCGCATCTTCACTCCCGCGCAGCTCGCCCCGGAGTGGAAACAGGAAGTGATCGACACCATGGAGCGGGTGCCCAAAACCGACGACGGCCGCACCAAATCCCTGCACACTTTTGCCTACTATGAACTGCTGCGGAACCGCGCCATCCCCTCGGTGCGGATCAAAATTGATGACGGCACCGCCGGTGGATCCTACCGCAGCATCCCGGCCGTGGCATGGTTCCTTGATGCCATTCTCTACCCGGACATCGCCAACCGCTATCCGATTTTCAACGTCGAGGACAGCGGGGCTCTGCTCCAGGTCGGGTTGAATCCCCATGACAAGCGCCGCGACAAATACGCCTACGACGAGCTGGCTCCAGCCCGGGAACAGTTCTTCGCCGTGCGCACCCGCCTCGCCAATGTGCCTGCGGAAAAACAGGGCCGCCTTGATGTGCAGATCAACAATCTTGCCACCAACCTGATCCGTTATGAAGACCTGATCAATTTCCTCAACTTCGCCCGGAAAGGCATCGAAATTCCCGCTGATTTTGCCGACGAGCCCCTCAAATCCAAAGCGGGACAAACCGTTCCCCTCAGCGAAGCCCTCACAGGTCTGAAGGAGTCCAACACCTTCAGGAACTTTCTCGTGGCCGCCCGCAGCGGCGACCGCTCGCCCATGCCGGAGCTGCTGCAGAGGATTGACCTCTTCCTCCGGGATACCAGCACCATCAACTGGTATGCCCCGCCCACCGCCGCGACACCGGATGCATGGGTCCCCGCCGGTGGCCTGATCCGGGACTATCTGACCGATGGCCCGCACAGCGCCATGGCGATCAGCCATCTCCGGACGCTGGAAAACCTTGCCGCCCTCGCAGGCGATCCTGCCAAAAATGCTGAACTCCAGGCGGCCGTGCTAAGTATGGGACAGGGACTCATCAGCGCCGCCCAGGCTTCGGGCAGTTATAAAAAAGTGCCGATGGATCATGGATATCTGAAGGCCGGTTTGTTCAGCTGGGCCAAGTGGATGTTCCTCCTCCTCTTCCTTCTCCTTGCCGTGTCATGGATCGCCCCCGGCAGCAAAATGGGCTCTGTCCTGACCAAAATCGGTCTGTGGGGGGGCTGGATCGGGATGCTCCTGATTCTGGCCGGGATCACCTGGCGAGTCCTGATCACCGGCTGGGGTCCGGTCACCACGATTTACGAAACCATTCCCTTCATCACTGTGATGGCGGTGGTGTTTGCCCTGGTGATGGAGAAGATTTTCAAGAACCGCATCTCCCTGATCGTGGCCATCTCCTGCGGGGCCGCCGGCATGTTCCTCGCGGGGCGGTATGAAGCCGGCGATGCTTCGGACACCATGCCCAGCCTTGTCGCGGTGCTCCGCAGCAACTATTGGCTGTGGACCCACGTCACCACCATCAATATTGGTTATGCGACCGTGCTCCTCGCGGCGGTCTTTTCCATGGTTTACATTTTCTGCCGCCTTTTCGACATCACGCGGCAGAACAAGGCCCTTTTCCGCATGCTGACTCAGAGCGCCTACGGCATCCTGTGTTTCGGTTTGGTTTTCAGTTTGATCGGCACCATCCTCGGCGGCATCTGGGGGAACGACTCATGGGGCCGCTTCTGGGGCTGGGATCCCAAGGAAAACGGTGCCCTCGTGATCGTGCTTTGGTGCCTCGCCGTGCTGCACATGCGGCTGGCGGGTTGGATCAAGGAGATCGGCCTGCACCTCTGCACTGCCTTCGGAGCCAATTTCTGTCTTTTCTCATGGTGGCACGTGAATCTCCTCAACGTCGGCCTGCACAGCTACGGATTCACCCAGGGGCTCGACCAGAAGCTCTACATCTCCTACGGGATTGTCACTCTGGTGGTGCTGCTGGGGGTGGTTGTAAAATTCCTTGAAGGCCTTGCCCTGAAACAAAGCTCCAGCTCCGGGGCACCTCAGGATGAGGCTTCCGGCAAAGCAGTGCCGGCGGCATGATCGTCACTGCCCGTTCCCACTGATCAAAGACGGTGCGCTGGTCCGTTTGGAAAGGCATGCTGCTCCGTCCTGCTTTCCTTGTGCTCACCCTTTCGGCCACCGCCCCTGCGGTGGAGCCCCGCTTTGATCCGCAGGTGATTGATCCTGCCATCGGCATCGGATATGGCCTTGCCATCGGGGATGTGGATGGGGATGGCAAACCTGACATCCTTTTGGCGGATGCCCGGGAGATTGTCTGGTATCAGAATCCTGACTGGAAGAAGCATCGCCTCACGGGCAGCCTGACCAAACGCGACCACGTCTGTATCGCGGCCCGGGACGTCGATGGGGATGGCAAGGTGGAGGTAGCCGTGGGGGCTCAATGGAATCCCGGCGAGACCAGCAATGCCGCCGAGAGCGGAGCGGTGTTCTACCTGCAGCGGCCAGCCTCCGGCAGCGGCGACTGGACGGCAGTGCCACTGCCGCACGAGCCTACCGTGCACCGGATGCACTGGGTGAAGGATGCCGGGGGAAAACCGCATTTGGTTGTGCTTCCGCTCCACGGCCGGGGCAACAAAAACGGGGCGGGAGAGAACGGGGTCAGGATCCATGCCTTCGCCTTTCCGGACCAGCCGGCTGCGGCCGCAGCATGGGTGCCTCAAGTGTTATCGGAAGTGCTGCATATCACTCATAATTTCGATCTTCGTCCCGACGGCCCGCAGGGCGGCGAAGCCATGGTGATCGGGGGCAGGGAAGGTTTTCTGGAAGCCAGTCCCCGGACCGGAGGGTGGGACGCTCCCCTGCGCACCCTGACAGATCTGCCGGGATCATCCGTGGCATTTGCCGGCATCGGCGAAATCCGGTTTGGTCCCCATGCGGCCGGCACCAGTCCTGGCACCGTCATGGCTGCCATCGAGCCGTTTCATGGCCCCCACCTTGCCCTTTACGAAAAGGAGGCGGGCACGCGGGAATGGAAACGGCGGGTGCTTGATTCCAGCATGAACCAGGGGCATGCCCTTGCCTGCGGAAATCTGTTGGGGCTGCCACGGGAGCAGATCGTGGCCGGCTGGCGGGAGCCCAATGCGGCAGGTGAATTCGGGATCCGGATTCATTGGCAGAACACGCCGGACCAGGCATGGCAGCAGGCATGGGTGGCCGGCGGCAAATCAATGGCCTGTGAGGATCTGAAGCTGGCCGATCTCGACGGGGACGGGCGGCTGGACATCATCGCCTCCGGACGTTCCACCAAAAATGTGGTGATCTACTGGAACCGGACGGTGGCGCAGTAGGCTACAAGGGATAGCTGGCATCCGCATATTCCCCGGCCCGCACGGGAGCGGGGGAGGGCCCCTTGTTGGTGAAGCTCACGGTGCCGCTGATGACAACTCCAGGCTTGAACTGGATTAGGCCATGGACCGTTAGTTTGTGGCAGTCCCGCAGGCTGGGGATGGCTTCGGCCAGCAAAAGATCGAGGCCATCCACCAGTTTGTAGTGCGTGTTGTCCAGATTGACTTCCGGCGGCACTCCTTGGCGGGCGGGATCCAGTTCGATCCGGAAGTCGGAGGTCAGGCGGCAGGCATCGGAGCGGATGATGAGGAGATCACTGGTCGTTTTGACCGGGGCAAAACGGGCCCGGCCCACTTCGATCGCGGCGGCACCGGGAAAGGATTCGATGGCCGCTCCCATCGCGGTTTCGAGTTGATAGACTGCCGGGCTGTTTTTGTCCCGCGGGTCGGCAGTCTTGCTATTGCGGATCATGGGCAGGGGAATCAGGCCGCCATGTTTGGTGAGGGTTTCCTTGAGATGGTCCAGCCGGATCCAAAGGTTGTTGGTATTGAAGAAGCGGTGGCGTTCGATATCCTGGAAGGCCTCCGCATCCGCATCGGGACACTGGGCGCTTTCACGCAGGATGAGGCGGCCATCACGGGGGCGCAGGGCGAGGTGTCCGCCCTTTTTGTCCGCGGCCGTGCGGCGGGTCACTTCCATCAGAAAGGGAGCGCCACTTTCCGCAAACCACGCCAGCAGGGCAGGGTCAAGGGTGGCCCCGAGATTGTCGGAATTCGAAACAAACGCATACCGAATCCCCTCGCTGAGCAGCTTGTCGAGACAGCCGCTGCCGGCCAGACTGGCATAGAGGTCGCCATGGCCGGGGGGGCACCATTCCAGATCGGGATGGGACGGCCATGACAGCGGGGTCAGGGAATCTGTCAGGACTTTGGGGACGCGGTTCTGCAGGAATTCCAGTTCCCCCGGCGCGCCAAGCTCCGGATAGTGGGCGAGGCGTTCCCGGCTGTCGGCCGACGTGGAAAAGCTGTTCATCAGCAGAAAGCGGGGCACGGATCCGCCGCCGGTGGATTGCCGCAGATGCAGGATCTGGCGGGCGATCAGGTCGAGAAAACTCAGCCCCTCCCGCACCGGCAGCAGGCTTTTGGCCTTCTCCAGTCCCATTCCAGTGCCCAGACCGCCATTCAGCTTGATCACAACCGTCTGGCGCAGCAGCGGGATCAGCACCGTTTGGTCCGGGACGGGCAGGGCGTCCGCGCAGGGGAGTTCCGCTACCGGAGCAAGGCCGGTTTCCGGAATGAGCCCGGTTTCCTGACGTTCGAGGGCACGGAAGTTGCCCTCAAAGGCGCGGACCGCCGCATCGCTGAGGCCATCAGCCCGCATTTTTTCAGCAAAGGGAGTGAAACGGTCGGACATAGAAGGCGGAGGTTAAAATTGAGAAGGTAGAAGGGAGAAGGGAGAAGGAGCGATGCCTTGCCATGGGCATTCCCATCGGCACGGCCCTGCTCCTTTTTATCCGGCCTGTCAGGACTGAAAAGCCCTCTCTTGGTCTTTTTTCAAGAGGCGGGGCTGTCGTTGCCGCTTTTGGCCAGCCGGAGGAAGCGATCCAGGCACATGTCTCATCGAACAAGCCGGCGGGTTATTCGAGGAGGGATCTTTTTCCGGACAATAAGCATGGGCATATCCAGCCTCCCCTCGCGAGTGGATGAAACGGTCCCATCCCATCCCGTCCCGTCCCATCCCATCCCAATCGCCCTCATGGAACGCGCCGATGGCGCTCCGGAAAGGGTTGCCCAAGTTTCCTGGGGTTGAAACCCCAGGCTGTCATGGGACGCGCCGTTGGCGCTCCGGATGGGTTGCCCGGTTTCCTGGGGTTGAAACCCCAGGCTGTCATGGAACGCGCCGTTGGCGCTGGCCCGACTCTCGACTCCCCACTCCATGGCCCCTGACCGCCGAGCGCCGACCGCTGCCTGCTGCCTGCTGCCCGCTGCCCGCTGACCGCTGCCCCCTGACCGCTGCCCCCTGCCCCCTGCCCCCTGACCGCTACCCGCTGAAGGTAGGGTTATACCCCATGGACGAAAGGGGCCCTCCGCCATTAAGAATTGCCAAGACGTTTTTGACAGCTTGCTGTCCCAAGCCGCCCCCTAACCCCCCATGAAACTTTATGGCCTTCATTCTTGAGCAAATCCTCACTGGTGGCATCGCCAAACTTTCCTATTTGACCGGCTATGATGCGGAAGGCGTTGCAGCTGTTTTGGATTCCCGGGCCGACGTGGATTGCGACCACGGACTGGCCCGCGTCAAAATGAGTGGATAGGAAGCCGGCGCGGGCGGCACCGTGGAGGGCCTGTCCGTGAAGCTCCTGACATACTGAAACTGCAGGAAGGCACCTGATGGAAACGACACCCGACCATACCTCGGCGCACAACGAAGCCACGCGTTCTGCCCTCCCCTCGCCGGGAGGAATGATCATGCGTGAGAGGGAACCCTTGAATCTCGAGATGCCGTTCGGCTCGCTCGACGGATTCATCACCCCGACGGACCGCTTTTTTGTGCGCAGCCACTTTGCGGTCCCGCAGATTGATGTGAAGACCTGGCGGCTGAGGATCGAAGGCGAAGTCGAAACGCCATTGGAACTGACCTATGACGAAGTGCTCGGGATGGAGTCGCGAACCGTCGTCGTGACCATGGAATGCGCCGGCAATGGGCGCGCCTACCTGACGCCGCCGGCCAGCGGGGCGCAATGGGAGCGGGGCGCGGTCAGCAATGCGGAGTGGACTGGCGTCCGCCTCACCGATGTGCTGCGCCGCGCGGGTCTGAAGTCCTCCGTGCGTGAGGTTATTTTCGAGGGCGCGGACCGGGGCGAAATCAAGGAACCGCCGGGACCCGCCGGGGAAATTCATTACGCGCGCAGCATGCCGCTGCAGAAGGCGAACGAAGACGTGCTGCTCGCGTTCAAAATGAATGGGGAGGAACTGACGCCCGCGCATGGCGCGCCGCTCCGTCTCATCGTGCCCGGCTGGTATGGGATGGCCTCGGTGAAATGGCTGACCCGGATCATCCCCAGTGCCCAGCCCTTCCACGGTTATTATCAAACCATCGATTACTCCTATTGGGAACGCGGACCCGTCGCTCCAACCCTGGTCCCAATCACCGGGATGCAGGTGAAGGCCCAAATCGCCCGGCCTGGTTTCGGCGACACCGTGCGCGCCGGCGGGATCTGTCAGGTGAGTGGGGCCGCCTGGACCTCAGGGGCAGGGATTGTGAAAGTGGAAGTCAGCACCGACGGCGGCGGGACGTGGCATGACACGCATCTGCTGGGAACCCCGATCCCCAACGCATGGCGGCTTTGGGTATACGCATGGCCGGTGCCGGCAAAACCGGGCAAAGCCACGCTGGTGGCCCGCGCAACGGACTCGGAAGGCCGCACCCAACCCACGGAGCGCGATCAGCACCGCGGCAGCTACCTCGTGAACCACCTCCTGCCCATCGAGGTCGATGTGCAGTGACGGATGGTGCCTACTTTGTCTGGACTGACGCCTCACGCAACTCCCAACCCCAGACCCCCAACCCCAATCTTTCAACCGGCTCCCACCGCAGTCTCCCCCGGCCGGGCAGGGGACCAGAGGGGCTTCGACAGCACCACGCTCCGGTAGTTGGTGTCCGGCCATGACACCCGTTCAACCTCGCGGTAGCCAAGACTCTGATACCACCGGATGAGGTGGCCAGCCCCTTCGGCGGTATCCAGGGCCAATGCCACCGCGCCCTCGCGCAACGACAGGTCTTCCACATGATCAAGCAAGGCCCGCCCGATACCATGGCGCTGATGCTCCGGCGACACTCCGAACTGCCCAAACGTGAAAACTCCCGCCCGCCGATACCACGGACACTCGCTGGCAGGGTTTGAACGGCGCGGGCTGATGGTGCCGGCCAGGGTATTCCCGGTGTATGCCAGAAACGACCATCCAGCGCTCAACCGTTGGAAGGTCATGTCGTCGTCCTGATGGGTGGCGGTATAGCGGAACCCCATGGCGGCCAGCGGCGCATACGCGGCATGCAGCAGGGTAGTGATAGGCGTGACCGGCATGTCCGGAAACCACGGGCGGATTTCAAGGTCTGACATAAAGAGGAGCCCGCTGGCCCTTCCAATTACAACATTCAGGGGCTGCCGGGCGATTAAGAGGCTCATTTAGACTCGGGGAGGGTGGCCGGCACTTCACCACCGGTTTGTCCACCACCGGGTTGTTTTGCTGTGGGGGGTATCGGATGAATGGTCAACGACCCAGCGCCGATAATTTTTTGGATCCGGAACTCAGAGAGGGTGATTTGGTCTTCCTGATACCGGATGGTAACACTATCTCCTGCCCGGACTTTGGCGTATCCCCCCTTCATATCTTCCCACCACTGTTTACTCAATTTCTTCAACTCGTCCGCATCATGACCTCCGGTAGGAACCCCTTTGATTTTTGGATCACTGAAGTAGGGTATTATTTCGAACGTCCCGCGTGTCGTTACCGCACGCACAAGCTGTGCCGGCTGCCCAAAAACACTGCTGTTGGCTGGTTCGCGGTCGGTCATGATCCTGAATTCAACGTGGCCAGTGCCGATAATGGTGACCTTCCCGGGTTCGACTTTGACAGATTGCACTTCTGACAGATGAACGATTGAAGTATTGCCTGCTGCAGGCGCCATCAAGGTGCCCGCGAACAGTCCCACCAGGGAGAGAACGACGGCATTAAGACATGTTTTCATAGCAAGTCAGAGTAGGGCCGGAATGGTGTGGGCGTCTGTAACGGGAAGTAAATATTTGCCCGCGCGCAATTCGCTCAAAGCAGAACGTGAAGCATTGTATCCCGGCAGGAGGCGCACGCAAGACCTTGTGATGGCAGGGAGGCGCATGTTCCGCCTGACTACAATTCCGGCTCTTCCATCCCGGCCCCCCGCCGCAACTGGCTTCACACGGCCGTGAAATACCACAAGCCCTCGAATGGGCCCTATGCCCTGCAACAGCCCCAAGTCCTCTAGCTTCGTCGCTGGCCATGGCGCAGCGGTCCGGACCGGGAAACACGCGGGTTCAAAGCCAAACCGGATGGCGGCTGTTGCGCGCAGCGTCTTCGCCCATCATTTCAACTTGTCCACTACCAACTTTGTGACCTCGCCCTTCTCTGTATCGACAAAGACAAAAAGGTTGAAATAGGGAAGCCCTTCCTTCGGGTAAAAGTAAACAACTGTGTTCGGGTCGAGGGGAGGAATCCTGTAGTGGTGGGTACGGTCCAACCGGTGATCTGATCCGATAATCCGAGCTGGCTTCCCCATCAGGTTCGTCAGATTGGCCAGGGTCATCCCCGGCGTGATCGAGGCCCGGTAGGCTTCGATCCGCGCGTTTGTCCGGGATGGCATGATGAAAAAGAAGTAAGCAACCAAAATGCCTATCGCAATCACGGCGACCACCCCAGCCACCATGTTGTGCGTTTTCATATAGTTAATTGACCCGCGATTGGCCATGCTCATGGTGGCGGACGTTCCGGATCCAGGAACGCGGCACCACTGACGCCCGGCTTGAGCCAGGGGCGCTCCCACGTCTCGCTGCAGCCGGTTTGTTCGGCTGTGTCTGTATCGAATGGATCCGGTCCATGCCAAACGTCCCATAAATCAGAAACCCGAAAAGACTCCACCTCAGAACTTATGTGGCCGCGCCCCATAAGTGCAGCACCGGATGCCGGACCATATCCAGACCCATCAGATTTTGCAAGTATTCACTCCACCCCCGAACATTCACATTTGACCGGTTTCCCCGACCGCATCCACTGGCCGGGCCGAGGGGCAGGGGGGCAAGCCACATGGAATTTTGCCACAAAGATCGCAAAGAACACAAATTTTTGTTTTTGAAAAGGACAGGGAACGGGAGAGTCTTTGATCCGTTTGAGAAATGGGGACTGCGCTCGGATCCGCCATCACCGCATTGCCGGTCATGACGAAGAACGGTTCCGCGTCAACGCATCGCGGGCCATGGAGTGACCGCCCACACCCCAAACGCCAACGCCCCACCGGCGGGGCCGGCGGGGCGTGCTTTAAGTTCCCTGAAATGCAGTTTATGGCGTGATTGCGGGAACGGGGAAGAGGATTACAGGTTCAATTCCATCTTGGAGTTGATCAGCCCGCCGCCGATACAGAGCATGCCGTCGCCAAGGACGGACGATCCGAGGGTGGCGTCGAGGAAACCACCGGCGATGGCTTCGAGTTGGGTGTCGTCCAGTTCGTCAGTGGCAGGAACGGCGGCGGTGACTTCATAGTTGGTTGGAGTGCTCATGATGTTTAT
>JBBQWG010000028.1:0-89362 GCA_038210825.1 Verrucomicrobiales bacterium
GGCTCGGGCGCTGCTGCGGTTGCGGCAAAAGCTTCCCAGGTCCACCACGTCAGACAACCAAGCATCATAAGGACCACTTCCTTTTCATCCCGCACGGAAAGTTTCAACCATTCATGATAGGAGGGATGGGAGGCGTGGGCCAGAAAATGGGGATGACTGGTTCCATCCACCCTCCGCAACCTCACTCCCAATACCTGGGCTTGTTCCTCCCGGGCCCGCTCTTCCAGATATAGGGTCAGCCCCGCACGCAGTGGCACCACGTCACATTCCGCCATCAGCACCCGACCGATCCCGCTTCCCGCCAGGGCGGTCACCGCTTCCTGCATAATGCCCCGGTAGGACTGGCGCTCCCGCTGGTGGTCGCGGGTGCGCAGCCGGAGATCCGGGATGTAACTGCAGTGAGGCCACGTCAGGGCCGCGAAGGTTTCTTCCCGGCCACCATAAGCCACGTGGATCAAAGCGTCAGGATTCAGGTCCTGCCACGTCTGGCACATGGCCGACACCTCGGCCGGTGTCTGATGGGAGATCAGCAGGATGACGGTTTTCAACATGGGGAAAATCCGGTGCCGGATAAGAGGAAAAGCCCAGATCCTGGGCCCAATACCGTTCCGATTGCTGCAACAGAAAATGGGGCCTGACAGCAGCCCCCTCCAAGCCAATCAGGCGCAGGCCGCCTTTCCAACGGATCACCACGACCCGGCCGATCACGTTTCCGGTACGCTGGTCCACCAGAGTCACCCCGCAGAACACCCTCAACACCGCCAGACCGGCTCTCATCAGAAAAAGTTTCATGGCGGCGATACCGGGCTGCCCTCCAATCTGACTTGGCCGTCATCCATCACCCAACGGCCCGACACCAGTTTCCAGCCCGACCCTTCACCGGTGACCCGCTTCATGTCATAAGCCACCATTTCCTGCACAAGGGACTCAAAGCTGCGCCCCGGTTCCCATCCCGTTTCCTCCCGCAGCCTCCGGCTGTCGCCCACCAGCGGCACCGCTTCGGCCGGACGCCAGAACTCCGGGGCCATCCTGACATAGCGTTGATAGTCGAGCCCTACCGCGCCGAATGCCACGGCGCAGAATTCCCGGACCGTCCGCCCGGTCCCGGTGGCAATGACCCGGTCTTCCACCACGCCGGACTGCAGCATCAGGTGCATGGCTCTGACAAAATCTTCCGCATGCCCCCAGTCCCGGGTGACATCCAGATTCCCGAGCCGCAGCTCCGACTGCAGTCCCTCAGCAATCCGGGCCACTGCAGCGGTGATCTTGCGCGTCACAAAGCGTTCGGGGCGCAGGCAGCTTTCGTGGTTGAACAGAATACCAATCCTGACAAATAAATCGGATTTCCGGTATTCTTCCGCCAGCGGGTGCAGCAAGGCCTTGCTGGCCCCGTAGAGGGAAACTGCGGCCCGGGGCGTGTCCTCATCCTGAGGAGAAGTGGGAGGATCTCCAAATGCCACTGCACTGCCCGCCACAAAGACGCGGACTTGGGGCACAGAGCGCTGGGCAGCCTCCAGGAGCCGGGCGGTCAGCATGACATTGCTCTCAAGCAGGCGTACGGCACCTTCCTGAGGCTTTCCCGCAAAGCTGTCACCCCCCAGATGGAAAATTTCATCGGGTTGCAGCTCCGCCAGGACGGCCTCCCAGCTTTCCGGCCCTGGGAGCAGGCAGCGATGCACCCCTTCCGGAAGCACCCGGTCGAGTCCCCTCACCATTCCGGTCACCGCATACCCCAAAGTGCGCAGGTAACGTCCCAATAACACCCCGTCCTGCCCATTGGCTCCTGTGATCAGGGCGTGTTTCATGGCTGGAACGCATCTGCGGCGTGCTTCAGAACGATCCTGTCAAGTTTGCCCGGTTTTTGCAATATTCCCTTTGCTGCCAGTCCGACGGAAAGGAGCCGTCATCAGCTCAGCGAAGCCATTTTCATGTCCCGTTCGGCCAGTTCCAAGTCAGCTTCCACCATGATTTTGACCAGTTCCTTGAATTTTACTCTGGGCACCCAGCCCAGTTGCTTGGCCGCCTTGGCGGAATCCCCGATCAAAAGTTCGACTTCGGCCGGCCGTTCGAAAGCTTCGTCATATTTCACATATTCCTGCCAATCCAGCCCTGCATGGCCGAAGGCCTCCATCACAAATTCCTTCACCGAGTGGGTTTCCCCAGTGGCGACCACGTAGTCGTCCGGGGTCTCCTGTTGGAGCATCAGCCACATCATTTCCACATACTCCTTGGCATATCCCCAATCGCGCTTGGCATCCAGATTGCCGAGCACCAACTGCTTTTGCAGCCCATGTTTGATCCTTCCCACCGCCCTGGTGATTTTCCGGGTCACAAACGTTTCGCCACGGCGGGGCGACTCGTGATTAAACAGAATCCCGCTGGAACCATGCAGGCCGTAGGACTCCCGGTAATTCACCGTAATCCAGTGACTGTAGAGCTTGGCACAGGCGTAGGGGCTGCGGGGATAAAATGGGGTGCTCTCAATCTGCGGTACCGCCTGGACCAATCCGAACATCTCCGAAGAGGAAGCCTGATAAAACCGCGCCTTGCCAATCAGGCCGGTGATGCGGATCGCCTCCAAGAGCCGCTGGGTCCCGGTCCCCGTCACATCGGCAGTGAACTCCGGTTCATCAAAGGATACCCGCACGTGGCTCTGCGCCGCCAAATTGTAAATCTCGTCCGGCTGAATCTCCAGCAGCAGGCGCACCAGATTGGTCCCCTCGCCGAGATCCCCATAGTGCAGTTTGATCCCCGCCCGCATTACCGGATCCTCCATGATCGGATCGATCCGCTCCCGCACCATGGATGACGTCCGACGCACCAAACCATGAACTTCATAACCCTTCCCAACGAGCAACTCAGCGAGATAAGAACCATCCTGTCCTGTGATTCCCGTAATAAAGGCTTTTTTCATAATTTCAGAATAAGTTACGTTAATGGATGCCAATTCAGGATTGTCAAACGCAAGCCGCCTTGACACGGCGCGCTATCCCAAGCAGGGCAGGCAGGAATGTCGAGCGCCTCACGAGTTTTAATTCTGGCCCAGACCCCACCCCCTACTCATGGCCAAAGTGTCATGGTTGGTCATCTGGTTCGGGCCGCCCTCGACTACGCCCCAGATTATTTTATTCATGTCAACCTGAGGCTTTCGAGGGATGAACAGGACGTCGGAAGCCTGCGCCCTGCGAAATTGCTGCTGCTCGCTTGGTGTGGCCTGAAAGCCTTGGCCGCCTGCACTCTGCGTGGAGCCCATACCGTGTATTATGTCCCCGCCCCGGGGAAACGGGGGCCGGTCATCCGTGATGTGTTGCTGCTCTCGCTCCTTAAACCATTTACCCAACGGCTGGTCCTCCATTGGCATTCGGTCGGGCTCGGCGATTATCTGAAACGCCATCCCGATGACTGGTGGAGTCAGCGGCTTTTTCGCCTGCTGCACGGTCATAGCCTCAGTCTGTGTTTATCCGAAGGTGCCGCCAAAGACGTCCTGTCCCTCAGCCCCGGCCGGGTTTCCATCATTCCCAATGGGATTCCTGACCCCTGCCCGGACTTCCCTGTCGTTCTGGCCGCCCGCATGGGGCGGCTCACGGCAAGGCAGCAGGCCTTGGCTTCATCTGCGGCCCTTCCGGCACCCGTGCATCTCCTCTATTTGGGCCTCTGCACGCGCAGCAAGGGAATCTTCGAAGCGCTCTCCACCGCTACCGCCCTCGCTGCGAACCTGAATGAATCGCACCCCGCTTGTCCAGTGACCCTGACAATCGCCGGCCCGTTCCCCTGTGAAAACGAAAAGGCCACATTCGCAGCCGCGCTCGAGTCTGCCCGGCAATCCCTTCCCAGCCACCTCCAAGCCCTTTTCACCATTCATTTGCCTGGTTTTACTGGACCCGCTGAAAAGCGGAAATTGCTGGAAGAAGCCGACCTTTTTATTTTTCCGACGCGTTATGAAAACGAAGGATTGCCTCTCACTTTATTGGAGTCGATGGCCTTCGGTCTGCCCATTCTGACCACCCCATGGCGGGCCATTCCTGAAGCCCTGCCCGAAAATTACCCTTGGTTGGCGGACTCCCAGGATATCAATTCCATGGCGCAACTGGCGCGGGAAGCCTTGGGTTCCGCTCCATTTTCCATGCTTCGGGAATGGTTCCTCCAACGATTCACCCTGCCAGTCCATCTAGCCGCGATGTTCCAGCAGCTTGATGCAAGGAATTCCTGAGCCTGCTTCGCGGCTTTTAGGTCCATTCCCGATGCCTTGGCCCTCTCAGTGGAGGGGCTGAAATTTCCTCGGGCCTTCCTTCTGGGGTGGGCCCTCCAGGGATGGCACCGGCCGGCCAAGGCCAATGCCACGGCCTCGCCCTGGCTGGCGTTGCGGAACCACGGGTTCTTCCTCCGTCGCCTCCACAGGGAGGCGCGCGTTCTCTGCATTCCAGAACATCAGCGCGCCAACGCAACTGAACATGAACCAAATCCAAAAATTGATCGGATAGGTGATCAACTGGGCACTGCTGACCAGCGTGCCCAGACACAGCACAAAGCCCACCCCCAAACAGGAGGCAGCCATATAGCGGGCCAGGGGCTGCTGTTCTGTCAGAACATAGCGGTGCATGCGCCGGAGAAAAACCAGCACCGCAATCCCGCCCAAAGCCATGGGCACGTAACCAAATTTGATAATGGCCGCCGTCACCGCATCATGGGTAAAAATTGTTTGCCTTACAGCATCGGGATTGGAGTAAGCAAACTTGAAACCAAATGGCGTCCATACTTTGGGGTTGTTCGCCAAATTATAAAATCCCTCCAAACGGTCATTCATGGTGGAAATATTTGTCACCTGCGCCATTTCATCGGACCTCGAAGTGGAGGAATAAAGATCAAGGCTGATTTCATTCAAAATTTTGTGTTTCAGCAAATACGGAGCAGAGAAGACCATCACCAAGGTCGCGATGATTCCCGCACTGTAGGCAGCAATAGTAAAAAATCGACTCCTGAAAAGCGCCGGAACCACTAAAATAATCATGGCAAATACCCAGCCGGTCCGGCTGTAAGTGGCATACATAGCAATCACCAGCAGCACCGCCAATATCATCCGTGCCACCCATCCCCCTCCGTTGGGGCGTCCCGAAAACGGTTGTTTCCACAGCCCACTGCAAACCACTCCCAGCACGGCCGCAAAGACCATGGAAGCATTGGCAGCCGAATTGAAAGTTCCAAAGGGCCGGAACTTTCTTTCCGCCAACTGCCGGATCTCAATGGTCATTCCGCTTTTCACGTAATCCAGCTCCCAGCCAAAAATTGGCGGATTCATGTCCAAAAAGGCCGCCCGAAACCAATGAACCAGCATGTAAAGCACCGCCGGTGTGTAAAGGATCAGCACATATTTCAAAAGTTTCCTCAGCTCCTCCGGCGTCCTGAACAGATGGGGGACCACTGGCAGCAACAACAGATAGACCGTAGCGTTTACGGAGTCTGCTACCGCCTTGGAGCGGTTCTCCGACCCCATCAATCCCATCATTCCCAGGAATCCGGCAGCCGATACCGTGAAAATGGCCAGTTTGACCAACCCCGGCCGGTCCTCCTGGGAAGTGATGAACAAACTGTAAAAGGTATGGGCCGCAATCCCGCACACCAAAGCCGGGGCCACACCCAGCACGTAATAAAGGTCCATCTTGGAGACCCCACTGTCGAAGATCATCAACCGTTTGGTAAAATCCAGATAGGCCGTGAGGAAGATCAGCAGATAAAAACCCGACCGGGGATTGAGCAGACCGTAAAGCGCCCCTCCCACCAGCAGGTATCGATACAATTGGGCCACGGCATTGCCTCCGGCCGTGAACAGGTCCACCACCACGAACAAGGCCGCGATCATGGCCCCGAAAACCAGGGCTATTTTGGACAGGGAATTGGCTTGCATGAGGGGGGACAGGGGCAGTCAGACGGAATTTCGATAATCCGGGCCTCGGTGGACTGTGATAACTTCGGCTCCGCTGGCTGTCCAGCAGGTTATTTCCCCGGGTTCCGGACCATTCGCTGCTTTTCTCCAGCGACCATGGCGAACTTTTGATTCTGAACCGCCGCCGCCAAGTCTGATTCCAGCCGCCCCACAATGGTGCCATAATCGTAGCGTTGCTGCATATCCGCGATTCCAGCATGACTCAAAGACTCGCGCAGTTTGGGATCTTCCAGAAGCTCACGGATCCGGGCACTCAAAGCCTCCCCTTTACCCGCCTCGTATACCAATCCACCCGCCTGCAAGCGCTCCCTATTGGTGGCGTCGGCCTGCATGACGACCGGCAAACCGCACGCCATGGCATCAAGGCAACTCAGCGTGTTGCGGCAGGGGAACACCCCGATATCCGCGGCGGAGTAATATTCCCTCAATTTGGTGGAAGGGATGGCCCGACTGACCACGACTTTGATGCCCTTTTCCTTCAGTTGGCGCAGGATTGGCTGGCAAATTTTTTCAAAATAAGTGGAATCCTGGGCTCCCACGCTTACCAACACCAACTGGCCCGGAGCCACGTCATCCAAGGACTTTACTGCTTCATAGAACAAATGCGGGCTTTTATCCTCATCATGTTTGCCCGTGTAAAGCAGCACCGTATCCATAATCCCCGCCCCCCATTCCTTTCTCAAAGCCGCCCGCGCGGGCAAATCTCGGAAAAAAGACTTCATGGTGGTGCCAATGGGCAGTGCCTGCTGCAACTCACGGTCGATCCCGTATTGGTTCATATTCTCCCTCACCGGCAACGCGGTGTAATAACAGGTAATGCGCCTTTTGTTGATCTGCCGGACACACCAATTCTGGGCGGCAAAGCGATAGGCTCTCCTGAGAAACTTATGAAAAGAGGCCGTCGGAAGGTCGTGGCTGTCGGTCACCACCACACAGCGTCGGTCCCAATTGCGGAATAACAGCCGCGGAAGGCTGAGATATTCCAAACCATGCGCGTAGATGACATCAGGCTGCAGTGCCTCAAGTTTGCCGTGCAGGCCCTTTAACCACATTTTGTGGTGCCATTGCCAGGAGATCGGTAACCGGTGAATGAGCGCACCGGTTTCGTTGGTGAATTCAGTATCCAGCTTTTCCATCGCGGCCGGATCCATCTGGACTACGTTCCCCCGGCCCCCGGCCCCTGTCACCACATGAATGCGATGCTCCGGGGAATGGTGACGGCAGAAATTTTGCACCTGATACCCGTAAGCGGGATGGAAAAGCTCTTCGATGTGGACAACGGTCATGAGGGGATACTTGGGCTGGAAGGCTCCAGCGATGGTAAGCGGGACACGCCGAAATGGCGCGGGTACCCTATTTCTCGGCCTCCATGTAAAGAGAGTTCGCTTTATAGCAGGTTCCATCCGGATTGATGTCCAACCCAATTTCCTTCCATTCCGGGATTCTGCTTGAGTCAAAGGTCATCACTGTCGGATTTCTGAAGCCCATTTTTGTCAGCGCTGCGGAAAGATTTACCGAATCATACATCCATTGATGGGTTTCTCCCCGTTGACGCGCATCGCCCAGGATCAGATTGTCCAGCTTGCGCCTGAAGGGAGACTGCTCGGTCGCGCCGACACCTTCCCGGCGCACACACTGCTCAATCATATCTGCGATCCGCTCCTCGTGATGGATGATCTGGGAACCATCCCGGCGGCACAGGTCCAGATGATCCAAGTAAGCCCGGCAGAGCACTTCCAGATCAGGGATCACGATACGGTGGATCCCCCCGGGCTTGAGCACCCGATGGACTTCCCGGATGAACTGAAGGGCAACCGGGCGGTCCAAATGTTCCAACAGATGAGAGTGATAGACCGCATCCACGGAATTGTCCGGCTGGGGAATTCCCTTGGCCAGATTGTGGCAGATCACATTCTCCGGCAAATTGTGGAAACGCTCCCTGCGGACGCCGCGCAACAATATCGGTGCCAGCATGCGCAGAACGGGATTTTTCCGGATCCGGAGATACACCGACCAGTCGTAATTCATTACGGTGGAATGGCCCGACGCCTTGGTGCCGCAACCAAGATTTAATACAGTCATACTCAAATCGGTGGTTATTGGTTGAGTTCGAAAAGCTGATTTTTTCAGAATTTTGCCAACCGGGCCCCTTTCCACGGACCCGCCCTTAAAAAGAAAGGTCGAAGGCCCTCAGCCAAGTCTCCACGCCCACCAGCCGCAGCGCCATGCCCTCCTCAGTCCGATCCCGGGCGATACCACTGGCCGTTCTCCGTATAATCATTTTGGCTTCATTTGCATTTACGAATGCAGGGGCGTGCTCGAACTTGCGTCCACGGCTGATCCACGACTGGGCGAGCGCCTGGGTATAATCGGATTCCGGGGTGCCAAACCCCATTTTGTCACGCCGCCAAAGGATGTCTTCCGGCACCAACCCCTTGCCAGCTTCGCGCAAAACCCATTTTGCCCAGCCGTGCGAGATTTTGTGTCCATTCAGTGCCCCGGAAAAAGCGAACTCCACGATTCTGAAATCCGTGAAGGGAACCCGCGCTTCGATGCTGAAGGCCATCGAATTGCGGTCTTCATACCGCAGCAAGTGGGGCAGACAAACATCCTGCACCAATCCACGCAGTTGCTGCTCCATGGATTCGGCAAATCGACGCCATGGATAGGATTCCGGGCGCCCCGGATCGGCCACGGCGGCCTCAACCGCTTGGGCGACGCCCGGGCTCAGGATCTTTTGAGCGCGCCGGCGCCACGAACGCAGATAGGCCGTTTTCACCGCCATTTGCGTTAGGCGGCCTGGCAATAAGGCGGTCACTCCTGCGGCCGCCAGTTGTGGCCAGGTGCGGTCCCCGGTTTCCTCGGAGATCGACCGCCGGGCCGCCAGGGCCCGCCCCGGAGAGCCCGCTTTGAACAAATCCTGGTAATGCCACTGGTAAGGCCGGTAGCCTGCAAGTAGTTCATCACTGGCTTGCCCGTCCAGCAATACCGTCACTCCCGCTTCCTTCACCGCTGACATGACGCACCACTGGGCAAACATGCTGGTGGTCGGGAAAGGCTCTTCCTGATGCCAGACCAGTTGCTCAAATTCCTCCACCAGACGGGCTGCCTGAGGCCAGGCATAGTGGCCCCTGGCCTTGACCCCCTCCAGCACCCGGTCAACGAAACGCTTCTCGTTATATGATTCCCCGGATTGATATACCGCGCTGAAGGTGTGTTGCAGTTCTCCGGTATGGGTCAAACCCGGCTGCTGGGAAAGCAGCTTATCCACCTGCCCAACAATTACCGATGAATCAAGGCCTCCACTAAGACAACTTCCGATTTTTACATCTGCCCGCAGGCGCAGCTTGATGGAATCCTCCAACAGCCAGCGCATTTTTTCCACCGCGTCGGATTCAGGCAACGCCGTCATTCCCCCGCCCGGCACATCCCAGTAGCGCTCCACCTGCAATTTTCCTTGGCGGAAGACGGCGGTGCACCCAGGCGGCAATAACCGGACGCTGCTGACAAAAGTGTCACCGGCCCGCTGACTGGGCAGCCGGCTCCACACCAAAAAATTGCCCACCGCCACCGGATCGGGACGCCATCCTCCGCCCGTTGCGAGGATAGATTTCAGTTCACTGGCAAAAACCAGTCCGCCGGCCCCATCCTCGTGATAGAACAATGGCTTCACCCCACAGCGGTCGCGGGCTAAAAAAACTTCGGGGCCATCTCCCGGCCGTAAATCCAACACTGCCAGTCCCCACATTCCATTAAAGCGCTCCAGGCACCGCTTCCCCCACTTTTCGTAAGCCCGCAGCACCACCTCGGTATCCGTCCCGTTGCGGAACACGATCCCGGATTCCTCCAACTCGGCCCGGAGTTCCAGGAAATTGTAAACTTCCCCATTAAAGACGATCCAAAGCTGGCGGTCCGGTGTCCCCATGGGCTGATGACCTGCCGCGCTCAGATCATGAATGGACAGCCGCCGGAACCCTAACACGGCATCCGCCTCCGGCAGCGTTTCTTCCGACCGCCATGAGGGTAACTTGAGTTCTTCACTGGTCTCATCTCCCCCAGCCAGGGCAGTACGGCTCTGATCCATTCTGCAGAACAAATACCCCTCATCGTCCGGGCCACGGTGGCGCATCCGGTTTACGGCCCCGGCCGTGCGCTCCCGCCCGATGGGCCGGCCGGGCGTAATCCATCCGAAAATTCCACACATATTCTAGCTTTCTGTTACCCCCGCAAGACTTCGGCCAGATGCCGGGCGATCCGGCTTGCGGCCTGACCATCCCCATACAACAAGGGGTGATTACCCGGCACAGCGGTGGTCTGCAGGCACTTCCTCACCGTTGCTGGATCCACCCCGGCCAGGACGTTCCATCCGTCCACCAGCGTCTCCACCCATTCGGTTTCGTTCCGCAGGGTGATGCAGGGTTTTTTTGCCCAGTAGGCTTCCTTCTGCAGGCCTCCGGAATCGGTAATAACCCTCTGACATGCCAACAGCATCCCTACCATTTCCCGGTATCCAGCTGGTGGCAGCACTTTGATCATTTCCGGCACGGTCACCCCGGCCTCATCAAGAAGTAACCGCGTGCGGGGATGCATGGGAAACAGCACTGCCCGCCCGGTGTCCCCTATCACCTCCAACAAGGCTTTCAGTTTCCCAACATTGGACGCAGTATCCGCCCGGTGAATGGTCAGGAGATCATAGTCGCCACCGGCTCCGCTCCGGATCTTTGCCAAAAACGCCGGCTCTGCTTCAATCTGCGTTCGGGTGCCGCAAAAGACATCGGCCATCACATCGCCGACCACCATGACTCCATTCACGATGCCTTCCGTCCTCAGTTGGTTGGCTCCGTGGTCGCTGGAACAGTATAACCACGTTGCCAGATGATCGGTGCAGACCCGGTTCACCTCTTCCGGCATGCGGCGGTTGAAACTGCGCAACCCGGCTTCCACATGAGCCACCGGGATATGGAGTTTGGCCGCTGCGAGGGCACCGGCCAAGGTCGAATTGGTGTCCCCGTAAACCAGCAGAGCGTCCGGTTGTTCCTTCAACAGCACTTCTTCTATCTTCTCCAGCATGCGGCCCGTCATGGCCCCATGACGGCCCCCTCCAGCTCCCAAATGGTATCCCGGTGCCGGAATTCCCAGCTCACGGAAAAAGACATCGGACATCCCCTCATCGTAATGTTGACCGGTGTGCACAATGATTTCACGAAGTCCTTCCTGTTGCAAAGCCCGGCTCACCGGGCCCGCCTTGACGAACTGCGGCCTGGCCCCCACCACCGTAATAACGGTTTTTGTTTTTGCTGTGTCCATGCCTTTGGTCAAACTTGGCTGATTGCCCGGGCTCCGGAGTGGTTGCACTACTGGCGGACTTGTTCCCGCTTCAGCCGGGGTTACCGCAGTCCTGACAAGGATCACAAAACGGTTCTATCCACGGCGCCCCAAGCCACCCGTACATTTGTCCCATCCCCGCCGCAGCCATTCCCTTTCCACCCCACCAACCGCGATAATGGCCATGGCGACGACCGCGAGTAAACCGGACTTCCACAAGAGGTTGTTCATGGAAATCTCCCGCGGCAGAAACGCGGCAGCGACCATCGCTGCCATGCCAATGAGCACCACAGTCCCCACAGCGCGCCATTGGTGCGGAACTGGGTACAACATCTGACTGACCGCCATGTTGATTCCAAAATTCAAGCCCGCCGCCAGCACGGTCGCCAATGCTGCCCCCGGCAGCCCAAGCACTGGCACCAGCACGACATTGATCCCCACTGCAGCGACTGCGGTACCGATGTTTATTGCAGCCACCCACCACATGCGGCGATGAATCCACGCCCCGGGCGCGAAAATATACATTTGGCTGAGCAGGAATGCCGGAGCCAGCCAGCCCAGCAGGGGCAAGGCCGCAGAGTAATCGGACCGGGTCAGCAATGCCACTATTTCAGGCGCAAACAGCGTTAGTCCGGCCAAACCCAACGCTGCCACAGCGACAAAAATCCGGAAAATTCTCGCCAGCTGTCCCGGAGTTCCGGGATCATGCTGACCCGCGTAGATCAATGGCGTCAGGGCACTGCCGAACCCCAGCATCACCAAACCAGCAAGACTACCCACTCTGGAGGCCACGCCAAAAACACCCACGGCGTCCAGTCCCAAATTATTTTCCAACACAAACCTTGAAACGTACATGGTAACCACCACGGCAAGACTTGAAGGGACGATCGGGACACAAAAAGCCAGCATTTTTCTTAAACAAGCTCCGTCAAAGAGGAATTTGAACTCCCCACGGCAAAACCAGAGCGACAGCAAAAGACCAACCGCAGAGCCCGTGGCTGTCCCATAGAGCACGCCAACTTCACCCAGGTTGAACTTGGCGACTAGCAACAAAGTCGTAAGTAGTGACACCAGGGTGAAGCACACGCTGACTATCCCGAACTTCGCGGGCAATATCATCCAGCGGAGTTGTTGGGAGGCCACAAGATAGATTCCGCCGAGAGCCAGGCTGACGACGGCCGCCCGCACTGCGGAGGAGGCCCTCTGATCACCAGTCAGACTAACAGCGATTTGGGCAGCAGCGGGAAGAAGAATCACCGCAGCCAGAATAAATGCGGCAGCACTGAACCAAAAAGCCGTGGAGGAGTAGCGTCTTTTACGTTCCAATTCTCCCGGCTCCCCATATTCGCGGGCGAGGGCATTGCTCATATCCAGTCCTATCAACATGGACAGCACCGCCATGACACCTAATAGCAAATCAAGCACCCCCACCTGGGTTTTTGACAGGTAGGCCGTGTAGATCGGCAACATCAGAACCGTGAGCCCTTTGGAGAGAATGATCGCCAGCCCATAAATCGCTGAATCCTTGAAAAATTTGCGGACCATTTTTGTATCGTCCTTCTGGATTGGGATTTCCTTGGTGGTCGCTGCTGACCGTTGCCGTGTCATATGGGGCCAGGTTTCTCCGCAGTTCCAGGTGGCACCCCCGTTTCATCCCGGCCCCGCCTTTAAATCAAGCAGCGCACGTGCTCCCTTGCTACCGGCTCTGAATCCCAGGCTCTCCGGAGGAACTGTTGCCAGCATGGTTTGTAGCGCCTCTGCAATGGCCTCTGCGGGAGCACCCATTCCTGTGAGTGAATTCAGGTCATCCGGTTGAAACCGGGCCGTTTCAGGGACTCCGTCCCTTACCCACGACACCAGACGCGCCGCCACAATCTCGGCGCTCCAGTGCTTCATCATAAACTCGTGATGGGCAGCGCCAAGTTCGGGTAGTGCTTCCCGGCGATCCCATAAATTGTGCAGGGTTTCCTCAATTTGGCCGGGACGGACCCGGATTGAAGGAAACGGGGGGTCTTGTCCCATCCAAGCTTCGACCTGATCCCACTGCTCCCCTCCAACCACCACGATCCTTCCCTGCGAGGCTGCCTCCACCCCGAGACCTGCGAGACCCGTGTCTGAATACAATTCATCGATAACCACATGACATCGTTTGATCGCTTTGACCACCTCATGGTTTGGCTGATTGGACAATTCCTCGTAATGGATTGGAATTCCCCCAGCCTGGGCACGTTGCACTGCTTCGCGGATTAATTTCGTTCCTTTGTAGGCACCACTGGATGGAGCGTGCAACACTCTCAATATTTCCAACCCAGGAAAAGACCCGGTAGTCAATGGCACCGGGTAGGGAAACCCAAATTGGAACCAATTAGCGCACCATCTCGTGTGTGAATGCCCCGATAGGGGTGAATCGATCACGATGTCGGCCGACCGGTCGATTCTGGAAATGAGGGCCGACATTGTCCTCTGCATTTTTAGGAGCTTTTTGCGGACCTCAGGAGTGTGCACCCAATCAATTGTCGAGAGATAAGCGCCATTCAAAATTAAGGGCCTGCTGTCCGAACCGAGGAAAACGAAGACGGTTCGTTTCTGAAGCAGCTTAAGCAGCCACAGGTCGATGCAGCCTGGCAGGAAAGTTCGCCCATATACAAACACGAATATATCAAAAAGAAAAACAGCCCGTGTGAGGACTATGGCGCGCAGAACCCAATTAAACCCTGTTTTCCATAAAATCCATCTTCCCAGTTTGGTCCTTCCCAGTCCACCTGCAATGGTGTTGATCATTCCGGAAAAACCCTTGTCACCCAGTCGTTCCACATACCGGAAGCGGTTCCCTGAAACATCAATAGCTTCGCTCCGGATGCCTATCTGCCGTAATCCGGCCACCAATGAAGTGCAGAAACCTGCGATCTCGATGGGGCCGACAAAAACTCCTTTTATTTTTCCGCTGCTCATATCATGATCGCCCGGTGGCGAAAGGATTTGTGCCTATCGAAAAACAAATTGGTCCATCCAACAAAACATAACATTTCAAAGTCTGGTGGTCAAATGTGGTTGATGGTGCCCAAAAAACGGTTCGGAGGACTGGGGGAAACAATAGCGAAGATAAAAACTTCGGGGAACCCGGTTATCATTGGCCAAGGTCTCAAAAAATGGCCTCAACCGTTCGAACGTCCGCTTGTAATTGGGATAGTCACGCATGGTTTTTTTTGGTGCTGACATCATTGCAACAAAATCAGATTCCGACCATCCAAAGCGTTTACGCACGTATTCCACCAGACTGGGATCACATTTTGGTGGCACCTGAAGTTCCGCTCTTGCCGTCTCTTTGTCGAGTTGCCCGGACCGGATCAAGGCGCAATGTCCCAGCAAGCGTCCATCAATGCCCCAACGGCGAGGCCAAAAATACTGGTGAATGAACGCCGTGATCCGGTTTTCCAAATGATGTCCCCCATACCATTGCCACCCATATTCCCTGATAAGAAATTTTTTGGCCTCCTCTTTATCGTAATCCAACCAATACAGGGGCCGGATGAATTTCATATCGAGCGTCGTGGTCCATTTCACAAAGTCCCTAAGCCATAGATTGGGATATGTCTTCATAGGCTTCGATCCAAACCGTTTATGGACCGAAGAAATGTATTTGCCATCCATGTAGAGCCATCCCATCGGACACATTCCCTCAGTCCGGAAAGAATGGCCTTCAAAAATATAGTTTACGTCAAATTTTTCGCAGGCCATCCGCAACACGGTGGCGAAAGCCAAATCAGTAACAACATCACTGTCTGGAGTGCCAGAAATCAGCATGGCCTTGTAAATGTCATCATATTCCTCATTGTCGACCACATAGGTCCAAAGATCGAAATCATGCGGACGGAGCAGCGCCTGAATATTTTCCACCGCAATCGTGCTGTCCCAGGTATTGTCAAAATGCACCGCCAACGGGCGCAGACCATACTGTGCGCACAAATGAATCATATAGGAAGAATCGCAGCCGCCACTGACCCCGACGATCAGATCATACTGCTTGCCTTTTCCTGCTTCCTTGATTTGGGAAACGCATTCCTCCAACCTCCGCTTCCCCTCTTCACCAGTCGGGTATTCCTCTTCGAGGAGACTGATCATATTGCAATAGTTGCAGACTCCTGCGGCATCAAAATTGATGTTCGTCACATTGGCTTCGCTATACAGACAGCGCGAGCACTCCTGCCCGCCGGGAGAAACAGAGGATTGGTCTAAATGCATCATAAAAAAGTCATTGAAAAACACGGCTCAATTCCCGGACACTTGGGAAACTGATCAGTACGGCACGGTTTCTTCCGAAATAGACCACCATACTGCCCGCAGCGACGGCGGAAGCCCCGCCCTCGTGAACGGCCAAACCAAAATCCGAAACCTTGCCGGCCCCCCCGCACGCAATCACCGGGATATCGACCGCAGTGGTTACTTCCCGGATCAGTCCGAGGTCATAGCCTGCCATAGTACCATCCTGATCGATTGAGGTCAGGAGAATTTCCCCTGCACCCCTTGATTGGGCCTTGATGGCGCATTCCTGGGGACTGAGCCCAGTATTTCTGCGCCCACCGTGAGTAAAGCTATCCCATCCCCCTGCCGCTTTCCGCTTCGCATCAATGGAGATGACAATGGCTTGCGTTCCAAACTGATCACTGGCTTCGCTGATGAAATCAGGCTTTTCAACCGCTGCGCTGTTAATGATGACTTTTTCAATCCCCAGCCGAAAAATCTGCTTCAAATCAGCCATCCGTGAAAGGCCTCCCCCATAAGCTACCGGCATAAAACATTCACTGGCGAACATCTCGATGACCGCAAACGGGGGAGATTTGCCATTAGGGGTGGCGGCAATATCGAGCACCACCAATTCATCGACATGTTTTTCGTTGAAAATCCGGATCGCATTCGTGGGATCTCCCACATAGCTGGGATCGGTGAAACGAATGGTTTTAACGAGCGTTCCATTTTGTAACAAAAGACAAGGTATGACACGAGGCGTCAGCATGGTGAAAAAGTATCAGCAAACACCGATTGCTGGTTTCCAATTACAGAAATTTTCCAGTAGATTCATGCCAAAGCAGTGACTTTTTTCGGGATGAAACTGCACTCCCATTATATTGCCACGTGCGACCGCAGCTACCGCCTTATAACCATGATGGACTGTGGCGGCCACGTCGTCCGCGTTGTCACAGACCACGTGGTATGAATGGACAAAATAGTAGCGGGAAACTTCCGGGGCTTTGGCGAACAGAGGGGATTCATTTTCAGGGAAAACCGTGTTCCAGCCCATGTGCGGAATTTTCAAGCCTGTGGATTTGGGATCGAACCGCCACTTGACGGTATCAGCGGCAATCAGCCCGAGTCCTGGCAATGATCCTTCTTCACTCCGGCGGGTAAGTAACTGCATCCCCAGGCACACCCCCAGCAGGGGCACATGCCCTCCACGCACGCGTTGTCGGATGGGATCGATTAAACCGGCCGCCGCCAGACTGCCCATTCCTGCATCAAAGGAGCCAACTCCTGGAAGGATGAGGCGCTCGGCCGACTGGATATCATCTGGATTGTTCGTAATCCGGCAGGCGGCACCAATGCGCTTCAGCATGTTTGCAATGGAACCGGTATTGGCGACGCCACTATCAATTATTACAATCATGAACTCGATATGCTGGAAATGCTGTGCTGCCTCAACAGCCTAACAGGGGGCCAAAGCGAAAATGGCAACACGGTTGGGGTAAACCTGCAACATTGGGAACGAGCCGGAGTTGCTTCATCCACTTGCCTGCCTTGACTATATCCTGTTCCACGGGTTACTCCTCGGCAGTTCATCAGGAGCGATTACCGGTCTCCCCTTTTGCGAAGGCCTTCGCCATGGCCTCGATTCCGGGTTTATCGCTCAACTGGAGGGAATCCACTCCAAACTGTTCCATCATTTGTTGGACGGTCTCTCTTGCCAATGCTACCGGAATGCCGCCAGAATAGAATATAGGAATGTCCTCCGGTGAAAAGTACCACTCTGCGGGAATGCTACCTGAAAAAATGCGGGTGATTCTGGTCGCAACCTGATCCGGGCTCCAAGCAGGTACCAACCGTTGTCCTGCCTCCGCCACCTTGTGCCGGAGAATTTTTTCCCTCGCCAGTTTTAATATGGCGTTTTCCAGATCGTCTTCGTGACAAACATAGGATGGCCACTCCGGCAGACCCGAAAACGCCAACCACGCATCGCTCCACCCATAACCACACACAACTGCCGGCCGGCCGCACGAGGCTGCTTCCCCGGCAAAGGTAGCCATGGGGGTATCTGAATATAACTGATCAACCACAAAGTGGCAGCTCCGGATCACTTCCAGCACCTCGGCATGCGGACGGCCGGTGATCGTCACCAACTGCAGTTCCGGAATCTTTTCGGCAGCATTGCGAACTGCTTCTGCGATCCGATGCGACCCTTTTACCAAGGGTGCCGAGGGCGCGTGCAGGATCCTGATTCCGCCAACGGGTTCATCCGGAATATCCTCAGATTTGTAACAAGGCATTCCGACGGCATACCAACTCAGTACCTTCCTTTCATGGAAATGCGCAGAGAATGGATTGTCTACTACCCAATTTGCGTAGCGGTCGATTCTTCGGACCTGAGCCTTGCATTTTTTGGCAAGCCTTGCTGTTTCCGACAGGGAACGCCGGATACCCGGTGCCTTCCAAACACCGCCAAAGTCAAAATACGGTGCCCTGGAATCTGATCCATGGAAGATAAAGAGCACCTTCTTCCCCGCCAACCTGAGTAAAAGAACATCTAAATGCCATGGCAGAAAACTTTTCCCAAAGCCAAATAAAAAAAAGTCATGCTTCAAGCAGGCCCACGGCAAAAGCAGAGGACCTATCGTTAAATGAATAATCTTCCAAACCAACAGTGCCCAAAAGCTCGTTCGCCTCCGGACCGCTAAATACTCACACCATTTGTTGACCCGCTGCGCCAATCCACGCTTGGCGGTATCGGTATAATGAAAAGGGTTTGGTGACAGATTGAGAAATGACACCTCATGACCCTGCTTTCTCAGGGCTGCAGCCGTTTTAGTATAGTATCCGGCAACCTCCGTGACGCCGATAAATATTCTCATGTGGTTTTGGGGGCCCTCACGATTGAGTATTGACCCCCTGGCGGATGCGCAGAATCCTGGCCGGTATGCCAGCCGCCACCGCAAAATCCGGAAGGTCTCCTGTAACCACTGCCCCAGCCCCTACCTGCACTCCTCTTCCAAGCGTCACTCCCGGCAGTAAAATGCTGCCGACACCAAGATCGCAGTCGTCCCCAATGGTCACCGCAGCAAAATCCACCCTGCTGTGGAGAATCGGAACATCAATCCCTTCTTCCCCATGGGACGAGGTCAGAATTTTCACTCCAGGGCCGATACCGACATTTTTCCCGATCGTAATTCCGCCGGCACTATGGAAAAAGCACATCTGGCCGATCCAGGATCCGGTTCCTATCACCATCTCGTTGCGGTGGTAGCCTTTCAGCATCGTGCCATGCCCTACGTAAACGTTTGAAGCAAGGGAGATGGTCTCCGGGTGCCAGACCATGACTCCACGTTCGAAGATGACGCCATCACCGCAGAATTTGAACTCGTGGGGAGTGAACTCTCCGGTACCATGCGAACGATAGGATTTCATGGGAAGGTCAGGCGGAGAATGATTGAGCAGTCCGCAGAATCCCTTCCTCCAGATCCACTCTGGCTTTGAAGTCCAGCACTTGCTCGGTTTTTTCCACGCTGGGAATCCGGATGGCGATGTCAGCGGAAAGGGCTGGCCGGTGGTGGATTTTGGATTTGGAATTCAGCACCCGGCAGACGGTTTGGGCCAAACCGAGGGTGGTCATGACGGCACGGGCGTTTCCAATATTGAAACTCTCCCCAACCGCTTCAGGTCTTTCGATGCAGCGGATGATGCAGTCCACAAAGTCGTCCACATAACACCAGGCCCGGATTTGTGCTCCATCGCCATTGATAAAGATGTCTTCGTTGAGAAGCGCTTTTTTGATGAAAATCTGGATGGCCCCCTCCCCGGTTTGACCAGGCCCATAAACGTTGAACGGGCGGACCGTCACCACGGGCAAGCCATACTGGGCAAAATAGGCATGGGCAAGGTGCTCACCGGCGAGTTTGGAAACGGCATATGTCCAGCGGGCTTCTCCCGCCGATCCGGAAACCGTCTGGTCGCCTTCGGCGGAACGGAAGGCCATGGATCCAAAGACCTCCGAGGTCGAGAACTCGATCATGCGATCCTTGATGCCGTTGATCCGCGCTGCCTCCAGGGCATTGGCCGTGCCGATCATGTTGACGCGCATCGTGCGCACGGGGTCCTTCACTACGGTATCGATACCGGCAATGGCGGCGGCATGAATTACGACTTCTGCCCCTTTCATGGCGGCTTCCAGCGCTGGATAGTCAAGGACATCGCCGCGGCAAACCTTTAAATTGGGATGCCCCGCCACTGAGCTTCCACTGAGGGTATCCCGATGGAAATTGTCATATACGGTGATTTTGTTATGATCGATATAATGACGGATCAGAGTGTTGGAAATGAAGCCGGCACCGCCGGTGATGAAGATGTTTTTGTCTTTAAGCATAAAGTTCAGACGAGGGAGTTCAGGATTTGGGCGATCTTCCGGATGTCGCCGGCCGATAATTTTTCATAGAGCGGCACCGCAACGCCAGCCGTCCATGCCCGCCAGGCATGGGGGAATTGGAGGGAAGAATCATGGCCATATTTCCCGAGAAAAAAGCGTTGCTCGGGCATGCACTGGGCTCCGTAGTTACACCCCACCCCTTGATCCCGCAGGGCTTGGAGAACTTTCTGCTGATCCAGTCCTTCGCCGAGCAGCAGATGAAAAGTTTGCCAGGAATGAACTTTTCCATCCGGTATCACAGGCAGCAATAGCCCCGGGTGTTTGATTTCGTTAAAGTAGACTTCGGCCAGGGCTTTTTTCTTCTGAAGGGTCTCCCGGAGACGGAGGAGTTGGCTATGGACAAGGGCGGCCTGGAAGTCGGTCAGCCGGAAGTTGAAACCGGCATCCACAAATTCCATCAGCCCATCGATCATGTCGACCCCGTGATTCCGCAGAATGCGGAGCCGGGCCGCCAGGGCACCGTCATTTGTCAGGCAGACTCCGCCTTCCCCGCAGGAGATGGCTTTCCGGGGGTGAAGGGAGAATGATCCAACATCCCCGAACGTTCCGGAGTGTTGACCGCCTTCAAAGGCTCCCAAGGCACACGCGGCATCTTCGATCACTTTAAGCTGATGCCGCTCCGCAATCCTGACTACTTCGCGGATGTCACAACAAAGACCGAACTCATGAACGGGAAGAATGGCCCGGGTCCTGGGCGTGAGAGCATCTTCGATTCTGGCAGGATCAATATTGAAAGTCCGCTCCTGAACATCCACAAATACCGGGGTGGCTCCAGCCAGTTCCACCACATTGGCAGTGGCGATGTAGGAAAGTGCCGGGACAATAACCTCGTCTCCCGGGCCAATCCCGAGGGCCTTCAAAGCAAGCTGCAGGGTGGCCGTCCCGTTCGACGCGGCGACGGCATAGGCAGCCCCGGTGAATGATGCAAAGCTCCCCTCCAACCGTGCCACCTCCGGTCCCTGGACGAGCATGCCGGAACGCATTACCTTGACCGCAGCGGCGATGTCTTCTTCCCTGATGTCAGGCGAGGCGAGAGGGATCATGGGGTGGAGTGGTCGTGTCAGGATTTGACACCGCAGGCACAGAAGCTATTTCAGCCATGTTGTGATTTCCGCGATAACCGCCTCCTGCTGGGCCGTGCTCAGTTCCGGGAAAATGGGAATACTGAGAACTTCATCGGCCAGACGGTGGGCGGTATCACAGCCGGAACGGCAGGCGTCGCTGGTGTAGGCAAAACATTCCTGCTGATCCATCGTGACCGGATAGTAAATTTCGCACCCGATGCCTGCGGCAGTCAGGTGCTCCTTGAGTGAATCACGCCGTCCTTCACCGATCACCCGAAGAGTATATTGGTTCCAGATGTGATCGTTATGCGAATAAGGAACCGGGAGGACGAGTTTGGCCCCGGCAGCAGCGAGAACGGTGTCCTGCACGCTGGCACACTTGCAGTGGGCCGGATCTGCCAGCACCACTCCTGGCAGGGCTCCCAGTTGTTCAGTATACCGGGCGGCATTGGCCTGACGCTGCCGGGTGTAGCGGTGGTAGTGGCCGAGTTTGACGCGGAGGAGCGCGGCCTGAAGAGGATCGAGCCGGAAATTCCCCCCCACCATTTTGTGGTAGTATTTGGGCTTGCTGCCGTGGGTCCTCAGGAGGCGGGCGCGTTCCGCCATGGCATCGTCGTTGGTGACCAGAAAACCCCCGTCCCCGAAGCCTCCCAGATTCTTGGAAGGGAAGAAGCTATAGGTCCCAAAATGGCCGATAGAGCCAACCGGCTTGCCCTTATACTTCGCCCCGATGGCCTGGGCACCATCTTCGATAACGAACAGATCATGGGCCTTGGCCAAGGCCATCACGGCATCCATGTCGGCACTTTGGCCGAAGAGATGAACCGGAATGATGGCTTTCGTCTTCGGGGTAATCTTCGCGGCCGCTTTGACGGTATCAATATTGAAACAAACCGGACAGGAATCGACAAAAATGGGAGTGGCTCCCGTGCGGGCGACGCATCCGGCAGTGGCGAAAAAGGTGAAGGTGGGAACGATGACTTCATCGCCCGGTCCGATGCCCAGAGCCATCAGGGCGAGGAGAATGGCGTCGGTGCCCGATGAACAGCCGATCCCATGGTTCGCCTCAACCATCGTCGCGCATTCTTTTTCAAAAGCCTCCACTTCGGGCCCCATGATAAATTGGCCGGACCGCAACACGCGCCTGAATGCGGCGGTGAGTTCGGCTTCGAGAGGCAGATTCTGCGCGTTGACGTCAAGGAGGGGGACCTTCATGAATATTGGGCGGCGGACGGTGTTAGGTTAAGCGGGTGAATGGGGAACCTTGAAGGCGTCGTAGGCACGGGTTCCCATGGTCGGGATGGGCAGGGGAGCTCATGGGCGGAAGCCCGGGTTGGAATGGCTGAGAATGGATTCCAATTCAGCAGTCAGCACTTCGTAACCTGCCGCGTTGAGATGCAGGGCATCCTTTGAATATACTGATTTTACTCTTCCGGCCTGGCTGATGGCTGAAGAACTATCGCAGACAAGGATGCCCTTATCTTTCAGTGCGATGATTTTTTGATTCAACTCTGCAAGCCATTCATCCATTTCCGAGGACCAAAAAAATCTGTCCCTTAGGCCCAAAGGACCTGGAGGGAAAACAGTGAAAATCACCACCCGGCGCTGGGATTTCAAACTTATATTTACCAAGGCCTCCAAATTGCGGAACGCTTCTCCCATGATGGCTGCCGGACCAGGTCGGTCTGGCCAACCATTGAATGCTCCTGCAGGAAGCCGCGATGGCCTGTTATAGCCAGCGCTCAAAATATCATTGATTCCGACCTGAATGACGATTGTTGAAGGCTTGTGGCCTGAGGATAAGTCTGACCTCAGTTGCTCCAGAGTGTCTTTGACGGTGAATCCGCTTATTCCTCTATTGATAACTTTGCGCTCAGGGGTGTCTCCTGGGAACCAAGCCTGGACCCTGGAATCACCAATCAGCCACAGTTGAGACCGCTCATCCACGACCACAGGAATCGGAACGGGATCAGGAAATTGCCGGGCTAGGAAAACCCTGCCTTTGTAATCCAGCACCTTAAGGATTAGCCAGACATTCACAGCTCCGGACGATCCCAACAAGATCAGAATGAGGAGCCGGAATTTTGCAATTTTTGCTCTCATGCGCCCATTTTAGAAACCCGGAAGAGGTTGACCGGAATTTTTCGCTCTTAAATCGGAAATCCATTTTTTGCTCCAGTCCAGAATGGGAATCTCGAAAAATTTACCCATGAAGATACCGACGCCGAGGGATGTTGCCACCACCACGGCCGACACCACACAGACCACTGGCAGGCCTGGCGAGGGCCCAACTAATTTTAGCGACAATTTGACCAGAATTTGCTGTGTCGGTATATGGAAAAGGTAAATGGAATACGAATAAAGGCCCAAAACGCGGAGGATCCGGAACAAGGGTTCTGATGGCATGAATGGTCGGGACGGCAGATTCACAATCCCGAGGATCATGACCACAGCACAAGCCGCGTAGTGCGAATTTGCAGGTTCCCAATCTTTGCCGGAAATACATTCACTGACCGCGATCAGTGCTATCAAACATGCACCAGTCAACACCAGCAGTCGGGCAGTGCGAAGGGAGAGCCTCTGACGCAAACTCCACCAGCAGGCCGCCATCCCGCCGGCAAACTGCAGGACGTGCAAGGAAAAAAGCCGGTTTTCCCAGGGAGCAGACCATTTTGTCCCCGCCGCCGCCCCAGCCAAGATCCCGATCCCCAATAGCATCCAAAGCAAAGCCCCGGCGCGGCGGTTCAAAAGCATCGGAATGAAAAGTACGTAGAAAATCATCTCGAAAATCAACGTCCACGCTCCGGGAAGCATCGAACTGTCGTTGTATGGAACAAGAAAAAGATCGTGAATCACGCGGTTCAGGGATACTTCTCCCAGAGACGCCGGGGCAAATTTCCAATATATCGGGACAGCTGCAACGAACGCGATCCAATACATGGGAAAAATACGCGCCGCCCTTCTCAGAAAATAAAAGAGCATATCGCGGCCAGACCGTCCATCCCTTTGATTGGAATAGGCAATCACATAACCGCTAAGTACGAAGAAAATATTTACGCCCAAATCCCCTTGGTCTAAGATACCCCAAAAAAATTCTGTGTTGAAATTATGAGGCAAGGCAACCCAAGCCGCTGCGTGATGGAGCAGAACGAGCAGTGAAGCAATGCCGCGAAGATCGGTTAATCCTTCCAGTTTGTCCGACTTGGGTAAAGCGTTGTTCTGGATGCTTTCCATAGACGGAAGATCTGCTTGGACCGGCGAAATCACTTTCGGATCTGCCTTCGCAGCCGCGCCGGCAGGGCATTCCACGCTGACTTTCTACCTTCCGCGCCCCCTTTCGCGAAAAGTAACGACTTAAACAACCAATCCACGCGTTTCGATCACATTGATTTGAACTCGTCGTAGCATTTTTGCCCTTTTGACAATGCCACAGGCAGGGGAGCTTCCTCATCAAGGGTCAGGCACTTAACCCGGCCGTCCTTGAGTTCATAGCTGAAGCCGGACTCCGGACAGGCGGCGTGACCGGTGGCGTCGAAATGAAGCAAATGTCCATGACGGCTCATCCAACCCTTGAGCCGGCCGGGGACTCCGATGACAAAACCATAATCCGGCACGTCCCGGGCGACGACCGCACCGGCGGCGATAAAGGAGTAGCGGCCGAGGGTAATCCCGCAGACGATGGTGGCATTGGCTCCGATGGTGGTGCCGCGGCGGATCAGGGTGCGCTCATAAAGACTGTTCCGTTTGACCTGACTCCGGGGATTGGTGACATTGGTCAGGACGCAGGAGGGGCCGAGGAAGACGTCATCTTCGATTTCGGTGCCCGTGTAGATGGCGACGTTATTCTGCACTTTGACGTTGGAGCCGATCCTGACATCGTTGGCGACCATGGTGTTTTGGCCGAATATGCAGTCGCGGCCAATCACTGCTCCTGAGCAGATGTGGGCGAAGTGCCAGATTTTGGTGTTTTCCCCAATGATGACGTTGTCGTCAACAATTGCGGTGGAGTGACAGAACATGGTTTTGATGATGCGGAAGGGGGATGGCGGGGCAGCATTACGGCCCCTGGCCGGGGGGGGTGTTAGTGCCGGACGAACTGCCGTTTGCTCCATGCGAGCAGGGGCAGCTCAACGTATTTGCCGATCAGGATGCCGCAAATCACTGCGGCCAGGGAAAGGCTGAGCGTTATCATCCATGGAACCAGAGCGGAATGCCCATCGCCGCTCAGGGGCATGCAAATGTGGATGAATGCCTGTTGAATAATGGTGTAGTGAAACAAATAAATGGAATACGAGTAGAGTCCCAAAAGGGCCGCCAGCCGCCAGAGCGGCTGAAATCTGCCCTGTCGCTTCCAGGTGAATCCCGCCATTCCCCAAACCAGGGGCATGGAGGCTGCACCATACATCAAATTCCACATCAGGTATGTCCGCCCCAGCTGCAATTCGAAAGCAACGATCACTGAAATCAGGCTGATGCCGGTGGCAATAAGCCACCCATAACCGGCGCGGCTCAATGGCATGCGGGTAAAAGCCTGGCAGGCAAGCACGCCCGCGAAAAACTCGAGAACGTAGGGCGACAACAACTGGCTTGCCGCTGGTGGTAACTTCACCCCGGCTGCCATAACTAGGAGTATCATCAAGGCCAGCAGGAACCAAAGCAGCCAACCAACCGTTTTCCGCAATAGAAAAGCGGAGTAGAGAGCATAAAACATTACTTCAAACCGCAGAGTCCATGCGACGCCGATGATAGGATGGTATTCCGAGGGGAGAAGAAAAAAGTCCGTGGTCATCTGCCCCCAGGGAACGGCCTCTCCCTCGGCGGCATAAAGGTAGAAGTAAAAAGGGAATAAGATGAGGCAGGCGATCCAATACAGCGGATAAATCCGCAGCATGCGGCGAAGAAGATAGGGCCCTATCTTGCCCGGTGCCGTTCCACCGGGATGGGCATAGGCGATAATGAACCCGCTGAGGACAAAAAAAATATCTACTCCCAAATGCCCTGCCGAGAACAAGCCTCCCAGAATTGATGCGTTGAAAATTCCCGGGAGTTCAACAAAACTACAGGCGTGATGCAACACCACCACCAGGGCCGCGATGCCCCGGAGCATCTGGAGTCCTTCGAGAGAGGTCCCGCCGGCACTGGTCATGGATGGGCTCTTTGCGGAAGGCTGGCTGCTTCCAGCACCCTGATGACCTCGAGTCCGTTTCTGCCGCAGGAGCGGGGAGTGGTCCGGGTGCGTACACAATCCATGAAGTGCTGCAGTTCAGCGGTGAGGGGGCGGAATCCGGAAGGGGCGGTGAAAAGGACTTCGGCGCCCTCGTCCACATTGTTGAGACCTTCGTCGATCCGTTTTTTCAGCAGGGTAACCGTCTCCGTTTTTTCGTCATAATCCAGCATGCCGAGTTCCCCGATGACTTTGAGCCCCCGTTGATCGTCCGGCCAGAGCCACGAGTTGTGCAGATGCGCGGTGCATCCACTGGCGAAGGTCATGTGGAGGAAGGTATCATCTTCGATGTGGCTCTGCAGTCCGCAGTGGCCACTGAAGGAAACCCCGTTGGGGACTTCACCGGCGATGTATAGCAATGCGGCGACGTCATGCACGCCGAGGCTCCAGAGGGCGTTTTCCACGGCCCGGGCCTTGCCCAGTTTCATGCGTTCCTGGTGCATGGTGAAGACACGTCCAAGGGAGCGGGCGGCGAGGTAGTCCCGGATGAACTGAATGGCTGGTTTGTAGAGCAGGAGGTGACCGACCATGAGGATCCTGCCGGCGGCTTCAGCGGTATCGATCAGGTCCTGGGCTTCGCTGGAGGCCATAGTCATGGGTTTTTCGACAAAGACATCCTTGCCGGCCAACAGACAGGCTTTGGCGATGCGATGGTGCGAGGCCGCCGGGGTGGCGATGGTAACCGCAGTGATGTCCTGACGGGAAAGCAGTCCATGATAATCGGGGACGATTTCCAAGCCGGGGAAATCCATCGCCAGCTGTTCACGAAGGTGGGGGAACGCTTCCGCCACGGCTCCGAGGGCTTCCAACTCATGCAGGGTGCGGACGATATTTTTGCCCCATGCCCCGGAGCCGATTGCAGCAAGTTTCATTGAACGTGATGAAGTCAAATTGGATCAGGCGGGGCGTGCCAGCACCGTGAGGGGGTTTCCTCCGAGCAGGCGGACGGCAAAGTCGGGTGCCAGCTTCATGAGAATCCTGCGTGGCCACCGGAGCAGTCTGGTTTTGAACGGGGCGTAGGCATTGCCGCGGAGATCGGAATAGAACCAGTCATCGACCACATATCCGGTATCCCGCAGGGTGGCCAGGGCCGTATTCTTGCTGAAATAGTGCAGGTGTCCCACGGATTTACGGACTCTCATGATGGGCTCATCCCGCAGGACCATCTGGGCGGTCATATCGAGGGGAATATGAAAGATAAACTGACGGCCAAGGTGGCGCAGGGAACGCAGGAAACCCATGAAATCCTCGACATGTTCAAAGACGTCCAGGAGAAGGACCAGGTCGTAGGACTCCTTCATCTGGTCTGCGGTGCAATTCAGAAACCGGATGCCCTCCCGGGCTTTGGCGGAGCAATTTTGATAGGCTTCCGGCATCGGCTCGACGCCGGTAAACTGCACCGCCGGGAGCTGGTGCTGCAAGGCCACCAGGATTCCACCGCTGCCGCAGCCAATTTCACAGATCGTCTGTGGTTTGATCCCGGCTTTGCTGATCATACGGAAGATTTGCCCGGCCTTCCATGCGGTGTTTTCCTCACCACAGCCGGGATTGGCTGCCGCGTAGGTGCCGTCTTTATAAATGCTGGCGACTTTGTCTTCCATGGAGATCAGGAGTTAGCGGAGTGCCGGGGGCCAGGGGCCGGAATTCAGGCTTTCGTGACCTGGCCGGGGGCGGTGGTCACATGGACCATCGCGTTCCGGGTATCCACAATAACAGGAGCCCAGGCGGCCAATTCCTGAAGATTGTATTTGGCGTGATGAGTCGAAATCAGCACCAGATCGAAGGAGCTGATGGCGGCCTGATTCCAGTCGATGGATTTCATCCCGGTATACCCGGCATGCTCACGGGTCGGGGTAATGACCGGAATGTGAGGGTCATAAAAGCTGATCTCTGCTCCCTGCACTTTGAGGAGATCAAAGAGTTTGAAAGTGGGACTTTCCCGCATGTCATCCACGTTGGCTTTGTAGGCGAGGCCGAGGATCAGAATTTTGCTGCCGTTGATGGATTTTCTCAGTTTGTTGAGACGCTCTCCCACCTGCCGCACGACGTAATGCGGCATGCCTTCGTTGATTTCCCCTGCCAGTTCGATGAACCGGGTGTGGATGCCGAACTCCCTTGCTTTCCATGTCAGGTAAAAGGGATCGATGGGAATGCAGTGCCCGCCCAGGCCGGGGCCCGGATAAAACGCCGTATAACCAAACGGTTTGGTTTTGGCGGCGTCGATGACTTCCCAGATATCGATGCCCATGGCGTCGGCCACGATTTTCATCTCATTGACGAGGCCAATATTCACCGCCCGGAAGATGTTTTCCAACAATTTGACCATCTCCGCGACACGGGTGGATTTTACGGGGACGACCGTCCGGTAGATGGCGCCATAGGCGGCGACGCCTTGTTCAAGGCAAGCAGGGCAATGTCCGCCGACGACTTTGGGGATATTGGTGCCGCTGAAATCGGGATTGCCGGGGTCTTCACGCTCGGGCGAAAAGACAAGGTAGAAATCCTTGCCCAGTTCGAATCCACGGGCTTGGATGGGGCCGGTGAATTCCTCATCGGTGGTGCCTGGGTAAGTGGTGCTTTCCAGACAAACCAGTTGGCCGGCTCTGAGGTGCGGCAGGATCGTGTCGCGGGTCGCCCGGACATAGCTGAGATCCGGTTCGTGGTGACGGTCGAGGGGAGTGGGGACACAGATGATGATCACGTCCACCTCGGGGATGCGCGAGAAGTCACTGGTGGCCTGCAGGATGTGGTTTTTGACGGCCCCGGCCACGCGGCCAGGTCCAATGTGCTGGATATAACTCTGACCCGCCGTCAGGGCGTCGATTTTGCTCTGATCGACATCAAAGCCGATGACACGGATTCCTTTTTCCGCGAAGCCGAGGACGAGGGGTAAACCAACATAACCAAGGCCGAGAACGCCAATGACGGCGGTGCCATTTTCAATTTTTTGTTTCGGAGTCATGGATAAAGCTGAAGGGGCCGTGGACGCGCAATATGCGGGCCTTTTCGGCCAGGGCCGTGTCGTGGGTGGAGAGGAGACCGGCGTCGCCGGGCGCTCCAAGGTTTTTGGTAGGAATGGTTCTGGACCCACTCGTGAGTGGACCAAGCTTCCTCCCATGGAACTCCAGTGATACTCGTAAGGAGATCGATCCGGTAGGGGGCGACGCCCAGTTGGATCACACGATCCGGCACCAGAAAGTCGGCGGTGGTGAGCCCCGTGCCGGCGAATCCAAAATCGCCCATGACCTCCATTAGTTTGGAGGCGTTTCCGGGATTGGACAGGATCAGGAAATCAATATCCTCCGTGAAGCGGGGAGCGCCGTGAAAGGCAAGGGCGTGGCCTCCGACGAGCAGGAACTCAACGTCGTGGAAAAGCAATAATCCGACAAACTCGGACAAATCCTTTTGGAGTTTGAGGGCCATGCGAATAAAGGTCGGCCCCCCGCTGGAGCAGCTGGGCGAAGGTTTCCAGCGCAATCTCCCGGGGGAGGAGCGGGGCTGGACGCAAGTCATCCTCAAGGGTTTTGATCTGGAGGACTTTTTGCATGCAACGGAGGTGGAACCGGAAGAACCAAAATTGATTATCGCCTGCAGTTCCGGGGCTTCAAGGGCGGGCTGCGGAAAGGGAAACGGGACTGGAGCTGGTCAGGAGCGGCTGGAGCCGGTCCGCTTCCTTGAGGGCGAGGGCGACTACCTGATCCATGTTGTAGTAGTGATAGGTGGCGAGGCGGCCGATGAAACTGGTGTTGGGCTCGGCGGCGGCGGCGGCACGGTATTGTTCATACTGGGCCCGGGTGTCAGGAGCTGGGATCGGATAGTAGGGTTCGTGGGTTTCGTCTGCCGGCAGGGGATATTCCCTGACAATATTGGTGTGGGGGGTCTGCTGGCCGGTGGCATGCTTGATTTCCACGATGCGGGTGTAGGCCTCATCGTTGGGATAGTTGACCTGCAGGGCGGGCTGCCAGTAGCCCGGCTGGCCACTGACGGAGTCGCGGCCGGCGGCGGCGAGTTGGGTGGCGGTGTAGGATTCGACCTGGAAGTCGAGACTGCGATAGGGCAGATGGCCGAATCGGTGGCCGAAATAGGCATCGACCGGACCGGTGTAAATGGTGTGCCTTGGTTGATAGTGGTGGCGGGCGGCAAAGAAATCGGTTCCGAGTTGAACTTCCAGGTCCGGAGAGGCTTCAACCATGCGTTCAAAGAGACGGGTGAATCCGTCGCTGGGAAGGGCTTGGAATTCCTCCCGGAGATAGTGGTCATCCCGCGAAGTGCGGACCGGGATGCGGGCGCAGACGGAGGGGTCAAGGTCACGGGGGTGGCGGTCCCACTGTTTGAGAGTATACCCTTTGAAAAAAAGTTCGTAAAAGGTGGGTCCCGCGTTGGCAAGAATGACCTCCTCGCTGTTGGCGGGATGTTCGCAGGGGATGCGTTCGGTGGCGAGCCAGGCGGCGAACTCTGCCTCGGTGGCCGGTTGACCGATGAGTTGTTCGTAGGTGGCAAGGTTGACGGGAAACGACCAGTATTGTCCGCCGGTGAAGCTTTTGATGCGGTAATCGGCTGGTTGCCAGGTGGTGAAGCGGCTCAGATAGTCCCGCACGAGCCGGGAATTGGTGCGGAAGTAGTGTGGTCCGTAGCGGTGGTAGAGGACCCCATTTTCGTCCGGGGCATCGTAGGCATTGCCCCCAAGGTGGTGGCGGCGTTCGAGGACGACACACTTCAGGCCCGCCTCACTGAGCCGCTGGGCCAAAACCAAGCCGGAGAATCCGGCGCCCGCGATGAGAACGTCGATGACAGCGGGCATGGGGATAAAATGTCTCCCTCCTGCCGCAGTCCGGAAGGGGAGGAATGAAAGCAGTAACGTGTGAACCCGGTGCCGCCCCTTCACTCAGCGGTTCCCCGGAGCAAGAAATCCGGCCATGCTGCCGCCCTTGGTCGATGGGCGGCAACGGCGGGCGGATCCATGATTTGGCATACGAGGAAAGACAGGGCACCGGGCCGGCCGCAAAGCCGGAAAGGTTATTGATGAGCCAGGGAATCAGGCCTGGCGGGGGAGGGCTTCGCGGCGCGGGTCACGTCCGGTGAGCAAGGAGAGCAGGGGAACCTCGATCTCCTGAAGTCCACCGATAAATTCCAGCAAAATTCTCACCCGGTCACGGCCCGGGAGCAGGCGGGTGACCACGGCGGTTTGGCCCCGCATGGGTCCTTCCACGATGTCCACCGTTTCACCAGGCTGAATCGTGGTTTCCACTGTGAGGGTTTCCTTCTCATCAAACTCGGCCCGCAGGCTGGCAATCAGTTCGTCCCGCACGGCCCCGGCATCGTGCATGAAGGTCAGTGCCGATGAGACAAAGGCCGTGGAAATGACATGGCGGAGCGATTCCCGCACCGAATACCGGCAGAAGAGGTAGCCTGGGAACATCGCTTCGGTGAACCAGACCCGCCCCCGATTGGTCTTTTTTTGGTGGCGCACCCGGGGGCTGAACGACTCAAACCCCGCCGCCCGCAGATGTTGGGCCGCGAGGTGTTCGCCTTTGGGACGGGCACGGACCACGCGCCAACGCAGGTCGTCCGGCACGACAGGGGCGGGGGGCAGATCCACGGAGGCAGGTGTGTCCATAGGCTTATTCCATCAATCCTCCAAGGAGTGGCAGCAGTTCCTGTCCACGTTCATTCCATCTTCCCAGCTTTTGCAGACGTTCCCGCTGGAAAGCTCCGGAGGCATTTTCCGGCAGGGAATCCGCGAGCCCCGCGAGGTGTTGCAGCCGCTCCCCGACGTGATTCAGGCGGGGATGAATTTGTTCCCTCACGAACCCTGCCACCAGCCGCTGTAAATCGGCTTCTGCGGTGAAATGATCCCGCCGGTCCCCCGGCTGGTAGACTACCTTCACGGCCCCGATCGCCCGCAGCATTTTCAGCCCTTGGCTGGTGGATCCTTTGCTCATGTTAAGCCGCTGGCAGAGGGTGTCCAAGGGCATCGCTTCCGGGGCTACAAAAAGCAATCCATAGATTTCCCCAATCGATTTGGGCAACCCGAGCACCCGCACGGTACTTACGAAAAAGTCAATGACCCCGACCTCCAAGGCCGACAGACTGGCGGCCTCAGGCTCGGCCGGTAAAGTCAGGGTTGGGGGGAACGACATTGATTTGACGTTACACGGAGGTGAGAAATTGTTCAAGAATAATTGAACAGATTAAATGATTTGATTTGGAAAGGTTAATTAAACGCGGAATGGGCCGTCCAGCAAGACAATTTATGCACCAGGGATCAAGAAAGGGACTGGTTTTCCGGGGGAATTCCGTTCATGGTTTGTTATGTCTCTGACCTTTCCCACCACCCAATGGACACAGTTGGCGGAGGCATCGCTGCATGGGGGAGAGTCGGCCCGGGCGGCCCTGGATGCGTTGTGCCGGCAATACTGGCAGCCGGTATTTTTGGCCTTCCGGTCGAGGCAGATGGATGAAATGCAGGCGGAGGATGCCACCCAGGGATTTTTTCTGCACACCATGAAAACGTCTTTGTTCCGGCGGGCCGATCCCCTGCGGGGCAAGTTCCGTTCCTTTTTGTGCGGGGCCCTGCGCCGGTATGTGATCACCCATTATGAGCGGGATACGCAGCGTCGGCAGCGCCATGGGGCAGAGGAAGTGCCGTTGACGGAAGCCGACTTGCAACAACTGGCCCACGCTGCGGCGGATGAGCGGGTGTTTGACCGCGAATGGGCGTTGACCACCTTGGAGGCGGCCTTGCAGCGGTTGCGCGTCGACTACGAAATTGCGCGCGGGCCGGCTGCTTTTGCCGTGATCAAGCAGTTTTTGCCGTCGGCGCAGATGGAAGTGCCGGATTTTGAGACGGCGGCGGCGCAATTGCACCTCACGGCGGGCGCGCTCCGGGTGGAAGTCCACCGGGTCCGGAGGCAATTCCGGGAATTGCTGCGCCGGGAGGTGGCCCGCACCGTCTCGGCCCCGCACGAAATCGAGGAAGAACTGCAACACATCAAACAGGTTTTACTCCATGGCTGAAGCTGCCTCTTCCGCGAAGTCCAGCTGGTGCACCGCCTGTGGCACGCCGCTTCCCCCTTCCCGGCTGGAAGGGCTCTGTCCGATTTGTCTTCTGGAGGAAACCCACCTGCCGGAAGCCGGGAGGGAGGCCGCCTCCGAAGGTGGCACGCCGCTGGGCCCGGGCCTGATGCAACTGCCCGGCTACCGCCTGATCCGGGAAATCGCCCGGGGCGGCATGGGTATTGTTTATGAAGCCCGGCAGATCAGCCCCGCCCGCGGCGTGGCCATCAAGATGTTGTTGCCTCATTTGATGGAGGAACCCTCCATGCGCGAGCGCTTCCGGCGCGAAGCCCAGTCCATGGCCGGTCTGGACCATCCCGGCATCCTTCCGGTCTATGAGGTAGGGGACCACAATGGGTTGCCTTTTTTCAGCATGAAGCTGGCGTCCGGGGGTACTCTATCAAGCCTTTCCTGGCGCTTCCGCAGCCAATGGCGGCTCCTTGCGGAACTGATGGCGGCGCTCGCCGACGCCATTCACCACGCGCATTTGCACGGGGTGCTGCACCGGGACCTGAAACCAGCCAATATCCTCTTCGATGATCAGGGCCGCTGTTATCTGAGCGACTTTGGGATTGCCAAACAATTGGCAGGCCCGCCAGCGGATTTTGATCTGACCAAGTCAGCCACCTTGCTGGGCACGCCCAATTACCTGCCGCCCGAGTGGGCCGCAGGCACCGCCAAAAGCCCCACCACATCGGCAGACCTGTATGGCCTGGGAGCCATTTTTTACCAACTGCTGACCGGGGATCCCCCTCACCGGGCCGGTCAACTTACCACCCTGCTCCGGCAAATTGCCGACGATCCGGTGATCCCTCCGCGTCAGGTGGACCGTGCCATCCCGCAGGATCTGGAAATCATCTGTCTGAAGTCCCTCGCCAAAGATCCGGCCGACCGCTATGGCAGTGCCCATGATATGGCCGGGGACTTCCAGTTGTGGTTGGCAGGACGGCCTATCCGGGCCCGGCCGGCTTCGGTGATGGAAAGAACCCTGCGTTGGAGCAAACGCAACCCGCTCCCAGCCACCCTTGCGGCTCTCTTGTTGCTGGCCCTCACGGGTGGTGGGGCGGCGCTCTGGTCCGCGTTACAGACCTCCCGGCGCAACCTCCATGACTCTTTGATCTCCCAAGCCAGCGCCCTCCGGGAAACCGGCGTCCTCGGAAACCGCACCCGGGCCATCCGGGCGTTGGAAGATGCCATCAGTTTACGGGCCTCGCCCGAAAGCCGGGAGGAACTAACCAGCGCCCTCGCCCTGACCGATTTGAAGGAACTGAGGCGTTTTTCCCACGGAGCGGGAAGCCGGGTCCATACCAACGCCGGGGTGACGGCCTACGTCTCGTCCGATCCCAAAGGCCATGTCTCGGTCCGGCGAATTTCGGATGGCGCTTTGATCAGCGAACTGCCCGGGGAAATCATCGATCCCGACGGCTACGGCCCGCTGAGTCCGGATGGGCGTTTTGTCTGCCTCCGGCCCGTGCGGGGCGAACCCTTTTTTGTCTGGGACTGCAAGGACCATGTGTTCCGGCAAAAAAACGTCCCTGGAGCCTACATGCTGTTCGCGCCGGATGGCCGCACCCTGGTGATAGGGGACAATGACGGCCAACTGACTTCCATGGATGTGTTATCCGGAGCCGTTCTGTCGCGGTATCCGACGGATCTGCGGCCGATCCGCCCTTATAGCTTCAGCCCGGACGGGACGATGGTGGTAACAGGCCAGTTCAAGGCGTCCAAATTCCTTGTGATTGAGACTGCGACCGGAAAAGTCATCAAACGCGGGGAACATCCCAAAGCGGCCAACGTGCGTTGTGCCGCCTGGCGGCCGGATGGGAGCGGCTTTTTTGTGGGCACGGAATCCTTCAAAATTTTCGAGTGGTCCCTAGCTGAAAATAGCCTGCCCCGGCAATATACCGGCCACTCCGGCAACATCCTCGCCCTCGCGGCCCATCAGGAAGGCGAATGGCTCCTCAGCCAAAGCGAAGATGGTACGACGCGGCTGTGGAATACCGCCAGCGCCCAGACTGTAGCCCAATTGCCCTACACCGGAGTCGAAGTCCGGTTTTTCCCGGACGGCCGGCAGTTTATCTGTGAAGACCGTGCAAACAAGGAACTGCATATCGGGCAACTGGTGCCTTCCCCGGTCTGCCGCCAACTGGCTATTCCCCACCCGGACCCTGACAATATCGGCAGCCGCGGCTCATGGTTTGTCACCTTCAGCCCGGATGGCGGACTCCTCAGTGCGGCGGACATTCAGGGCCTGTTCCACTACGACGGTCATACGGGACAACTGCTGAATCACGCCCCGCTGGGCTATTGCTGGAGCCTCGCCTGGGCGCAGGACCATTCTGCCCTCTTTTCGGTTTCGAATCAGGGTCTGCAGCGCTGGAGAACGTCTCCTCATCCTGGTCCGGAACCAGGTTGGCAGTTGCAAACGGCAGAGGTGCTGGCGACGGAAATCGAGCTGGAAGGGCAGGGAACCGACGGGCAGAATCATGTCGCCCTGAGCGGCGATCTGAAAACCCTGGCTCTCGCCTACGACAGTTTTGTGGCCCTCTACGATGCCCGGACGGGAGCCCGGACTTCCTCTCTGCCGCCGACGGGTTTCCGTCTTGATGCCGTGGCCCTCAATGAGTCCGGCTCGCTTGCGGCGGCCTCCCTGAAAGGCAGTCAGGGGGTGCCGGTATGGCATACCGGCGAGCAAAAACTCCTGCAGACCCTGCCCGCCCACTCTGCCGAAGCCACGGTCCGCTTCCATCCAGGGACCAACCATCTGTATACGGGCGACCTCACTGCCCTAACCCGTTGGGATGCCACCACCGGAACCATGATTTGGAGGAGAGCTTCCGCCATCCGCCCCACGCTCCACATTCAGACCGCGCTCTCTGCCGATGGCCAGTTACTGGCCGCCAGCCTCGATGCGGAATCGGTGCATTTCCTCGATCCAGAAACCGGAAACCTCATCACGCGTCTCCGTCATCCTACCCCCCGGCGGGTCAGCGGACTCGCTTTTTCTCCTGACCAGTCACGGCTGGCCGTGCTTTGTGTCGGGCATCTGGTGCAGCTCTGGGATCTGGGGCAGTTGCGCGCCGAATTGAGGCAACGGGGCGTGGATTGGGCTCACCCTCCCCTGCCCGCGCCCGGGGCTTCTGCCAAATGGACGTTCGCTCCGGCCCCCTGAGACGCCGGTCACTCCCGGGGGCTCAGGAACGTTCGTAAAACGGGATGATTTCGGACGGCACCAGCGAGCGCCACCGGGGATCGTCCCGGGTGATCATGCTGCGCACATCCGAGGTCCAGAAATCCAAGACCGCCCGGGTGGCATGAGGAGCGGTATTCAGGATGCGTCCATTCTGCAGGAGGTGCTCAAAGAGGCTGTGCAGATGATCCGGCACGTTGGCCTTCTGGGCGGTCTTCACCATGCTGTGCTCGCGGTCCAATATCGGATAGACATACAGGCGGAGTTCATTCTTGAAGAGGCGGCCAAAGTTTTCAAGAATGCCCCCTGGCAAATCCTCATACCATTTCTCCTGGAAGAGCTTTTCCAGCACATCCACACTCAGCACCAGCCCCACCGGCTCCTTGGTATACCGGCTCAGATAGGTGCCCAGCCGGTGGAAGGCCCCGAATTTGGAAATCAGCACACTTTTGCCGAGATGCTGCAGGATGTCGGCCCGTTCGAGAAATTCCTTGTGGGTCACCTCGCTCCGGGCAGCAAACAGGTTATTCATCGAAAACTCCATCAATTCGATCCACGGCTGGTCCGGCCGTTTCAGGTGGCCGCGGAACTCCGCCGCCGCCGCCGTGAGCATGTCCGTGTGCACCAGCGTGACCGGATTGAAGGAACCGCGCAGCACCAGCACCGGCTGACGGTATAGCTTTTCCGACGCCTGCATCACCTCGCCCTCGGAAGTGAAAAAAGCAGCCTCGGTCAGATTCGATTCCACGAGCTGCAGGGCCACCTCCCGGTTGTCGATCCAGGCAAGATCCGGCCCGGTGAACTTGAGCATGTCAATTTCCATCGATTCCACCCGCAGTTCATCAATCAGGCTTTCCACAAAGGGTTGGATGCTGTCGCGGAAATTGAAAGCCGCCCAGATCAAATTCACCCCCAAAATCCCGAGGGACCGTTGCTGCTCGGAATAGGTGTCGTCCAGCATCCTCACATGCAGCAGGATGTCATTGGGCGGACCGCCCGGCCGGAATTGATAGCGAATCCCCACCCAGCCCTGGCATTCCGCCCCGCCTTTGTCGCTGTAAGCCCTCGCCCGGACGGTGTTGCAGAAGGCAAAAAAAGTCGTCGTCTCCCCGCGCTTCGGCGCGAGCCGTTCCGTGAGCAGGGCATACTCGTGTTCCAGCATGGCCACCAGCCGTTCCCGCGACACATACCGCGGACTTGGCCCGTAGATGGCATCGCTCATGGTCATGTCATACGCTGAGATTGATTTGGCGATCGTGCCGGAAGCCCCGCCCACCCGGAAAAACACCGCCGCCGTCTCCTGCCCGGCCCCGATCTCCGCAAAGGTGCCATAAGTCGTGGGATCCAGATTCAGCCGCAGGGCCTTGCCCCGGGTGGAGAGGGGTTTGTTATCAAGTTGGCTCATATCCGGTGGTAAGCCCGGATCCGGTCCCCTGAAAGCGAAACCCTTGGGGACGGACCGTCACCTTTTGGTGGTTCCCTCAAGGCACCGTGCGGCCTTCACGCCTGACTGGCGTCCGGACGGATTTCCGGATGACATCAGGAGCAGATCCGGTGCATCCTGAGATTGATGAAAGATCCTGCCCACCCTGTGTTGCCCTTTCCTCCGGTGGTCACTGCTGACGAAATGCGGGGTTTGGAAGCCTGCGCCATGGAAGCCGGGATGGCAGAGCAAACGCTGATGGATGCCGCCGCCCTCGGTCTGGCGCAGGTGGTGCAGGATTGGCTGCCGGTCCCCGGCATTGTGATCATCTTCGCCGGCAAAGGACACAATGCCGGAGATGCCATGGCCATGGCCGGACACCTCATGGATGCCGGTTGGCGGGTGGAGATCCGCCTCGCATGGCCGGAAACCGCCTTGCGCCCTTTGGCGGCCAGGAAGCTCGAAGCCATCCGCAGCCGGGTGGGTTTTGCGGCGCTGGAATCCAACGATGCCCCCCCGGGCCGGCCCCTCCTTTTGGTCGACGGACTTCTGGGCATTGGAGCCAAGGGCATCCTGGAAGGCCCGGCCGCTGCAGGGGTCCGCCACATCAACCGGCTGCGCCAGCAGGAGCACGCCCTGACACTTGCAGTCGACCTGCCTTCCGGCCTTGGCATCAGTCAGGATCCGGTGACCGCCGATCTGACTGCGACGCTTGGCTGGCCGAAGCAGGAACTCTTCCCCGATGAGGCGGCGGCTTCCGTGGGCCGGCTCCTGACAATTCCTCTGGCAGGACTGCCGGCCCCGGAATCCGCTGGATCCCACGCCCGCGATGTGCTCGTCACGGCTGCAGGCCTGCGTCATTGGCTTCCCCGGCGGCCGGCCTTTGCGAAACACAAGGGCCAGAGTGGCCGCATCGGGATCCTCGCCGGCTCCACCGGACTCACCGGTGCCGCAAGGCTGGCGGCGACGGCCGCCGCCATGATGGGTGGCGGGCTGGTGACCCTGTTTTGCCCCCGGACTGTCTATGAAATCCTCGCCGCAGCCTGCCCTCCGGAAGTCATGGTGCGGCCGATTGCCTCCTGTCAGGAGGTTCGGGATTTTCCCCTTGATGCCCTGGGGATAGGTCCCGGACTCGGGACGGTTCCCCTGCCTTTGTTGGGAGATCTGCTCCTGAACGATCCCCGCCCCATGGTGGTGGATGCGGATGCCCTCAATGCCCTCGCCTCCAGCCCGTGGTGGAGCTGCAGCCCGGTGCGCTTTGCCGGCCCCCGCCTGCTGACCCCGCACCCGGGCGAACTGGACCGGCTGCTCCGGGCCCTTGATCCGGATATGTCAGGAAAAACCCGCCGTGACCAGGCCCTTGCCCTGGTGCAGGCCACGGGAGCGGTGGTCCTTGCCAAAAGCGCCCGCTCCTTTGTGATCGATGCCAAACGCCCCGCTGCCTTCAACGGCTCAGGGCATCCCCTCATGGCGCGTGGCGGCATGGGCGATGTCCTGACTGGATTCCTGACTGTTTTTGCCGCACAGGGTCTGCCGCTTTACGAAGCGGCCGCCCTCGGCTCATGGCTCCTCGGACGCGGCGGGGAACTGTATCACCAGGCCACCGGATGGGAGGAACCGGGACTGGCTTCGCACGTGATGCATTTTGCCGCCGGGGCCGCGATGGCGGAACTGCGGAATGGCTGAAACAGGCGGAAGACAATATGCCCAGTTAGGCCAGCCATTCACCCAACCGGACCTGCAAGCACGGGAATTCCACGCTGCGGCAGAGATCCGCAGCAGCCGCGACGAAGTGATCCCGGTAATTGCCCTGGACGGGAGCACTAAAGCGTTCAATGACCTGCCTATCCGGCAGGACAAGCCAATATTCAGGGATACCCGCCTCAGCGTAAATCGCCCCTTTTTCCCGGTCGAGAGTCTCGGACGAAACCGCCACTTCGATGACCAATTGAGCAAAGGCAGGGTGCTGCCTCAGATACTCATCCTCATTTCCCCTAATAACAGCGACATCCGGCTCCGGGCAGGAATCACTCAGGCGGAGCGGTTGCTCACTGCTGATGAAATGGCGGTCATCCAACGCTGCATGCAATGCCCGGATGAACTTCCGGATCAATCCGGAGTGCAGTGGAGATTTACTCATTTTTTCAAAGATCACTCCGCGGATCAGTTCAGTCTTCTCCCCGACCAGACCGAGTTCCCCCATCTTTTCGTAGCCCTGCACGCTGACAGGCAACGCCTGGCGGAGCATCTCAGGTTTTTCCAAAATCGGAAGCATGGCAGTGAACTTAGTGGAGAAAATTTTGATTGGCAACGCCAGAGCGTGGTCCCGTCCGGGTGTTTTTCAGATGATGGATTTCCATGGTCCCCGCAGATGCTCCGGGGCCGGCGGGACGCGCGGCGCTCCCAGGTTAGAGCCGCCCGGCCAGCAGTTCGCGCTGGAAGATGAGTTCCTTCGGCAGGTTGTCGTAGAGGTTCAGATAGAGTTCACCCTGGCTGATCAATTCCTCCCGCCATTCATTGGGATTGAAGGCCATGGCGGCGTCAAATTCATTGCGCCCGAAGCCAGCCAGGCCGGTGGTGTTAAAGTCCTCGAAGTGGGGGACCCAACCAATCTGCTGTTCGTGACCGGGGACGCGGCCCTGACAACGATTGAAAATCCACTCGAGGACGCGCATGTTGTCCCCGAAGCCGGGCCAGAGGAATTTCCCCTCGGCACTCTTCCGGAACCAGTTGACGTGGAAAATGCGGGGGAGGTGGGTGAGGCGCCGGCGCATTTCGATCCAGTGTCGGAAATAGTGGCCCATGTTATATCCGCAGAAGGGCAGCATCGCCATGGGGTCGCGGCGCACCCGGCCCACCGCTCCGGCGGCAGCCGCCGTGGTTTCACTGCCCATGGTGGCTCCCATGTAGACGCCGTGCACCCAATTGAAGGCTTGATAGACGAGGGGCATCGTGGTCGGACGGCGGCCCCCGAAAATAATGGCACTGATGGGCACGCCGGCGGGATTGTCCCAGTCCTTGTCAATGCTGGGGCACTGGTCAGCCGGCGCCGTAAACCGGCTGTTGGGATGGGCGGCAGGGGTGGTCGTTTCCGTTGTCCACGGCTGCCCGCGCCAGTCCGTCAGGTGGGCCGGCGGCTCGTCTGTCAGGCCTTCCCACCAGACACAACCGTCATCGGTCACTGCCACATTGGTAAAGATGGTGTTTTTGGCCAGAGCCGCCATGGCGTTGGGGTTCGACTGCGCGGAGGTGCCCGGGGCCACACCGAAGAAGCCGGACTCGGGATTGATGGCGCGGAGGCGGCCATCGGCTCCGGCCCACATCCACGCGATGTCATCGCCGACCACGGTGGCCTTCCACCCCTCGTAGGCGGGCGGGGGGATGATCATGGACAGGTTGGTCTTGCCGCAGGCGCTGGGGAAGGCTCCGGCGACATAACGTTTTTCGCCCTCCGGGCTCTCCAGACCCAGGATGAACATGTGCTCGGCCATCCAGCCTTCGTCGCGGGCCATCACGCTGGCGATGCGCAGGGCAAGGCACTTTTTGCCCAGCAGGGCATTTCCGCCATAACCGCTGCCATAACTCCAGATGGCGCGCTCCTCCGGGAAGTGGACAATGTATTTGTCAGGATTGCACGGCCAGGCCACGTCAGCCTGTCCCGGTGCCAGCGGGGCGCCTACGCTGTGCAGGCAGGGCACAAACGCCCCGTCGCTGCCCAGATGTTCCAAAACGGCGCGGCCGATGCGGGCCATGATCCGCATGTTGACCACCACGTAGGCGGAATCGGTGATCTCGACCCCCACGATGCTTTTGGGTGAGCCCAGCGGACCCATGGAAAAAGGAATGACATACATGGTCCTTCCCGCCATGCAGCCACGGAACAGGCCGCGCAGTTTTTCCTTCATGGCTGCGGGGTCGGACCAGTTGTTGGTGCGGCCGGCATCGGAAGCACGTTTGCTGCAGATAAAGGTCCGCTCCTCCACCCGGGCCACATCGGAAGGGTCGGACAAAGCAAGGAAACAGCCAGGATGCTTTTCCGGATGCAGCCGCCGGAACGTGCCCGCTTCCACCAACTTGCTGCAAAGGGTGTCGTATTCCTCCCTGGTCCCGTCACTCCAATGAACGGCTGCGGGCTGACAAAGGTTCCGGATCTCTTCCACCCAGGCAAGCAGGGCGGCATGGGGGGGGGCAGCAGTCGGGGCGGTCATGGGAATATCAGGAAGCCTAAGGCGGCCCGGCGGGATTGCCAGCGCAGGACCATGGGAAGTGCACCAGCATTCCCGGTGCCGTCTGGTGAAAAAGCTGCTGCCAAAAAACTATTGAGCGTGGCAGGCGACCGGCTTATGGCTTGCCCTTCCCACGGGATTTTTTCCCGAAAATCCTTCCCATCCCCCCCAATTTCCCCATCCTCCCCACTATGTCACTCGTCGCCAAAGGTCTTGAAGGAGTCGTCGCCAATGAATCCCGCCTCAGTGAGGTGGATGGAGCGAACGGCAAGCTGTGTTACCTCGGCTACAGCATTGATGACCTTGTGGAACATACCACCTTTGAGGAAGTCATCCACCTGCTTCATTATGGCCACCTGCCAAACCAGGCAGAGTTGACTTCCTTCACGGCGCAACTCCGCAGCTTCCGCCACCTCCCTGACGCCGTCACCAGTTTCCTCACCAGCCTGCCCAAGGACCTCGAGCCCATGCCGGTCCTGCGCACGGCCGTCTCCCTGCTGGGCTGTCTCGACCTCCGGGGCGATGACCAGAACGCCGCCCTCAATGCTGAACGCGGCCTCGCCCTCTGTGCCCAGGTCCCCCTCATCGTCGCCACCTATCATCGCCACCGCCAGGGTCTGGCCCTGCCTGAAATCCGCACCGATCTCAGTGAGGCCGGCAGTTTTCTCTATCTCATGACCGGAGAAGAGCCGACGGCCGACGCCACCCATACCCTTGATGTCGCCTACATCCTCCATGCTGACCATGGCATGAATGCCAGCACCTTCAGCGCCCGCGTCACCATCGCCACCCTGAGCGACATGTATTCCGCTATCACCAGCGCCATCGGAACACTGAAAGGCCCCCTTCACGGCGGTGCGAACGAAGGGGTTATTGACATGCTTCTGGAAATTGGTGAGGAAGACAAAGTTGATGAATGGGTCGCCGGAAGGATGGCGAAAAAAGAAAAGATCATGGGCATCGGCCACCGCGTTTACAAGGTGCTCGACCCCCGCGCCCCGCACCTTCAGAAGATGGCCATCAAACTCACCGAGGAACTGGGCGAACCGAAGTGGATCCGCATGAGCGAACGCATCGCCACCATCATGCGCGAACAGAAGAAGCTGAACGCCAACGTCGATTTCTACAGCGCCACCGTTTATTACAGCCTCGGCATCCCCACCGACCTCTTCACTCCCATCTTCGCCATCAGCCGCACTGCAGGATGGACCGCCCAGGTCCTCGAACAGCTTGAGGATAACCGCCTCTACCGCCCCCTCACAGAATACACCGGTCCCAAGCCGCCGCAGCCGGTCAGGAAAATCTCCGAGCGGCCCTGAGCCCGGAAGCCGTAGCTACCGAACCGGTTCCGCCAAGGCCGGCTCCCCGAAAGCCGGTCCCGCCGGCACCGCCCTTGATTTCAAGAACCCTGCCGGACGCTGGCCGGCATCGACGCCGGGGCGGAGAGAAAGCACCGGAAAGCTGGATACAAGGCCGGGACGGACCTCCCTGCGCATTCTCCCAATAACTAATAACACAATAACCAATCACTCCCCTTCCCATGAGCGGCTCCGTCACCTGCCTCTACGAGTGCAGCGTCATGCACCGCCGTCTCTCCCCCCGGGTTCATCAGTTCAATTATAACCTCTTCCTCTTCTGCCTCGATCTCGACGAAATCGACGCCACCGGCGCCCGCGTCCGCTTTTTCTCCCGCAACCGCTGGAATCTCTACAGCTTCCGCGACCGCGACCACCTCACCCTCCCCGGGCTTGAACAGGCCAGCGTCAAGATAAACATCCTGACGTGGATCCGCGCCCAGCCCGATCCCCCCGACCTCCCCGGCGATCCTGACAAAATCCGCATCCATCTCATCACTCTCCCCCGCGTCCTCGGCTATATCTTCAACCCCGTCAGCTTCTACTTCCTCGCCGACCGCACCACAGATCAGCCCCTCTGCGCCGTCGTCCAGGTCGGCAACACCTTCCGCGAGATGAAACCCTATCTGCTGGGAGCGCCGTCCGTCCCGGCGGCCCCGGACCATCCGCAAATTTCCTCCCAACCCTCAAACCTCCCCTCTCAACCTGTTCCCCTCTACCGCCTCATCACCCCCAAGCACTTTTACGTCTCTCCCTTCAGCCCCCTGGACCTCTATTTCGACTTCAAACTCAGGCTGCCGGGAGAGCATCTCGAAATCCACATCGACGACCGCACCGGTCCCGATGGCCCGCACGTCCTCCTCAGCTCCCTCACTGGAAAGCGCCAGCCCCTCACCACCGCCCGCCTCCTTTGGCTCACTGCCAAATTCCCCTTCATCACCCTGAAGGTCATCTTCCTCATCCACTACCAGGCCTTCCGTCTCTGGCTCCGCAAACTCCCCTTCCACCGCAAATCCGCCCACCCGGACCTCCAGCGCGATGTCTTCAATCCGCACCAGTGAGGGGATCCGGTCCAGCAATCCCACGGCCCCACCTGGAATCTAATCCACCCTGACAAAAAATTACCTCTTGTCACATCTTGCTTCCGGAGCCGGTCCAAGATATGACGGGCGCATCCCATGGAGTTCCTGCGCCGACTTTTCTCCAACAGTGCCCCGCCCTGCCAGACCCGGGCCACAGCCCCGTCACCCCCCGCTCTTCCTGAGGATCCCGCTTGGTTCACCGAGCATGAGGGGCTCCCCTATCCGGAGTGGCAGACGATCTTCGATTGGTTGGATAGCGAACTCCCCGACACCGGACACGCGGAGGCTTTAAACCATACGGTCCGGCTGTGGCTGACCAAACTAAGGCACACCGCCGCCGCCGGGCCAGGGCTCCAGCTGTCGGAATCTCCTCACTTTATTTTGCTTTCTCCTTTCCCGCCCGATGGCCGGAAGTGGACCCTGAAAACCCTTGAATTGGCCCGACGCACCATTTTGGACCGGCTTTCGGCTCTGGCCTGGCCGGATGTCAGGGAAAAGACGGTGGTGCTCATCCTGGACCACGAACCCTACAACCTTTATATTTCGCATTACTTTCCGGGCGGTTACATGGGCCGCACCGCCGGCTTAATGATCACCGGTGGTGGCTACGCGCACATCGCCGCAGAGGCCCCTCCGCAGGAAAATTACGGCGACACTCCCCTCGTGCGCATCCTGACTCACGAACTCACCCACCACGCGCTCGGACGGCTGGGTCTGCCGCGCTGGCTGGATGAAGCCCTGGCCATGAGCTTCGAGGACCAGATGGCAGGCAGCGAAACCGCCCTTGCCGACCGTCTCGGCGCATCATTCGAAGGCATCAGCACCCGCGCCCTGCTTCAGGAATTTGCCGCGTGGTGGACGGAAGAACGCCTGCAGGGCTTCTGGAGCGGCAGCTTGTGGAATTCAGAGGACGACGAACAGGCTTTTTGTTATGAAATGTCGCGTATCCTTTTCCGCCTGCTGACCCAGGCATCCCATCACGCCACGGTCCGCCTGCGTCAGTTCATCGGGGAAGCCTCATGGAACGATGCCGGCGAAGCGGCCGCCCAACAACACCTCGGCCTCGGCCTTGGCGAGGTCGCCGCCGAATTTCTGGGCGAAGGAGACTGGGCACCGGCCCCGGAGCGCTGGGATTTTGTTGAAACCTGAAACATCGGACACCGACCTCCTGAACCGCGCCCGGGTCCTCCGGTCGTTTCCTTCAACAAAGAGCCGATGATCGGCCAAGGAACCCTGGGGCCGGGAAAAGCGGAACGCCTTTTCGTCAGCTCATCATCCCCTCATCAACGCCGCCTGCCACGATCCCGCTTTCGGCATAAAGTTCCTCCACTGTCAGGGAAAAGCCCAATTCCGGCACCTGGATGAGATCGCCCGGGGCGCTTAAGGTGACATCCGACCAGCCCGTGGCGCTTTGGGGATTCCGTTGATAGTGGAACACCTCTCTCCTGGATTGGTTGACGATCAAATAGTGCCGCAGGGTGGGGATGGCGGTGTAGGCCAGCAGTTTTTCGCGCAGATCATTCCCCGCAGTGGCGGGGCTCATCACTTCCACCAGCACCAGCGGTTCCTCGCGGAAGTTGGTGGATCGGGGATTTTCGTCGCAGGCCACCATCACGTCCGGGATGTAGAAGGCGGGCTTGCCAAGGAAGTTGATCCGCAGCGCCATTTCGCCTTTGAAAGCCCGGCAGGGTTTTCCTTTGAGCAAGGCACGCAACGGAACGAAAATGTTGGACGAGATCTCCGCATGCGCCGCTGAGGGAGTGGCCATGGCATACACCCGGCCCCGCACGTATTCATAGCGGATTTCGGAATCGAGTCCGGTCCCGGCGAGGTATTCCTCCTCGGTCCATTCGGATTTTGCTGGTTCGAGGCTGGCAGATACGCCCATAGTCCGCCACTATGCCCTCGCCTCCCGGAAAATCCAACCCTTTCCGGATGCCGCCGCGGGCGTCTTCTCCAGCAGGCGCCTGGCCCTGCCCGGCAACGCGCTTGCGGAAAATTAGCGGCATCTGAGTTTCCCTGCCAGACGCTATTCAAAAAGCAATGTCCAGTTCCGATTCCACCACCGTCGCCGACCTCCCGATGTCCGGTTCCGAAACCAGTTCCAACGGTTTCCACCAGCGGTTGGTGATGGGGGCACTGGAAAAAATGGACGCCGGTCATCTGAGGCTTCAACTCCCGGATGGAACGGTGCGCCATCTCGGCACCCCGGGGCACCCGCATTCCGCCAACCTTACCATCCTGCGCCCATCCTTCTTCACCCGTGTGCTGCTCTATGGAGACGTCGGGTTCGGAGAGGCCTATGTCGAAGGCGACTGCGATACGGACGACATCGAAAAGCTGATTGCATGGGCCATTCTGAATCTGGATAAATCACCGACCTTCTCCGGCTCGCGCACCAAAAAGCTAGGGCTGAATCTGCTCCAAATCACCAACCGCATCCGCCACCTGCTGCGCCCCAACAGCAAAACCACCGCCCGGCGCAACATAGCGGAACACTATGACCTGGGGAACGGATTCTATCAACTCTGGCTGGATCCTACCATGACTTACTCCAGCGCCCGGTGGAAGTCCGCAGATCATTCCCTGGAAGAGGCGCAGATTGAAAAATACGACGCGCTTTGCCGGCAGCTCAAACTCACGCCCAACGACCACGTCCTCGAAATAGGCAGCGGCTGGGGCGGATTTGCCAGTCACGCGGTGCGGACGTATGGCTGCCGGGTCACCACCGTTACGATTTCCCAAAAACAGCACGACTACGCCGCCGAACGTTTCCGCCTCGAGGGCATCGCGGACCGCATCAACCTGCGGCTTCAGGACTACCGCGACATCACCGGCACCTTCGACAAGGTGGTCTCCATCGAAATGATGGAAGCCCTCGGGGACAAATACCTTGAAACGTATTTTGCCAAAATTCATGAGGTCCTCGCCCCGAATGGCCTGGTTGCGTTGCAGTATATCACCTGCCCGGACAGCCGGCATGGCCAGATGAAGCGGGGCATCGACTGGATTCAAAAGCATATTTTCCCGGGAAGTCTGCTTCTGAGCATTGGCCGGGTCAGCGAGGCGGCCCACCGCACGGGGGATCTTTTCTTGCACCAATTGGATGATCTGGGCTTGGATTACGCCCGCACCCTGCGGGCATGGCACCGCACCTTCAATGACCGCCTTGCCGGGGTGCGCGCCCTTGGTTTTGATGACCGCTTTGTGCGCCGCTGGAACTACTACCTGCTGTATTGCGCCGCCGCTTTTGCCATGCGCAATATCAGTGTGGTGCAGGCCACCTACACCCGGCCCAACAATCCCTTGCTCCGTTAGACCTACTGTTTCAGGGCCTGCAGAGGACCACTGTAACCCGTCATTTCGAGATAGCCTTCGGCGGTAACGGGCTGTGATTCCCGGGTTCCGGCAGCGTCCACCGCTCCTTCCCAGTAGGCAACGGGATCCAAAGCGAGTTCCTGCTCCGGCATCCTGGTCCTTACGGTTAGTTCAAGGGCTCTGCCCGGGACCCTGATTTGCCATGCGATTGGATAGGTCCCACCGGATTTGGCACTGGTCCAGGTGAGGCCGGGAAGAGGGACCAGGACAAAATCACTTTGACTCAAATGATGGGTGGTCCCATCAGCCGCACGAAAGGTGCCGCTGGAAAATGGGTCCGCCGTGCCATCCTTGCGCCGGAGCTGGTAGATCATGAGATCGCTGCCATCGCTGAGGTGCAGCGAAAACCAATCCCACCCTACCTGATCAGAGCCCAATTGATTGGTAGCCCACTCCCGGTCCAACCAGCTCAGGCCGGTGACCTCGTGCACGGTGCCGTCCACTCTGACCGTTCCCCGGGTGGCCATCCGCGTGAGGGAATAATAATGCGAGGCATTGCCCGCCCCCGCTGATTTTTGACTGACGCCGTTCTCCCCGTTGATCAATGGCGGACGGCCCGGCTCAAGAATAAGATCCAGCGCAGCCCCCGGCTGGGTGGCCTGGACCGCGAAGGTTTGGTCAGGAAGCAGAGCGATCTTCCAGTCGCCGACCCACGCCAGCCGGCCTTCGGGATCGCCTGGGGGCGGGAACCCAGCGCGGCCAAAAGCCCCGCGTTCCAGCCGCTGGTCAAAGTAAAACCGTTGCCCGGTTAGATCTGTCAGGGCAAAGTGGCCGAGGGGCAGATGATCCACCACCCACCGGGACGCGGACGGGGTCCGGTCTCCGGGAGGGCGGATCCCACGCCGGAAGATGGTAAATTGATAGCCAAATTTCCGGCCATCCGCCGTCTGCACCCGGCCGGTGGCATACCACCACTCGGTGCGGAAGGCCTCGTGGCTGTAGTGGTCGCGGGGAAACTGGTAGTTCCATCCCGGAAGCGCCTGCTGCCAGTCGTCCCGGGCCCACGTTTGCCCAGGAATGCCGGCCAACGCCAGTCCGGCCAGCAGGGAATGGATGGAATGCGTCATGGTGGTGAATTACGCCCGGGTCATGGTTCCGGTTTCAGGGGCATGGGGCTATCAGCTAGAGACCGGTGGGATGATCAATGAATTCCCACGGCAGTTTGAAGCGTTTGGCCAGATGGGCCGCGAGGGCTTTGACGCCAAAGGTCTCTGTCGCGTAATGTCCCCCGTAGAGCAGATTGATCCCGGCTTCCTCGGCGGCCGGATAACTCCAGTGCGGGCCTTCCCCGGTGATGAACGTGTCCACCCCGGTGGCAGCGATGGCACTGACTTCGGAGCCGGCTCCACCTGTGATGATGCCCACGTCACGCACCCGCTCCGGACCGGCCGCACAATGGTGGACCGGACTGCCCACCGCAGCCTGCAGGCGTTCTAACAGGTCAGGGCGGCTGAGATTGACTTTGGCGCGCAGTCCCAGAGGCATGCCTTTCCAGTCGAAAAAGGGTGTGGTTTTGCGGAAGCCGAGCGCCGCCGCGAGGCAGGCGTTGTTGCCCATAATGGGATGGACATCCAGAGGCAGATGCGCGCTGTAAAGAGCCAGGCCGGCTTCCATCGCGAGGTTGAGCTTTTCGAACAGGGCACCTGTCATCATCTGGGCCCCTTTCCAGAATAACCCATGATGCACGAGGAGGAGGGAGGGCCCGGGCCAAGCCGCCGCCTTGCGGATCACGGGAAGGCTGGCATCCACTGCGGCCAGCAAACGAACCACCCCGCCACTCCGGTTCTGCAGTTGCAAGCCGTTCATGGCTCCCGGGTAATCCGGAAGTTCGGCGATCCGCAGTTCCTTGGCGATGTGATCGGAAAGGGTCTGGAGGGAGACGTCAGGCATGGTCCAATCAAGGGCCTCCGCTTCAGGATGCGACCGAAAAAAATCCCTGCGGCAGACGGGCTGCCGCAGGGACGGGATAAGTCAGGGATGGTCCTGGGATGCTCAGTTCACGCGGCGCGCCCGGTAGAAATACCGGGGCTCGCCAGGCAGGGTTGCCGTCGGCTGGGTGAAGGTAGTCGTGGCTCCGGCCGCCAGAACATTGCCCACAAACTCCCACGGATCATTGCTGAGGATGGTGGACCGCTCGATGGAGTAGTTGGTGCCCGCCGTGCTCTCGAAGGTGAAGCTCAGCTTGCCATCCACCAGGGCGACATTGGTCACCGGAATGACCTCCGGTACTGTGGCCAGCAGGATGCCATCCAAGTCCGGGCCCTGATCGGTAGCCACGCCGCTCTGGAGGAGCAGCAAGGGACGGCCATAACTGGTGGAGACCCCGGCAAAGATTTCCCAGTAGGAGCCACCCGTGCCTTCGAAGTGTTGGGAACGGATTGGGTAGGTCGCCGGATAGGTGATCGACCCGTCATTCGGGAAGGTGATCCGGGCCATGGATTTGGTATTCCCCCCGCCAATTTGATTTTGCAGCCTGCCGTTGGCAAATCCGCCCGTAGCCGCCGTTATTGTCAAGTTGGCACCGGGTACCGCCGCCGCTTCGATGCGCTCGAAGCCGATACCTGTCGGCAGGTTCTGAATTTCAAGGTATCCTCCATCGTCGCCCTGCCAGCCAAAGGAGTAGGTCCCGGCTTCCGGAATTATCAGATTCGCCGTGAAAACTTCCACATAATGATTGTCATCGGCGGTGGTGTTTCTCCAGAAGTTACGGCCATTGGGGATGCCTGCATCCGTGGTCGGACTCTGTGGATCACGTTCATTGATGACATTGAGGGGATTTGGATCGGTGGTCGCTCCATTGGTCGGGTTGTCATACCAGAGGTCATGGTTGGCGACATTGGTCCCCCCCCAGCCTGCGGGCGCGGCCGCAACTGGAGTCGTCCCTCCGCGGGTCCACCCCGGCTCTTCAACCCCGGGAATGCCAAAGGTTTCATCGGAAGGCCGGCGGTATCCGACCAGACGGTAGTCCCCGCTGGTGGTGGCCAAACCGGCGTTCGCGGTTCCGCTGGCGATGTATTCTCCAGTATTGATGAAGTTGCCGGTGTTGGTGCGGCTGTAGAGTTCGACGAAGAAAGCGCCATCACGGTCAAAGGCGATGACCTCCACATCATAGGTGCCCGCAGCGAGGTTGATGGAGGCGCGGCTGGTGAATTCTGTGGTGTTTACATTGTTCAGCGAGTTGCGGACCGTGAAGACCGTGGAGGAGTCTGCTGGATCAATCCCGAACTCCCCTCCCACATTCAAAAACCGCTGGCCCCTGATGCGGAGCGCCACTGTTTCGCTGTGCTTCATACAGAACGTGTAGATCCCGGGGTTGGTGATCACGATCCTGGCGGTGGCGTGCATCGCAAAATCGTTGTCATCCGAATTCAGGGTATCGGAGGGCAGGGTGAACTCGCCGGGGAACATGCCACCGGTTCCGGCAAAGGACGGATCGGAGTGGTTGATGACCGGCGCCGAGGCCGTTAGATGGATTCCGGCGGGATTGCCGAGTGCGGCAAGGGCATCCGTCAGGGATGCCAGGGTGCCGGCCCCTTGAACGGTGTGGATTGCCCAGACGCCATTGCCAGGAACAGGCGCTCCGGGAATGCTGGCGGGCAGCAGCGGAGTGGCATACTGGGCGGAGGGATTGCCCACCAGCGTCCAGTTGGCACCCTCGGACTCATCTGTGGCGTGGATGCCGGGGGACCAGGATACTTCAAAGGAGCTGCCTCCGGTGCCTTCATAACCAATCACCTCGAGATCATAGGTGCCGGCCGCCAGGGTGATCGACCCGCGGAGGTTGATATCCCCGCTTCCGATTCCCACAAAGATCGTGTCCTTATTGGTATCAATATGGCCCGAGCCGAATGCCCGGATGAAAGTCTGCCCGGCGATGCGCAGGGCCAGATTGTCATCCGCATGGATGTTGAAGGTGTAGTCCCCTGCCTGGGTCACCGTCAACTGGGTGCGGGCAATGATGATATAGTTGTTGTCGTCCACATTTTGAGTATCCCCGGGGAAGGAGATATCGCTGCCGAACAAGCCCGGGTCCCCCCAACCGGGAAAGTTGATATTGGGAGCGACGGTATTCCGGTCATTGAAATTGATGACTGGGAAGGTGCCTTCCGTGACCACGGCATTGGTGGGTCCATCAAGGGAACCCGCCAGGGCGGGAGCGAATCCGGTGGCTGGCACACCGCCCAGGGTTTTCACCGCCCAAGTGCCTACCGCAGGCGCGTTGCTCAGGCTGCGCGTTCCGCTCAGCAAAGGCTGCAGTTGTTCTACACCGGCAATGGGAGTGGCCGATTGGACATCCCATTCCAACAAGCTCCGGCGCAACGCTGCGGTGGGGTTTTGGATCTGGAGGTCATTGAAGAGGCCGGTGGCCGTCATTTCTGCAGCATCCTCATTGCTGCCGCTGTCATTGGGTTCCCCGGCGTTCCATCGGCGGTAAGTCGAGGTGCTCGTCGTCCCTGCCCAGACCCAGAAGGGCTGGATCTGATTCGTGGGATTGTTGGCCGCATTGCCGGATTCCATGCCGCCAAAGTCCTCACTGTCGGTCAACCCGATCCAAGTGGTGGCAAAGTTGGCGATGCGGTGCGCCGCACCATGTTCATAGGCATCCGAGATTTCCACCAGATGTCCCTGGGTGTTATTACCGGCAAGGGCCGGGATTTTGGTGGCTGCGGCGGTTCCCAGCACGGTGTCTGCCGCGCGGTTGGCACTGGACCGGAAGGTGTCGTTGGTATAATCGAGGTAATACAGGTTCCACGTATTGCCGGCGCCATGGCGGGCGGTGTAGAAGAAACCATGGGATTCTGCCCCGATGATGGGGCCGGCGGCATTGATGTCCCATTCGATAATGTAGCGGCGCACAATGGTCGACGCCGGGTTATTGGCAGGGCCGATCTTGTGCGGCAAGTCGCCCCAACGGCCATCCCCGCGCAATTCCACCGCATCCTCGCCAAACGGCCAGTTAGTGCCACCCGAATCATTCGGCTCGTTGGCAGCGGCCGTAGCGGAATTGGCCCAATACTGGACAATTTCAGAGTCGCCAGGGTCTTCGGTCACTTCCAAGACATCTTCAATGCGTTGGAAGCCATTGGCCCCTGCCCCCCCCATCGTTCCGGCCCATAGCCAATTGGACTCCCTTAGTCCGGGGGTGCCGGGACCCGATTCCACCGCCCCCAGACCGGCATCTTCACTGTCGGTCAATCCCAGCCACGTGTTGGTGGTGGCGGTATTCCCGCCGATGAGATTGTTGTTGGTCAACAAGCGGTTGGCCATGGCCACACCGAACGAATTCTCCCGCCGGGAATTGACTTGGAGCAGGTGCCCTTTGGTCGTATTGCCTGCCATGGAAAGCAAACCGGTTCCTTGGGCTTCGAGGCCGATAGCCCGGGTGTGGGCATTGATCCAAGTTTCAGCCTCGGCGACCATCATGTAGAGGTTCCATGTGCCTCCCGCCCCGTACGGTGCGGTGTAAAGTGGCGATATGACGGTGGCCCCGGCCACCGGGATCGGGGAGTTGATGTCCCATTCGATGATATAACGGCGGGAGGTGCCTGCCACGCTGTGGGCATTGTCATTCCATTTTCCGTCGGTGCGCAGCTCCACCGCGTCCTCCCCGGGAGCAGCCCCGGCGTTGTTCGGTTCCCCCGTGAAAAAGGCATTGTAGCCAGTATCGGTAAGTCGCAGGGCCGTGCCCGGGCCGGTTCCTCCGGTGGTGCCCGCCCAGAACCACTGCCCACTCGTTGGACTGTTGCCGGCGTCCACCCAGCCCGCCCCGCCGAGATCCGCATCCTCGCTGTCCGTCAGCCCGATCCAGACGTTGGAACTGTTGGTGTGGCGGAGGGCGATCATCGAAGCCAAGGAATTTTCCTGCCACGAATTGATGGCGATCAAATGTCCGGTCTGGGTATTGCCGGTAACCCCGGTTACCCCCGTAGCCCCGGCGGTCCGGCCAATGGCCGCAAGGTGGGCGTTTTTCCAGGTGGCGGTAGCATTGGTCACTTCATACAAATTCCACGTGCCGCCTGGCCCATGGGGTGCTGTGTAAAACTGTGAGTGGGCAGTGGAGACCAACCCCGCGCAAGCCGCAAGGAAAGCCCCGGCCCTGAAAAGGAGGGGATGTTTCATAATGAATCAGATGGAAGGTTTTCCCGACGCACGCGACTCCCAAGAAGCGGCGGCGTTCGGTTAAATTTGAATTAACCCACAGGAAAGCGGGGTATGTAAAGGAAATGTGAATTCGTGTCGCGTCAGTCAATAAAAATCCCTCGATTTCCCGATATCATTTTCTCAGGAATAGGATGAAACTGGTATCTATGGCGGCGGAGCCTTGGAACGAATCACCCCCTTTAAATTCTGAATGGTTAAAATCCCTTGGGCCCGCCCCATGAACCCGCTGGCGCCGGTTTACGCCCGACCCTTCCGGAAACCGCTCCGTTTTCCGCACCTGACAGGGCGTGAAAATGCGGCATAGTGTCCGCTGCATGCCCGCCCGTTCTGCCATTCCCATTGTCCGTGTCATTTTCCTCGTCTGTTGCACCCTGCTGGGCACCGTCTTCGGAATGGCCGGGATGCGGGACTTCAGTCCGGTGGGGGGATCTTTGCTGGGAGCGTTGTTTGGCGGTCTCATCGTCGGGGCTGATGTGCTGCTGAAGGACATGACCATCCGGAGCTTCGGGGCTGGCACTTTCGGTCTCATGACCGGGGTGTTTTGTGCCTGGTTGATTACACGGGTCCCGTGGGTGCAGAGTCTTTTGCCTCCGCAGTGGGGGAATGCCGAAGAATTCGAGCGCATCCTGGCGTTGGTGATTTATCTGACCCTGGGTTACCTGGGCATCGTGCTGGCCCTGCGCAGCAACCGTCAGGAGTTTTCCCTGATTATTCCCTACGTGCGCTTCCGCAATGAAGGCGTCATCCAGCAGCCGCTCCTCGTCGATACCAACATCATTATCGACGGTCGCCTGCCCGGGATCTGCGCCACCGGCTTCCTTGGTGGCACCCTCATCATCCCGCGGTTCGTCCTCGATGAACTTCATGTCCTGGCGGATTCCAGCGATCCGGTCAAACGCGACCGGGGCCGCCGGGGCCTCGAGTGCATGGAACAACTGAAACGCACCCCGTCTCTCAGCGTCACCATCCACGACGACTATCAGCCGCAGGAAAAGCTGGTGGACACCAAGCTGATCCAACTCGCCAAGTCCCTTGAGGCGCGGCTCCTCACCAACGACTCCAACCTCGGCCGGGTCGCCCAGCTTCAGGGTTTGCCCGTGCTCAATCTGAACCAGTTGGCCACCGCCATGCGCCCGACCCTGAATGTGGGCGATGAAATCGAACTGGTTCTCGTCAAGGAGGGCAAGGACGAGCACCAGGCGGTCGGTTATTTGCCGGATGGCACCATGATCGTCGTCAACCATGGCCGCGACAAGCTGGGCTCCACGGCCCTGGCCGTGGTCAGTTCCTCCCTCCAGACCTCTGCCGGCCGCCTCATCTTCGCCGAATTGAAGTCCGTCAAACCCGCTCCGGAACCGGCCCCCGCCAGCGTCCGGAGACGTTAGCCAAAACCAATCCGACTCACCAGACCGTGCATTCCTGACAAACCGCCGGGCCTTTCCCTAACCGCGCTGGCGGACGCATTCGTAGAGGCAGACGCCGGTGGCGACGGAGACGTTGAGGCAGGGGACTTTGCCGTGCATGGGGATGCGGGCGAGGAAGTCGCACTTTTCGCCGGTGAGGCGGCGCATGCCCGGGCCTTCGGCTCCCATGACCACGCCGATGGGGCCTTTGAGGTCGATTTCGTATAACAACTTCCCGCCTTCCTCGGCGAGGCCGACCAGCCAGACCCCGAGCGCCTGCAATTTTTCCATGGTGCGGGCGAGGTTGGTGACCTGGATAAAGGGCACGCTCTCGGCGGCTCCGCAGGCGATGTGGCGCACGGTATCTGTCAGGGTGGCGGCACGGTCTTTCGGTGTGACCACGGCATGGACCCCGGCGGCATCGGCGGTGCGCAGGCAGGCCCCGAGATTGTGAGGATCGGTAATGCCATCAAGGATCAGCAGGAGGGGTGCCTTTTGCGCTTTAACCAGGGCGTAGAGGTCCTCCTCATCTCCAATCCGCGGGGCCTTGGAGTAGTCCGTATGCTTGTGCTGCCGCACCGCCTGACGGGGATCGGAGGAGGCGGCAGCCTTGGCCGGACGGGACGGTTTCATGGGACGGCGGTTGGGAGGTTGGCCGCGAAAGGACGCAAAGATCTCAAAGAAGGGAAAAGGGCCCCAAAAGCGGAGGAAAATACCGCTGTCTGTTTGCGGAAGTCTTTGCGCCTTCTGGGTTCTTTCACGGCCAAATCCGCTAGAAGACTTCCCCGGTGCCGAAGAACCGCTTCAACTCGGCGGCGGCGGCTTCCGGGCTGTCGGAGGCGTGACAGACATTGACCATCATGTCAGTGCCGAAATCCCCGCGGATGGTGCCGGCGGGGGCTTTTTTGGAATCGGTGGGGCCGAGCAGATCCCGCACCCGGGTGATGACGTTTTCGCCGCTGAGGGCGAGGGCCACCACCGGGCTGCTCTGCATGAAGCTGACGATTTCCGGGAAAAAGGGACGGTCGGCCACGTGGGCGTAGTGGTCCTTTAGGATATCCTGGCTCAGCTGCATCATCTTCAGGCCGTTGACGCGGAAGCCGGCGGACTCGAAGCGCTGCAGCACCGTGCCGATGATTCCTTTGGTGACGGCGTCCGGCTTGAACAGGATAAGGGTGGTTTCGGTGGACATGGGAAAATCTGGGGGTGCTGGTTGGGGAGGGGGAAGCCGGACGGGCCGGTCCGCAGGGGGCCAATTCCGTAGCCTGGAGCCTGCGGTTTGCAAGAGATGATGCGGCGGCGGGCACTTCAGGGCAGCAGCACTTGGATCGGCGCGCTGCCTTTGACCAAAACGGCCTGGACCGTGGCAGATTTGCCTTCGGAAGTGACCGTGATTTCATACCACCCGAAGTGGGCGCTGGCCTGCCAGGTGCCCTCGCCGCCGGTCTGGCCTTCCGCCCGGGTGGCCCAGTCGCGGTTCACCAGATCCTTCCAGACTCTGGCGGAGGGTTTTTCGCTCCAATCGGTCCGCCACAGGGCGGTTTGCGGTTTCCAGTGCGATCCTTCCCAGAACCCCCAGGTGATGAATCCGGTGTAGGCCGGGTGGCTGTAGCAAACCGTGAGCATATCCCGCAGATAATCCGCCTCCAATTGCTCATCCCCATTGGTGAAGACATCAAACTCCGTGATCTGGAGGGCGGGGACCAGGGCCGCAAAACGGTCGCTGTTGGCCAAAACTTCCCGGGGGCTTGGCAGGAAACTGTCATCGAAATGGGCTTGGTTGCCGATGCCATCCGGTTTCTGTCCGTCGGCAATCAGTTTCTGGATCCTTGCATAATAATCCTCCTGCTGGCGGCCGGGGCGGAAAACCTGATCCTCATTCACCCAAAGCGGCAGTTTGGTGGCGGCCCGGGAGGCTTTCATGAGGTCGGTGTAAACCCCTGCCCCGGTGGCTTCATCAATGTTTTTGTCCCAACCCGCAAGATGGTTGATGGCGTCCCATTCCATGACCCGATCCCCCACCTCTGCCGCAATCCGGGGAATGTGAGCGAGGAGGCGCTGGCGGATTTTGTCAGGCTCTCCCTTGAGTTTTTCCGACCATGGTTCCCATGGAGCCCATGACAAGTAATGACCGCGGATGCCAATGCGGCGTTCCTTGAGCCAGTCACAGGCTTTGAGGGTGTTGTCCCAGCGGAAGGAATTGCCTTCCTCATTCTTCAGGGAGGTCTCCCACATTTCCATTTTCAGATCGTTTTCAAACACCACCCGGCTGAAGGAGGATTCCACGATTTTTCGATAGGCCTCTCCATCGGCTCCGGGCCGGGTCAGCCAGTCTGCGGTCACCGCAGAACCAAATCCAAAAGCGCTGCGGAGTTGCTTCACCTGGACAGTGGCTCCGGCCACAGGCTGGCCCCCCGCTCCGGCCACTTTGACCACAAGGGGAGCGGTCCGGTGGCGGGCGATCCGCGCCGCAGCCTCCCCGCGCCAGGGGGCATCCGCCGCCCGGCCTTGATAAGTCATCGGAGTGCGGGGCAGATCTCTGAGGGCAAGCTGGTTGCCATAATTGAGAACCCGCACCGGGCCCAATTCAAAGGCCTGGGCGCGCTGCCCCATGTGGAAAACGAGCGCCCCCTTGCCCTCCGGGAGGCTGCGCTCCGCTTTGAAGCCCAGATAAAAAAGCTGCCACTGCGGCCCGCATTTGAAGTTCAACTGGGCAGCTTTGGGATATTGCGGGGGCAGAGGTTCCTCCAAATAAACCGCCCCTCCGGCTTCCGCTTCCTCCGCCGCCTGTCCCGCTAGCGGCAGGGCCCGGGCCTCAAATGTCACCAGCCCGATATCGCCTTCCTGCAGCCCACCCATCAACTGCGACCGCGCCCCGGCATCCCATGGATGCGCCGGATGCTGCGGCAATATCACCCGTTGGACCGTGGAATAAGGACGGTCTGCCACCGGTACCGTTTCCGCCGACGCCCCTTGCGCCAAGGCCCGGCCCACATAGGCCTTCAACTCGGCAGATGGAAGCATTTCCCGGCCTCCAGCCGGCACTTCCGCCCTCAGTCCGGACATTCCAAACAGCATGGCCATGATCCTTAAAAAATTTTGCATGCCGCAAGTTGGCACATTCCCACCACTGGCGAACCCGGAAAATTTAACGACACCAGCCGTCCCAATTCCCCATTGACCGGACCATCTGAATTGCCATATATCAACATATCATGATGCGTCGTTACGTCCACCGCATTGGACCCGGCGCTTCCACCCAACCTTGACCGAACCCATCCGCAGCTATGCCCCGTTCCTATATTTTCTCTTCCGAGTCCGTTGGCGAAGGCCATCCTGACAAAGTCGCCGATACCATCTCCGATGCCGTGCTGGACGCCTGCCTCAAGCAGGATCCGCACAGCCGGGTGGCCTGCGAGACGTATGTGAAGAGCAACATCGCCATCGTGGGCGGGGAAATAACCACCAAAGCGAAGCTGGACTACGTGCAGATCGTCCGCGATGCCATCCGCGAAATTGGTTATGTGAACGACGACGATGTCTTCCACGCCGACAAGGTTTTTGTGCAGAACATTCTCACCGCCCAGAGCCCTGACATCGCCCAGGGCGTGGATGCCAAAAAGGCCAAAGGCAAAAAGACCGCCGAGCAGGGAGCCGGTGATCAGGGCATCATGTTCGGATATGCCTGCGACGAAACGCCGGAGCTGATGCCGGCACCGATCATGTTTGCCCACCGCGTCGGAGCCGCCCTCACCGCCATCCGCAAGAGCGGCAAGGCCAAATGGCTCCGTCCGGATGCCAAGAGCCAGGTCTCCGTGGAATATGTCGATGGCAAGCCCACCCGCATTGTCAATGTCGTCATCTCCACCCAGCACGCCGAAGGCATTGAGCACAAGGAAATCGAAAAGTTCTGCATTGAGAAGGTCATCAAAAAGGTGCTTCCTGCCAGGATGCTGAAGGGCGCGGAATTCCTCATCAACCCCACCGGCAAATTTGTGGTGGGCGGCCCCCAGGGCGACACCGGACTCACCGGCCGCAAGATCATCGTCGACACCTACGGCGGCATGGGCCGGCACGGGGGCGGGGCCTTCTCCGGCAAGGATCCCAGCAAGGTGGACCGCAGCGCGGCCTACATGGGCCGCTGGGTCGCCAAAAACATTGTCGCCGCCGGCCTCGCCTCCAAATGCGAGATCCAATTCGCCTACGCCATCGGCCATCCCCAGCCCGTCAGCGTCCATGTTGACACCTTTGGCACCGGCATCGTCAGTGACGACGCCATCCTTGCCGCCGTTCTCAAGGTCTTTTCCTTCAAGCCCGCCGACATTGTGAAACAGCTCAACCTGCTGCGCCCGATCTATAGCAAGACCACCAACTACGGCCACTTCGGCAAGGACGACAAGGACCTCACCTGGGAACAGACCAACAAAGCCGCCGAACTCAAAAAGCTCGCCCTCAAATAACCCTTTCCGCCCCTTTCAGGAACCATCCCTTCCTAAAGCAAAATCCCCGGAGACCGCGAGGTTTCCGGGGATTTTTTTGGCGGATGACATTTGTCCGCCTGCATCCAATCCTTCATTTCAGATGATTGACCGTTTCACTCCCAAAACCATGCGGTTTGACGGCACGCCCACTCCCTCGCAGATGGAGGAGTGGTTGCTGCGTCATCCGTTCATTTTGCTGGCGTGTGTCATCGCGTGCGTCTGGATCAGCCTCTCCCTCATTTTCCGCCTCTGGTCCAAGTCGAACCCGGATCGCACGATCAAAAAGATGCTCTGGTCCTTCATCCTTTTCCTTCCCTTCTTCGGTTGGATCTTTTACGGCGGCTTCTACCGCCCCCCGCCGCTTCATTCGGAAAAGCCCTCCGTGCCACCCCGGAAGGGAAAACGGTTATTTCCCTGAATGGTGATGTTGCACCTTTGAATCGTGCCTGTGGCACCTTCACCAGCAGACAGAACCTTTTCGTGGAAGTGCCGGCCAGCCTCAAACGAACCAACCTCCGCCAATCCCTGATCCTGAAATGAAAAAAAACCTTACTGCCAAAGAGCGCGATGAATTCATGGGGCTCCTCCATGAGCGTTTCGAGAAACATCCCCACCGGCATGCAGGTCAGCCGTGGGCCAGCGTCCGGGCAAGGCTGGAAGCTGCTCCCGGGAAGTTATGGTCACTTATGGAAATGGAAAAAACCGGCGGCGAACCGGATGTGATAGGGCGCGACGCGGACACCGGCGGGATCCTCTTCTGCGATTGTTCCGCGGAAACTCCCGCCGGCCGCCGGAGTTTGTGTTATGACCGCGCCGCCCTGGATGCCCGGAAACAGCACAAACCCGCCAACAGCGCGATGGAGCTGGCTGCCGCGATGGGGGTCGAACTGCTGACAGAAGAGGAATACCGCGACCTGCAGGCGCTGGAAAAGTTTGATGCCAAAACCTCCAGCTGGCTGAAAACCCCGCCGGATATGCGGAAACTGGGCGGGGCGTTGTTCGGCGACTTCCGCTATGGACGCGTTTTTTTCTATCACAATGGTGCCGACTCCTATTACGGCGCCCGCGGCTTCCGCGGCATCCTGCGCGTCTGAGCCGCGTCATGCCCTAACCGCAGGCTGAAGCACCGATGGAATCCCACCGTATCCATGACTGCTTCACTCGGCAATGATCCCGATCTGCCGTTCGTAACAGTGGCGTGGCAGGGCGACATGAATGCCTTGGACGCATGGCACACCCAGGCAATGCTGGAACAATCAGGCTTCGGCGGGAATGAAAAAAATATCCCTCGCGAACTTCTACATCCCAGGGTTTGGACCATCCAATCCGGCAAGGACCGCTCACCGCAGCGGCCCATTCGACCCAGCCCACCCAAAAACATGAACAGCGACCTCATCACCTCCGCCGCCCGGGCCACCCTGTCCGGATCACTTCCCTTCCCGCAAATCGTGGGCATGCTCCTCGAAGCAGGGGTGGAATCCTATCACGTCGATTATCTTTCCCTGCGCAAAACGTTTTACGGCGGCGACGGTGCGACCGTCGGGATCGCGATACCCCTGGCAGGACTGCCGGAAATCGCCCCGGACTTCAACGCCGGTGCCTTGCGGGCAAATATTCTCGACAGCCAGCAAAACCATCAATCGTGGCGCGACTTCACCATCCGGGCCATGCAGGGTGGGGTGCAAGGCTACTTCGCCTTCCTGCGCGGCCAACGGGTCAGTTACTACGGCCGTCAGGGTGATCAACATACGGAGTGGTTTCCCGGGAAGGGACCCGCCCCGGTTCACGGCGGGGGGAGATGATTTTCAATCGCAAGGGCCTGGGCCATCGCCGTTGCTGCGGCTTTGCGGTGCGGTTCGGCCTCTTCGGTGAGGTCGGATTCGGTGAGGAGCTGAGCGACCTTCTGTTTTTTGGCGGCGAAGGTGCGCAGGTCGGTGATACGTTGAAGCTGTTCCGGGGTGAGCGCAGGTTTGGATAGCCCGGGCAGGGCATCGCCGGTGAGAGGGCGGGTGGCGCGGGTGTTGAGGGTGATGAGACCGGTTTGGGCTAGAGCCTGGATGGCGGTCCACGTGGATTGGTCAAGAACCTGAAGCTGGGGAGCGTTGCCACGCCAGTCCGTTTCATGAAACAGGGCGCTGACCGCAGCCGCACGCGCGGGGTCCCGGAGAACGGTGAGGAGGACCGGGGTGGCGTGGTCGGGCAGGAGGGCTTCTTGGGCATGGAGGAGGCTGTTCCCCAGCGTTTGCTTGAGACGATCCGCGAAGTCGAGGACGGGATCTCCGGAGGGTGCGGCTGTGGTTGTGGTCCTGCTGCCCGCCGGAACGGGGCTGAGAATTTGATGGAGCCGGGTCAGATGGGAGTCCGCTCCGCGCTTGAGTTTGGCATTGGCGAGCGAGTCGGGGGTGCCATCAAGGACCCCTTCCGCAAGAGTGGTTTTGATGGCCAGCGTTTCGAGCATGGCGTGCTCGATGGTGTTCTCCGCTACGAGATTAATAACGGTGACGGGCCGGGTTTGATGTTTGCGCCAGGCGCGGGCGATGCGTTGTTCCAGACGGGCCGGATTCCATGGCAGGTCGCAGTTGATAACAATGCTGGCATTCTGGAGATTGAGGCCCACGCCGCCGGAATCGGTGGAGAGAAACAGGCGGCAGGCGGGATCGTGCCGGAAGGCCAGGATCTCCGCACGACGCTTTTGTTGGGGGACGCTGCCGGTATGCCATGCGAAACCGATGCTGTTTTTCTCCGCCCAGGTGCGGACTTTTTTGAGCATGCCTTCCCACTCGGAGAAAATGATGATTTTGATTTCAGGATCTGCCAGAGCTTCCTCCAGAATAGGGGCCAGTTCGTCGAGCTTGGGGCAGTCCTGACAGTCATGGTTTTTGATGATCGAGGGGGAATCGCAGATCATGCGCATCATGCCGAGCAGGATCATCAGGAGTTCCTGCTGCTTTTTGGTAAGGGGGCGGCGCAGGGAGATTTGGACGAGTTCGGTGACGGCCTTTTTGTATTCGTCATACTCCAGCTGCATCGCGGCAGTCAGTTTGATGAAATGATTGCGGTCCGTGCGGTCAGGAAGTTCGGTTTCCACATCCCTTTTGCGGCGGCGCAGGAGGAGAGGTTTGATGCGTTGGCGCAGCGCCGGGAGATTTTTGTATTCGGCCGGGCGTCCGTTATCGTCCAGATGATAGTATTCGCGGTTGAAGCGGAACAGCGGTCCCAGCACGGAAGAATCAAGAAAGTCGATGATGGAGTAAAGTTCATCGATGCGGTTTTCGATGGGGGTGCCGGTGAGGACAAAGGCGTAGCGGGATTGGAGGCGCTTCACGGCCTGTGCCGTTTTGGTAGCCCAGTTTTTGATGCGCTGGGCTTCATCCAGAATGACAATGTCAGGACGCAGATGCTCATTGATGTCGAGCGTATCAGTCACGACCTGCTCGTAGTTGACGATGGTGAACAGGGGCGGCTGGGGGGCAGTATAGAGTTTGATGCGGGCCGCCCGCGGTCCGAAAACCAGTTGGTAGGCGTGGGTGGTGAATTTTTTGATTTGTTCCTCCCACTCGGTTTTGAGCGACGCCGGGGTCACCACGAGAACCCGGCGGGCCTTGCCGAGATGGTGGAGCAGGGCACAGGCCGCGACCGCCTGGATGGTTTTTCCAAGGCCCATCTCGTCGGCGAGCAGGGCACGCTCCCCAAAGGCAAGATGCAGCATGCCTTCCTTTTGATAGGGATAGAGAGGGTGGAGGGTCACATGCTCCGGATAGAGGCCGGAGACGACTCCGCTTAGATAGTCACGCCGCAGACTGATGCGCTCGGCCGCCCGGCGGCGGGATTCGAGAAAGGGAGCCACCTCCTGCGAGATCCGGATTTTTCCGCCGCTGCGCCGGATTTTTTCGAGCGATTCCACGGGGTCCACGCATCCCACCCCATCGGAGTCAAACAGGGGACGGAGGGACTTGGGAATTCTGAGAAAATTGCGTTCGATCCTCAGAGTATCGCCAAACGGGACAAGGTCGGGATGGGGCGATCCCGTCCTTTCGGCCATGATGTAGTCGCCCTTATGGCGGCGTTTGAGCTGGATGAGGGTGGCTTCAATATGTTTGCACGTGCCAAGACCGGCGGTGCGGAAATCCGGACAGGTGCAGGAAAAGGACCGGTCTTTGAGGTCGCGGATCTCCACCTGATAGGCCATCCCGCTGGGAGATCTGACCGAGAAGGTGGAAAAAAACGGGTCTTCCGGGTGAAGGTTGGTGATAACGTGTTTTTCCTCACGGGCGCGCTGGATGCGGCGGAAGATTTCATCCTGATCGGTGGTGCGCCAGTCGCTGGCAGGCGGCAGGGGGATGTTTTTTTTGTTGATTCGCTTTTTCTTCGCGGACTTTTTGGCGGCGTTGCGGGCGGGCATGCCGCATGGTGAATGCCAGAGCCAAAGTCGTCAATGCGGCGGAAGACCGCTCGGGAGTCCCTTGCCCCCGCGCGATCTGCGGGCGATGGATGCTCAGGTGTTCGCAGGGATCGCATACCCGCCATACGCATCCAGCGGACCGGGCCACGGATGCGCTTACTTCTGCTGTGGTAAGTTGAGGTCGATGGGCTGGAAGCCCATGGGGTCAAAGGGCTGGAAGCCCTTTGGACGCACTGGCTGGAAGCCAGTGTCACGGGTAACTTGCCAAAGTGGCATCGAAGAATGGTAGCAACCGTTCGGCGATTTCCTTGCCGTAGAAATGATGGACTGCCTGTCCGGGCCAAGCCGGATCCTGCTCAATATCCTGTCAGGGCCGCCATCAGGGTGGCCATTTCATCGGCAGTTTCCCCGCCCGAAGCCAGCGTGGGGGTGATTTCGCGCTGGACACAGTGGCGGAACTGCCGTCGCAGCCGGTGCAGGTGGCTGCGGGCGGTGGCCTCCTGCCAGCCGGCTTCGGCGGCCAATGCGGCGAGACCGCCGTGAGCTGCCTCTCCGGTCAGAAAGGGTTTTAGTCTGGCGAAACGTTCCGCATTCCCGCCAGCCTCACATTCCCTGGCGAGGACTTCCAGAGCCCGCCGCAGCACATGGAGGGCCCATTGCCGGTCGAACTCCCGGTCCGGCGGCAGGGTTTGTCCATCCGGCGGGTCCACCCCCTGCGATGTTTCGGTGCTTTCCACCAACATCAAAGGTAAATGGGGTGCGTGGCCGCCGCGTTTCAGGGCGTCCCGCTTCTCCCGTTCATGAGCCAGAAAATGTTTCAGGGCTCCCAGCAGATAACTGCGGAAACGGCCCTGCTGGCGGTCTGCGGCGGCAAAAGGATCGCGCGACAGCAGCCATTCAAAAAATCCATGAGCCATGTCGCGGGCGTCATCCTCTCCGCGTCCGGACCGGCGGAGAAAGGCATTAACCGGCCCGTAATACGCGGCACACAAATCCCTCAACGCCCCGCCGGCCAACGTGGAATTCCCCCGCGCCGCCAAAACCTGGGTCCACTGCGTGGTGAGGAAGCTGGCAGTGGGATCGCTCATGGAAGCAGATTTTCTGTTATTGACCGATGTTCTGCAGGGCCTGCCATTCCACTTCCGCCTGATCGCGCTCCAGTTTGGCTTTTTCCAAATCGACTCCGGATTCCATGCCGAGCCTGAACCGTTCCTCCAACACTTTGACCCGGTCGGCCGCCCATTGACGCCTCGCGGCAATCCGCTTTTCCGCATCGTCCCCTGCTTCCGCTGCTTCCATCGCATACCGGGCGTCGACCACCTCCAGGTAATTGTCCACACCGGCCTCATAACGTTGGAGGGTCAAGTGGTGCACCTCCCTGGCCCGGGCGATGACCGCAGCGGCTGCGGCCCCGGAAACGGGGGTGTCAGGACGATCCCTCTTCCACGGGCCTCCGGCATGGAAAGCAAAGTAGGACGAGGCCGCCAAAGCCAACGGCACCAGCAGCCACCCGAAAACCCACCGCCTGTCTCCTCCGGAGGAACGGCGCGTTTTCCAGCAAAGGATCAGGCCCGGCACCAGCAGAACCAAGGCCATGAGCCATGTTCCGGAGACCACGAGGGCTTCCGCCGGGGCCGGATTCCATTGTCCCCGCTCCTGCGACATCAGATAGAGCCAGAGGCCGCTGACCATCACAAAAGGCAGCGCTCCCGCCATGAGGGCAATCCCCAGCCAACGCTGCCAAGGGAGCCTGGGTTTTCCGTTAGGCACCGCAGGAGGCACGGTCCCACCGTTTCCCCAGGCGGCGGCCACAGTCTCCACCTGTGTCTTCATCTCCCCGGCGCTGTGCTGGCGGCGCTCGCGTTCCTTTTCGAGGGCCTGGCGTACAATGGCGTCCACCCGCTGGTCCACGGCGGCGAGTTGTGAGGGTGGTGCGAAGGAAGCCGAGGGCAGCTCTCCGGTAAGCAATTCGTAAAAGACCACGCCCAGCGAGTAAATGTCCGCCCGGTGATCCACCTCCTCCGGATGGGCGATCTGTTCCGGGGCCATATAGCGCGGGGTGCCCAGAGCCGTCCCCTTTTGTGTCAGGTCTTCCGGGGCCGCCGTTCCGCCGAGGCAGACTGTCTGCGGCTCCGGACCGCCGCAGACCAGCTTGGCAATGCCGAAGTCGGCCAGTTTCACGCGGCCTTTGTGATCAAGCAGGATGTTCTCCGGTTTGATGTCGCGGTGCAGCACCCCTTCGACGTGGGCATACTGCAGGGCACCGCAGATTTCCGGCACCACCTTGAGGGCCTGCCGGGGAGAGAAGCGGCCGGCCCGCATTGCCTGACGGAGATTGACCCCGTCCACGTATTCCATCAGCAGATAGTAAAATCCGTCGGCCCGGCCGGAGTCGTGCACCGTGACAATATTAGGATGGTGCAGCCGGGCGAGCAGTTCGCCTTCCCGTTCAAAGCGGCCCGCGAAGGCCGGATCCCGCTCCGCCCTCGCGGCGGGAATGAGTTTGAGCGCCGCCAGCCGGTTCAGCCGCGGCTGGCGCACCCGATAGACCGCGCCCATGCCGCCCCGGCCGATCAGGCTCATCACCTCCCATTGGGGAAAGGCGGCGGCGACTTCCTCTAACTTCGGAATATCCTCCGGGGTTCCTGCAGGTCCGCCGCCCGTGGATTGCATGGCCTGACGCATCAGGCAGGCCGGACAAAGCCCGTCCGGAGCCTCTGCGGTGAGCTGGGTTCCGCATTCGGGGCACGTGGGTGAAGCGAGTGGATTCATACACCGGGTCCTGACGGTTCCCGGCGCAACCGTTGCAGAAAATCACGGAAAAATCATCCGGGAGTTGCCGCTGCGGGAATTTCAGTCCACCTTGACGGCCCGCAGCACGTGATTCTCGCTGTCTCCGATGTAGAGGGTGCTGTCCTTGTCGATAAAGACGCCGTGCGGCCGGGCCAGTTGGCAGCGGCTGGCCATGCCATCGGGACCATTGCCCTTCTTGCCGTCACCGACGATCACTTCGATCTTGCCGTTCTTCGGATTCACCGCGCGGATGCTGTGGCTCTCGGTGTCGGCAATGTAGACCTTGCCGCTGGCGGAGATTGCCAGTCCCTTCGGGCCGGCCAGCTGGGCCTCTTTGGCAGGGCCGCCATTGCCGCCGAAGCCGGATTTTCCGGTGCCGGCGATATGATAGAGGATGCGTTCCTTCAAGTCCACGCGATAGAGTGAATTGGCATCGCGCAGGGCCAGCCAGAGTTGTCCGGCCGCATCAAAAGCGATGGTGCGCGGGCCACTGAGCGGCGTGTCAGGGGAAAAAGGCGCGCCATCGGCAGGCGCAGCCTTTTGGCCGGAGCCGCAAACGGTTTGCACGAGGCCCGTTCTGGGGTCCCAGGTGCGCACCCGCTGGTTGCCGAGGTCGCAAATGTATAACAATCCGTCCGCGCCAAAGGTCTGGCTGATGGGGTCTTTGAATTGCGCCTTGGTGCCAGGTCCGCCATCACCGCCAAAGCCAGGCTTTCCAGTGCCGATGGGCGTGGTCAGAATTCCCGTTGCCAAATCAAGGGCACGGATGGCGTGATTGGACATGTCCGAGATGTAAAGTTTTCCATCGGGACCAAATTGAATTTCGTGAGGCTTGTGGAGTTGTGCCTGGAGTGCGGGACCGCCATCGCCCGCAAAACCGGCCGTGCCGGTGCCCGCCACGGTGGTGATGATGCCCTTGTCATCGATGCGGCGGACAAGGTGGCCGTCGAATTCGCAGAAGTAGAGCATTCCATCCGGTCCCCTGGTGATCCCGAAGGGGTTGTTCATGGTAGCCTTGAGCGCCGGGCCCCCGTCGCCGCTATACCCTTTTTCCCCGGTGCCCGCGATGGTGCGCACCGGTTCGGCGGAAATCAACGCCTGGGAACAGAGCAGCAGGGCGGAAAGGAAAAGGACGGGGCGGATCATGGCAGGATTTGAACAGAAGATCACTAAGGACAGGAAGCAGCATGCCCGAAAAGAACGCTGCCCCTCCTGGGCTCCTTTCTTTTTGTAAGCCAACTTGTCCCTACTATCCTTTCTGTCCTTTGTGCCCTTCTGTGCAGATCCCGCAGTCGTCCCTAACTGGCCTGGTCATTTTTAGACGACCACAGTTTGATGGCCGTGCCGCAATACATGCAGCGGAACCACTGGAATAGCAGCAGGTGCAGGGCGAGGCTGGCCGTTTTGCCAAACAAGGGAATGGAGTGGGCTTTGCGGTTTTTCACGGTGTTGCGCGAAAAGAAAAGGTGACAGGTGCAAATCCGGCATCTGACCCGGCCGATGATGATCAACTGGGCGATCCCCAGCACCACCAGCACGCCGGCAGCGGTTAGGATCTGCCAGAGGTATTCGCTGGGCCGGGGCACGGTCAGAAGCAGCCATGGCACCCCAATGACGGCGGCCAGCACCGCCAGCCTCCACAAGAGGCAGACTATGGCCCCCACCACGAGCAGCACGGGATTGGGATGCACCACGCCGCGGCGCATGGTGCGTGGCAACTCTTCGTTGGCATTGATCCGCTCCATGGGTGCCGCTTCCAACAACTGCGGCGGATCGTCGATGGAAAACCGGCTCAAGGGAGCGATCCGGGTCTGGCCGGCCTGGTAGTCTTCGAAGGTATTGAAGCGAGAAACCGGAGGCTCTGCCAAGGCGGGTTCCGGCGCACCAATGGCCAGGGTAGCCGGGGGAGGGACCGTGGCCGCCGGGATGACTTCCCCGGGCAGGGGAGTAAAAGGCGCAGCAGGCGTAGGAGGGCCAGCCGCCTCCAACCGGGCACGTTGCGAAGGCGGGACATATCCGCGGCGGGCGGGCGGGGTCGGCGAGGCCCGGGGGACCACGATCGCTTCCGGAATGTCGTCAGGACTGAGGATTTCCCCATCCGGGCTGACCGGGGTGTGTTTTGCGAGGTCGGCCCAGCGGTGCACCATGTCCAAGGTCGGGGCCCGGTTCAGTTTGCCCCGCTGCCATGCGGTCAGTTCCAGCACCCGGTGAATCTCCGCCGGCGGAATCCCCGCCAACATCTCCACGGATTCGATCCCGCAGGAATGGAGCAGTTCAATCGCCTCAGTTGGCAGGCCGGGAATGGCGTTGAGGCTGGACATGGGCAGGAAAACTACGGGGCTCAGAGTGAAGGAATGATGAGCCAATGGCATCAACTAAGGTTATCCAACAGCTCCGTCAACTGCGCGACGCGGGCGGTGGAATCCTTTAGGCGGGTGCGGTGTTCCTCCACGACCTCCGCCGGAGCCCGGGCGGTGAAGGTTTCAGAATCCAGCTTGGCCCCGGCCTTGGTGATTTCCTCCGCTGCCTTGCCGCGTTCCTGAGTAAGGCGGGCGCGCACGCCGTCCACATCCACTAGGCCGCCGAGCAGCAGGAAGATTTCACCGCAGGGTGTCAGGGTGCCGGCCATGCCTTTGCCGGGTTTGAACCCGGGGTCGACTTTCAAAGTCCCGGCCTGTGAAAGCAGGCGCAGGGTTTCGGAAACGCCGGCCACCCACGGACCGGCGGGCTTCAGGATGAAGTCGGCAGTGCGGTTCGAGGCGAGGTCACAAAGCGTTTTCAGATTCCGCACCCGGCTGGCGCTGTCGTAGGTGGCGGCGGCCTGGGTCTGGGCTTCGGCGATAATGGCGGGATCAATTCCTGACAAAACCGGCGTGACCGCCAGCGGCTGCTGCATGAGGAACGTGCCGTCCGCGCCGTAGCCGAGCGTGCGCCAGAGTTCTTCCGTGACGTGCGGCATGAAGGGATGCAGGTGGATCAGGAGGCGGCGGATCACAGCGTCCATCACGCGCAGGGTGCCGGCTTTGCGGGCGGGATCGGCGTCCGCGGCGAAGTCGCTCTTGGCGGCTTCGAGGAAGCGGTCGCAGTAGTTCCCCCAGAAGAAATCATACAACAATCCGGTGATCTGGCTGAAGCTGTATTCCTGATAGGCGGCTTCGAGATCGAGGCTGAGCTGGTCTAGTTTGGCCGCGATATCGAGGGCAAAAACTGAAACGTTATCCGCCGTCAGGGCTTCGTCGCCGGTGGAGATTTCCCCGCCCTGCATGAGCCGGTAACGGCAGGCATTCCAGAGCTTGTTGGCAAAGTTCCGGCCTTCCTCGATCGAGGACTCATCAAACTTCAAGTCCAGCCCCAGCGGCGCGCTGCGCATGATGCCGAAACGCAGGGCATCCGCGCCATATTTGGCGATGAGGTCCAGCGGATCCGGCGAATTGCCGAGACTCTTGCTCATCTTCCGGCCCTGTTTGTCGCGGATGATGCCGGTGAAATACACGTTATGGAACGGAAGCTCGCCCATCCATTCGTAACCGGCCATGATCATGCGGGCCACCCAGAAGAACAAAATGTCCGGCCCGGTCACGAGGTCGGTGGTCGGGTAGAATTTCTTCAGGGTCGCCGTCTCTTCCGGCCAGCCCATCGTCGCAAACGGCCAGAGCCAGGAGCTGAACCAGGTGTCGAGGACGTCGGGGTCCTGGGTGAAGCCCATTTTGTTTAAAGCTTCCGCTTCTTTCTCTGAAGTTGTCAACGCGCGCACTTCAATCGCGCCGGTCTTCGCTACGAATAGGTGACAGTCACTCGTCTCCAGTGTTTCTGTGAATGAGTGAATTAGGTGGACTCCACCGGCATTCGGATTTTCTCCAAACTCGTCTGCGAAATACTCTGCATCAGCTTTATTCAGTCCGAGCTTTGTAAAGTCAGCATCCGGGATTTGCTTGGTCCATACCGGAATCCGGTGCCCCCACCAAAGCTGGCGGCTGATGCACCAGTCCTGGATGTTTTCCATCCAGTGGTCGTAGACCTTGGCCCAGCGCTCCGGGTAAAATTGGATCCGGGGAGCACACGCGCCCCCGCGTGTGGCAGGAGGCGCCCCCGCCTCCTGCATTGTTATTGTCCCGGCTTCGCCGGCTGATTGTTTTAAAGAGGAGGGCGGGGCGCCCTCCTCAGCACGCGGGGGCGCGTGCGCTCCCCCTTGGGCGACGCATTCGCGCGCTTCCTCCACTTTCGGATACTTGAGGAACCATTGCTCGCTCAGGCGCGGCTCGATGGGCACGTCGGCGCGTTCGGAATAACCCACGTTGTTGCTGTGGGGTTCCTCCTTTTCGAGCACTTCCTGTTCCTTAAGCATGGCGATGGCTTTTTTCCGCCCTTCGAAGCGGTCGAGGCCCGCGAGATCCTTGCCGGCGAGGTCGTTCAGCACGCCGTTAGGGTGCAGCACGTCGATCTTTTCCAGCTGATGCCGCTGGCCGATTTCAAAGTCCGCCTTGTCGTGTGCGGGCGTCACCTTCAGCACGCCGGTGCCGAATTCAAAATCCACATGATCATCGCCCACGATGGGGATGGCGGCCTGGTTTTCCAAAGGCAGGGCGCGTCGCACGTGTTTGCCAATGAGGTGGGCATAGCGCTCATCCTTCGGATTCACCGCCACGGCGGCATCGCCCGGAATGGTTTCCGGACGTGTGGTGGCGATGGTCAGCCAGGTGTCAGGCTCTTCCACGACCTGCACCTTGAAATAAACCATGGAGCCTTTCTGCGGCTTCATGATGACCTCCTCATCGCTCAGCGCGGTGAGGCTGGACGGGCACCAGTTCACCATGCGTTTGCCGCGGTAGATCAGGCCTTTTTTGTAGAGATCCACAAAAACGCGCTGCACGCAGCGGCTGTAGTCCTCGTCCATGGTGAAGCGCTCGCGGGCCCAGTCGCAGGACGCGCCGAGTTTTTTCAACTGCTGGATGATGATGCCGCCGTGCTTGTCCTTCCATTCCCAGATTTTCTCCACCAACCCCTCGCGCCCGAGGTCGTCCCGGTGTTTGATGGTGCCCAGTTTTTTCAGGTTTTTCTCCACCACATTCTGGGTGGCGATGCCCGCGTGGTCCATTCCTGGGAGCCACAGCACTTCAAATCCCTTCATCCGCGCGCGGCGGGCGAGGATGTCCTGGATGGTGTTATTGAGCACATGCCCCAGGGTCAGGATGCCCGTGACATTGGGCGGGGGGATCACGATACTGTATCCGGGTTTCGCCGAAGCCGGATCTGCGGAGAAACACCCCGCCTCCATCCATCGGGAATACCACGTCTCCTCCACCTCGCCGGGTGCATACGCTGTGCTCAATTCTGCCATAGGGCGCGGAATATTCCGGCGCGCACGGAAATGTAAACCGGGGAAGTCCTTGCCTTATTGGAAGCTCCGTGAAATAGAGAAGGCTGACCCGACCCCGGAACTGCGGAGGGGCCACATCCGAAGCGCAGCGCGGACCGCCGAATGTTTGAGGGAAGCCCCGAGGGACTTTATCGCATCAGTTGACCCCAGAGTGGTCACGTAGGGTAGACGTGGACTTCAGTCCACGGTAGCCGGGAATGAATTGCTTTGTCACGTAGTGACAACGTAAAATCCCCCGGAACACGGCTGCAACAACAGGGTTCCGGTGTTTTGCCCGCTGAGCGGATTCCGGTGTCACTCTGTGACACGTCGATCAAACGCTTCCAACCGTGGACTAAAGTCCGACTAAAGTCCACGTCTACCATCCTTGACCAATCTGTGGCCGCGGCTGCTTTCTGAACCGGGCCGCGCTGACGCCTTGCGCAAACGGAGGATTTGGGTTCCGCTGAGGCCATTCAATACTGCCATGCTCACCGGACTTTCTTATTTGGGATATCAGCGTTCCGCTCCTGGCGGGGAAACTTTTACCGGCAAGGCCGCTGCCGACGGGTCGGATTTGCCCGGCGTATTCCACAGTGCCTCTCCTGACGATGTCGCCACGGCGGTCCAGTTGGCGGCGGCCGCCTTCCCGGCCTACCGGGAACTGGACGGCAAGGCCCGAGCCGCTTTTCTCCGTCAAATCGCCACCAATATCGAAGCCCTCGGCCAGACCCTGACTGACCGCGCCATGGCCGAAACCGGCCTGCCGGAACCCCGGATCAAAGGTGAAACCGCCCGCACCTGCGGCCAATTGCGGATGTTTGCCGGCATGGTGGAGGAAGGTTCGTGGGTTGACGCCCGGATTGATGAAGCCGACCCGGCCCGCACTGCTCTGCCCAAACCGGACACCCGTTCCATGCTGCGTCCCCTCGGGCCGGTGGTGGTTTTTGGAGCGGCCAATTTTCCGCTCGCCTACTCCACCGCCGGCGGGGATACCGCTTCCGCACTCGCCGCAGGTTGTCCGGTCATCGTCAAAGCCCATGCCGGCCATCCCGGCACGGCCGGACTCGTGGCGGGTGCCATAGTGGACGCCGCACAATCCCTCGGCTTCCCCGAGGGGGTGTTTTCCATGCTCTATGATGCCAGCCATGCCGTGGGCAGCGCACTTGTTAGTCATCCCGTCATCCAGGCCGTGGGATTCACCGGATCCCGCGCCGGCGGCACCGCCCTGATGAAACTGGCAGCCGCCCGTCCCCAGCCGATTCCGGTTTATGCTGAAATGAGCAGCGTCAATCCCGTCTTTCTTCTGCCCGGAGCCCTGACTGATCGTGCCTCTGCCCTGGCGACGGGTCTGGCCGGTTCCGTGACCCTGGGAGTGGGGCAATTCTGCACCAGCCCCGGTCTGGTCATCGTGGACAAACAATCCGATACCGCCAGCTTCCGTGAGGCGTTGGCTGCCGCCTTGGGTGCGGTGCCTCCCGGGGTGATGTTGAATGCCGGCATCCGCTGCAATTACGAAACCACCCGCCGAAAACTGGGCACCCACTCCGGGGTGAAGGAAATCCTGGCCGTGCCCACGGATAACCCGGCCTGCGGCGGTGCCGCGCTCTATGAAACCACCGCCAGCCAGTTGCTGGCAGATCCCAAACTAACAGAAGAGGTCTTCGGGCCCTCCACCCTGCTGGTCATCGCCGATGGCCCGGCGGAAATGCTGGCCCTGGCCCGTTCCCTTGAAGGCCAGCTCACGGCCACGGTGCATGCCGCAGCCGGCGATCTGGAGACCCAGCAGAAACTCTTCGCCGTGCTGGAAACCCGGGCCGGGCGTGTGCTGGGCACCGGGTTCCCCACCGGCCTGGAAGTGAATCAAAGCATTGTGCATGGCGGCCCCTTCCCCGCCACTTCCGATGGCCGCAGCACCAGTGTCGGCGGAGCCGCCATCCACCGCTTTACCCGCCAGGTGTGCTGGCAGGACGTGCCCGATGCCCTGTTGCCCCCTGCCCTGCAACAAGCAAATCCACTCCAGCTTCGCCGCATGGTGAACGGACAACCCGCGCACTGAAAACCGGGGAACGTCCAACGTTGAACTTTGAACGTCCAACGTCGAATCTTCCGTCCCGTCCTATCCTATCCTACCTCCTATCATGGCTTCATCCGTGCCATCCAACTGATCCGTTCCCATCCGTGGCCCGCTTTTTCTGCCGAAGTTTTCCCATTTTATCTCTCCTTCCCACATGTCCCTTCCGGTCCGTCCCCGCCGCAACCGTCAGAGCGCCGCCATCCGCGGCCTGGTGCGGGAAACCCGTTTGTCCCCGCAGCAGTTTATCCTGCCGCTTTTTATTACGGAAGGCTCCGTGGATGAACCCATCGCTTCCATGCCGGGGTGCCACCGCTGGAGCCTTCCCGGACTGGTGCTTGAAGCGCAATCCGCCTGGGCCGCCGGCATCCGGGCCATCGTGCTCTTTCCCCGGATTGCCGATGCCCTCAAGACCCGTCAGGCGGAGGAAGCATGGAACGACGAAGGCCTCGTCCCCCGGGCCATCAAGGCGCTCAAGACCGCGCAGCCGGAACTCGCGGTGATCACCGATATCGCCCTCGATCCCTACAACAGCGACGGACACGACGGATTGGTGGCCGACGACGGCCGGATCCTGAATGACGAAACCGTGGTGGCGCTGTGCCGTCAGGCGCTCTGCCATGCCCGCGCCGGGGCCACCATGGTGTCACCCAGCGACATGATGGACGGCCGGGTGGGAGCCCTGCGCAGCGCTCTGGATGCGGCAGGTTTTGAAAGTGTCAGCATCATGAGCTACACCGCCAAATACGCCAGTGCCTGTTATGGCCCCTTCCGCGGTGCCCTCGACTCCGCCCCCAAAGCGGGCGACAAAAAAACCTATCAAATGGATCCGGCCAATGCCCGCGAGGCGGTGCGCGAAGCCCACCTTGATGAAGCCGAAGGCGCAGACATCCTGATGGTGAAGCCGGCCGGCTTTTATCTGGATATCCTGCACCGGCTCCGCAGCGAAACTTCCCTGCCCCTGGCGGCCTATCAGGTCAGCGGCGAGTATCTCATGATCAAATCCGCCTGCGCCGCCGGCTGGCTGGACGAACGGAAAATCGTGTTGGAATCCCTCACCGCGATCCACCGCGCCGGAGCCGACCTGATCCTGACGTATTTCGCCAAACAAGCCGCCCTGTGGCTGGCGGAAGGCGGGGAGTAGTTATCCATAGCATTCCGGACGAAAATAACCCGTTTCAAGCGGTTGCAGAGCAAAGGTTTTGCTTGTTCCGAGGCCGCGGCAGCCGCCTGAAGGCGGGACTCCAACCTTCCGCCGGAGCAGCGGCGCTGTGCCGGATGAACTGGTCAGGACTCCCCCATTTAAGGCCAGCGGACCGGGAGCCCCGGAGGAAATTGAGACTTCCTCTTCCCAAACCTGCGATAAAACGCATACTGGTGCGCCGTTTCGTCAGCCTCCGGTGGCCCCTGATGCCGGCATGCTTTCTTTTGTGCCTTCTCCACCTTCCGCCCATCCATGATGAAATACCCAACGATTCTCCTTACGGTGCTGACTTCCTTCAGCGCTCCCGCGATTGCGGCAGACTGGCTCCACCTGCCGGCCAAGGCGGGCACGGCCAATGGCAAAAAAGTGGTGCTGGTTTCCGGGGATGAGGAATACCGCAGCGAGGAAACCAGCCCGATGCTGGCCAAAATTTTGAGTCAGAAGTATGGCTACGACTGCACCGTCCTGTTTGCCATCAATCCGGACGGCGGCTACATTGATTCCAACTATCAAAAAAACATCCCGGGCACGGAGACGCTTAATTCCGCCGACCTGCTGATCATCGGAACGCGGTTCCGTCAGTTGCCGGAGGCGCAACTGGCCCCGTTTGCCGTCTATCTGAATGCCGGAAAACCCGTCATCGGATTCCGCACCGCCACCCATGCCTTTACCGGAGGTGCGAAGACCGGGGACTTCAAGTGGGCGGACTTCGGCCTGAAAATTCTGGGGGAAAAGTGGGTCGCTCACCACGGCAGGCACGGGGCCCAAGGCACCCGCAGTGTGGTGGAACCCGCCAACGCCGGACATGAAGTCCTCCGCGGCGTGGGGGAAATCTTCGGTCCCAGCGATGTCTACACCGTTTCCAATCTCGACGCCGGGGCGACCATTCTTCTGCGCGGGGCGGTGACGGAAACCCTGAGCGTGGACTCCAAAAACATCGATGGCCCGAAAAACAATCCGATGATGCCACTGGCCTGGCTGCGGGAATACACTTCCCCGGACGGGGCCAAAAAAGGCAAGGCCTTCTGCACCACCATGGGCACCTCAGAGGACTTTGCGGACGAGGACCTGCGCCGCCTCGTGATCAATGCCGCCCTCCACCTGACGGGCCTCCCGGTCCCTGACAAATCCGATGCCGCCGTAGTCGATCCATGGACCCCGACCGGATTCAAGAACATCAACGAAAAGGATTTTCCCGGGTTCTACAAGAAGCGCAATCTGAAGCCCGGGGATTACATCCTGGGCAAGAGTCCGGCCACCGGGCTGCCGGAACCGGAACCCAAGCCTGCAGCAGGAGAAACCAAACCAGCCGGGGCCATGAACAATGCTCCGGATAATGCCCCGCACGCCCTGATGCCGGTCCCGGGCACGGCCACGGTGCAGCGGTCCCAGGCGGTGGCTGCGCCGGCCTCCGGTGAACGCATTGTCCTGATCGGGAACGGGCTGGCGGAACGCGATCTTTATTACAACCGGATCGAAACCGAGCTGCACCTGCGCTTTCCGGACCAGAAACTATTCCTGCGCAACATGGGCCGTCCCGGCGATACCCCGGCTTTCCGTCCGCATCCCTCGCGCACTTCCCAGTGGGCGTTTCCCGGAGCTGAAAACTTCCGGCCAGAGAACAAAACCCATCACGGAAAGGGATTCTTTCCCATGCCGGACGAGTGGCTGGCCTACCTCAAGGCGGACACCATTGTAGCCTTTTTCGGCTATAACGAATCCTTCGACGGAGCCGCCCGGGTGGCAGATTACCAGGCGGAGCTGGAAGCCTTTGTCCTGCACACCCTGAGCAAGGCCTACAATGGCAAAACCGCGCCACGTCTGGTGCTGGTGTCGCCCATCGCCTACGAAAACCAAAGCGCCAAACACGATCTGCCTGGCGGGGAGCAGGAAAACGGGGCCCTCGCCCTTTATTCGGCCGCGATGGAAACCGTGGCCAAGAAACACGGCCTGACCTACATTGACCTCTTCACGCCAACCAAAGCCTTTTACGGCCAGATCAAGGAACCCTACACCACCGCCGGGTTTATTCCGAATGACACTGGCTATCAACACCTCGCCGGGCTGCTGGCCACCGGACTTTATGGCGACCACCCCCGTCAGAGCAAAGTGGATCCCGCCAGAGTTCACGCCGCGGTGAAGGACAAGGACTGGTTCTGGAACAACGATTATAACATCCTGAACGGGGTGCACACCCACGGCCAGCGGTATAACCCCTTTGGTCCTGCCAACTATCCGGATGAGGTCAAAAAACTCCGGGAAATGGCCGCTCTCCGCGACAACCTCATTCATGCCGTGGCCACGGGAGCCACCACCAGCCTGAAGGTGGACGATTCCAAAACCCACCCCCTCGCTCCGGTCACCACCAACTACCAGCCGAGCAACAAGAACGGCACTCCCGGATATCTTTATGGCAAGGACGCGGAGAAGACCCTGACCGTTCCGGAGGGCTATAAAGCGGAACTCTTTGCCTCAGAGAAGGAGTTCCCCAATCTGGCCAATCCCATGCAGTTGTCCTTCGATAACAAAGGACGCCTTTGGGTGGCCGTGATGCCCACCTACCCGCATTACCGGCCCGGGGACGCCCTGCCGGACGATAAACTGCTGATTTACGAGGACACCAACGGCGATGGCAAAGCAGACAAGGAAACCGTTTTTGCCGACAAACTGCACCTTCCCATTGGTTTCGAGTTTGCCCCGGAAGGCGTTTATGTTTCGGAAGAGCCGAACCTGATCCTGCTGCGGGACACCAACGGCGACGACAAGGCGGACGTCCGCGAGATCGTGCTGGGCGGTTTTGATTCCCACGACACCCACCACGCCATCAGTGCCTATACCGCCGACCCGTCAGGTGCTTTCATGATGTGTGAGGGCGTTTTTCTCCACACCAATGTGGAGACCGCGTATGGACCGGTGCGCGGCGTGGATGGCGGCTTCTACCGCTACAGCCCGCAGCGCCATCAACTGGAGCGCACCGCCCAGCTCAGCATCCCGAATCCCTGGGGCATTGTCTTTGATGAATGGGGGCAGGATTTTTTCCTGCACACCTCCGGCACCACCATGAACTGGTTATTGCCCTCTTCCCTGAAAACCCCCTACGGCGCCAAGACCCCGCTCACCAGCGATCTCATCCCCGAAGGCCAGAAGGTGCGCCCCACCTCCGGGCTGGAAGTAGTGTCCTCCCGTCACTTCCCTGACGAAGTCCAGGGCGACCTCATTCTTTGCAATTCCATCGGTTTCCTTGGCATCAAACAACACCAGATCAGCGACGACGGCACCGGCTATAAAACGGCCTTCCGCCATGATCTGCTGAAGTCCACTGACGGCAACTTCCGCCCGGCCGATCTTGAATTCGCCCCCGACGGCTCGCTGTATGTGATCGACTGGCACAATGTCCTGATTGGCCACATGCAGCACAATGCCCGCGATCCGCTGCGCGACCATGTGCATGGCCGGATCGTCCGGATCACCTACCCCAGCCGCCCGCTGGTGAAGCCGGCCAAGGTCGATGGAGCGGGCATCAACCAGCTGCTGGAAAACCTGAAGCTGCCCGAATACCGCAGCCGCTACCGCAGCCGGCGCGCCCTTCGGGAATTCCCGGCTGCCGAAGTGCTGGCCGCCGTCAAGGGATGGACTGCCAGTTTGGACAAGGCCGATCCGCGCTATCAACATCACCTCCTCGAAGCACTGTGGACCACGTGGGGGCTGAATGCCCCTGACGAAACCCTGCTCCGTCAAATGCTGGAGTCACCTGATTTCCGGGCACGCGCCGCCGCGGTCCGCGTCCTCCGCTACAACCATCACCGCATCCCGGATCACGCTGCCCTCATGGAAAAAGCGGCCCGTGATCCCGAAGGCCGGGTGCGGCTGGAGGCCACTGCTGCTGCCACCTGGCTGCCGGATGTGGCCGCCGCCAAAAAAATCGTCGCCGCCGCCGCCTCCCAACCGATCGATGATTGGAACAAAAACGCCATCAAGACCGCCACCGACCGGCTGGCCGGCATGGCAGAAAAGGTGGTGCCGGACCACGCTGCAATTCCGGTTCCGGCGCATCTCAGTGCCGAAGCCAAAAAACAATATCAGATTGGTCAGGAAATCTACTTCCGGGAGGGCCACTGCGTCACCTGCCATCAGCCGAACGGGGCGGGCCTTGACCCCGCATTCCCGTCCATCGCCAACAGCCCGTGGGTGCAAACGGATCCGGAACGACTCATTAAGCTAACCCTCTACGGACTGATGGGACCTATGGAGATCCATGGCAAAAAGTATGACGGCAACGTCCCCATGACTCCCTTCGGCGGCATGCTGAAGGACGAGGAAGTGGCGGCGGTCCTCACTTTTGTGCGCAATAGCTTTGGCAACCAGGCCGACCCGATCCAGCTGGATCAGGTGAAAAAAGTCCGCACCGACAATCCCAACCGTCAACTGCTCTACACCACTGAAGATCTGCTGAAGGAACACCCGCTGCCGCAGTAAGGCCAGGGTCATGCAAGTGGAGAATCCTGACGTTGTCCTGATCGGGAGCGGCATCATGTCCTCCCACCTCGGGACGCTCCTGAAGCGGTTGGAACCACGGCTTTCGCTGCAACTGTATGAAACCGCGCCAGGCCTCGCCGGGGAGAGTTCCGATGGCTGGAACAATGCCGGCACCGGACACGCCGGGCTGTGCGAATTGAGTTATACCCCGGACCGCGCCGCCGACGGCTCCGTGGACGTCAGCCATGCCATCCGGATCTTTGCCCAATTTGAACTATCCAAACAATTCTGGGCTTACGCGGTGGCCAGCGGCATGATGGACCGGCCGGCGGAATTCATCAATCCGGTGGCCCATGTCAGTTTTGTCCATGGGCAGGAGCAGGTGGATTTTCTGAAGGCCCGGCATGATGCTCTGAGCGCCTATCCCTTTTTCAGGGAAATGGCCTATACCACCGACCGCAGGACCATTGCGGAATGGGCTCCCTTGCTGATGCAGGGACGCGGGCCGGAACCCGTGGCGGCCACCCGGGCGGAAGGCGGCACGGATGTGAATTTCGGGGCGGTCTCAAGGAAACTGCTGCATTGGCTCGGAGCCCAGGACCGCTGCGGCATCGCGGCCGGGCACAAGGTCACCGGGCTGCGGAAAATTCCGGAGGGTTGGGAAGTCACCGTCAAGGACCTGGACCGCGGCACGGTCCTGACAAACCGGGCCAGGTTTGTTTTCATCGGAGCCGGGGGCGGAAGCCTGAGGCTGTTGCAGCAGTCGGGCATCCCGGAGGCCAAAGGCCTTGGTGGTTTTCCGATAGGTGGTCAGTGGCTGGTCTGCCAAAATCCTGACATCGTCCGGCAACATCAGGCCAAAGTCTACGGGCAAGCCCTCGCGGCCGCCCCCACCATGGCGGTCCCCCACCTCGACACCCGCCTGATCGACGGCCAAAAAGTCCTCCTTTTCGGCCCCTTTGCCCGGTGGACCACGCGGTTTCTGCAAGGCCAAGGCAGTGCCCTTGACCTGCCCCGCTCGGTGCGTCCTGACAATCTGGCAACGCTGTTCCGGATCGGCCTGCACAACATGGACCTCGTCCGGTATCTCGTGCAACAGGGCACGCAGAGCATGGCCGGCCGGATGGAAGTGCTGCGGATCTTTTATCCGGCCGCAGAGGAAAAGGACTGGTCCCTGAGGGACGCCGGCATCCGGGTGCAGGCCATCAAGAAAACCGATGGCGAAGCCGGGATCGTCCACTACGGCACTGAAGTCATTACCAGTGCAGACCGGACCCTGGCGGCCCTGCTGGGGGCCTCACCAGGGGCCTCGGTGTCGGTCCCGATTGTGCTGGAGGTCATCCGGAAAAGTTTTCCGGAGTTGCTGGACGGTGAAGCCGGACAAGAGCTGATGCAGGCCATGGTTCCCGGCTTTGATCAGGATCTCCAGGAGCCGGCCATGGTAGAACGCTTTCTGGAAGCTGGCCGGCGGGCGGAAGAAATCCTGCAACTTCGTCCCCCTCACGTCCCAACTCCTTGAAGAACCTGCGGCCGGGTATGCCGGTCAGGAGAGGCAGCCGGACTCCGCCAGGGGTTCACCGGACGGGGCTTATTTTAGTTTTCCTTGAGTTTGTATCCGGCCGTTTTCTGCGCCAGGTTCCCGGCCATGACGGAAACGGACTACGATGCGGTGATCATTGGCGGTGCCCTCGCGGGGGCCAGCATGGGGTTGCTGCTTAAACGGGACCGGCCGGAGGCGCGGATCCTGATCGTGGAGCGGAGTGAAGCCTTCGATTTTAAAGTGGGGGAAAGCACTTCCGAGGTGGCGGGGGCTTTCCTGACCCGGGTGCTGCGGATTGGAAGCTGGCTGTCCCGTGAGCAAATTGCCAAAAACGGCCTGCGGTTCTGGTTTACTTCGCCCGGAAACGACTGTCCGGGCCGGTGTGCGGAGATCGGCCCGAAATTGCAGGTGCGTCTGCCCGCCTATCAACTGGACCGTTCCAGGCTGGATACCCACGTGCTGGATCTGGCGCGGGAAGCCGGCTGCGAGGTGCGCCGGCCCGCCATGGTGCGGCAACTTCAACTCCACGGCACCGGCAAGAACACCCTGACCGTCACGGCCCGGGGCATCAGTGAAACGGTTAGGGCCAAATGGGTGATTGATGCCTCCGGGCGCGCCGCCACCATTGCCCGGCAACGCGGCACCCTGGAGAATCTGGAGGAGCACCCGACCAGCAGTCTGTGGTGCCGGTTCCGCAATGTGGCAGACCTTGATGCGCACGAGTTCCACGAAAAATACCCTGATCTGGGGAAACGCGTCTGGTCCCAACGCAGCACCGCCACCAATCACCTGACAGGAGACGGCTGGTGGGCATGGATCATTCCCCTGCAGGGAGGCGAAGTCAGTGTGGGCATCACCTGGGACCGCCGGATTTTCCAAATGCCGTCAGCGGGCAGTGTGTCCGACCGCCTGCGCACCGCGCTGGACCCTCATCCGCTGGGACGTTATTTGTTGCGCGATGCCGTGCCGGTGGAGGAAGACGCCCGCTCGTATGGCACCCTTGCCTACCGCAATACGGAAGTGATAGGCGATGGCTGGGCCACCGTAGGCGATGCCTCGGGTTTTATGGATCCCCTCTACAGCCACGGGATTGATTACGTGGGGAATACGGTCTGGGCAGTCAGCCGCCTTGTTTTGGATTCCCTCGGCGGTGCCTGCGTGAAAGACAAAGTCGCCGCCTATGACCTCAACTACCGGGAAAGTTTCCAGCGCTGGTTCCGCTCGCTCTACCAGGACAAATACTACTACATCGGGGATGCCGAGCTGATGCATGCGGCAGTGCTGCTGGACGTGGGCTGTTATTTTATCGGGCCGGTGCGCATGGTGTGGACCGACCACCGGAAGGAGTTGACTTCGCTGCCCTATGGCGGGCCCATCGGCGCGGGATTCGGCAAATTCATGGCCTTCTACAACCGCCGGTTGGTGCACCTGGCCAAACAACGCCAAGCGAACGGAACCTTTGGCCGGAAAAACGTGGATCACCAGTTCATCTTCCGGGACAGCTTCCAGCCGTCTTTTGCGGTGCGGAATCTCATCTTCGACGGCCTCCGGGCATGGCTGAAACTCGAGTGGTCCGGAAAGTTCGGGCGAAAACGCGCCAAGTCCCTGCCCGCCCCGGTCCCCGGCACCTCCCCCTCCGGGGAGTTGATGGGAGGCGGTCAGGAGGATGGGGTGGTCTTTGGTGCCAAGGCCGCCGGGGCGGACCGCAAATCCGCGCTGCTTGCTCCGTGAAATTTTGACTTCACCTGGCATTGTCAAAGCGTCCGCGTCTTTTATAATCGGCCTCCTTGTCCAACCCCTCCCCCATTTCCAGCCAATTGATCTTCCGGCCCGGTTCGACCCGCGTGCATGTGGTCCGGAGTGGTGCCGACGTCATTCTTGAGGTGCCGATGCCATGGCTCGCCGGCCCCCGGGAAGAGGTGATTGCCACCGGCGGTCCGGTGCTGGAGGAGAACGGCTTTTTCGTCACTTGCCGGGAGGATCTTCAGGCTGGCATCGCCCTTGCCCCGGCGGATTTGGATATCCGCGCTGCGGCCCGTTTCCTTTATGAGAGTCTGCTGGACCGCCTTCATGGACAAGCGCTCTACCGGGTTTGGAACTACGTCCCGCAGATCAATCAGGAGGTGAATGGCCTCGAAAACTACCGTGCTTTCAACGCCGGGCGGCATGAAGCCTTCCATGCGGCCTATGGCCCGTCATTTGCCAGTCACCTTCCGGCGGCTTCGGCCCTTGGCACCCAGGGCGGTCCGTTCACCCTCTGTTATTTGGCGGGTCCGGCTCCGGCAAGGCATTTTGAAAATCCGGAACAGGTCCCGTCATTCCAATACCCGGCCGCGTATGGGCCAACCCCGCCGTCCTTCGCCCGCGGCACCGTCGTCAGCCACCCGGGCGTCAAGTCATGGTATTTGTCAGGCACGGCCAGCATCAAGGGCCATGCCAGTCTGGGTGCCGGCTTTGCCGGGCAGGCGCGGCTGACCTTCGATAATGTCAGGCTGATGTTCGCACGGATGGACCTGCCCGGAACTGCGGGCGGGACATGGAAGATTTTCCTGAGGCACCGCCATGACCTGGCCGCTGCCCAGGCTGCTTTCGCCGAAGCCTTTCCCGACGCGACCGGGGCGATGTTCCTCGAAGCCGACATCTGCCGCAGGGCCCTGCTGCTGGAAGTAGAGGCGACTTTTCAGCAACCGGTCATGGCCGCCGCGCCCGCCGGTCAGCCCATCCGTTTTCTGGCAGTATGAAAAGATTTGCTCCCTGCGCCCTCGGGCTTTGGCTCATCGCCCCGGCGCAGGCTGGAAGCGGGGGCAATTTTCCCGGAGACGGGTATCCGGTGAATGACCTTGGCCCCGCCTCCCAGTGGGCCTTCGACCTTGAAACCGGCGCCCTTTGGCGGGCCTCTGACAGCACTAGCCAAGACTACACCGTCCTGCCGGTGATGTTGTCCCTGCGCACCCCGGCCCACATCCGGCTGGACCTCGGGGAGGGCGAACTCACCGTGCGGGCCCGCTTCACGCTGCTGGCGGAAGCCATCGCCGAAGGCCCGGAGAGCGCCTATCTCGGCTTCTCAGTCAGCCCATCCGTGGAGTATTGGTTCCAAAAAGGGGGTGCCACCTCCTTTTACGCCAGCGCCGGGGGTGGCGTGGGTTGGATCGACAGCACCAGCACCCCCGGCGGCCAAGGGCAGGATTTCACCCTGAATTGGTTCGCCACCGCCGGTCTGCGCCACTACTGCAGCCCCGGCTTTTCCCTGAATGCCGGGATCATGTTCCAACATTTTTCAAATGGCGGGGCCACGGATCCCAACCCCGGCCTTGATGCCCTCGGCCCGGTGATCGGGGCGACATGGCATTTTTAGGCAGTGCCCGGAGGAAGGGCCGGACGTTTCCTGGCCTTTCCTGCCGCTCTGAGCCGCTCTGATGAATCCATAAAAACCACTTGCGCCTCCCGGGGGGGTGTGGGAATCTCCCGGCCCTCCCGCCCGGCTTTTCATGGCCCGGCGGTTGGCTCCACCCTTCATCCGGCTCAGGCATATGGCTTTCGCAATCATCAAAACCGGCGGCAAACAATACCGCGTGTCCCAAGGCATCAAATTTGACGTCGAGAAGCTCGATGCCGAAGTGGGCAGTTCCATCACCCTCGATCAGGTGCTTTTCTACGGCAACGAAGGCGAAAACCGCGTGGGGGACCCCGTGATTGAAGGAGCCTCCATCACCGCCACCGTGCTCGACCAGCACCGCGACAAAAAGGTGATCAATTTCAAGTTCAAGCGCCGCAAAGGTTTCCACAAGACCAAGGGCCACCGCCGCCATCTGACCCGCCTCCAGGTCGAGTCCATCAATCTCTAATTTTTACCCCCACCCCACTTTTATGGCCCACAAGAAAGGACAAGGTTCCGTCAAAAACGGTCGCGACAGCCAGAGCAAGCGTCTCGGCGTCAAGAAATTCGGCGGTCAGGTCGTCATCGCCGGCAATATCATCATCCGCCAGCGCGGCACCAAGTGGGTCCCCGGAGCCAACGTCGGCCTCGGCAAGGACTACACCATCTTCGCCCTAACGGACGGCCGCGTCCGCTTTGACCGCGAAGGCCGCCGCGTCAACGTGGACCAGGCGGAAACCGCTGCCGCGGCTCTGAACTAAGCGTCAGGGAATTCATTTACAAACCTCCGCCGGAATGTTAGCAATCCGGTGGAGGTTTTTTGTGCACTGATGCGATGGCCGATCTTATTTTGGCTCCTGCCGGGCCCTCGGGGGAGTGCCGGTCAGGCGCATGCACCGTGGCATGGGTGTGTCGCAGATCACCCGTGTGCAGCGTTCCAAGTGTTAGCTTCCTTTTCGGACCCATTTAGCTGGCACTGACATTACCCCCTGCACTGCGCACGACTCGCCTGCGGCAGAGTCATGCCACAATGAGGGACCATGATCGCCTCCCTACCGCGCTATCCCGGCCGCAATCCCTTGTGCCAGGCGCGATCCATGCTACCTCAGGCGTCCGCAACTATGAATCCTACCAATCTCGAAATCCTCGCGTCCACGTTTTTCGGTCTGGCGGTGCTGCACACTTTCATGGTGAAGCGGTTTGCCCACTGGGCGCATCAATACCCCAAAGGATCCTTCAAGGAAAACATTCTTCATTTCCTCGCCGAGACGGAAGTCGTGTTCGGGATCTGGGCGGCGGCGCTGTTCCTCGCCCTCGCGGCCACGCAACAATCGATCAAGGCGGCGGTGGACTACATCGAGGGACTCAACTTCACGGAACCCAAATTTGTTTTTGTGGTCATGGTGGTGGCGGCCACGCGGCCGGTGGTGCAGTTCGCGGAAAAAATCATCAGCGGGATCGCCCGGCTGTTGCCGATGAAGGAAAGCCTTGGTTTTTATGTCTCCGCGCTCTTTGCCGGTCCGCTGCTGGGCTCATTTATCACGGAGCCTGCGGCGATGACCTTGCTCGCCCTGCTGCTGAAGCGGCGTTATTTTGATCATGGCATCAGCACGAAGCTGGCGTATGCGACGCTGGGCCTGCTGTTTGTGAACGTCTCCATCGGCGGGACCCTGACTCATTTTGCGGCCCCTCCAGTGCTGATGGTGGCGGCCAAATGGGACTGGACCACTCCGTTCATGCTCGAGCACTTTGGCTGGCGGGCCGCGTTAAGCTGCCTCGTGTCCACCGCGGTGGTTTCCTTCGTATTCCGCCGGGAACTGCTCCTGTTGACGCCTGTCCCGTCCAAAAAAACTCCCGTGCCTCCGCTGCTTACATTCATGCATCTTTTTTTCCTCGGACTGGTGGTGCTGTTTGCCCACTATCCGGATGTCATCTTCGGCATTCTGATGATCTTTCTGGGGATGGTCACGGCGACCCGCGAGTATCAGGATAATCTGAAGCTGAAGGAGGGTCTCCTCGTGGGATTCTTCCTTGCGGGCCTTGTGGTAATGGGATCAATGCAGGCGTGGTGGTTGCAGCCGCTCCTGACCAAACTTGACGGAGCCAGCCTCTTTTTCGGGGCCACGGGATTGACCGCGATCACCGACAATGCCGCCCTGACCTATCTTGGCACCCTCGTGGAGGGCCTGACGGACGATCAAAAATATGCGCTCGTCGCCGGTGCCGTGACCGGGGGCGGCCTGACGGTGATTGCCAATGCGCCCAACCCGGCAGGCGTGGGAATTCTGCAATCGGCCAAGGCCTTCAAGGGCGAAGGCATCAGCCCCCTGGGATTGCTGACCGGGGCGCTCTTTCCCACCGCAGTGGCTATCGTTTTCTTCTGGTTCACGTTCTGAATTGCCGGACCAGCCGCCGCGGTTGGATTTGCTATGACCCTGCATCGTTTCTACCTTGATCCCGCGGCATGGGACCCGGCGCACCTTGTGCTGGATGAAGCGGAGAGCCGTCATGCCAGCGAGGTGCTGCGCCTGCGCGAAGGTGATCTGGTCAGTGTCTTCAATGGCATGGGGGATGAGATTCATGCCCGCATCAGCCAGCAGGGCAAACGACACACCGGGCTGACTGCGGAAACGCATTATCATCACCCGGCCCCGTCCGCCCGCCTGCTGCTGGCTCAGGCCATCCCCAAGGGCAAAAACATGGATCTGGTGCTCCAGAAAGCGACCGAGCTGGGGGCCACGGCGATTTTCCCCCTTCTGACCGAACGCACCGTGGTGCGGCTGGATCCTGACGAAGCCGCTGACAAACAGGAAAAATGGCAGCGCCTCGTGATCGAAGCCTGCAAACAGTGCGGACAGAACCATCTGCCCATGGTGCACCTTCCCCAAGCCATCGGCCCGTTCCTGCAAAACCTTCCGGAAGCCGGACTGCGCCTCGTCGCCGCCCTGACTCCGCACGCCCGGCTCTTGCCCAAAATCCTCGGCCCCTTAACCGCCCGGCCCGCCAGCGCCTTGGTCCTGATTGGTCCGGAAGGAGATTTTACTCCCGCAGAAACGGATGCTGCCATGGCCGCCGGATGTCAGGCCCTCAGCCTGGGTCCCCTGATCCTGCGCACCGAAACCGCCGCCGTTTATGCCCTGAGTATTCTCCGGCATGAATTGTCCAAGGACTGAAAGCCCGGAATCCCTGCGCCCGCGCCAGACCGTGGGTCTCGTGTTTCAAGCCTCCTTAAAATCGGCCAGCTTCCACTTCGCCCGTCCGCATTCCCTCGCCAAGGCATTAAATTCCTCAATTTCCGCCGCACTGAACAGGAGACCGCCCGCCGCAGCCGTGGCCTCTGCCGCTTTCGCCTCCGGCCCGCCTGGCAGGGTGCACGACTCGTTGCCGTGCCCGAACACGTCAGACAATACCGCCTTCAGGTTCTCCGCCTGGCTGCGCCCTTTGGCAAACAGGCCGCTGCTCAAAGCGTCCGGATGAATCACCGAGAAATAAAAACAGCAGGACCGCTTTTCGCCCTCCGGAATGGACCGGCTGCGCAGCGTCGGCAGGGATCCCCCGATCAGACCCGCCACCAATTCATTTATCAGGGCCAGCCCGTAGCCCTTGTGGGCCCCGAAAGGCACCAGCGCGGCCACCTTGTTCGGGTCATTCGTCGGTTGCCCCTGGGCATCCACGGCGGCGTTGGGTGGCAGTTCCTTGCCTTCCCGTTTCAATTGCTGCACCCGGCCCATGGCCACCGTGCTGGTCGCCCAGTCGATCACCACGGGATACCCGATCGCTTCGGTGGTGGGGAATCCCCAGCTATGCGGATTGGTTCCCAAAGTGGGGAATTTGCCGCCAAACGGCACCACCTCCGCCAAGGCCGCAGTGCAGTTGGTGTAGGCGAGGTATCCGCGCTTGGCCGCGTCCATCACATAACCACCGCCCCAAAGATAGTGGAAGGCATTGTCCACGCTGACCTGTCCGATCCCAAACTCATCGGCGAGGCGCATCGCGGCCGTGATGGCCGCAAAGGCGGTCGACTGGCCGAGCTTCTTGTGAGCATCCCAAATCCTGCTCGCGGCAAATTTTCCTGGTGGGGTGACATCGGCAATAATGGCGCCGGGCTGGCACCCGCCCGCCTTCGAGCCAAAGTGATCGTC
>JBBQWG010000029.1:0-86605 GCA_038210825.1 Verrucomicrobiales bacterium
AAAGCGCCCGGCCCCCAAGCCGTGAAAGGACGAAACCGAAATCTTATGGATTTTACAGTTAGGCTTGCGGAAATGGCCCCAAAACCAGAAGCGGCCTCAAGAGCGGCCCAAAATCGGCCGATGACTTTTTGCGGCCACATCATATAAAAGCTTGATCCCGGCAGTCATCGCTCATCACGCGGAGCGGTGATGGCTACTTTGGACCACACTGGCATCTGAAGTCCTTCGCTGGCGGCCAACTTTTTTGATTGGCAAATACCACATGCTGAGCCCGCTTCAAGGATTCCACCCTCAGAAATCCCGGGCATCACGCGAAAACCGTCTGCCTGCAGCGTATGGAAGCCAGCATGTTTACCCGCCGGCACTTTATCACCACGGCCTCAGCCCTTACTCTGCCCTGCCCCGCTCCCGGGGTCACCCCTGCTGCGAGGGTCTTGGAAACCAAGGTGATTTCATGGCAGCCTGATTTTTATCATGGGTGGCCGACAGTGGCACGGCGGCAAAATGGCCAATTGTGGCTGGCATGGTCAGGGGGCCGGGAAAGTCATGTCTGCCCTTTTGGTCAGGTTCAGGCCATGACTTCGGACGACGAAGGCGCCACCTGGACCTGGCCGCGGGTGTTGTTAGACTCGCCCACCGATGACCGGGATGCCGGCGCCCTCGAAACCAGGCAGGGCACCCTGCTTGTCTCCAGCTTTACTTCGCTGGCCTACGAACCCCGCCTGAAAAGCGCCCTGCAAGCGGACGCTGGAACCAAGGAAGCCATGCCTCCGGAGCAACTGGCCCGCTGGAAAGCCGTGCATGCCCGCCTTGATGAGGCCTCCCGCTCTGCGGACCTTGGGGAATGGATCATCCGCTCGACGGATGGTGGGAAAACATGGTCTCCGCGCCTGCCCACCCTGCTGAACAGTCCCCACGGCCCTATCCAACTCAGGGATGGCCGGCTGCTCTATGCCGGTAAACAACTGTGGACCGGTGAGCGCAGGATCGGAGTGGCCGAATCCAAGGATGATGGACTGACCTGGCAATGGCTGGCGGACATTCCCACCCGGCAGGGCGATACTCCTTTCAATGACTATCATGAACTGCACGCGGTCGAGGCCGGCGATGGCACCCTGATCGTCCAAATCCGCAATCACAGTGCCATCCATCAGCACGAAACCCTGCAAAGCGAATCCAGGGATGGCGGGCGCACCTGGAGCGAACCGCATTCCATCGGCGTCTGGGGGCTGCCTTCCCATCTGTTGAGGCTCAGGGATGGACGGCTCCTGATGAGTTATGGTCACCGCCGTCCGCCCTTTGGCAATCAGGCCCGCCTCAGCACCGACCATGGCAAAACATGGAGCGAACCGCTGGTGCTTTCTGCCGATGGTATTGGCGGGGACCTTGGTTATCCCAGCACCGTCGAGTTGGGGGACGGCACTCTGCTGACGGTCTGGTATGAACAAATGAAAGCTTCACGGCGGGCGGTGCTGCGGCAGGCCAAGTGGAAGCCCGGCACCTGATGCACGGCTCTCTGTCTGCAACGCGGCGCAGGATCCGGCGGTCCATGGCCCTCTTTACCCGCCCGGAACCACAAATGGGTGTAGCCGGGCCACACCGGCAAGCCCCTGCTGTTCAAGCCTGTCCTGCTCCAAGCCACCATGAATCACATTTTCAGGATAAAGCATGACTCCTCCCCCGGTCACAATATAAATAATGACCAGGAAAAATAGATTCCCGCCGTTCATGAAACCTACGCTCTTCCTGCTTCTCGCCGCAGTGCTCGCCACTGGAAATCCGCTTTATGCCGACAATGAGGGAGATCCGCATCCGTGGTTCACCACCTCGCCGGATAGACGGACTATGTTCAAAATGGTCCCTGCCCGGTTCGAGGAAAAGGGGGACGATTATGTCAAAATACGGGATGCCGAGGGACATGCCTATTCCATGGATCAGGATGGCACCTTGAAGGAATTATGGAAGGTCCATGGTTGGTTTACCTGGCAAGGCTATCTTGCTTCCGATGGGAAGCATTTCGTCAGGATGGGGCCGTGGGCATCAGATCAGGAAAATCTTTCGGATCTGGCCATTGCCTTTTATCAGCAGGGCAATCTGCTTAAGGAATACCGGGTGAACGAATTGATTCAGAACCGGGAGGCCATATCTTTCTCCGTAAGTCATTACCAATGGCAACCCGAAATTCAGACTAAACCAAACGGTTTTGATTCAGAGGAGGAAAGCTTCAGCCTCGTCACTGCGGACAAAAGCATTTATATCTTTGATATTAAAACAGGCGGCATTTTAAGAAAGGAACGGGACTCTGGGGCCAAATCATCCCGTGAGGTTTGGCAGGAACAGAAACAAGCGGCAGAAACAAAAGGAAAAGCACTTTTTGCAGCCTGCTCCTTTCAATCTGATTACGAGAAGGCGTTCGAGATCTCGGAAGTGTCCGCCTCCGAGGGCAAGATTTCCGGTGTCTGGTTTGATAATCCCCATTGGACGGCGCATTTAAAACCCAAACGTTCCTTTTCCCTCCCCTGCCTTGCCGAACCGGTATATCCCATCGACAACAACGGCAGGCTCCAATCCTCCATTACCCCGGAGGATATAGAGGCGGCATTCGAGAAGGCACTCCAGCATCCATACGTGGTGGCCTTGCAAAAGCAGGAACAGGTCGAAGGAATCCGGCTCAGACCCACAGCCGACCGCTTGCATTGGAATACTCCTGAACTTTCCGAATGGATGGAGTCGGCCAAGGGCCATCCACCATCCCCGGAAGGATTGAAGGATTGGGCCTATCTGATTGTCGATTGCAAACCTCACGAATACAGAAGTTTCTACCTGAACACCCGCACCGGTGAAGTGCTTCACGAACAAAACCCCGAAGGTTTCCAGCTTCACTCCCTTGATGTCAACGGTGCCGAAATTCCGCTAAAGATCCCTCCCTCCAACTGAATGGTTCCGGCTCGGAACCATGGGTCTGCCTATGAACTGCCCCTTTGTTCATTTTCCGCCCGGTAGGCGCGGGCGAGGAGGGTGACAGGCTGGGTAACGGTTTGACAGGGGTGTGAGGGATGGGCCGCCAGGCCGTTCTGGAGCTGCAGGTGGCAGCCCGGATTGGAAGTGGCCACGACCGGGGCGGCGGTGGCGGCGAGGTGGGTCAGCTTTCTGGTCAGGAGTTTGGCCGACTGTTCCGGCTGGGTGATGTTGTAAATGCCGGCGCTGCCGCAGCACCATGAGGACTCGGGGAGTTCGGTCAGGGTTAGTCCGGGGATGAGTTTCAGCAGCTGGCGGGGCTGGACCGAAATCTTCTGGCCATGGCAGAGGTGGCAGGATTCGTGATAGGTGATACTGGATTCGCCGCAGCCGGCGGCTGGGGGGCGGCAGCCGGTTTCGATCAGGAATTCGTGGATGTCCCGGACTTTGGCATCCCACGCCCGGGCGCGGGCGGCGTAGGCGGGATCTTCGGCCAGGAGGTGGCCGTATTTTTTAAGATGGGAACCGCAGCCGCCCGCATTGGTGATGATGGCGTCCAGCTCATTCACGGGGAAGAGATCCAGTTGCCGGCGGGCGAGGGAGCGGGCGGATTCCAAATCGCCATTGTGGGCGTGCAGGGAGCCGCAGCAGGGCTGGACCGGAGGTGTCAGGACTTCGCAGCCATTGGCGAGGAGGACGTCGGCGGTGTCGCGGTTGATGTGGGGGAAGACGAGGTCCTGGACGCAGCCGGTGAGGAGGGCGACACGGCGGGCGGGGGTGGACGACGCTCCGGCCAAGTTAGGGTGTTCCGGACTCTGGCCATGGCTTTGGGGATGCGCTGCGGATGGTCCGGGGCGGACTGAAAGTCCGCGCTCCAACGGGGCGATCAAATCGTTGGAAAACAAGGGGGCGATGACGGGCGTCTGGGGTTCCAAGGCGCGGAGGGAGGGCGGGAGGAAGCGCAGGAGGCCGGATTTGCGGACCAGCGTCTGCAGCCCTGATTGTTGATAGAGGCGGAGGGCGGTGCCGAGAGTGCGGAGGAGACGAGGTTTCAGGAAGAGGTGGCGCAGGGTAAGCCAGCGCCAGAAGCTGCGTTGGGGCGTGGCCGCAGTGCCGGTGCGTTCCACTTCGGCGCGGGCCGTCTCAAAGAGGTGACCGTAGTCGACCCCGGCAGGACAGGCGGTTTCACAGGCGAGGCAGCCCAGGCAATAATACATTTCTTCGGCAAAGGCGCGGCTGGCGGTCAGGTCGCCATCAGCCACCGCCCGCATCAGGGAAATGCGGCCCCGGGGGCTGTTCCGCTCCCGTTTGGTTTCGTCATAGGTAGGACAGGTGGGCAGGCACATGCCGCAATGCATGCATTGCTGCAGCACGGAATAGTCCAGCTTGGCCAGAAGGGATGGGTTGGCGGGCATGGGAGGAAAGTTTTCAGTTTTGACTCGGTTTGCCAAGGGATTCAGCTCGTCGGTCTCCGCTGCGCTCCGGATCAGTTGCTCGGTTGTCAGCTTCCAAAGGGGAGGTTGCGTGAAGCCTGCCCATGATTCTGGCGTTCATTTCTGCTATGGTAAATTTGGGGTTATTGGGCTTGAAGCCCATGAGGTCAAAGGGCTTGAAGCCCTTTGGACTCACTGGCTGGAAGCCAGTGTCACGGGCAACTTGCCAAAGTAGAGTTATGTTATTGCGACGTCGAAGATCTTGCCAGGATTGAACAGATTGTCAGGATCGAGGGCTTTTTTGATAGCGCGGAGCAAAGTCAGACTGCCGTCATCGAACTGCCGGGGGAGAAAAGCTTTTTTGGCGAGGCCCACGCCGTGTTCGCCCGTGATGGTGCCGCCGAGGCGCAGGGTTTCATCGACGATTTCACCAAGGGCGAGTTCTACCCGGTGCATTTCGTCGTGGTCGCGCTCATTGGTGAGGAAGGTGGGGTGCAGATTGCCGTCCCCCATGTGTCCGAAGGTGCCGACGAGGAGACGGTGCCTTTGAGCGGTGGCGGCGACGAAGGCCACCAGCTTTGACAATTCGCTGCGGGGAACGGTGACGTCCTCCAGAATGGTGGTGGGCCGCATGCGGGCGAGGGCGGAGAAGGCGGAACGGCGGGCGGTGGCGAGGCGGGTGGCTTCGGCTTCATCCGCGGCCATGCGCACCTCGCGGGCCCCGTGGGCGCGGGCGATTTCCATCATGCGGGCGGCTTCGTCAGCCACTGCGGCAGGATGGCCGTCAGTCTCCATGAGGAGGAGCGCCTGACAATCGGTGGGCAGGCCGATCTTGGCAAAATCCTCCACACATCGCAGGGTCATCTGATCGAGGAATTCCAGGGTGCAGGGAATGATGTGGGCCGCAATGATGGCACTGACGGTAGCCGCAGCCTGTTCCATGCTGTCATAGAGCGCCAGCAGGGTGCGGCGGGACTGGGGACGGGGCAGCAGTTTCAATAACACCTCGGTGATGATCCCAAGAGTCCCTTCCGAGCCGATGAAAAGGTCCTTCATCGAATAGCCGGCGACGTCCTTGACACATTTGTTGCCAAGAAAAGTGACGGTGCCATCCGGCAGGACAATCCGCAGTCCCATCACATAGTCCCGGGTGACTCCGTATTTCAGGCCGCGCAGTCCGCCCGAGTTTTCCGCGACGTTGCCGCCGATGGTGGAAATTTTCATGGACCCGGGGTCAGGGGGATAAAACAGGCCGGATAGGGCGGCGGTGTCGTCGATTGTTTTGGTCACCACGCCGCACTGCGCGTGAAGAGTGAGGTTGGCAGGGTCGATTTCCAGAATGCGGTCGAGGCGGACAAGGACAATCACCAGACATCCGGGGAGGGGGAGACTGCCCCCGCTGAGGCCGGTGCCTGAGCCGCGGGCCACGACGGTAACTCCGTGTGACTTGGCAAGGCGGACACAGGCGGCGGTTTGTTCCGTATCTGCCGGGAAGACCACGGCCCCGGGGATTTGGTGCAGGGCCGCCGTGCCGTCAAAACTGTAGGGGATGAGATCTTCCGGAGTGGTCAGGACGTGGGCGGGGCCCAGAGCATCCCGGAGGGCTTGGATGAGGGCTTCGGTCATGGGCGGGGCGGAAGTGATAGGGAATTTCGGCAGGGCGATGGAATTCCAGCAGCGGGCTGCCGGTGGCCGAAAGCGGCAGGGGTCTGCCGCACTCCAAAGGGAAATCCGCTCAAGAAACCAGCTTCAGGGCGGTGGCCACGTCGGCGTTGTCGTGGACCATGGCCATGAGAGCACGGGTGATGCCTTTGGGGTTGGGATGCTGGATGACGTTGCGGCCATAGACAATGCCGGCCGCGCCCTGGGCGAGCAGGCCTTGGGTGCGGGTGAGGATTTCTTCATCACTGACCCGTCCACCCCCGCGCACCAGCACCGGAACTCCGGAGGCTGCGGTGATGACTTTGTGATAGGCACTGACATCGTCGGTGGGGTCGGCTTTGATGATGTCGGCGCCGAGTTCGACGGCCTGCCGGACCAGGTGGGTGATGGTGGTTTCATCCCCGTTGACCATGTAGCCTCCGGCGATGTCGTTGGCCTGGAAGACGAGTGGTTCAATCATCATGGGCATGCCGTAATAGTCGGCCTGCGGCTTGAGGCGGAGGATGTTCCTGACACATTCGGCATGAACTTCCGGAGCGCCCGGGATCTGGAAAAGATTGACGCAGACACAGGCGGCATCGAGCCGGACAGCCTGGAGCATGGTTTCCTCCAGCATCAGGCTGAAGCGGGTGTCCGGGAGGGTTTTTCCGTAGATGTTGGCGACATCGGTGCGCAGGACCAGCGAGGGCTTCAGGCGCCCGGGAAGCTCCTGAAGATGGCGGGCCATGCCGGCGGTGAGCTGAATGGCATCCGGAGCCGCTTCCACGAGGGTTTTGATGACTTCGCGCATGTCTTCGATGCCAGTGAGGAAGCCAGGCTGGTTAAAAAAACCGTGATCGACGGCGACATCAAAACATCGGCGGGAGCGGGCGTGGAAGAGGCGGTTGAGACGGTAGGATTTCATAAAGGAGGGGAATACGCAGCCACACCGCAAATCATTCTTCGGGATGTTCCTGTTCCGCCATGCGGGTGATGGTGGCGTTGAGAAGCTCAAGATACCCATGGGCATCCAGATGACCGGGTTCAGGTTCACCCCGGACACTGTAAAGCCAACCCTCAAGGTAGGGGTCGCTGCGGACAATGCAGGCATCGGCTTTGAGGGCAGGATTGGATCCGGCAAACGTGCCTGACATGACGCAAAAAACATCGCTGGCGGCCTTGAAACCTTCCACCCAGCCAATCATTTCGCCCGGGGACACAGGGCCTTCCTCCGGCGGATTGAAGGTGAAATCCACCAATTCCCCCAGCATCCGGGTGGCAAATTTGGTAAAGCCAATGCGCCACAGTCCCGGCTCCTCCGGCACTGGCATCATCCAGTAATGGGACGGGGAATAGCGGAAATCGGCAGGAAAACGGGCCGTAAAGCGGGCATGACGGAACTTGATCCACTCACGGCCGGGCAAAGGGGTGGTCATGAAAACGGACGCGGCACGGGTTAATTGCGGTCGTTGAGCCGGCGGCGGGGCGGGTCATCGCCCTCTTTGCCGTCGCGATCCCGGTTCTTGGATTTCCTGCGGCCGTCCCCGGTGTCCTCTTCCACTCCGGTAGTTCCGGCTGACCAGCCCGCACCGGCATCGGGTTTCTTCTTGAGGGAAGATCCGTCATTCTCCGGCCGGAACAGGCTGCCCAGCCCAAAAGCCATCCCCCCGCAAATGAAGACGGCAATGAGCGTCATTACGGACATTTCCCCCATGCCGGGGCGGAATCTGGGATTGGGATTCTTGCGGCGGATGTAATACAGGATGGGAACCGCCGCGGCAAAAAAGACGAGGAAGAAGATAAGGTGGGCCTGGTAGTGTTTTAGCATATCACCTGAGGGGGGAGGTGGACCGGGAAGATACGCGGCTAGGCGGGGGGGCCTTCCGCCGCTCCGAAATAGAGCATGGCCGCCCCCAGCACGAGAACCCCGTAGCCAATCCCCGCAAAACAGGCCATCCGGTAGCGTGAGGGTTTGGCTTGAAGCCATGCAATTTGATCGCGCATCGTGTAAGGCATGCCCACCCAGAAAAGACCGGCCACGATCCAGGCGTAGGCAAGGAGGCTGAGGAGAACCCGGGACTGGGGTGCTTTCAGAAAGGCCGCATCCAATATGGGGCACGCTGCCAGCAACAGAAACATCCCGATGGACCGGGCTCCCAGATAATCATTGGCAATAAACAGAGTGCCCACAAAAAACACCGGCAGGGCAAACTGGGCCAGCCAGCGCACCTGATGGAACTCCCCCAGATCCATGGAGGTGGCGACCATCCATGCCCACAGGAAAGAAATAGTCAGGAAGACCGTGCCCAGATTCATGGACCGCGGCACCGTGGAAAGCCAGGGCAGGATCCGCTGCTGGCGGAGCAGGGCAACAACGTGAACGGTGATGAGCAGCAAGCCCACCAGAATGCCCACGGTCTGCAGACTAAGCCCGCGGTAGAGCCATTGATAGATGTGGTCGCTGAGTTCCTTCATGAGTGCTGATAAATTTGTCCCGGGGCGGGGCGGGCACCGTTCAAAAAGCGGTGCCGGTGCTGCCTGCGATTTCACGGAAACGCGTGATGACTTGTTGGGTCACGGGCCCGGGAGTGCCGTTTCCGATGATGCGCTGGTCGTATTTCACGGCGGCTATGACTTCGGCCGCAGTGCCGGTGAGGAAACATTCATCTGCGGTGTAGATATCATGACGGCTCAGATCGGCCGCCTGCATCGGGATACCCAGTTCCTCCGCAATCTGGAAGACTACCCCGCGGGTGATGCCATCAAGGGCTCCGGCGCTGATGGGCGGGGTGGTGATGGCACCATGGCGCACCACAAATACGTTGTCGCCGGTGCACTCGGCCACCAGCCCGCGTTCATTGAGCATGATGCCCTCCTCGGCTCCTGCCTGGATGGCTTCCACCTTGGCCATGACATTGTTAAGGTAGTTCAGGCTTTTCACCTGGGGGCTGAGGATATCGTGCATCGGGCGGCGGGTGGCGCAGGTGGCCATGGTCAGACCGGTGCGGTAGGCTTCATCCGGATACAGTTGAATGCCACAGGCAATGATGATGATGGATGCTTTGGGGCACTTGTAGGGGCTGAGCCCCATCGGACCGGTGCCGCGGGTCACCACCAACCGGATGTAACCATTGTCGAGTTCATTGGCCCGGCAGGTTTCCTGCAGGGCCGTGGTCAGTTCCTCCGGGGTGAGCGGAATCGTGAGGAGAATCGAGCGCGCCGAGGCGTAGAGCCGCTGGATGTGCTCTTCACAGCGGAAGATACGGCGGTTATAGAACCGGATTCCTTCAAAGACTCCGTCCCCATAAAGCAAACCGTGATCAAACACGGAGATTTTGGCAGCTGCTTCGTCATGGAGGATTCCGTCGATATAGATCTTCATGGAGGGGGACGTGGAGAAAAAAGGAGGGCTCCGGGCGGATGGGGCACCGTGTCTGGCGATGGCTGCGGGCAAACAGCTAGTCCACCAGCATCCCGTCGCGCAGAACCAGCATCCGGTCCCCCTGCCCCGCAAGGCGCGTGTCGTGGGTCACCACCATGAGGGTTTTCCCTTCCTCGGCAACCACGGAAAGCAGCAAATTCATGACCTCCGTCCCGGTTTTGGAATCGAGGTTGCCGGTGGGTTCATCGGCAAAAACCACCGAGGGATTATTGATCAGGGACCGGGCGATGGCCACCCGTTGCTGCTCCCCTCCGCTGAGTTGGGCTGGCAAATGGTGCAACCGGGGACCCAAACCGACCTTGCCCAGCAAATCGGCGGCCCGGGCCTTGGCTTTGCGTCCCCCGATCATGGCCGGCAGGCATACGTTTTCCCAGGCGGTCAACTCAGGCAGCAGCAGATAATTTTGAAAAATGTAGCCAATGGCAGTATTGCGCAGGGTGGCCTGGCGTGCGTCGCTGCCGCCGTAGACGGATTCCCCCTGCAGCAGGACATCGCCCGCATCGGGACGCTCCAAGCCTCCGAGGACGTAGAGCAGTGTGGTCTTGCCGGCCCCGGAGGGCCCACAAAGAAAGACCCGTTCCCCCTGATGGACGTCAAGATTGACGCCGCGCAGCACCTCGATGGCTGCTCCGCCCACGTGGTAGGTGCGCCGGATGCCCGCCGCACGGAGGAAAGGCACAGGGGGGGAATGGGCTGCCGGAGCGGGAATGGGAGCGGACATGATCTGCGGCTAACCAGCAGCAGCAGGAAGCGCTGTCAAGCCACCGGACCGGATGCCTGCGGGAAACCTTTCTCAGGCGCACGCATTGGGGGACGGGTCCGGACCGGTGGTGACAGGTGGCGCCAGGCGGGAGCCTGACCTGTTGGATGCTTATTTCTTGCCGGCTTTTTTGGCGGCTTTTTTGGCAGCTTTCTTGGCAGCGGGTTTCGCAGCCTTCTTGGCAGGGGCGGCGGCGGCGGCCTTCTTGGTGCTGACCTTCTTGGAGACGGCACGCTTGCGGGCGGCAGCTTCCTGACGGGCCGGCGGAAGCAGGGTCACGAGATGGTCCCGGTGTTCCTGGGCAGCTTTGAGGGCCTTGGGCTTGGTGCCATGGGCTTTGTCAGCGAAGAACTTCTGTTCGGTCTTGCCTTTGAAGGTGACACGGACATACCAGCCATGGTTCTTCTTCTCAGGCTGGTCGATGCGGCTGATACCGTACATGGGACGGGGTGCGGGTGCGGACATGATGGTTTGTTTTTTGGTTTGGATTGGTATCCTTGGTGTGGTGGTGGAATCCGTGGAAGCACCCTCCGGAATCAATATCCGATAGCACCTCCTTGAGTTCCAACGGCCCAACCTATGATTACGCTAGACTTTGCGCAAGCTCCAATTGCGCTAGACAGCAATTTTTTTCATGTCAGCCAAATTTTTAAAAACTCACCGGAACCAGCGCCCCAGCCTCTCAAAAATTCCCGGCCGGGCCGGAGCGGGAGCCGGCGGCGGAATTGATGTCCTGACTGATGCCGGAACCCCGGCATGCTGCGCGCAAAGCAGCCGCGGCACGTGGTCTGCCGGCAGATCTGCGGTCACGGTGGTGCCCCGGCAGGATGGGGTAGCCAGCTGTCCCGAGGCCGCACAGATCTGCACCCGTTCCAGAGGCCCCGGAAGTTTCCATTCCTTGCCAGGAATATAACCGAGAGCCGGAGCAGCACCCATCACTTCCGCCCAAACCGGCAAAGCGAGGCGGCTGCCGTAACCGCGGTGGATAATCCGCTCGGGGTCATCCAGGCCTACCCAGACGCCACAGGTCAGTTCGGTGCTGAACCCCACAAACCATGCATCCTTGTAGTCGTCGGTGGTTCCGGTTTTGCCGGCGGCGAGGTCCTTGTATCCCATGGCTTTGATTCCGGCTGCGGTGCCCCCGGGATCCATCACCTTCTGCATCATCATGGTGGTCAGCCATGCGGTGCCCGGACGGACCACTTCATAGGAAATGACACCGCTGCGGTAAAGGATTTCGCCGCTCTGGCTTTCAATGCGGTCAATCAGAAACGGACGGCAGCGAACGCCCCCGTTGGCAAACAGAGAATAGGCGCTAACCAGGCTTTCGAGGGTGGCCCCGAGGTTTCCCAGATAGATTTGCGGGGACCGGCCTTCGATAAATTTCATCCCGGCGGTGTCTGCGAGTTGTTTCACATGGTCCACCCCGGCCATTTCTCCAATGCGCACGGCCATGGTATTGCGGGATTTGGCGAGACCCCACCATGCGGGCTGCCAGCCGGTAAACACGTTGTCGGAATTCCTCGGGCTGAAGTCGCCCCCGGCGGAAACGATTTCCCCCGGCTCGATCCTGGCATCCGAAACCAGTTGTGCCGGCAGGAGCCCGGAATGTTCGATGGCGGCGGCATAAACAAGGGGCTTGAAAGTGGATCCCACCTGGCGCCGCGAGAGCAGCGCGCGGTTATAACTGCTATGCCGGATATCCCGTCCGCCGACGATGGCCCGCACGGCCCCGGTGGCATTCTCCAGCAGCAGCACCGCGCCCTGGACGTATTCCGGCTCCACCGCGAGGCCGCGTTGCACCATGTTTTCATAGAGCGCCCATGTCTGATGGCGGTATCCCTGCAGTTTTTCGAGGGAAGCCAGTTGTTTGTCCAGGCTTTCCCCGGCGGCTTTCTGGAGGGCCGGTTCAAGGGTGGTGAAGATTTTCAGCCCGCCTTCCCCGACTTCACCCTCATCCAATAGTTTTTCCAAATCGCGCCGCACCGCATCCAGAGCCCAGGTATCCTGGGCGGCCTTGGGTTCCTTGAGCACCTTGGTCCGGATCTTTTTGGTCTGTGCGGCTTCCTCTGCGGATAGCACCCCGGTGGTGACCATGCGGTCCAGCACCATGTCGCGTCCGCTCATGGCGATGTCGTATTGCCGGAAGGGAGAGAAGGCATTGGGGCCGCGGATGATGGCGGCCAGCATCGCGCCCTCATCCAGAGTCAGGTCCCGGGCCGGCTTGCCGAAATAACTTTCCGCAGCCCGCTGCACGCCGAAGATGCCGGTTCCGAAAAAAATCCGGTTTACATACAGTTCCAGAATCTGGTCCTTGGTCCGCCGGGCTTCGATGCGCCTTGTCAGGGCAATTTCGAGCAGTTTCCGGTGGATGGATTTTTCGCGCGTCAGGTCGAAGCTGTTGCGCGCCAGCTGCATGGTGATGGTGCTGGCCCCCTGACGGACTTTGGGATCCTTCACGGTCCTCACCAGAGCCCGGAGCACGCCGACGTAATCCACACCGCCATGTTCATAAAAGCGGCTGTCTTCCCGCGCCAGCAAGGGCTTCAAAAACTGGGGGGAAACCTCCGCGAGGGGAACCACCGTGCGGTTCTCGCCATGAATCCGCCCCAGCAGTCCGCCCCGGGCATCGTAGACTTCGCTGCGCTCCGGCATTTTTCCGAGTTCCGCGAGGTCATAACGACGGGCAAGGGCACTGTAAAAAAGATCCACCAGCAGCAGGCTCAGACTTCCCAATAGGAGACCCCATCCGGTCAGGACCACCGGCCAGCGGAGATAAAAGGGCCATGCGGCCACCTTGCGGCGGAAGCCGGGAAAGAACCAGGCAGGCAACAGGGATTTCCTGACAGGGGCGGGACGGGAGGACATCACCCATCCAATGCCAGATTTTGATCCGGGAAAATGCCAAACCCGCAGCAAAAACACGGATTCTTCCCTGCCCCTGCCGCCCGGCCCCCAGAGAGAGGTCCGGAACGGCAGGGACGTGAACCGGGCCAGTCCAATGGTCAGGGCGGCGGCAGGACGGGCTCCAGGTTGAGCCATGGGGTCGCCGGAGTCTGGTCCGGCGGGACGGGGACGGGCATCATTCCGCCCCTAACGTCAAGGCTGCGGATGTAGGCATGGATGGCCTGCAGATCACCGTCTGTCATGGCATGCAAACTGGGCCACGGCATGGGAGGCAGGCCCTCACGGCTTTTTACCATGGCGATCCATGCGGCGGCATCGGGCCATGCGGCGAGGTGCCGCCGCAGGTTGCTGGCATAACTGGTTCCCCACGGTCCCCGCCAGCCCACCGGAACCCCGGTCAGCCATTCGCTTTCGGGGACTTTTTCACCCCGTTCCATGAAGTGCGGGGTATGGCAGTCATTGCAGCCGCTGATCCTCACCAGATACCGTCCGCGTTCCACAGGACTGGGCGCGGCGGCCGCCGGCGGATGGCCCGACTTGGCAGCGGTGCTGCGGGTGGCTGATTGAATGAGACGGGTCGTGCCCAACAGAATGCCGGCACCTGCGAGGATGGAGAACAGATAGTCGATTTTCATAGACCGGGTTATCCGCAGGGCCGGCGCTGACCTTGCAGAAATCACCGGATTTTTTTCCGGAAAACTAACCGTCAGGAAATTTTCTGCGGCTGTCAGCCCGGAGGCCGCTTACCATCCCAGCCCCATGGAGGAGAGTTGCTCCCGGATCCAGGCCACATCCCAGACGATAACGCGGCTGACTCCTCCGGCGAGGGCCAGCTTGGTCCCATCGGGGCTGAATGTCAGGCTGCAGTCGAAAGGGGTCAGGGGGGAATTCAGGGCCAGAATGGGCTGGAGGGTGCGGTTGTCGCAAAGGGTGATTTCGGCCGGCCCGGTGGCCACCGCCGTGAGGCCGGCCACGGAATTTGAGGCAGCACGGGCCGGCACCACCTCACAGTTATGGCGGGAGAGCGGCGGAGCCACCGCGCGGGAGGGATCGGTGGGACTGGCAAAGGTGATGCTGCGGTCGGTGCCGGTAATGAGCACCTTGGAATCGCTGGTGAAGGCAAAGGCTGCCCGCGACGGGGAGGTCAGCTCGCGGCTGGATGGCGGGTCCGCCTCCAAATCCCACAACCGGCCGCCTCCCATCGGATAGCGGGCGGCCGCGAGCCACCGGCCGTCCGGCGATGCTGCGATTTGATCGGGCGGCGGATGGGCGGCAAGGTGCCTGATCCTGCCATCCAATCCGAAGAGCGCCACCCCCACCTCCCGTTGGTCGTTGAGGCGGCCACTTACCGCCAAATCCGGGCCACACCACTCGATATTGGAGGCAAAACCTTCCAGCAGGGTTTCCCGGGGGCCAAACGTCACCGCACCGGATTCCTCCCGCCCGACGGTGCGGCGGAACAAGCCTTCCCTGCCACTGAAGTAAAGGGACCCATCCTGCGGGCTGAAGACCACATTTCTCCATGCCGTCGGTTCCGTATAGGTTTGCGCGGTGGCGGCACGGCCATGGGCCATTTCCCAGACCAGAACGCCGCTGTCCCCGGCTGCGGCGAGGAGGGATCCTTCGGGATTGAACGCGACGGAGGTGAACAGGCCGGAGGGGGTCACTGCGGGCAGCATCATCACCTGCAGGGCACTGCGCCGTGAAAGTGGCGCACTGCGGATAGCATCACCGTCCCAGGTGCGGATGAGGATCTCCCCGCGTCCCGGCACAAGGTGCACCTCTTCGCCGCCGCTGGGAATGGCGATGATGCGCTGACGGGTGGGAATGTCCCACAAATGGGTCGTGCCATCCCATGAGGTGCTGGCAATGATGCTGGAATCTGCCGGATGGAACGCCGTGCCCCGCACGCTGCGCTGGTGGCCCCTCAGCCATGCCACCTGGGACAGGGAAGGCATTTCCCACACCCGGAGCCGGTCCTCACTAACTGCCGCCGCTAGGTATCGGCTGTCGGCACTGATGCTGGCCCCTTCCAGCAGGATATCCGATGCAATCTCATGTTCCTGAATCCGGGAGGGTGCGCCCGCTTCGGGCATCGGTCCCGGCAAGCCGGTGTAGATCCGGAAGCCCAGGTCTTTGGAGGCCTCATCCTTTGCCCGGTCCGGATGGGTCAGGGTGGCGATCCACCGGCCATTGGGTGCCAGCAGCACCGCCCGGATCGGCAGGGTTTCGGCCACGAGTTCCACGGTGCGGCCGTCCTCACAGGAATGGGCGAGGAGGCCATGGCCCGGGGAAGCCACCAGCCATGTGCCATCCCTTGAGAAAGCCGCCGTGGCATATTGGCGGGTGGCAGGCAGGGACCATTGCCGGCGGCCATTCCGGGCGTCCCACAGCGTGAGATGATAGTCCTGATGCACCGTGACCAGCCAGCGGGCTCCCGGCGAGGCAATCGCGGTGGCCACCCCGGGCTCCGTTTCGAAACGGGCGGTTTCCACCCCCGTGCTGCGGTCCACCACCCGCGTCTGACCGGTGTCTGTCGCCACCATGACCGCGTGGGTGCCGCCCGGCGACCAGACCACCCGGTGGCCCGGAGCGGCCAGGGTGGCGGAGGGATTCAACGCGCCGGAATCTGTCAGGGCGAGGGCCGAAGCCGCCTGGGTGCGCAGCTCAAACAGAGGGGCCCCGGCCTCCAGTCCGCGGCTAACCGCCGCAAGGGAATTTTCCCGCGCCCCGGCCTGGCCGCTCAGCCGAACCGCCCGGGCTTCGGCCACGAGGGAGGCGGCAAGGAGTTGTTGGGTTTTTTGTTGGGCCCGGGTGGCGGCTGCTTCCGCGGCTTCCACCTGACCGCGCCGGTGGCGTTCATAAAACCATGCTCCGCCGGCAATCGAAAGCCACAGGGCGGAAAATGTCAGGATCTGCACGGCCCGTTTCAGCCGGGTCTCCATCCGGCGCAGGTGACGCAGGGACTTGCCCGCCTTGAGCAGGGCCAAATCAGCCAGCATTTCATCGGTATCGGCATAACGCCGCGCGGGATTACTTTCCGCCGCCCGCAGGACGATCTCCATAAATTCAAAGGCGGCCCGCGACTCCGTGCCCGATCCCCATGATTCGGGCACATCGGGAAACTGTTGCCGGTCCTTTCCCGTGAGGCATTCATACAGCACCTTGCCCAGGCTGTAGACATCACTGCGCGGTTGCCCGGTGCCCTCCGGAGCAAAATAACCTTCGGTGCCCACCATGCTGCGGCTGTCGCTCAGGCTGGTGACGAGGCCCACATCCGCCAGCTTGGGGGCCCCATTGACAAAAATGATATTGGAGGGTTTCACATCCCGGTGCACCAGCCCGCTCCGGTGCAGATGACCGAGACCTGAAGCGAGGGCGATGCCGGTTTCAAGACACTCCTCCACCGGCAGGGCCCCGCGGCGCAACATCTCTCCGCGCAGCGTCCTTGGCACATAGTCATCCGGTCCGGCCGAGTCATCCCGGTCGCCCAGTTCCATCACGTAATAAAAGCAGTCCCCGCCCGGTTCCTTGCCGACATGCAGCACTTGGACGAGTCCGGCGTGGCTGCGGGAAACCGGTTCATACCGCTGGATGCCTTCAAACTCCCGGTCGAAAGGCCTGGCATAATCGAAATCCTGACGTCGGACAATTTTGACGGCCCGCGGGGTTCCCATCACGTTGCGGGCTTCCCAGACCTCGCCATAGCTGCCCCTCCCGATCACCCGGAGGAGAACGTGATCAGGCACGGTTACCTCATCCCTGACAGGATCAGCCGGCATCCGCTGGGTGGCTTCTTCGGAAGAGTTCATTTGCCCTCGCACAATTGACTGATTTCCGCCGCGACGAGGCGTCCGGCGCGGTGGCGGATCAAATAGACCATGGGAAGGGAAAGCCCGAGGGACTTGGCGACCTCGCCGGGGGACTTTTGCTGCTGGCAGCACATGCGGAAAGCCAAAAAATGTTTGGCCGGCAGGCGTTCCTTCACACGCCCCAGCGCCGTTTCCAGCACATAGGTTTCCCATTCCTGCTGCCAGATGGCCTCATGCCCGAGTTCATCTTCCTGCTGGGCAATGCGCTCCTCCAGACGGGTGCCATCTTCCGGCCCCGCCCCGGCAGAGGGCAAACGGCGGTATTTTTTGCGCAGGGCATCGATGATGCGGCTTTTCACTATCATGACGAGCCATGCCTTGAAGGAACCCTTCTCCCCCTGATAGCGGAATCCCGGAATTTTTTTGGCCACAGAAACGAGCGTGTCCTGGACCACGTCCTCCGATTCTTCCTGACTGAATCCTGCTTTCCGTGCGAGGCCATAGATAAAGCGCCCATACTTGTCCATGAACTCCTTCCATCCCCGCTGGTCCTCCCAGTTCTTAAGACGCGTCAGCAGACTGCGCCGGGTGCGGCTGAAGTCGTGGGTCGAGGCTTCGGGTGCAGGCAATTCGATCATGGGAGCAAGGGGCTTGTTGAAATATCCGCCGGTTCTTCGGAAATCATGCAGGAAAAGCAGGCAAATTTCCTCCGGATTTTTGCCTGCCGCCGTGTCGGGGGATCCACCCGGTGCAGAAGCACCGCCGGAGAAACGGTGTGGTGCATTTTGAGGTTCATCTCCGCGATTCCGTGGCGTAGGATGTCATCATGTCTCCATCATTTTCTTCCCGCCGCCAGTTTGTCAGCGCCGCCCTTGCCGGTCTGCCCGCTCTGGGACTGGGCCCTGCCTCTGCCCAGGAAAAGGAAACACCCGCTCCACCTGATCCACCTGCGGCCCCTCCCTTCCGCCAGCCCTTCGTTTACCGGTTTAAAATCGGCAGCATGGAAGCGTGGTCCATCAGCGACTGCGACTTTGGTTTCCGCGATGGCCTGAATCTGATGCATCCCGAAGCCGCCCGCGGAACGATGCGGGAAGAAATGATCCGGCATGGCGAATCCCTGGACAATCTTCCGCTCTATGTAAATTTGCTGGTGTTGAGGAATGGCCGGGAAATTGCCCTCTTCGACGCCGGTTTCGGCGTGGGCAGGAATCCCCGGATGGGCTGGCTGCAGGAAGGGCTGGCGCTCATCGGCATGGCTCCTGAACAGGTTACCGCAGGATTTCTCAGCCACGCCCATGCGGACCATCTGAATGGATTTGTCAGGGATGGCAAGCCGGCTTTTCCTAACGCCGTAATCCATCTGCTTCCCGGGGAACTCGCCTTTTGGCGGGCCGCCGCACCGGACTTCTCGAAATCCAAACGCGATCCCGGGGGCATCCCGGGCATGATCCGCGAAGTGCGCACCCACTTCGACATCCTCGCAGACCAACTGCGGCCGGTGCCGGACGGCAGCGTGCTTTTTGGCGGCAAAGTAACCGTGGAAGCGGCCCCGGGACACACTGCCGGCCATGCCTGCTTCCGGATCCGTTCCGATGGTGAGGAACTGCTTCACCTCATGGATGTGGCCCACCACCATCTCCTGATGTTTGCCCAGCCGGAATGGAACATTACATTTGATCACGATCCTGACATGGCGGTCCGGACCCGCCAAAAATACTGGGCCGAGACCGCCGCCGGACACACCCGTTGTTTTGGGTTCCATCTTCCCTGGCCCGGGTTGGGGCACGTTGTGCCGCACGGACCCGGGAGCTACCGCTGGTGGGCGGAGCGCTGGCAGTGGAATTCCTGATCCTCCTTGCCGGGCCGCCTGCTGCGGAAATCAAAAACCTCCCGTGCCATCCGGTAGGACGGCACGGGAGGTGATCAAAGCAGGACGCAGCCGTTGGCCGCTCAGGCCCGGCGGCGGCGGGTCCCAAAGAGCAGTCCCAGACCGGCAAGGGCCGTCAGGCCCGCCGCAGGCTCGGGGATCACGGTAAGATTGACCTGGTTGGCCGTGGTGGTGCTGACTTCCGATCCCGGCCATGCCGTGAGGAAGGCAGATTCAAGGGCGAGGCCATTGTTGGTCAGGCTGCCGGAGTAATCGAAGATCCGGTAGGTGCCGGGCCCGAAACCAGCCAGGGGCTGGATCTGGAGCACGCCATCCAGCGTCAGGTTGCCGGTGACATTGATCAGGTCATTTACGTTGCTGCCCACCACCCCCGGGGTATCCAATTGAAACACGAGGGCGCTGCTGGAAAGCAGATTAAGGGCACCGGTATTGAGGGTTCCGGGTCCAGGGGCGTCGCCGGGGGAGACATTGGCATTCCCGGCAACGTTCACGACGCCGAGAATGGATCCATTGCCGGCCAGGGTAGCGCCACTGGCCACCGTCACATTGCCAGGCACCGATCCCACTACCGCCAAGGTGCCACTGCTGATGGTGGTCAGGCCGGTGTAGGTGTTAGCCCCGCCAAGGGTCAGGGTGCCGGCTCCGGTCTTGGTCAGACCGCCACCGGTGGAAACGGCATCGGCCAGCAACGCCTGGTTGATCGTGACACTGAAGCCATCGGTGTCGACGATCGCCCCGCCGGCCTTGACGTTGGCAGTGGTCAGGCCCTGCATGAAGTTCCCCACACTCGCGACGGGCTTCAGGACCCCGCCATTGAAATTGAAGGTGGAGTTGCCGCCGCCGGTGACAATTTCATCCACTCGGAGGGTGCCTCCGTCCAGATTGACGGTTCCATTGCTGGCGGCGTTGTTGCCGATTTCAAAGGAACCCTCGGTATTTTTTTCCACCAGGCCGGTGCCATTGATGGTGAGCACCCCGGTCGCACCGCCGCGGCCCACCGCAAACCAGTTGGTGTTGCGCACGATGCCGGCGCTCACTATCATCTGGCCATTGCTGCCCACATTGTTGCCGATCCAGATTTCATTGTTGGAATTGATCAGCGCATTGGCGCCATTTATGGTGGCAATACCTTTGCCGACCCCGCCGCCATCCTCACCCCCAATCACCAGCTTGGCACTGTTGAGGGTCCCGCCGGTCACGCTGATGGACGAGGGATTGGCATTGCCATTGTTATTGCTGCCCACGGCCAGAAAGTTCTGGGTGTTGTTCAGGGTGCCGCCGGAGAGTTCAAGCCGTCCCCTTGCGTTGCCATCACCGAAATAGAGACGGCCCGCATTGGCATCCGCAAGGTCCTGGTTGGTCCAGGTTCCCCCACTGATCCGGACGAGGCCTTCGCCGCCCGCCACGCCAAGTTCTCTTCCCACAAAACCCCAGCCGCCACTGTTGATGGAGCCTGCATCCATGTTGAGGGTGCCGTTGCCGTTTTTGACCCCCACGGAGAGATCATTCCGCACCGTAACGGTGCCGGTCGTATTGACATTCATCACGCCGGTCCCGCCCCCTGGGCCGAAGTCCACGCCTCCCACATAAACCCGTTGGGCAGAAACGCTGCCGCTCCCGGTGCCGAATCCAGTCAGCGCTCCGCCGGTAGCAGCGGTATTCGCCAGGTTATACCTGCCATTGCCGCCGTCCGTGCCCACATCCAGCCAATTGCCCCCGCCCGTCGCCGCAGTGCCCGCCGTGTGATTCAGGACGCCAGGGCTGTTGGCATTCAGCCCACCCCGCGAAACGAGAATATCAATGGTTTGCGCAACATCGGCCGAAATGGTGGCAACGTTGGCTCCCGTGCCATTGATGTCGATATGGGGATTGTCGCCTGCTCCCGGCACGGTAGCACTCACCGCACCGCCGAGAGATCCGACAGCCCAATTCGAGGCCGTGTTCCAGTCCGAACTGGTAGCGCCGGTCCAAAACAGTTCAGCCGCATGGACAGAGGTGGCAGGAAACACCAGCAAGAGGGTGGCGTGGCGCAGGAGGGATTGGTGGGGGAGGTTCATAAAATCAAATTATTAAAAAAATCAATATCCATTACATGGAGACGGCAGGCCTGTTGTCGAGACGCAAAACCTATAAAATCAGCCCCTTAAGCATAATGAATCACCTTGGCTATGAACCGCGAAACAGCGCTCATTTCCGGTTCCCTGCCTGGTCTGGGACGTCCCCGTTCCACTGCCACCCGGGGTGCCGGACGAATTGCAGGGCTTCCTTGATGTCCATCCCAGCCTGAGCATGCGCCATAAAACTGGCGCGCCGCTGATTCCATAGGGCCCGTTCTTGTGGCGTGGCCTGATGCCTTCCGGCATACGGGACCTGATTGCCGACCAGCATCACGAGGTAGCCCTCCATCCCGAAATCGGTCTCTGTGCTGTTCAGCATGTGCCGTCCAAAACCGGTGGGACCATTTTCCCGGTAAAACTCGAGCAGGGCGCCGATCCCTGAGACATCGGTTTCCTCCCGGCACTGCCGCCAAAAGGGCGTGTCCCGCAGGGTGTTGCTATGATAGTGCAGGGCCAGAAAATCGCGGATTTCCTCCCATGTCCGGGTCATGACCTTGTTGAACAGGTTGCGCATGGTAGGCGTGGGCTGAAGAGCGCAGTGTTTCAGCAAATCGATCAGCGTCTGCACTTCGGCACAGACCACCATCAGGGCGGTAGCCTCCAGCGGTTCGACAAAACCGCCGGCGTTGCCGATGGCGACCACATTGTCGACCCACATCCGTTGGTATCGGCCACTGCGGAATTTAACCACCCGGGGAGACTGGGGGGCCTTGGGATTGCGGGCAAGAAATTCCGCACAGGCTTCATCATCTGAAATAGCGCCCGAGGCATAGACATACCCCCGGTTCACATGGAACTCGTGCTCAATCTGCCATGACCAACCGGCATTCATGGTTTCAGCCGTGGTGTAGGGCAGAATGGGTTCATCCTCCCCCCGGTCCCAGCCTCCAACCACGGCCCGGTCACAGAACAGGGATTTGTCGAAACTGACAAAGGGTTCCTCAAGGGCCCTGCCTAGCAATTCGCTGCGGAACCCGCTGCTATCAATGAAAAAATCCGCTTCAAGGCGGCGGCCGTCCTCCAGAAGGACGGCTTTGATTCCCGATTCTCCCCGCTCATGGCCATTGACTTTGCCATCTATGATTTCCACCCCCACCTGCAAAGCCACGGTTTCAAGGACATCCACCAGCTTTTTGTTTTCGATGTGGAATCCATGCCAGCCCTGAATGTCAGGGGCTCCATTGGGTTGCCGGGTCCAGGCCTTGTCATGGGCCATCAGGGCTGACGGAAGATCCACTCCGCTGAATTCCTCATCACAATAAAAGCCATTGGGCCGCGGCAGATCGGTCCAATGGGCATCCAGTTGTTTGCTGAAGGTGTAATCAAAGCGGCCGCGCGGTCCCCACAGGAACCGGATGCCCAGTTTCCATGTCGGTTCCGCCATGGCGTAAAACTGCTTCCGGTTGATTCCCAGATACTCGAACAGGTGCCGCGGAAAGTTGGGAGTCGTGCCTTCCCCGACTCCGATCACCCCAATATCCGGGCTGCGCACAATCCGGACATGGAGTTGCGGGATTTTCAGTTTCAGGGAGATGGCGGCCAGCAAGCCGGCACTGCCCGAACCAAGGACGAGAATAGATTGAATCATGGAGGAAAAGAGGATGTTTGAGCTGGAAATACGTCCCTGCGGCAAGATGGAATTGATTTCACCCTTGGATTCCGGCCCGAATTCCCTCTCCTCTCCAGCCCCGCCGACGATCTGTCAGGATATGTAAGGCTGTTCATGGTTGGTGTGGGCCGGACCGGGGCCCCGCCTCTGCCCATGACCCGCCGCCGGACCACTCAGCCGTTGAAGCGCCGGATCACCACCGAGGCATTGTGGCCGCCGAAGCCGAAACCGTTGCTGATGACCACGTCGACCTTGGCTTCGCGGGCCGTGAGCGGCACGTAATCAAGGTCGCACTCGTCATCCGGATCTTCGAGGTTGATGGTAGGATGGACCAGACCATCGCGGATGGAAAGCACGCTGGCCGCCAGTTCAATGGCCCCGGCCGCCCCGAGGAGGTGGCCGGTCATGCTCTTGGTGGCGCTGATGAGCAGACCATTTTTGGCATGTGTGCCGAAGGTTTTTTTAATGGCGCGGGTTTCACAGATGTCGCCCATGGGGGTGGAGGTGGCGTGGGCATTGACGTATTGCACGTCCTCCGGGTTGAGCCGGGCATGACGCAGCGCCATTTCCATGCAGCGCGCCACATGGGTGCCTTCGGGATTCGGGGCGGACAAATGATAGGCATCGGCGCTCACGCCATACCCCACCACTTCGGCGTAGATGCGGGCTCCGCGCTTTTTGGCGTGTTCCAGTTCCTCGATGACCATGACGCCGGCCCCTTCCCCCATGACAAATCCGTCGCGGCCCCGGTCAAATGGCCGGGAAGCCCGGTGGGGTTCCTCATTCCGGGTCGAAAGCGCCCTCATGTTGCCGAAACCCGAATACCCCATGGGCAGGATGGCGGCTTCGGCCCCGCCGCAGAGGAAGGCGTCGGCATCGCCGAATTTGATCATCCGCCACGCTTCGCCGATGTTGTTATTGCTGGTGGCACAGGCGGTGACGATCACCATGTTGGGACCATGCAGCCCGTGTTCCATGCTGATGATGCCGCTGCCGATGTTGCTGATCATCATCGGAATGGTGAACGGGCTGACCCGGTTGGGGCCTTTGTTAAGCAGGTTGGTATGCTGTTCCTCATGGGTGGCCAGACCGCCAATCCCGCTGCCCACCATCACGCCAAAACGGTGCGGATCAATGGAAGTCACGTCCACCCCGGAGTCGTCCAGCGCCATTTTGGCGGCAGCCACCCCGAGCCCGGCATAACGGTCGACGCGTTTGCCATCCTTGGGGACGTTGAAATAAGGGACATAATCAAAATCCTTCACCTCGCCGCCGATCTGGCAGGCATAGCCGGTGGTATCGAACTGGGTCACCTTGCCGATCCCGCTCTGTCCGGCGAGGAGGTTTTTCCAGAAGGTCTCGACATCATTTCCCACAGGGGAGATGACGCCCATACCAGTGATGACAACGCGGCGATCAGTCATGGGGAAGCGGGGGCGGAGGGCTAGCTGTAAAGACGAAGACGGCGGGCCGGGCTCATCCCGTCCGCCGTCTGCATGTCTTAGACGCGGCATTTCCGGCTGTCAAACCGGCACGCACAGGGCTTCCCCGGTTTAGAACGAAACCGCGAGAGCGACCCCGCCGAAGACTTCATTATCCTGAAAATCGTTGAGCACCTCGAGAGGAAGATTGCCCGCGATGTAGGGAGTCAGGGTGGCGGTTTCCGTCAATTGCACGGGGAGCGCCACGGTGAGCAGCACATGGGTGAATCCATCCACGCCATAATAATCGGCGCTGTAGCCGATCGCCGCAGAAGTCTCAAGGGACACCGCTGACCCCAGTTCAAAGGAAGTCCCCACGCTGGCCTCAAGGTAGGTGGCTTCACGGTCAAAATTGTAGGCGGCAAAAAGGCCAGCCTCCAAAATGCCAAAGCTGCGGGAGAGACCGAGATTGGCTTCGTGTTCGTCATCAATCCCTTCATTGCCCCCCCAGGAGCCGCGGGGGTAAATGTATCCGGCGTAGCCCGCAGTGATCTCCGCAAAACCTGCATCCCACGTCAGGGACGGAAGAATATCCAATTCGGTATAATCGTCGTCGATGGCACTCAGATACCAAGGCGTCAGGCTGACACTGAAAGTATCGGACAGGGCGTAGCTCAACTCCACCTGCCCCCAGACGACCTGCTCGAAGAGTTCTTCGCCGCGGAAGATGTAAAAGGTATCGTATCCGACGCTGAGTTCCGCACTGAAAGGGGACTCTTGCATGGGCGGCGGCGGGGGTGGAGCCACGGGAGGGCTTCCCGCGAAGGCAGATCCGAGGGAAGCCAGCAGGGTGGTGGCGATGACAGGAGCGAGTTTGTTGTTCATAAGGTCAGCAAGGATGGGGTTGGCAGTGTTGTTGGCGTTGGCGGCGGCCGACCAGCAGGGAAGCCGCCGTCAGCAGCAGGGTGGAGTTAGGCTCAGGGATGGGGAAAACCAGGGCCGTTTGCAGGGTAAAGCTGCCCGGCAATCCGGTGTATTCCCCGGACGAACGGCTGTCGTTCAAACCGCCAACAACCGCAGTGTCGGCATTGGATAGGCGCCACTGCAGGGTCGTCGCCAGGGGATCCCCAAGGGCCGATGTCAGCGTCCAACCGGTATTGGGGGTGCTGCCGTCTCCAGTGACCAGGGCCCACTGGGTCGTGACCTCCGTGGCCTTGCTGTTGAAGGCCCAGAAATAGACCTGCTCCCCGGGAAGAAAAACGTTGGAATTGCTGAGCGGTCCGGTCTCGTCTCCGGTCTGGTCCCGTTCCCAGATTAAATTGGAACCACTGCTGGTCAGGATGGAGTTCTCGGTCACATAACGCATCGGGGCATTGTAGTCGCCGGGCTCGATCACCTTCCAATGCGAGACCCACTCGTGCAAATTCACGTCCGTCGGCACAAATCCGTCCGCAAAGGTTCCCAGTTCGAATTGATAATCGGCGGTCAGGAAACTGCCCCCGGAATCATAAAGCGTATCCAACACCGCAGTGCCCCAATCAATGCTGCCCGCAGGACACGGCAGAGCCAAGGTCCCCAGCATGAGGAATGAAAGATTCGCGGGCTTCATGGTTATGCCTATTATAGTAATTCAGAATTAATTCAAGCAAATAAATAATTTTGGTTTCCTTAGTATTTTGGCATTGAAGGGGTCCTGCCCTTGCACCGCACGGCAGGGCCGCCGAGGGAGGGCAAATGAGCATTTCCGGACTAACCCTGTTGAAATTCTTCCTGAGTGCCGCCGTCATCACCGTCGTGACCGAGCTGGTCAAACGGAGCGACAAACTGGGGGCTCTGCTGGCCAGTCTGCCTTTTGTGACGGTGATTTCCATGATTTGGATTTACCACGAAACGCCTGCCGAAACGCGGGTGGCCAAGGTATCGACCCATGCCCAACTGGTCTTTTGGTATGTCCTGCCTACCCTGCCGATGTTTCTCCTGTTTCCCTGGCTTGCGCGGCATCTGGGTTTTTACGGAGCCCTTGGAGCCGGTGCCGGTTTGACCGTGGTCCTTTTTGCGCTGACCCGCTGGATCATGGGCCGGTATGGGATGGCGCTGTAGGATTTTTTTCATAACAGTTTGGCAGCAGGGCGCAACCTGCACTAGAACACGCCGGAAAAATTCCCCTCCGGCCGCATGGCATCTTACCCGACTCCCGATCTTGTCACCGCGCTGGCACCCGACTCGGCGTCCCTGAAAGCCGGGCGCGGGCTGGCCAGTCCTGGCAAGTGGTCCCTCGCCGGCGGAAATGAGGAGGCTTTGTGGGGTCTGATGCAGGGCTCGGGCAAGGACCCCTACCAAGTCCAGGTCCTCGCCGACGGCACCGCCACCAAGTGCAGTTGTCCCAGCCGGAAGTTCCCCTGCAAACACGCCCTCGGTTTGTTGTTCATTGCAGCGGAGCAACCTGGGAAGCTGGCCGCATCCCCGCCGCCCGCCTGGGTGGAGGAATGGCTTGCCAGCCGTGCGGAAAAAGCCGCCAAAGCGGAAAGCAAATCTGCCGCCGCCGCAGAGTCTCCCAAGGCCCCGGTGGATGAAGCGGCCCAGGCGAAACGCCGCGAAAAACGGACTGGACGCGTCGCGGAAGGCATCAGCTTTCTCCAACAATGGCTCGCTGACCTGACCAAACAGGGATTTGCCGACGCCCCCCTTACCAGCTTCGACTTTTGGGAAAATCCCGCCCGCCGCATGATTGATGCCCAGGCCCCCGGACTCGCCCGCCTGCTCCGTCTCGCCGGTCAATCCGCGCGGTCCGGAAAAGAAGCGCCCACCCGCCTGATGTCTCACCTGGGCCGGCTGAATCTGCTGTTATCGGCCGCCCGCAATCAGGAGGCCCTCGAGCCGGATCTCCGCAGTGAAGTGGAGCAACTCCTCGGCTTCACCCTGCTCCAGGAAACCGTCCTGACTGGTCCGGAAGTAGCCGACACCTGGTTCATCGCGGCCCGAACTGTGGAGGAGGATGACCGTGTCATTACTGCCATCACCTGGCTATGGTGTGCCGCTTCGCAACGCTGGGCCTGCTGGATTCAATCAGCTCCCGCCCAGCAACCTGTTTTTACGCCCATGCCCCTGGGCCGATGGGTTAGAGGAAGCCTCGTCTTTTATCCTGGCATCTGCCCGCTCCGTGCCTTGTGGAAATTGCCGTTTACCTCCACCGATCCACCACCCGGGGTGCTGGCCACAGAATCCACTGGTCAATTGTTGCACCGCTACGCCGCATCCCTCGCCCAAAATCCATGGCGCACCCAACTGCCCTTCCTGGTGCGGGCCTCCACCGTTTCCGGGCACGGGCAGGAGTGGCTGCTGGATGAATCCGGCCACGCCCTGCCTTTGCAGGCCTCCCACGCCCTGACCCAGCTCATGTCTGCCGTGGACGGGGGGCGGCCGGTGCCGGTCTGCGGTCTCTGGACCGGCCTCGAAGCCATCCCCCTCGCCATGGAAGCGGAGGGCGCATGGCTTTCCCTAACCGGAGGGCTCCATGGATGAATCCCGATCCCTTCACCTCCCTGCTCCTCCTCGGCACCGGTCGCCTGAAAAGTCCCCCGGCCGCGCCTTTCCCCGTTCTGGAGGACGTGTGGAACGCACTCGACTGGTCCCAGCCGGAAACCGCCGCCCTCGCCGGCTGCGTTCTCAGCGCTGCGGCCACGGCGGCGGGGTATGAACCCCGCACCGACCTGAACCAGCCTGAGCCTTGCCCGCCGGAAACCCGGCCTAACGCCCCGGCTCCCGCCGGCGCAGTGCTGCGCCATCTGCTCGGCGGCGAATTCCCCGAGTGCCTGCCGGAGTGGTTGGAATGCTGCGCCACCGCCGGGGCTATCGCCGCGCCCCGCGACCTCCCGTCGCTGCTGTCCAAAGCCAGCCAGGACCGCGCCTTGCGTGCGCCCCTCGCCGCCGTGCTTGGCGAACGCGGCCGCTGGCTCGCCTGCCGCTATCAAATCGAGGACCTTTTCCCTGTCAGCGAAATCCCGCCCGCTGAAGCATGGGAGACCGGCAGCCTGACAGAGCGCACCGCATGGTTCCAACACACCCGCCGCACCGATCCCGCCCGCGCCGCCGCCGCACTCAGCGCCGCATGGCCGCAGGAATCCGGGGACACCCGTGCCGCCTTCCTGACTGTTATTGGAAACGACCCATCCCCGGAGGAAATCCCCCTCCTCGAATCCGCCAACAAAGACCGGAAACGCGAAGTCCGCCTGCTCGCCCGCACCGCCCTCATGGCCCGGCCGAAAAGCGATTGGACCACCCGCGCCTTCGCCCGTGCCCTGCCCTTGCTGAAAATGGAAGGCATGCTCCTGACCAAACGCCTCGTGCTGCAGTTGCCGGAAACCTTCGACTCCGCCTGGAAGGAAGACGGCCTCGAGGAAAAAATCCCCGCCGGTTCCAAAGGGCTCGGCCCCAGGGCATGGTGGGCCGTGCAGCTTCTCGCCTGCGTGCCCCTTTCGTTATGGGCAGAACATTTCAAACTGGATTTCGCGAAACTCCTCACTCTGAACAAGGACGACGAATCCTCGGCCGTCATCCTGTCCGGCTGGCTGGAGTCCGCCCTAACCGGACTGGAACCCGCCGCTGCCGAAGCCCTCGCCTCGCATCTCGCCGCCGTGGAAACCTGGTCCGTTTCCGCTCCTCCTCTGCCCACGTTCCAACGCCTGCTCAGCGTCCTGCCTGACAAAACCGCCGCCCGCCTCGTGGAAGCCGCCGAAGCCGGCGTCCTGACTAAACACGCTCCCGCCCAACTCTTCTCCACCACCACGTTCCCCCTTCCCGCCGAAGCCGCGCCCCGCTGGTTCCATGCCCTGATCCCGCACCTGCAGCACCAGCCATGGCCGATCCTCCAGGCCCCTGCCGTCCGCCATCTCGCCTGCCGTTTCCCTGCCGCCTTCCTGCCCGAAGCCCTTGTCCTCCTCGCCAAAGAACCGTCCCTCACCTCCACCGCCGAATCCTTCGCCCGCGCCCTCGAATTCCGCCTTCAACTCCACCAGTCCTTCTCAGAAAAACAAACCACGGATGAACACAGATGAACACGAATCCATCCAGCCGCATTCCAACTCCCCCAAAACCATCCGTGTTCATCCGCGTCCATCTTTGGTTCTCCTTAGCCCCTGCTCCGGGGCTGCCGGGACGGTCGGCGCTCCCAGCCAAACAACTGAAAACTGAGCCGGAGCGCAGCGGAGACAGACGAGCCAATTTCTTCAACAAAACGAGTCAAACACTGAAAACTGAAAACTTCCTTCCTTCCCACCATGACCGCCCTCCGCGCCCACGCTGAAACCACCTACGCCGCCGAACTCACCGCCCTCGCCGCGCACGATGCCCGGCCCCGCCCGCCGCGTTGGAATCTCTCGCCCTGGGCCGTGACCGACTACCTCCTCGGCACCACCCTGCCGGACGGCACCGTCATTTCCGCCAAATACATCGGCGACCGCCGCACCATGGAAATCGCCGTCGCCACTCTTGCCACCGACCGCGCCCTGCTCCTCCTCGGCGTGCCCGGCACCGCCAAAAGCTGGGTCTCGGAACACCTCGCTGCCGCCATCAGTGGCGACTCCACCCTCCTCGTCCAGGGCACCGCGGGCACCAGTGAGGAATCCATGCGCTACGGCTGGAACTACGCCCGCCTCCTCGCCGAAGGCCCCGGCGAAAACGCCTTGGTACCCAGCCCGGTCATGCGCTCCATGCGCGATGGCAAGATCTGCCGCGTCGAGGAACTCACCCGCCTCCCCTCCGAGGTGCAGGATACCCTCATCACCATCCTATCGGAAAAAACCCTGCCCATTCCGGAACTCGGCACGGAAGTCCTCGCCGTCCAGGGTTTCAACGTCATCGCCACCGCCAACAACCGCGACCGCGGTGTCAACGAACTCAGCAGCGCCCTGCAACGCCGCTTCAACGTCGTGGTCCTCCCCGTTCCTGCCTCCCTCGAAGAAGAAGTGGAGATTGTTAGCCAACGAGTCGCCGGCATGAGCAAATCCCTCTCCCTCCCGGCCGAACTCCCCGCCCTGCAGGAAATCCAACGCGTCGTTTTCATCTTCCGCGAACTCCGTCAGGGAGCCACCGAGGACGGCAAATCCAAAGTCAAAAGCCCCAGCGGCACCCTCAGCACCGCCGAAGCCATCAGCGTCATGACCCAGGGCCTCACGTTGGCCGCCCACTTCGGCGACGGCTCCCTCAAAGCCGCCGACCTTGCCTCCGGCATGCTCGGCGCCATCATCAAAGACCCCGTCCAGGACCCCGCCGTCTTCCGCGAATACCTCGAAACCGTCATCAAGGAACGCGACGGCTGGAAAGACCTCTACCGGGCGTGCCGGGATCAGATGGGTTGAAACACGACCAAGCACTCTAAAAACATCTCCGCCATGTCATCCGTCAGCGATTATCACAACGCCCCCGCTCAGCACGGCAGCAGTCCGGATGTGATGGCCATTCTCTGCAATATCCGCCTCTTTCAGTCCACCGGCGATCCTCAGTCCGTGCTTATGCTGTCAGGAACCAGAGGTTACAACTATCTGTGCTATAACATGGGCCGGGCACTCGGAGCCACGCCAATCTGGAGCGTTCCTGAGAGAACCGTGGCTGATTACAGTCTGTGCCTGCTGTCACTTCACGCTGGAAGACCGGGGGAAGCAGAAGCCGCCGCCCTGTTTGCGGGAATTGCCAGCGGCATGACAGATAAAACGTCCGCCAGAGGGTCTGATTCACCAGGACGCGCCTATTTCCAACAGGCCGGAGAAACCGGCGTTTCATTGTCCAATTTGGCCACCTATGCCTTCCCCCGCCTTTGTTGGGGATGGTATGTGATTGGAGAGTCGGATGGCTCTCCTGTATTGAGCAGCGAGGCGCATCAATTTGTCTGGAATATGCCGGACAAAGTGTTGGTGCCCCTGCTGGACGAACATGGCCAACAAGGACTCACTGATATACTCGCGAAATACCGTCCGAAAGTGATCCGGGAGTGGTTGAAGGAATACGCGCGCAGTGGCATTCCCGTGCCATCCGGAGTCTGGGAGGGACTCATGCGGGGTCATGCGGAATTTGAGGCGGATGCCGCGGCGGCTCTATCGATTGCCTCCACGATCGCTGATCGCTGGGCCATTCTCGTAGCGCTGCACGCCTGTTTTCCGGAGCATCACCGCCCAAAGATTCTGGAGGAGGCGTCGCCACCCTCGGTGGCGGCCATGGGGCGTCTTGTGGAGCTGGAACCGGAATTCACCATAAGTCAACTGGCGCGGCTCATCGCAGGACCTCATTATGAGCACCACTATTTCGGCTACGAAGCGACATTCGAAGCGGCGGCCCATCGGGCAGGCGGGGAGGGTGCCACTGTATTCGATGCGGGCGCGAAGCAGCCGGATGCCCGCATCCATTTCTCCTGCTTGGAGGCCCTGGCAAAACATCCCGCCGCTGCCTCAAAGGAGAATCTGGAGAACTGGTGCCGCTCTTACATCACGGATCACACCGCCGCCGAACTGGTGATGATCTGGGGGGAAATTCTGAAATTGCCGCCCACCATTCTGATTCCGGAACTTTGGGAACTGCTGGGCAATAAATCGAAAAAACTCCGGTCTCTGGCGGTGGTCGGACTCTGGAGAGCACTGGGTGAATCAGCCAATGAAGAGGCTGCCCAAAGACTGGGGCATAAGAAAGCCGATGTTAGACTCGGCGCAGCGGCGATGCTGATACAGATCGGCGGGGACGGGGCTCAGGCTGTCTTGCGCGGGGCCTTGGAGCAGGAAACATCCGAGGCGGTGAGGTCCGCTCTGCACGATGCTCTTGAAACTTTCGCTCCGTCTGCCCCCGCAAGCACGGAATCCGTGAAGAAGCAGGACGGATCCATTCCGCCGATCGTTGCGCTGGAAGCATCGCTTGCCACAAAAACAGCCACCAAATCCGGCATCGTCGGACTGGACCTGAAGAATCTTCCGCCGCTCCCGCTGCCGGAGGGAAAAGCATTCAGCACGGCGGCGGTCAGCCATATTCTCGAAAAGCAGTCCAAGCACAAAACCATCAAACCCGCCCCGGACATCCTGCCTTGGCTGGCGCATGTTGACCGGACACGCAGCGGCGACTTCGCCGTCGCGCTGCTGAGTGCCTGGCTGGCGGAAGGTCAGGATGCCAAACACCGCTGGGTGCTGGCGCTGGCGGGGATGTTGGGGGATTCGCGGATCATTTCCACGCTGCTGCCGTGGATTCCGAAGTGGTGCGAGGCGGCGCAGCACAAGCTGGCGGAGTATGCGGCGCAGGGGATTTCGCTGCTGGGGAGCAATGAGGCGCTGATGGTGCTGGATACGCTGGCCGCGCGATACCGCAGCAAGTTCCGCAATGTGGGCGCGGCCGCCGCCGCGGCGTTTCAATCCGCCGCGCAGGCGCGGGGGATTTCGCCGGATGAACTGGGCGATCTGGTGGTGCCGTCGTTTGACTTCAACGAGGACGGGCAGCGGCGGTTTGAGTGGGACGGCGGCGCGGCCTTGGCAGAACTAACGATGGATCTGAAACTGGAGTGGTCAGATCCGGATTCCGGACAATCCTTGAAAGCCCTGCCCGCCAGTGCGCCGGATGGGGTGAAAGCGGACGTGAAGGAACTGGGCAAACTCCTGCGCGAAACCGGCAAGGCGCAAGCCCTGCGGCTGGAGCAGGCGCTGGTGAAACAACGCCGCTGGCCGGTCGCTGCCTGGCAGGAACTTTACGAAAAACACCCCCTGCTGCGCGCCTACGCCACGCGGCTGGTGTGGGGCGTTTACACCCCCGAGGGCACTCTCCAACGCGCCTTCCGCCGCTATCCAAATGGCATCTTGGCCGATGCCGCCGGAGCCATGGAGGAACTGCCGGAAGGCGATGGGCTGATTGGTTTGCTGCATCCACTGGATCTGGATGGCGCCGCATTGAGCGCCTGGCAGGCCCACCTGACCCGCTTCAAAGTGCAGCCGCCCTTCCCTCAATTGGACCGCCCCGTGGAGCGGCTGGAACTCAACCTCCACAACCGCCGGACGCTCGCGGCCGCGGAGGGCCGGGAGATCAGTTATGGGACCTTCAGTTCCCGCGCCGAAAAACGCGGCTGGGTGCGCGGCTCCGTGGTCGATGCCGGCGGCATCAGCAGTTATTACAAACTCTTCCCCGGAGCCGGCGTGGAAGTCTCCCTCGAAACCGGGGACATGTATGTCGGCATGGACCCCATGGAAACCCTGACCCTCGGCACCGCCCGATTCTGCACTGCGGGAACCATCCAGCGCGGCAGTTACGTTTACGACGAACCCTCCGAAAACGATCCCCGGATCCTGACCTTCGGCAAGGTGCCCCCCGTGGTGTATTCGGAAACTGTCAGCGACCTCAAAGCCATCATCGCCCGGAAGGAGGAGGAACCCCATCTATAACATAACATAACATAACATAACATAACATAACATAACATAACATAACATGACATGACATGACATAACATAACATAACATGACATGACATGACATGACATGACATCCCATCCCATCCCATGCATTCCATTCGATTCCGCTCAGTCTCCGTGCTGAGGCCGCGGTTTCGGCATCTGCCCCAACAACGGTTATCCCTGACAAGGCACCCCCTTTTGTAATTTTCTTTTTCATTCGAATATAACTTCCCATCCCATGCAGCCCCGTTTCCATCCAGCTGTCCTCCATGCCGGAGGCATGACAGCCATTAGCCGGTGGTTGAGCGGAGCGACACCACCGGATCCGGGGCGCAAGTTTTCCGCATCCCGGCAGGGATGCCAGCACGAGATGGACGAAGCCATGCGGCTCAGTCGTGCCTGCACGTTGGCGTTTTCTGTCACCCCTGCCGGGGTGACATGTGATTTGTTTTCCGGGTCCGGAGGTGTTGCTTTGCTCAACCTCCGGCTAATGGCTGTGATCCCTCCGGGATCTTTCGTGGCGGCAATGTCCGCACTGCACCCGATCCACGCCGTTATCCCATGACCACCATCCTCGGCATCAGACATCACGGCCCGGGTTGCGCGCGCAGCGTGGTGAGGGCGTTGGACAAGCTGCAGCCGGACCTCGTGCTCATCGAGGGGCCGCCGGATGCGGATGAGTGGATGCATGTGGCCGGGGATGCAGCGGTGGAACCGCCGGTAGCCCTGCTGGTGTATGATGCGGCAGATTCCAAACAGGCGTCGTTCTATCCGTTCGCGGAGTTTTCGCCGGAGTGGCAGGCGATGCGCTGGGCGGCGGCACATGGGGTGGACATGCGTTTTCTGGATCTGCCGTGTGCGCACCGGTTTGCTTTGGAGGAGGAAAGGACGAAAGAGACCCAAGCGACTGCAGGGACACCGGATTCACAGGAAGATCCTCCCGACGAGCTGTCCCTTGAGTCTCTTCCGTCCCTTGAGTCTCTTCCGTCCCTTGAGTCCCTTCCGTCCCTTGAGTCCTTCACCCCCCGCAGTTTCACCCACGATCCCATCCTCCACCTCGCCCAGGCAGATGGTTATTCGGATGGCGAGCGCTGGTGGAATGACCGCGTGGAGGAACGTCAGGATGATGCAAATTTCTTTGAAGCCATCCTCACCGGCATGGCGGCTCTGCGCGCGGAGTTGGCCCTGCCGGAGTCCGAACTGGATTTGAAACGCGAGGCCTGGATGCGCCGGGGGATCCGGGAGGCAGAGAAGTCAGGGGCCAGACAAATTGTGATGATCTGCGGGGCATGGCATGCGCCGGCTTTGGTGCAGCCCGTGAAGGCATCAGACGATGCCGCGCGGCTCAAAGGCCTGCCCAAAACGAAAGTAAAAGTGACGTGGACGCCGTGGTCGATGGAGCGCCTGACTTCCGCCAGCGGTTATGGGGCCGGGGTGGAATCGCCGGGCTGGTATGGGCATCTCTGGGAGGGTGGGGCGGACCTCATTGAACGCTGGATCACCCGTGCCGCGCGCGTGCTGCGGCAGGCGGATCTCGCGGCCTCCAGCGCCAGCGTGATCGAAGCGGTGCGCCTGTCGACGGCGCTGGCGGGCCTGCGGGGACGCCCCCGCCCGGGCCTGCCGGAAACGATGGAGGCGATGCGGTCCGTTTTCTGTCAGGGCGATGCCACGCCCCTGCAACTGCTCCGGAAAAAACTCCTAATCGGCGAAAAACTCGGCGAGCTGCCGGAGGGCCTGCCTTTGCTGCCGCTGCATGAGGATATCCAGCAACAACAGAAATCCCTGCGCCTGAAACCCACCGCCGGCGTGGTGCCGCTGGAATTGGATTTGCGTGAGGACATCGGTCAGGCCCGCAGCATTTTCCTGCACCGGCTGGAGGCGATGCATATTCCCTGGGGCCGCAAAACCGGAGCGCCGCGCGGCAAAGGGACCTTCAAGGAAGGCTGGACCCTGAAATGGGAAGCGGACCTGGTCCTTGCCATCGTGGATGCCTCCCGCTTCGGCAATAACACCGCCACCGCCGCCAGCGGAAGGCTGATGGACGAAGCCCTCAAGGCGGACCGGCTGGAGGTGTTGGTGAATTTGTTGGAAACCAGTCTGCTGGCGGATCTGCCCCTGGCCGGACAAGCCGTGATGGCCCGCGTGGGAGCGGCTGCCGCGACCGGCGAGGACCCGGCGGAGCTGCTCCGCGCCATCCCGCCCCTCGTGCGGCTGGCCCGCTATGGAAATGTCAGGAAGTCGGATCTGGACCAGGTCAGGCAGATGGTCACGGCCATGGCGGTAAGGGTGCATGCTGAACTGGCTCCGGCCGTGTGCGGACTGGATGACGAGGCGGCTGCCGCATTGGGAAAATTGCTATCCGGCCACGAAGCCGCGCTTCGCCTGCTGGAGGACGAAGCGCTTTTGGAAGAATGGCTGGTGGTCACCGCGCAATTGATGGATCACGCCATGGCGCATCCGTTGCTGCGCGGTCTGGCCACCCGGTTGCAGCGCGATGCCGGGGTCCTGGAGGCAGCCGTCTGCGCCAGGCATCTGGAATTTGCCCTGTCCGCTGGTCAGGAACCCGCCCACGCCGTGGCCTGGATCAGCGGCTTCCTCAGCGGCAGCGGCACCGTGCTGATCCACGACACCACGCTGCTGGCCCTGCTGCACCAATGGCTGGGCGGTCTGGCCGATGAACACTTTCAACAGATTCTGCCCCTGCTGCGGCGCACCTTCGGCCAATTCACCGCACCGGAACGCGCCCGCATCGGCACCGCGGTCGCCCAGCTTCATCCCGGGTCGCGGCCTGCATCGGCGCCGGGCGTGCCGTTGATGCAATTGAACGAATCCCGCGCCCGGCCGGCGGTGGATCGGACCGCCACTTTGCTAGGTCTGGCGGTGAAATCAAATATCTGCATAATTTCCAACCGCGAATGAACACGAATAAACACGAATGGGCAGCCGGGAGAATTTGGGGTCCCTCCCTATTTTTATATTTTCCCCCAGCTATATGGATTAGCGCAAATTCGCGTTCATTCGCGGTTAAACACCTATGAGCACTCCCGAACATCTCCGGCGCTGGCGGCTCGTGCTGGGCCGGGAAGCCGCCGATTCATTGGAGCAAAGTTTGGCAGGCGATGACGTCCGTCTGGATGAAGTGCTGGAATCCCTCTATGATGAAGGTGCGGACCGACGCGGCGGATTGCAGGGCAGCGCGCCCAGGGTGGCACGCTGGCTGGGCGACATCCGCCGGTTTTTCCCCACCAGCGTCGTCAGCCTGATGCAGAAGGACGCCATGGAACGGCTGAATCTCCAACAAATGCTGATGGAGCCCGAGCTGCTTGCCCAGGCCGAACCGGACGTGCATCTGGCTGCCACGCTGATCTCGCTGAACCGCGTCATCCCGGAGAAAACCAAAGCCACGGCGCGGCAGGTGGTGCGGCGCATAGTCGACGATGTGATGAAACGGCTCGCCCAGCCGCTGCGGCAGGCGGTGATTGGCGCGCTCTCCCGCAGCCTGCGGAATCCGCGGCCAAAGTTCCGGGAGATCGACTGGAACCGGACGATCCGCGCCAACCTACATCACTATCAACCGGCGCACCGCACCATCATTCCGGAAAAGCTGGTGGGATTTGGCCGGAAGCAGGCGGCCCTGCGGGATGTGATTCTCTGCATTGATCAAAGCGGCTCCATGGCAGTTTCGGTGGTGTATTCCTCCATTTTCGGAGCCGTGCTGGCATCGCTTCCGGCCCTGAGCACGAAGATGATCGTTTTTGATACCGCCGTGGTCGATCTCACGGCCGATCTGCATGATCCGGTGGACCTGCTCTTCGGAGCCCAGCTCGGCGGGGGCACGGATATACACAAGGCGCTGTCCTATTGCGAGGGTCTGGTGCGGCGCCCGTCAGACACGGTGCTGGTCCTTGTCAGCGATCTCTACGAAGGTGGCGATGCCGTCCAGATGCTGAAAACCGCCGCCCGGCTCGTCCAGTCGGGCGTGCAGTTGATTGCCCTGCTGGCACTCAGCGACGAAGGCCGTCCCGGCTTCGACGCCCGCCATGCTGCGGCCTTCGCCGCCATGGATGTGCCCGTCTTCGCCTGCACCCCTGACAAATTTCCGGAACTCATGGCGGCGGCCCTCACCAAGCGCGATCTGATGCACTGGGCCAGCCAGCAGGGACTGAAACCCGCGCGGTCCGGCTGATGCGGCACGCCGTTGCGGAAGGAGCCACCAAATAAGTCCCCATCGCCCAGCTGCCAACTCCCGCAGTTTCCGCTAGATCTCCGCCGTGTCCACCCACCAGTCCATGCCGCGAGGAAGCCCGCAGCCATATACCTCCGCCGGCGAAATCCCGATATGCAGGTCCGCAAGTTCTTCCAATAAAGCCGCCCCTGCGGAAGAGGGCACGGATACAAAAACGGCGGACAATCCCGCCGCCATGGCCTGTTCCAACCCTTGACGGATCACCCGCGCTCCCGCCGCAGGATCGCTGAAACGGAATCCGGACAGATGTCCTGACAGCATTTCCGTCCCGTCTTCCAGCCACAGCCGCTTGCCCCGGCGGGTATCCTCCAGCAAAGCCGAAGCCCCGGCGGCTTCGCTTCCCAAAAGCAACGGCTCCATCAACGACCGCAGCGCACTGGTGCCGCCGGTCACCCGGGCGCGGTGGTGTTCCTGCGGATTGTTTGACGTTGTATATTCCCACAACGATCCGCCTCCGCCCGGCGAAATCCGCAGGACCAGAATGTGGCCCAGATTCTCAAAACGGGGAATCCCCAGCCGCCCGGTATAATCGCTAGGTTGCCGTGCTGTCCCGCCCATGACAATCCCGAACGCCGCGCGGCCTCCCGACGCTTCGATTTCCTCCCTAACTCCTGACATCAGCGCCGCCAGCACCCGTCCCCGGGCGGGGCCGGGCCAAATTTTCAAATCACAAAGATAGTGCGCCGGCAGGGATTCCCCTCCGCCATTCACCTCAAGGCACCGGGGCACCGAAACCAAGGTGCCCAGCACTGTTCCCTCCTGGTCCGCCAGCCACAGCGCCGCGGGTCCCATCGCCTGGAAAAACGTCAGATAAGCCGGACCGTGGGAAATCCGGAAATACCCCGACCGGCCCAAAGGATAGCGGAATTGCCGCTCAAAAACCTCCAGCGCCGCACCCAGTGCGGCTTCCGGGCAATCCGTTATCCGATGCAGCTTCATAACCGGATTCCGGTCAGGATGCCGGGGTAAAAGAACGACCGGTCCGCAGCTTCCATGCTCCGTCCCAAGGCCCCATTCCAACGGATCGCAGGAGTCAGCGGCTTGAGTTCCAGCGTGCTGTTCAACTGCCGGATCAGCACCTGTCCTCCCGGTTTCAGCACCCGGCACACGGCCTCCAGGGTGCTTCGGGCATCATTTTCATCCAGCCAGTCCAGAATGTTGGACAGATGAACAAAATCCACACTGTGGGTCGGCAGTTCCGCCAGCACACAGCACATCGCCCCATGATGCCAGACGATTTCCGCACCTAGCGGGGCTGATGATTCCAGCCAGTCATAGGCCGGTCCATGGCCGAAAGATCCGGCATACATCTGCCGCAAAAACGGATTCCGTCCCGCGCCTTCCCGCTCCAGCGCGAGCCGGGTGCGCCAGGCGAAATGACGGTGAAACGGCTGGCGCGGATTCCGGGTCGCTTCCATGCCAAAAAGGGCCACCAGATTATCCAGCGACATCACCCTTGCCAACGCCGCGTCCAGTTCATCAAGGTGAAAACGCTCTCCCCATGGGGGCAGCACCCTCCGCAATTCCGCAAAGCACCGCTCATAACGCCCTGCCTGATCCAGGCCGGCCTCCGCCCAGTATTCCACCGGCCCGAAGACATCCCCACTCAATCCCAGCCTGGCCATCACGTCTGACATCCTGTCAATTCCTGCGCGCGCCGGCATCCCGCCGTGTCCCAGCAGGGCTGCCGCCCTGGCGGGCGTTTCCCGCTGCGCCAAAAAACATTTCACCCGGGCCAGGGCCAGTTGTGCCGGATTCACATCCACGGCATGAATCCGCCGCAAAGGCAGCCGGGCCAATTCCACCAGCGTCTCGCCGCCGGAAGCAATCATCACCACGGTGGCCTCCGGAGGCAAAGTCAGGGCAATCCTGACATCCAGCCGGGGATCCTCTCTGACCTGGGCAAATGCCAGCGGCAGCCGGGCCGCCTCAAGCGCCCAGGAGTCGGCGGGTGGCAATGCATGCATGGAAAAACTGAAGGAGGAGGAACAGGAGCACAGCAACCAACAAATCCACCGCATAATGCAGCCCCAATGCCAGCGTGGCCAACAACATCAGCAGGGATCCCGGCAGCATCAACCAAAACCGCCGGCGCCGGGACCGCCAATCCCATGACAGCAACAGCAGGGTGATCAGCACATGAAGACTGGGGAAAGCATCATAACGCGCCGCCACCGCCGCATTCAGATCCGCATTCCACCGCGTGATGACACCACCCTCCGGAGGCCCGTTGAAAAGCTCCGGAAAAGCCGATGCCGGAGGAGCCGCCGGACAAAACAGATACAGCCCCATCCCCAGCACGAACCCCGGAAACAGCCAACGGCACATCGCCTGGCGGCGACCCGTGTCCCGGTGCCAGGCTTCCAGCAGAAACCAGTGGAGATAAACTTGATATCCCAAATATGCCAGACTGAGCACTTCATTAAACCAGGGTGCAAACGCACCATGGAGCCCCTCTGCGGGCATCCGACCAAAGTACCACCGGTCCACCGCCCGCAGAGCCTCGTGACGCAGCGGAATCCTGACCAGATCCACCACGGTCGAGAATCCCGCATACCATGCCCATACTGCTCCATACGCCGCCAGCAGGCGCTCCCGGCTTCCAGGAAAATACCGATTCAATATCCACCCATAACCAAAAACCAGAAGAAATGGGATCCCGGCCGCGCACCATTCCCCCGAAGCCGCCAGCAACACCGCCGTTGCCAACCCCAGCAGCAGCAACCCGGCTTCGTAACATTCCAGCCTCCTGAAAAAGTCCGTCTTCACCGCCTCCGCCCGGATCCCAGGGGGCTGCGCTCCAGGCTGCTCCGAATAAATTCGCGGACAAAAGCCGTGTAGGATGTAATGTAGGGAGCCCCATAATCCCGCAGCGGTTTTTCCAGCATCCGGTGCACGGCCGGCAACTGATGCCACGGCACCCCGGGAAAGAGTTGATGCTCCAGATGGTAGTTTTCATTGCACATGAAGAACCGCACCACCGGATGCGTCAGGATCGACCGCGTGCCGCGGATTTCGTCGTCCGCGTGCTCCAGCAACGTGTGCTGGCTCATGCCCCGGATATTCACCATGAAATTGATGCACCCCATGGGGATCAGCCAACCATGCACCAGCCACGGAACGGGAAGGCATGTCAGGGCCAGCCAGCCCAGAAGCAGCACCGCCGCCACTTCCGCGAGGATCGCCCCCCGATCCCGCCATGTGCCATGCCGGAAACCCAGCACCGGAATCATGGTGATATACACGGGATAACCCACGAGCAGGCGCAGCCAGTTCATGACAAAGACCAGCCATGTCCAACGGGTGTAATTGGCATAATGATCCGGGTCACCCTCCTCCCCCAGATGATCGTGGTGCCTCAGATGCAGCACTTTGTAGGCGGAAAAATTCTGCAGCACCGGCCAGGCACATACCGCTCCGGAAAATCCATTGCAGCGCCGGTCTGCCGACAAGGTGCCGTGCACCGCTTCATGGGTAAACAAGCTGATGCCATGCAGACTGGCCGCTGCCAACACATACAACGGCAACAGCACCGGCCAAACCCACGCGGACCCGGCCTGAGCCGCCAGCCCTGCGGCGGTGGCACTCACCCCGTAAATCAAAACGAAAAACAGGAGACGCCTCCGATGCCGCCCGCCCTCCCGCAAATGGAGCCGGTGCAGTATTTCACGCGGCAAGGCGGGAGGCGTCATCAGTCAGGGTTCCTTTCCAGCAAAAGGTCCTCGTAAAGCCGGCTGAACACATGCAGTCCAAGCAATACGCCATCTTCCACGGCGATCCGGGCCGGGCCTCCTGCCGCCCACGCTTCCTCCACCATTCCGAAAAATTCCGCCGCGTGCCGCTCATCGATTTCCGCATGCAGCGTGTAATGCACCAGCTCAGCCGACGGAACCCAGCCCCGCCGCACAACGCTTTCCCCTATCACGGCTGAAAGCCCGGCAAACGCGTGTTCTATCACTCCCATGCAACCAAACGCCGCCTCCGTCCGCTCCATCAGGCAGGTGCCCATCAGGCTAGTATTGAAGGCGCGCACGGCTGGTCCCTCGCGCAACTGATTCATCTCCGCCGCCCCGATGCCCAACGTTTCAAGGAAGCGCCGGAAGGTGAGATCATGTGCCAGCACCGGATCAAAACCATGCCGGGTTCCCTCCCTGAATCCGTGTTCCTCCGACAAGTTATGAATCAGTCCTGCCCGCAGCGCCGAGGTCGGCATCCGGGCCGTGAGAGCCGCCATGGGCCGTGGAAAATACCGCACCGCAAAATAAAACTGCCGTTGCGTGGCCACGAAGTCTTCCCGGCTCATCCGGTCCTCCCTTAGAGCCGAGAAATAACGGTTATTAAGCAGGGCCTGGGAGCCTGTTTGCCCTACCACCCAGGCGTGCAGATTGGAATTCATGGTTTAACCGGCAGGACGCTGTCCACAGTGATTCCGCGTCATACCGCATTCCGTCTGGTAAAGCAAGGATGGCCTGACCGATTCGTGGGGACGAGATTATTAAAAACAAAAAGCCTGCGGAGCGGACTCCGCAGGCTTAGACAATATAACCAGGCAGAACCGGTCAGCCGGATTTACTTTTGCTTGTCGTTCCAGCCGGCTTTCTCAATGAGGGCGCCGAGGGCGGCCTCTTCAGGCAGGGCGGCCGGGACGAATTTGTGTTTGGAGAGGTATTTCAGCGCTTCATGCACCTGACGGATCTGGCCTTTCTTCTGTTCGAGGGCATCGCCGCTCAGGTTCTTGACGGAAGCGAGGAAGTCGGCGGACATTTTGGTGGAGTCGGCCAGGGCTGAGGCGTCGGAGGCGTAGATCAGGGACTCCATCAGGCGCAGCATTTTGCCGGTGCCTTCTTTTTTCGCGGCATCGGCGCGCACTTCGGCGGCAATTTCCTGACGCTTTTTGGCGGTGGCTTCCTCACTCATGTGGCTGGCGTCGCCGCCTTCCGAAGCCCGTGGAGGCAGGGGGCGATACCAGATATTGCGGTAACGCACGGGGTTGCCGTGATCCTGCAGTTTGAGCGGGCCTTTTTCCGGGAAGGGATGGTCTTTGGAACGGCCCCGGTGGCCGCCGCCGCCTTCCAGCGGGGTGTGGTCCTGGACCAGCACGCCATTGGCATATACCGTCAGGTAACCGCTTTCCACCATCTTCCCGTCCTTGAAGACCGGGCGGCGGAAAATGATGTCGTAGACCTGCCATTCGCCGGGCGCACGCAGTGCATTGGCCATGGGAGGATTCACGCCATAGACGGAACTGGCAAATCCGTCAGCGTAGGTGGGATTGTTATAATTGTCGAGCACCTGGACTTCCACCTGGCCCATGGGGAAGATGCCGCTGTTGCCCCGGCCCTGGCTGTTGCCTTCCACTTTCGTGGGGGCGGACCACTCGACGTGGAGCTGGCAATCGCCCCATTCCTGCTTGGTGCGCACATAACCGGAGCCCGGCACACACTGCAAACTGCCGTCCTGGACCACCCACTTGGTGGGCTCGTTGGGATTTTTGTCTGAAACCCAGTTTTGCAGGGTAGCTGGAGTGCCATCGAAGAGGATCACGGCATCGGAGGGAGGCTTGCCGGGTTGTTCCTGGGTGCTGAAGCTGCCGGGCTCCACGCGGGGCGGTTGCGGGCGGTTTTCATCATGGATCGCCCAGGGATGGGTGGCATCCGGCGGGTCGCCATAAAAGGCAGCGGAACAGAGCGGGGCGGCAGCCAGGACGAGGCCTGACAACAAGGTGGAGCGGGTGGAGATGCGCATGGCGAAGGCGACTTTACGCAGCCCCCATGCGGCTTCAATCACTGGATTGCGCCGGGCCGGAGGGTCCTGCCGCCCCGGGATCGGACACCGGGGCTTCAAACCGCCGGATCACTTCTTCCACCAAGGGACGGTGACGCGCGGGCACCGCAGTCCGCCAATTTTCCAAATATTGGGCAAAAGTCCCCCCCTCCGGCGGGGGGCCGTGATTGAGCCAGGTCACCGCTTCCCACGCCTCCGGAGCCCCTTCCACGAGAGCCAGCAGAGGCAGGGCGAGGGCCCCATTGAGAGCCCGGTCGCGCGGGGTGCTTTCAAGGGTTTTGCGGTGTTTGCGGTAGAAGTCCCCGAGGTGCCCTTCCCCGATCTGGGTGCGGGTGTCCATGACGCCTTGAGCATAGCGGCGGAATTCCGGGGCATATTCCTTCCAGTTGGGAAAAGGGGGTTGAGCCGTCCACAGGCTGGTCATGCGGCGCAACACAAACAGGGACGCCACTTCGCAGAGGGTTTCCTCAAACCAGTTGTTCCGCCGCATGGGGGTGTCGCGGAAACCACAAAGGATGTGGCAGAATTCGTGGGAAAATTGATAGACATACTGGCACCAGAGGTGGCCGCTGGTGTCCAGTTTCATCACAATCTCCCCCATCACATTGCGTTGATAGTGCACGATCGGCCCGTCCCGGCCCCGCAGCACCACAAAGGGTTCGACCTTGCGCTGCGGAAAAAATTTCCACAGGACCGAGGCCGCCGAAGCCAGCACCGCCTCCACTTCCGTCACGGTGGCCGCGCCCCAGCCATCGGCGGCCACCCGGAACTTCAGTCCCTCCAGCCCGGGCATCCGGCGTCCTGGTGCATCCTGGGCACCAGCGGGACGGCGGATCCACAGTCCCATGGCGGCAGCAAGGCTGCCGGTTAGAAAAGCGCGTCTTCCTCCATTCATGCGATTATCGTCCCCAACGTTTCTTCACAAAAGTGGTCCAGCGGTTCCAGTCAAGATCGGTGACATCGTGTTTGCCGGGCCGTTGGAAATACGCCGGATTGCCTGGAGCGGGGGCAAGATTCTCCCGTTTGAAGCTGGCAGGAAGGCCTTCGGATCCGAGCAGTTCGAAGACCGGGGAGGCGTGTTTCGTGGCAAGGAGTTCGCCTTCGGGATCCGCCCACGCATCGTCCTCGGCACTGCCCACCAGCAATCCGCGCGGAGCCACGAGGGCCAACAGTTGATGCTGGTCGAAAGGCATCTCCGCCTCCTTGCCATTCCATTGTTTGAAGCTCCCGCTGAACCAGTGCGGGAAACTGGTATTGATGCGTCCTACCGTTTCTCCAAAGGCCCGTTTGCTCAGGGCCGCCCCGCCGCAGCCACTATTGTTGGAAATCACCACGTCAAACCGCTCATCGAGGGCTCCGGCCCAGAGCGCAGCTTTGCCCAGCCTTGAATGCCCATGCAAGGCCACCATCCGGGCATCACACCACGGTTCCATTTTCAGATAGTCCATGCCCGCCCGCAGGCCCCATGCCCATGCCGCCAGACTGCCCCAGGTGCTGCCATCCCGCTTGGCTTCGAGGTCTGGAAACAAGCCGTGCACCCCATTTTTAAATCCATCATCGTAGTCCGGATCGATGTCCTCATACCACGCCGTGGCCGTGCCATACCCTTGGGAAAGAACCCACTCCACTTGCCAGCGATCCGTCTGGTCCCCCCGCGCGAAGTCCTTCTGGGCTCTGGCCCGGGGACTGCCCGGGGCTTCGGCGGGCACCTGCGGCATCCGGATCCCGGGGTCATGGGACACCGTGTGATTCCCTTGAAAGTTCAATCCCCAGAAAAACGGCACCGGCCCGGCAGCCGCCGCCGGCACATAGAGCAGAACATCCATCGCCGGGCCTTCTTTTTTCCCGCCGAAATACACCCGCACCTGCTTGCGGCGCGCCTTGCCGTCCAAGGCCAACACGCTGTCTTCCAGCACCTCATAAACCAACGCCGGCCGCACCGGAGCCTTGCCATACATGCCTTCCTCAAAGACTCTGAGCAACTCCGGCCGCCGTTTCCACCGCCAGTTCTCGGCCGTTTTCACCACAGAACCGTCCGACGCCTTCATCAACTCCGGCAGTTGATACACCGGCACCTTGGCCTCGTCCTGATTGATAGGCCAATCTGCCGGAGCAGCCATCACAGAACCCGTCAGCAGGAGGGAAGTCATTATCCAATGGGGGAATTTCATTTCCGTCATCCTAATCATCTGCTGGCAGATGTCCAGACTCCCTCCGCTAAACAGGATCTTTCATTTTTGTATCAGTTTTATGACGCAGGATTACGCACTCAATCCACCACGAGGAATTCGCTGGTGTTCAGCAGGACGCGGCAAAGTTCTGTCAGGCTGCGGTCGCGCCGCAGAGGGAGGCAGGTTTCCAATTCGAGGGCGTCGGGCGGGCGCTGCAGGATCAGGGTGAAGGCCCGGTGCACTTGGGCTTCCGGGGTATCGCCGGCTTCGCGCTGGATGCGCCCGGCGGCGGCGCGGGCCACTTCTGCAGTCAGGGGGTGGTTCATCAGGGTCAGAGCCTGGGGAGCACCGGTGGATTCCATACGCCGGGTGCAGGCCTCAAAGTTGTCAGGCTGGTCAAAGATTTCCATGAACGGGATCTTCACGGAGCGCTTTTGAATCAGCCGGAGGGAGCGGACCTGCAGTTGTTCCGGGGCACTGGGATACCAGCCTTTGGTCTTCTCCGCATTGTCATCAAGGAAGGCAGGATTCGCCTGGAGCACTTCCGGCGGCAGTTCCGGCCAGACCGGAGGCCCTGACGGATCGCCGGTCAATCGCCCGGCCACGCGCAGGAGGGAATCCCGGAGTTGTTCGGCGGTAAGCCGGCGTGGGCGTGCTTTCCAGAGCAGGACTGCCGGAGCATCCACCGCCATGCTGCGGGCCAACGCGGTTTCATCCGCCAGCCAGGCCGACTGCCGCCATGCCGCAGACGTCACCATGAGGCGCATCAGGTGCTTCACCGACCAGCCGTTTCTGACAAACTCTCCGGCCAGCCAGTCCAGCAGATCCGGATGGGACGGGCGGGCTCCGGTATAACCAAAGTCATCGGCGGTGGCCACCAGGCCTTCGCCAAAGCACTGCTGCCACACCCGGTTCACGATGACCCGGGCGGTCAGGGGATTCTCCGGAGCGGTCAGCCAGTCGGCGAGGGCCAGTCGCCGGCTGGCGGGCCGCGACCCGCGGGCGGTCAGATCTTCCGGCTCTGCGCGGAAGGCAGTAAAAATACCGGGTTCGACCGCCTGGCGGGGTTGGTCAGGATCACCAGCGGACAGGACGGGCATGGCCAGCGGCTTTTCCCGGTCCTCGGAAACTCCCAGGGCCACGGTAAAGGAACGGCGGCCCGTTTTAGCCTGACTGATGATTTCTTCCCTGCGATTGACTTCCAGTTTCTCCGCCTCTGTCAGGGCTTGGTGGGCTTCCTTGTCGGAGATCTCTTGCCGCTTCTTGTCCATGGACCCGGCCAGCCGCGATTTTACCTTTTCCAACACTTCCTGCTTTTCCTTCTCCGCACCCGCGATCACCGCATCGGCAGCCTCCTGACTCTGGCGGATGGCGTCCTGCTCGGGAGCCAGATCGATGGGCAGATCGTCGCGCAATTTCACACCTGCAAAAAATGCGCGCAGGCGGTAATGATCCTCATGGGTCAGGGGGTCGGTCTTGTGGTCATGACAGCGGCAGCAGCGCAGGGTCATGCCCAGCCAGGCGGTGGCGGTGGTTTCTGCCAAATCGGCTTCAATGGCGGCGCGCGCCCGGTGTTCCTCCCCGAACAGTTTGGCGGAATTGTCCTGCGGTCCCATGCGGAGATAACCCGTGGCGATCAGGCGGTCGCGCTCCGCCTCATTCTGCGGAGCCCCTTCCACCATTTCGTCTCCGGCCAACTGTTCCCGGATGAAGCGGTCAAAGGGTTTGTCCTGCTGGAAGGCTCTCACGACATAATCCCGGTAACGCCAGGCGGAGGGGCGGAATTCATCCCAGTCGTAGCCGTTGCTGTCACTGTAACGCACCGTATCCAGCCACATCCGGGCCTGGTGGACGCCAAAATCGGGGGAGGCGAGGAAAGTATCGACGAGGCGTTCGTAGGCGTGCGGGGATTCGTCCTGACAAAACTTTGCGAGGATTGCTTCGTCGGGAGGCAGACCGGTCAAGGTATACGCAAGCCGTCTGGCGAGGGTGCGCCGGTCCGCTTCCGGGGCCGGAGCCAGACCGGCGGCTTCAAGGCGCTGCAGGACAAATAAATCCATCGGCTGGCGCACCCAATCCTGACGTTTCACGTCCGGCAGCGGGGTCGTCCGCACCGGTTGGAGGGACCACAGATCGAGCCTGGCTCCCTTGAAGACGGTGCGCACCGGATTTGCCGGATCCGTCCACGCGTCCCCCGCTCTGACCGGAATCGTCAGGACCAACAGGCAGCACAACAAGGAACGGACCATGACCCAACCTATACGGAAGCTGGGGGCCGGAGCTATCGCCGGGAGCGGTTGCGCTGCCTTCCATGTGCAGGCTTGCCACCCGCCGTCGACTGCGGCACACTGGCACACCATGGATCGAGGTTTTCTTCAACGCCGGCGTTTTCTGCAGCAGATGGGCTGCGGTTTTGGCAGCGTGGCTCTGCAGAGTTTGTTGGCGCAGGAGGCTGCCGCCGGCCACCCGCCTGCTGTCCTGTTGAATCCGGTGGACCCCCATGCCCCGCGGCTCCCGGCCTTTACTCCGAAGGCCAAAAACGTGATCTTTCTTTACATGGTCGGCGGGCCCTCGCATATCGACACCCTCGACTACAAACCTGCCCTGACCAAACTCGCAGGCCAAAAAGTGCCGGCTTCCCTGCGCAAGGCCGTGGAAGCGACGCGCTTTGCGAACGTGTTTACCGGGGCCAAGGACGAAATCCTGCCCAGTCCGTGGAATTTCCGCCAGCACGGGCAGAGCGGCCTGTGGGTGTCGGATCTCCTGCCCCATCTGTCAAATCATGTGGATGACCTCTGTGTGATTCATTCGATGCAGGCCGATAGCAACAACCACGGCCCGGCCAGCATCCAATTCCACACCGGCGACACCACCGGCGGCAAGGCCAGTCTCGGCTCGTGGGTGACCTACGGTTTGGGATCGGAAAACCGCAACCTTCCCGCGTATGTGCTGCTGTTTGAAGCCGGCCCGCTGGGCGGGGCCACCAACTACAGCAATGGTTTCCTGCCCACGGCCTTCCAGGGCACCCGGCTGCGGGACACCGGTCCGCCCGTCGCCGATCTGCTGCCGCCGGAAGATTTCGCCCCGGGACAACGCCAGTCTCTTGACGTGCTGAAAGCCCTCAATCTGCAACACCGCGCCAGCCGTCCCGGCTACACCGCGCTGGATGCCCGCATTGCCAGCTACGAACTGGGATGGCGCATGCAGTCGGCCGCCCTGGAGGCAGGCGATCTCGAACGTGAACCCGAATCCATCCGCCGCCGCTACGGCCTTGATCATCCTGACAAAAACACCGCAAGGTATGCGCGGAAGTGTCTGCTGGCGCGACGGCTGGTCGAACGCGGGGTGCGGTTTGTCCAGGTATATGACATGCACGAAAAGGATGGCTGGGATGCCCATGGCAACCTGAAGAAAAATCACGAAACCCACGCCCAGGTGGTGGATCAACCGGTGGCCGCGCTGCTGGCTGACCTCAAGCAGTCGGGCCTGCTGGATTCCACCTTGGTGATTTGCGGCAGCGAATTCGGCCGCACCCCCATGATGCAGGGTGAGGACGGCCGCCAACACAACTGCGCCGGCTTCACCGTCTGGCTGGCCGGCGGCGGAGTCAAAGCCGGAGCCCGCATCGGAGCCACCGATGAAATCGGGCTCATGGCGGTCGACCAGCCCACTCATTTCCGGGACCTGCATGCCACCATCCTCGCCTCCCTCGGACTCCATCACGGAGACTTGTATTTTGAAACCAGCGGCCGTCTCGAACGCCTAACAGGCGTCCAGAATGCGGCCTCCCTCATCCCCGGGGTGCTGGCCTGAGGCGGCTTGGTCGCCGCCGCTCTGCGCCCCGCGACTTCACTTTGCAGGAAGTTTGCCGAAAAGCGCTTTGAGGTAGCCGGAAGTCAGGATCTCGGGAGTGATGACCGGTTCTTCTCCGGGAACGTGGAGCACGTTCACCGGGATCGCAGTGCGCCCGAGTTCCTGAAGCTTGGCGTCAATGAGGGGATTGGGGTTGGTTTTGTCGCCCCTCAGGGCGACGACTCCTTTCTCCAGCATCAGGGCGATGACTTCCTTGCTGTAGGCGGTCCGCTTGTTGACCTGGCAGGTGGCGCACCACTGGGCGGTGAAATCGATGAACACTGGAGTGCCTTCCTCAAGCAATTCGTCGACGCGCGTTTGGGACCATGGCTCCCAGACCAAGGCCGATTTTTCGGGTGGTTTGGCGAGGAGGAATCCCCCGCCGGCAAACACCAGGGTCAACGCCACCGCGATCCCGCGAGTTCTCCCTGACTTATGGGGAAGATTCCAACGACCGTAAATCCATGCGGCCACCGCGATGCTGGTCAGTCCGAAAATGGGGCCGGGCACCTGGTCCAATCCGATCTGACCCGCGTAGACCCATAACAGATAGCCAGCGGTGGCAAACAGCAGGAAGGACATCGCTTGCTTGAAGCTCTCCATCCATGCCCCGGGGCGGGGGAGAAAACGGAGCAGGCCCGGGAAACAGGATAAAATCAGGTAGGGCAGAGCCAGGCCGATGGCCATGGCGGCGAAGGCGGCGAAAAACTGCACCGCGGGGAGGCCGACCGCAGTGCCGAGGGCCACTCCCAAAAAGGGAGCGGAACAGGGTGTGGCAACGATGGTGGCCAGCACCCCGGAGAAGAAGGAGCCTCCCAGTCCTTGTTTGGACTGGAGGGAGCCACCCACAGATGCGGCGGAAGTCCCCAGTTCAAACAGCCCGAACATGTTAAGCGCCAAGGCAAACATCAGCAGCATCAGGGTAAAGACGACCCATGGATTCTGCAATTGATAGCCCCAGCCGATGGAATTTCCGCTGCCACCGGCGGCCGTCCGTGCCGCAAACAGGATCCCGCTGATAATGCCAAAGGACGCCAGCACCCCCAGCGCAAACGTCACTCCATGGAGCGCGATCTTCCGCCGGTCCTCGCCTGCCTGCTTCACAAACCCCATGATCTTCAGCCCGATCACCGGAAAAACACAGGGCATCAGGTTGAGGATCAAACCACCCAGCAACATCCCACCGAGGATGGGCAGATACTTCGAAAACGGCAGAGGCTGGGCCGGAGGAAGCAAAATGGGGGTGTCGGGGATCTGAATGGCCTCAGGTCCGGCCAGGATTCCTGAGAAGGATGTGCCCTGGGCAACCGGTTGATCAAAAAAGTCGATTTTCCGGCGCTTCAAGCTGATCAGCCATGCCGGTCCCTCGCGTTGGATGCTGCCCCCCGCACTGGCAGGCTGGAGGAATGGCTGGTCCGGGATGAAGTCAGTTGGATCTCCCTTGATGGCATCTGCCGGGGAAAGGCGGAACTGGAGATCGCCCCCGTCCGATTGGGCCGAGACTTCAAGGTTTGGCAGGACCTTGGCTTGGCTGAGCCGGGCTTTTTCGAAGACCGCCGCCTGGGCCGGATCCAATTCTGCTTCGGCCGTGACAGGCAAAACCAAAGTGAAAGATTTCTCTTCATTGATGCAGCTTTCCTTGCAAATCTGCCATGTAGCCATCGCGGTCAGCGTGACCGGCTCCGAAGTTTTCAGGGAGGCGGGTGGTGTGATATCGACGAGGAAGACCGGAGTGCCATTATAAACAAAACTGATGCCGGAAAAGCCGTCCTTCACTTCAGGAACCGGCCATTGTATCGGGCCGGCGGTGAATCCTTCCGGCAGGGTCCAGACAATGGACGGCGGCAGCTCAACGCCGCCGGAATTTTTGTAATAACTGTGCCAATCCCTGGGATGGGCCAGTTGCAAGGCGGTGGAGAATGGTTTTCCAGGCGCAATGGAGCGCACTTCGGACAACAGAGCCGCTTGGGTGGAGGTCGTGCCCGGCCCAAGAGCGAATTGGGCATTACTGGCGGAGAGGCCCGCGGCGAGGAAGGTGAGGAGTGCTAAGAGACGTTGCATGGGGTAGGAACGGTGCGCGTCGGGATCCACAACGATGATCGGTCATCGAAAAATGCGGGATGGCTCAAATTTGAGAGTTACTTTTAGAACAAGAAGCGCGAATGATGGGCTAAGCTATTGGTATTTTAAAGAATCACCCCATGAAAACGACCCGTCGTCAATTTCTCCACGCCGGCACTGCTCTTGCGGTCACCGGTGCCTCCGGGATTGCCTCCACAGATACACGCCGGATCCGCGCCGGTCAGATTGGCACCCAACACGGCCATGCCGCCGGGAAAATGAGCACCCTGCGCCGATTGACCGGCGAATTTGAAGTGGTGGGCCTGGCCGGCGCTGACCAAAACCCGGGGGCCGCGTTCGAGGGCGTGCCTCGCATGGAAATGGACCAGTTGTTTGCACTGCCCGGATTGGAGGCAGTGATCATTGAAACCGACTTTCCGGATGCCTGCGCTGCGGCCCATGCCGCGATCAAGGCCGGCAAACACGTGCATCTGGACAAACCCGGAGCCCTCGATCACGCCGCTTTCCGGGCCATGCGTCAGGAAGCCGAGGACCGCAGGCTCATTTTCCAAATGGGCTACATGCTGCGATACAATCCTGCCTTCCAGCTCCTCGCAGAAGCCGTTCCTGGCGGATGGCTGGGCGAAATCACGGAGATCGATGCCATGATGGGCAAAAAGCTGGATGCCGCCGGACGCCGCGATCTTTTGCGGCTCGAGGGCGGCGGCATGTTTGAGTTGGGCTGTCATCTGGTAGACGCTGTGTGCAGTCTGATGGGGAAACCTGCCGCCGTCCATGCGTTTTCCAAACCCACCGGAACCGATGGTTTCAAGGACAACCAAATGGCCGTGTTGGAATATCCGGGGGCGGTGGCCACCCTGCGCTGCAACATGGCCGATCCCTTTGGAGGACCACGGCGGCGGTTTCTCATCACCGGCACCGAAGGCAGCATGGAAATCATGCCGCTCGAATCCGGCAAAATCACCGCTCATTTCACCGCCCCGCGCGGCCCCTGGCCAAAAGGTTCCCAACAAATTGCCCTGCCTGTCCCGGCCGGCCGCTACGACGCGGAACTCCGTGCCTTTGCCGAAGCCATCCGCCGGAACAAGCCCCTCCGCTGGAATGCGGCCCACGACATCGCCGTTCACGAAACCGCTTTGCGGGCCGGCGGGGTGAAACCCTGAAGCGGCAGAGTATGCCCTGCCAGGACTTTGTCCGCGCGGGGCCTCCTACCAACCCATCCCGGGAGCCGTCCCCGCCTCCGCGCGATTTAAAGGCACGGCAGCTTCGAAAACCTCACTGGCAGCCACCAGACAGGCAGCGACTTTTTTCCGCTCCGGCGAATCCTCGGGCCAAACCACCTGTTTCTCCAGTTCGAGGACTTGAGTGAACAAAGCGTCCAGCTTTCCGCCGCTTCGATGAGGATACCCGGCCGCCGATTCCGTGGCCTCCACCCGGGCTTCCTGACGGATCGAGGCCAGGGTGTTTTCCAGGGCCGCCAAATCCGGCCTGGCACCGGAATCCAGTTCCAGCCCGCCGCCGGCTTCCAGTTTTTTCAATATCCCGATCACCTGACTCAAGTGCCCCGCTGTCTCCTTAATCCGAAAGGCCTGCCGTTGTGCCCGGCTCATGCCGCTGAGGGCCGGATGGTACGGCGTGTTGACGGTTTCGGCCACGCGGGAGGGAACCGGGGAAGCAACGGGAGCCACCGCTTCCTGACCACATCCTGACAAAATCAGGGCGGCGCACCCGCAGGCAGCGATAAGAATAACTGGCTTCATCATTTCAGCCGGGATCCTAACCCCTATTTCCGCTTTGGCCAGATTTTTCCATCCGGTCAACCCACACGGACCTGCAGGCAAATCAGGAAACGGAAAAACAACTGGATCAACTGTCTTTTCCATCAGGGCGATTTTAACCACGAATAAACGCCAATTAACGCGAATGCCCTGGCTTTGAAAAGGGAAATGGAAAAACACCTTCCCCATTTTTTCCCATGTTATGGATTCGCGTTCATTCGCGGTTAAAGCAGACTTTCCCAGCTCTCGCATTCGTTCAGGGTCAACTGGAGTTGAGTGAAGAATTCCCAGTTTTCCGCCGTGGATGAGCCGTTCGGTTCCTGACGAGTCAGTCAGCTCCCCGCAGGGTTACCAAGTCCCTTGCACCACTCTCGCGCGCACCGTATGGCGGCTCGTGCCCACCGTTGCCTGTTATTGTCAGGATTTCCTCAAGCCGGACATGCAGCATGTCCACCGGCAGATCATGTCGCTGTCCCGCTGGCAGCCGGCGGTCATTACCCAGAAGCGGGAAAACGCAGACCAGTTTCCTTTTCCCAATGAAAAGAAGCGCCTCACGGTGCTGCCCCGCCTGCCGTGGCGGAATTTGCGCCGGGCATGGTTCCGTCACGTGAAGCGCGAACCCCTGGTGATCCCCGCCTGGCGGGTGCAGCAATTGATCTACGAATCGCTGCGATGCGATGCCCGGGTGGTGCATATTTTTTTCGGGCACATCGGGGTGCAACTGCGGCCATTTATCGCGGCCAGTCCACGCCCGGTGGTAGTTTCCTTTCACGGGGCAGACGTGGGGGTGGATGCGCGGCAACCTGCGTGGCGGGCGGCCCTGCAGCAGGTGTTTGACCGCAGTGCCCTGATTCTCGCCCGCTCGGAATCGCTGCTGGTGGGTTTGAAAGAGCTGGGCTGTCCTGCCGGAAAACTCCGCCTGCAGCGCACCGGCATCCCGCTCGACGCCTGGCCCTGGCAGGCCCGCCCGCACCCGGCGGACGATGCATGGCATTTTGTCCAGGCCTGCCGGCTGGTTCCCAAAAAGGGCCTACGCACCACCCTCCGGGCTTTCCACGAAATAGCCGCACGCTATCCAAAAGCCACCCTGACCATGGCCGGCGACGGCCCCCTGCTCGAGGAACTGCGCACGGCTGCTGCGGCGGCCGGACTGGCGGACCGCATCCTCTTCCCCGGCTTTCTCGCTCAGGAAGACCTCCGCCGCCTCGTCTACTCGGCCCATGCCTTTTTCCATCCCAGTGAGACCCCGGCCGACGGCAACCGCGAGGGTGTTCCTAACGCCCTGCTGGAAGCCATGGCTTCCGGCCTTCCTGTCCTCGCCACCCGGCATGGCGGCATTCCGGAAGCGGTGACCCACGGCCATAGCGGCTATCTCACCGCCGAAGGGGATGCCCCCGCTCTGGCCCGCGCCGCTTTTGATCTCACGGCCGATCCCTCCCGCTATCAAAAAATGTCCGCCGCCGCCGCTGCCGAAGTCGCCACCAAATTTGAACGGGGGGCCCAGACTGCCATTTTGGAATCGTATTACGACGAGGCCTCCGGCTTAAAGCCCTGAAATCCTCCGGGATCCGCCGGTGTCCGATAGCAGACCCTGACTATCTCCGGTTCAGGCAGCCTCCAGATAGTAGTTACCGCTATCATGCAGCATGTGCTGGGAGGCTTCGGAAAAAAGTTCGAGGGAGGATCCGGCCGTCAAATCCAGATCGATCAGGAGGGAAACTTCGCCCATGCTGCCAAGTTGGGCGGCCTGTTCGAGGAAGAGGGCGCAATGGTGTTCGATGCGGCGGAGATCGCAGTCGATTTCCTCCTGACGGTTGTCATTGGCCCCAAGGGTTCCCAGCCGCTGTTCAATCAACTCGAGGGCAGCCCGGCGCGAACGATACATGGTCCCGCCACCCCCGGCTCCCAGCATCTCCCGCAATGCCGCTGCTTCAACTTCCAGTTTCTCAATCTCGACCCCCTGACTGGCAATACGGAGTTGCTGTCCGGCGGTGAGCAGCCGGAGGCAGAGCCATAACAAATGCTCCAGCCGTCGCGGCGCCCCGGCTCCGCTGACAGGATCCACCGGCTGCCCCAGCAGTTCACCGACATGGCTTCTCCCATGGACCGGCAAAGCCGGTTTTCCGTTCAATTCCGGCGCAATATCGGGCTCCCTCAAATCTCCTGACCGGCCATGCCCCGCCGGCAGACCGGAAGGCTCCCCCGCTGTCGAGTCAAACCATCCGCCGGACGCTGCGGGATTTGCCCGCGTCCGGCCATTGTGCGCCGGGCAAAGATCGTTTATACACCCCGCCCCGCCGGATTCCGGTTTTGCCGGACCGGCGGGATTTTGCCCTGCCCCCGATTCCTTTAACACATTCCCATGGACGCATTGCTCGACCTGCTCACCAAGGACTCCCGCCTCAGCCCGGAGGACCTCGCCGCCCGCCTCAATCTCACCGCTGCGGAAGTGAAAGCCCAAACCGCCGCATGGGAAGCGGATGGCACCATCCTCGGCTATCAGGCGGTGGTGGATCCCGAAAAAACCGCCAACGGCGGGGTGACAGCGCTGATCGAAGTGCGCCTGACCCCGGAACGCGGGGGCGGCTTCGACCGCCTCGCGGAACGCGTGGCCAAGTTCGACCAGGTCTCCACCTGCTGGCTCATGAGCGGCGGCTATGATCTTGCCGTGGTGGTCCAGGCGGCGAGTCTCCAGGAGGTGGCCCGCTTTGTGGCCGAGAAACTCAGCACCCTCGGCGGCGTGCTCAGCACGGTCACGCACTTCCAGCTTAAAATCTACAAGCAGAACGGGTTCCTCTCCGCCCCGGTTCCGGATGGCTCCCGCCTGCCCATCACGCCATGAAACCACCCTCCGGTTCCCTATCTGATATGTCTTCCAGCGTGAAACCCAAAATTGCCGACCGCATCCAGGCCATCCCCCGGTCCGGCATCCGCGAATTCTTCGAGCTGGTGCTCAATGCCGGCGATGTCATCTCCCTCGGCGTGGGCGAGCCTGACTTTTCCACCCCATGGCACATCCGGGAAGCCGCGATCTATTCCCTCGAGAAAGGCCAGACCTCCTACACCAGCAACCTCGGCCTGCTGGAACTGCGCAAAAGCATCAGCAAATACGTCAGCAAAAAATTCCACGTGGACTACGATCCTGCCAGGGAAGTGATCGTGACCGTAGGGGTTTCCGAAGCGCTCGACCTCGCCTTCCGCGCCCTGCTCAATCCGGGCGAGGAAGTGATTTACCACGAGCCTTGTTATGTCAGCTACAGCCCGACCATTTACATGGCTTACGGTGTGCCGGTGGCAGTGGAGACCTCCGCCGATGACGACTTTGCCCTGCGCGCCGCCGCCGTGGAAAAGGCGATCACCCCAAAGACCAAGGTGATCATGCTCAATTTCCCTACCAACCCCACGGGCGCGGTGATGGATCCAAAGGAACTCCAGGGCATCGCCGATCTTGCAATCAAGCATGATCTCATTGTTATCACTGACGAAATTTACAGCGAGTTGCTCTACGATGAACGCACCCACCCCAGCATCACCGCCCTGCCCGGCATGAAGGAGCGCACCATCCTGATGCACGGTTTCAGCAAGGCCTTTGCCATGACCGGGTTCCGCCTCGGATATGCCTGCGCTCCGCCCGAACTGACCGAAGCCATGATGAAGATCCACCAATACTCCATGCTCTGCGCCGGGATCACGGCGCAGGTGGCCGCCATAGAGGCGCTGGAGCACGGGGCCGCTCCCATGGAGGAAATGCGCAAGGCCTACTGGCGCCGGCGCAATCTGGTGGTCAGCAAACTCAACGGCGCGGGCCTGAAGACCTTCCAGCCCGGCGGGGCCTTCTACGCCTTCCCTGACATCCGCAGCACCGGCATGACCAGCCGGGAATTTGCTACCCGGCTGCTGGAGGAGGAAAAAGTCGCCGTCGTCCCCGGCACCGCCTTCGGCAAAGCCGGCGAAGGATTTGTCCGGGCCTGCTACGCCACCGACGAAAAACAGCTCACCATCGCGCTGGACCGCATCGCCGCCTTCGCGCAGCGGCACCGGAAATCGCTAATCACGTTGGCCCCTACGCCGTAATCAGGAGAAAAACACCTTCTCCAGCCGTTCGAGGAAACGCTTTTCGGAGTTGCTCAGGCCATCTGCTGCGAGCACCCGTGTCAGCCATGTCAGCGCCTCCGCGCTGCCCTGTTCATCCCGTACCGTGGCCGACAGACTCCGGAAGAGCGACTCTTCCTTCACGGGATCCGCCGTGGCGGCCCGCGCGGTGGTGAAGGCGGTAAAGAGAAAGCTGGCCCAGGAGGCCTGCGATTCCCAACCCAGCGAATCCAGGGCTTCATTGAGCACGGTGTCCTCCGCCAGAGAGAGTTCATGGTCCCGGTAGAGGGCGATGAATAACAACTGAATGATGGCCTCGCGGGATTTCTGGGTCATGTGAGCCACTCTATCCATCCCGGTGGAGCGGGCAAATCAAAAAGCCCCCGGGAGGCGGCCTGCCTTTCATGCTCAACGGCGTGGCGGCAACCTCCTGTGCCCCGTGACATTCCGGGATGACATCCGGTGCGGGAGGGGTATGGGAACGGGCGTGAAATCTGAAGCTCCTGACGCCGCTGCAAAACCCCGGAAACTGCCCTCCCCCACGGTCACACACGCGGCTCCGTTCCTTGTGTTCATGGGCTTTCTGGCCCTGAAGGGGCTGTTCAAGGAATCGGGGCAATATCCGCCGGGTACGGCGTGGTATCTCGCGCATGCCGACCAATGGATTTATCCGCTGCAGACCCTGACGTGTCTGGGATTAATCGCGTGGTGGTGGCCCGCCTATCCGATTCACCGGATCAAACCCGCCACCCTGCTCCTTGCGGTGGTGGTGGGGGCGGTGGGCATCGCGCTGTGGATTCTGCCATCGGTGCTGCATGTCCGGTGGAACGTCGCCTCATGGGCGGAACCGTCGTGGTGGAAATGGAAATGGCTGGGTTTGGAATCGCGCGGGGGTGAAGGATTCAATCCGACGATTTGGCAGGATCAGCCGGCGGTGTTTTACGGCACAGTGTTTATGAGGTTTGTGCGGATGGCCGTGGCGGTGCCCATCCTTGAAGAATTGTTTTGGCGGAGCTTTTTATGGCGCACCGTGGCGGATCCCTACCGTGATTTTTGGCTGGCACCGCTGGGGCAATGGAGCCTCCGGGCCTTTGCCATCACGGTTCCCCTGTTTGCCCTTGCCCACCAGCCCTCAGATTGGCTGGGGGCCATGATCTGGGGATCGCTGGTGAGCTGGGTGCTGGTCAAAACCAAAAGCCTGACCGCCTGCATTGTGGTGCACGCGGTTTCCAACTTGTTGCTGGGGATTTATGTGATGCAGACCCAACAATGGGGATTTTGGTGAGTCCAAACCCGGGCCGGGCATTTTTTCGACGCCGGGAACCGAAAAGCAGTCTGGCGGGCGCTTGTCAAGGATCCCGGTTTGACTCCGCCCTGACCTTGTTGCCCTTCTGTGCCAGTTCTTCTCCCTGCCCAATCCTACAATGACTGAACCTTCCCTGATCGACCGTTTGGAGCGGCGCTTCGACCGCTTTGCCATTCCTGGCCTGATCCGTGCCATCGCGGGCTTTCAGGTCATCTGTTTCATCCTGCTGCAGATGAAACCGGGCTTTGTGCAGGTATTGGCGTTGACTCCGGCCGCGTGGCAAAATTGGGAAATCTGGCGCTTCATTTCCTTCACCTTCATCCCCGGAACCAACAGCCTGATCTTCATCATTTTTGTCGTTATGATCCTGATTCTGATCGGCGATCAACTGGAGGCGGAGTGGGGCAAGTTCCGGCTGAATCTGTATTATTTTGCCACGGTGGTCTGCTTGTGGGGCGGGGTGCTGCTATCCGATCCGGTGCTGGGCGGCGTTATCGGTGCCATGGCCGGCACGTTCCTCTATTCCAGCCTGTTTCTGGCCTTTGCCATGGTGCTTCCCAACTATACTTTCATGCTGTTTTTCGTGCTGCCGGTGAAAGTCAAATGGCTGGCGATGCTCAACGGCGCGATCCTGCTGTGGCAATTTATGACGGTGGCACCCCTGCGGCTGCCTATATTGCTGGCGCTTATTCCCTTCGCCTGCTTCGCTCTGCCTATCGCATGGAAGCGGTGGAAGCACGGCGCGCTGGTTTCTTCACGGCGGGAGGCCTATCAATCCAACTCCCTGCCCGCCGGCACCCCGTTCCATGCCTGCAAGGTCTGCGGGCGCACGGACGTGACTGATCCCACCCTGGAATTCCGCATCGCGGGCGATGACGAGGAATACTGCGCGGAGCACCTGCCAGCCGGGCCGGTGTCCTGAGAGCCGGCCCGCAACGTCCTCACATCGGGGGCGTCAGGCGCTCCCGGGGTGTCAGGATTTCCGGGCCGTCCGCAGTGATCAGCACGGTGTGTTCAAAGTGGGAACTGGGTTTGCCATCGCGGGTCACGGCAGTCCAGCGGTCGGCGAGGACTTCGACCTCCGCAGTGCCCATGTTGACCATCGGTTCGATCGCAATCACCATCCCCGGCTCGAGTCGTGTCTTGATGCGGCCGGAATCGTAATTGGGGACTTCCGGTTTTTCGTGAAGTTTCCGGCCGAGGCCATGACCGACAAATTGTTTGACTACTGTATAACCAAACCGCTTCACAAAGGCCTCCACGCTGCCGCAGACTTTGCGGAGCATCTCGCCGGGCTGGCACAAATTGATGGCGGTGTGCAGGGACTCTTCAGTGGCCCGGAGCAGTTGATGGACCTCAGGGCGGATCGCCCCGACCGGCACGCTGGTAGCATTGTCCCCGATCCAGCCGTTCTTGATGATGCCCACGTCGATTTTGACGATGTCGCCATTTTGAATAATGCGGGCCGGGCGGCCAATGCCATGGACCACTTCCTCATTCAGGGAGATGCAGATCTGCCCGGGAAATCCTTTGTAGTTCAGGAAGGCACTGCGGCTGCCGGCATCGGCCATGAATTGGGCGGCGGCGGCGTCGATTTCAGCCGTGCTGACCCCTGGACGGACCATGGCAACGGTGCGCTGCAGCACTGCAGCGGCAGTATGTCCGGCATCGCGGAGGCCCTCCAGTTCCGCTCCCTTGCGCAGCGCAATGCCGCTCTGTCCATTGCTCCGCTTCATGCCGCTTTCAGGGAACAGGCCTAGCCGACGGACTTTTTATAGACCATCACGCTGACGCCGATGAGGATGAGCAGGCCGAGCACCACATAGATCCACACCATTTTGGAGGCTTCCGCAATCTGACCTTCGCGGGAGGTGCCATCGCCGTCATACCGGCTCTTGAGACGGCCCCGCTTGAGGAACCCATCGTAGTTCTGCTGGATGAGGTGGGTCTCCACCTGACGCATCACATCAAGGAGCACGCCGACGATAATCAGAATACTGGTGCCGCCAAAGAACTGGGCGGTGCTGGGAGCGACTTTCCAATAATAGGACATCACTTGGGGCACGATGGCGACCAACGAAAGGAATATAGCGCCCGCAAAGGTGAGTTTGCTCATCGTGTAATCGAGGAAGTCTGCGGTCGGCTTGCCAGGGCGGATGCCCGGGATGTAGCCCCCGTTGGACTTGAGGTCCTCGGAGATCTGGGTCGGCTGGAACATGGTGGCGACCCAGAAGTAGGCGAAGAAGAAAATGAGCACACAGAAGATAAACCAATGGAGGGGGCCCTGCTGGTTCATCACATGGTAGAAATCCGTGGCCCAATCGGAGGTGGGAAAAAGCCAGTGCAGGATCAGCGCCGGGAAGGAAATGATGGCCGAGGCGAAGATGATCGGCATCACCCCGGAGTAGTTCAGCTTGATGGGGAGGTGGGTCGACTGGCCGCCCATCACCTTCCGGCCGACCATGCGCTTGGCATAGTTTACCGCAATTTTCCGCACCGCCTGGGTCAGCACAACAATGGAAGCGATGGAGAGGAAGAAGAGCACCAGCAGACCAACGAAAAGAGCGGCCTTGAGCGGCTCCCCGGGTTTGATGTAGGTGGTGAAAGTTCCCACGAGGGCATTGGGCAGATCCGAGAGAATGTTGACACAGATGATCAGGGAAACGCCATTCCCGATGCCCCGCTCGGTAATCTGTTCACCCAGCCACACGAGGAACATACAACCAGCGGTCATCACGGTAACGGCCATGAGATAGAACCCCACTCCGGGATTCGGCACCAGTTGGTATCCTCCCTTTTGCAGATATTCGTCCATGCCCTGGAGCAGGGGATTGCTGCCCGGTGAAGTCAGCCCTTTCGCCAGCAGATACCCCTGCACAAGGCAAAGGAAGATCGTCAGATAACGGGTGTATTGGGTGATTCTCTGCCGCCCGCCGGTTTCGCGGGAGATTTTGCTCAGCCGCGGCACCACTGCCGTCAGGAGTTGCACCATAATGGAGGCGCTGATGTAAGGCATGATGCCCAGACCAAAAATCGCGCAGGCCGTGATGGCACCACCACTGAAGGCGTTGATCAGGGTGGCGACGGCATTGGTAGGATTCGCTCCGGCCTGTTCCAGATAGCCCTGCACCACCGTGGGATCGACTCCTGGCAGGGTGATTGCCGCTCCAATCCTGACGATGGCAAGCATCGCCAGGGTGAACATGATACGGGAACGGAGTTCCGGAATGTTGAAGATATTACGGAAAGCGGAAATCATGGGGTGGAGAAAAACGGGGAGAGTGGCCGGGAGGGGCGCAAAGTGGGAGCGTAACAAAGCGGGCGCAACAGTGGTTGCGCCCGCTCCGGTGGTTTTATTTCAACTATTCCGCAGCGGGCGCGGACGCTGGCAGCGTCACTGAACCACCGGCCTTTTCAATCTTCTCCTTGGCGGAGGCGGTGATGCGGTCAACGCTGACGGTCAGCTTCTTGGTGATTTCGCCGTTGCCGAGGATTTTCACCCCGTCCCAGCGGCCCTTGACGAGCTTGGCATCGCGGAGGGTGACTTCGTTGACTTCGGCTCCGTCTTCAAAGACTTCGTCGAGGGTGCTCACGTTGAGGGTGGCCCACTTCAGGGCGAAGGCGACATTGTTGAAGCCTTTCTTGGGAAGACGGCGGTAGATGGGCATCTGGCCGCCTTCAAAGCCATGGCGGACGGTGCCGCCGGCACGGGCCTTTTGACCTTTGTGGCCTTTGCCGCTGGTTTTGCCGTGGCCGGAGCTTTCACCGCAACCGAGTCGTTTGTTGCGGTGTTTGGCTCCCGGGTTGGGAGAGAGTGTTTCGAGACGCATGGATCTGGGAATGTTAATGATGGTTCCGGCACTGTGGCCGGAGGATTAGCCTGCAGGCGTTGCCGCTCAGGCTTTTTCGGTTTTGAACTTGCCGCGGGCTTTGAGCATCTGCTCGCGGGTTCGCATTTGAGTCAGGGCGCTGAGGGTGGCCTTGACCACGTTGGCCGGGTTCTTGGAACCAAGGCTCTTGGCGAGAATGTCGCGCACGCCGGCGGCTTCCACCACCGCACGCACGGCTCCACCGGCGATGATCCCGGTTCCGGGGCTGGCCGGCTTCAGGAGCACCTTGCCGCCGCCGCTTTCACCCAACACCTCGTGAGGCACGGTGTTATCGCGGAGCTGCACGGTGACCATGTGCTTGCGGGAGTCTTCGCTGGCCTTTTTGATGGCGTCGGAGACCTCATTGGCCTTGCCGAAGCCGAAGCCCACTTTGCCCTGACGGTCCCCAGCCACCACGAGGGCGCTGAAGCTGAAACGGCGGCCGCCTTTGACGACCTTGGCGCATCGGTTGATGAACACGACCTTTTCGGTGATCTCGGCTTTGCTGCCGTGATCGGTGTGGTCGGAAGTAATAACAGTATCAGTTGCCATGCGTCAGGAGATTAGAATTTGAGTCCGCCTTCGCGGGCGGCGTCGGCGAGGGCTTTGACCTTGCCATGATAGAAGTGACCGCCGCGGTCGAAAACCACGTTTTCCACAGAGGCCGCCTTGGCGCGCTCCGCGATCAGTTGGCCGACCTTGAGGGCGGTTTCGGCATTGGCCTTGGAGGCATTGACGGCTTCGTCCCTGGTGCTGGCGGAGGCAATGGTCTTGCCGCTGATGTCGTCGATCAGCTGGGCATACACGTTCTTGTTGGAGAAGTGGACGGCGAGGCGCGGGCGCTGCGCGGTGCCGGACACTTTGCGGCGGATGCGCGTATGGACGCGGCGCCGGGCTTCTTTGCGGTTAACCTTCATGTTTTTGAAATGGTTTGGGTGTTGGAGGAAGCGGAAGCTTACTTCACTTTCTTGCCTTCCTTGCGGCGGATTTGTTCCCCGGTGTAGCGGACGCCCTTGCCCTTGTATGGCTCCGGCGGATAATAGGCCCGGACATCGGCGGCGAACTGGCCGACGCGCTGTTTGTCAATGCCTTCGACTTTGATCTTGGTGTTCTCCGTCACGGTCACGGTCAGGTCGGCCGGGATCGGGTGGAGCAACGGATGGCTGTAGCCAAGGCTGAGGTCGAGCTTGTCACCCTTGACGGCGGCGCGGAAGCCGGTGCCATGGATCTCAAGCTGACGCACGAAACCTTCGTTGACGCCGATGATCATGTTGCTGATGAGGCGCTGGCTGGTGCCGTGCAGGGCACGGTGGCGCCGGTCATCGGAAGCGCGTTTCACGGAAAGCTCGGTGCCTTCCTGGGAAAGCGTGATGCAGTCCGGGAGGACATAGCTCAATTTGCCTTTGGGTCCGGAAACCTGAACGTTGCCGTTCTTGTTTTCGATGGTGACCTTGGCAGGAAGCGGGATGGATTTGTTGCCAACTCGGGACATATGCTTGAAGTGGTGGGGAGTTGGGGTTACCAGACGATGGCGAGCAGTTCGCCGCCGACACGCTGTTTCTTGGCCTGGGCACCAGTCATCAGGCCCTTGGAGGTGCTGAGGATAGCGATGCCAAGACCGTTGAGGACGCGGGGAATTTCTTCCACCGGCACATATTGGCGCATCCCCGGGGAGGACATGCGCTTGAGATCCGTCAGGACGGCGCGGCCGTCGGTGGTCTTGGTCTTGACACGGATTTGGGGATGCCCCTCTCCGGTTTCGACTTCGTAGGACCAGATATAACCTTCTTCCTGAAGGATGCGGGCAATCTCCGCCTTGATGCGGGAGAAGGGAGCAGTGAACTCTTCCTTCCGGGCGCGGCTGGCATTTTTCCAGCGGGTGAGGAAGTCAGAGATGGGGTCGGTGAGGACGGCCATGATGTTTTAAAGGTGTGAAAGTTGGTGAGGATTAAGCGGCGGCAACTTCGCTTTGGGAAGCGGCGGCTGGCTTGTGGTCGCGGAACGGCATGCCCAGGGCGCGCAGGAGTTCGCGTCCCGCGTCGTCGGAGGTGGCCGTGGTCACGATGCAGATATCAAAGCCGAGCTGGCGCTTGATCTTGTCGATTTCGATCTCGGGGAAGATCGACTGGTCTGTGATGCCGAGGGTGTAGTTGCCCTTGCCGTCGAAGGCTTTGGGGCTCACCCCGCGGAAGTCACGCACCACCGGGAGGGCCATCTTCATCAAGCGCTCAAGGAATTCCCACATGATCCGGCCACGCAGGGTGACTTTCACTCCAAGGGGTTCCCCTTCGCGGAGCTTGAAATTGGAGATGGCCTTTTTCGACTTGGTGATCACCGCCTTTTGGCCGGTGATGATCTGTACGTCGTTCATGGCATCTTCCACGGCCTGCTTGCGGTCGGCCTGTTTGCCCACGGAGCAGTTCACCACGACCTTTTCGATCTGGGGAATCTCGTGGAGATTGGTGACCCCAAGTTTGGTCTTGAGGTGGGGAGCGACTTTCTCCTTATAAAATGTTTTGAGAGCGGGTTCCATGTCCTTGTTTCGGTCAGGGTTTATTCAGTGGCTGCCTTGGCGCGCTTTTTGGCGGGCGCCTTTTTGGCGGCGGGTTTGGCAGCCTTGGAGGCCTTGGCGGGTTCCTTCACCGTTTTTTCGGCGAGGCGGACGTTGGAAATGTGGATGGGACCTTCCTTCTCAATGATGCCACCTTCGGAAGTCTGGGACTTCTTCACGTGCTTTTTGATCATGTGGATTCCCTTGATGAAGACTTGCAGCTTCTTGGGATTGACCGTGAGAACAGTGCCGGACTTGCCTTTGTGTCCTCCGGAGATCACGACGACTTCGTCGTCCTTTTTAACGTGGGTGCTCATGTCTTTAGAGAACTTCAGGGGCAAGGGAGACGATCTTCATGAAATTCCGGTCGCGGAGTTCACGGGCCACAGGGCCAAAGATGCGGGTGCCGCGGGGATTCTGGTCCTTGTCGATGATGACAATGGCGTTGCTGTCAAAACGCAGGATGGACCCGTCATCACGGCGGATGGGGGCGCTGGTGCGGACGACGACGGCTTTGACGACTTCGCCCTTTTTGATGGCACCGGTGGGGGTTGCTTCGCGGATGTGGGCGGTGATGATATCGCCGATCCCGGCAACGCGCGTGCGTTTGCCGAGGACGCCGATCATCTTAGCAACACGGGCTCCCGTGTTGTCCGCCACCTGCACCTTGGATTCCATTTGGATCATGGTATTATGCTTGGGATGTGGTTTGGCTTTGTGGTTGGGTAAGCAGGGTTAGTGCTTGAGAACTTCGACGAGGCGCCAGCGCTTCAGCTTGCTGAGCGGGCGGGACTCCATGACGCGGACCCGGTCACCGACCTTGGCTTCGCCAGCGTCATCGGCGGCGTAGAGCTTGGTGGTCTTTTTGACGATCTTGCGGAACTTGGGGTGAGGCACGCGGCGGACGACGCCAACAACGATGGTTTTGTCCATCTTGTCGGAAAGGACGACGCCGACGCGGGTCTTGCGGGTGGAACGGGCTTCCTCCTGCGGTGGGTTGGTTTCTTCGGACATGGGAAAGGTCAGGTCAGGTCAGGTCAGGGAACGGCAGGTCAGGCGGCGGCGGTGGCGCGCTTGGCGGTCAGTTCGGTTTGGATACGGGCGATATCCTTGCGGATAGCGGTTAGGCGGGAAGGGTTTTCCAACTGGCCACTGCGCTGCTGGAGGCGGAGACTGAAGGCCTCCTGCTTGAGTTCACCGCGTTTGGCGATCAACTCATCGACCGAGAGGTCGCGGATTTCACTGGTTTTCATGGGTCGGGAGCGGGAAGATGTTAGACAGCACCGGGATTGCGGCGGACAAAGCGGCAGCGGATGCCGAGTTTCTGGGCAGCGAGGCGGAACGACTCACGGGCGAGGGACTCCGGAACGCCGGCGGTTTCGAAGAGCATGTTGCCGGGGCGGACCACGGCGACCCAGAATTCAGGGGCGCCCTTGCCTTTGCCCATACGGGTTTCCGGGGGACGGGCCGTCACGGGCTTGTGAGGAAAGATGCGGATAAAGACCTTGCCTTTGCGCTTCAGGTTGCGGGTGATCGCCACACGGCAGGCTTCGATCTGGGTGTTCTTGATCCAGCCGCGGTCGAGCGTCTGGAGGCCGAATTCACCGAAGTCCACCTTGGTTCCGCGCTGGGCATTGCCAGAACGGCTGCCCCGCATCGTTTTGCGGTGCTTCACTCTTTTGGGGAGCATTGCCATAATCTTGAAAGGGTGTTAGAAGTTGTAGGAAGAATTAAGGCTTAGGCTTGGGGGGCCGCTTCGGCTGGGGCAGCCGCCGGAGCCGGAGCCGGAGCCGGAGCCGGAGCCTGCGCCGGCGGAGCGGAACGGCCACCACGGTCGCCGCCGCCACGTTGGCCACCGCCACCGCCACGGGGTCCACCGCTGTTGCCACCACGGCCGCCAGGACCACCACCACCGGGACGGTCGCCCCGGGGGCGTTCGCGGCGGGCGTTAGGGGGCGGAGGAGGTGGAGCTTCCCCTTCGGCAAGAATCCGGCGGTTGATCCAGACTTTGACCCCGATGATCCCGTAAACGGTGCGGGCTTCGGCAAAACCGTAGTCAATCGGCACCCGCAGGGTTTGCAGAGGCACCTTGCCTTCCTTATACCATTCAGCGCGGGCAATGTCTGCACCACCAAGGCGGCCGGCGGCGCGGATCCTGATGCCAAGGGCACCGAATTCCATAGCGGTCTGCACGGCGCGTTTCATGGCGCGGCGGAAAGAGATACGGCGTTCCAACTGGGTGGCCACGTTCTCGGCGATGAGCTGGGCTTCGAGTTCGGGCTGCTTGATTTCGAAGATATCAATCTTGACCTGCTTGCCACCACACATCTCGCTGATAGTGGCATTCATCACTTCGATTTCAGAACCCTTGCGGCCAATCACCAGACCGGGACGGGCGGTGAAGAGAGTCACGCGGACGCTGTTCCATGCCCGCTCGATGACGATGCGGCTCAAGGCAGCAAACATCAGCTTGTTCTTCAGATAGTTGCGGATCTTGATATCGCTGTGCAGGAAGCCGGCAAAATCGGCTTTGGGGGCATACCACTTGGAGCGCCAGTCCTTGTTGACGGCGAGGCGGAAGCCGATCGGATTGATTTTCTGTCCCATAGAATCGTGTTCAGTAAAGGATTGGGCCGGGCTTATTCAGCGGCGGCGGCGGTTTTGGAGACGTGTTTGCGGCCTTTGATTTTTGGCTCGGGTTTGTCATCGGAGACGATGACCATGAGATGGGACATCGGCTTGCGGATGGCGGCGGAGGATCCCTTGGCGAGGGGCTTCATGCGCTTGTGCACCGGACCAAGGTTGGCGACGGCGGACTTCACGATCAACCCATCGGGATTGAGATCGAAATTGTGTTCGGCATTGGCCACGGCTGACTTGAGCGTCTTGGTGAACAGGACGGCGGCCTTCTTGGGGGTGAAGGTGAGCAGGCTCAGAGCCTCGCCAACCGGCAGTCCCTGGATTTCACGGGCCACATCACGCGCTTTGAGCGGGGAGATGCGGACATATTTGGAGATGGCTTTGACGTCCATGACTGGTAGGTTACTTTAAAGTTGAAATGGTTTCGGGTTTGGCCTGGTCCCCGATTTTGAGGGCCCCGGCGGCATTGGCAGAAGTCAGCAGCACCCCGGCGACCCGGTTCCGCACATCTACCACCAGGCCGGTGGCGACGGTTTTCTCCGAGCGGACGATGCGCATCGGAGTTCCAAGGCGGAGGCCACTTTCGGAGCCGGTATTGATCACTGCAAGGCCAAGATCATCTTTCAGGGAAATGACTTTGGCAGAATCGAGGGAGACCGGGGGTGCGCCATCCGAGGTTTTGCTATGGAGCAGCGGCGTGTTGGCCGAAGTCAGCTCTTTTTGCAGCCGCTCTCTGGCGGCGGGGTCCGCCGGATCACTCAGTAGCGCCAGGCCTGATTCAGACAGGGTCACCACTTGTTCCGTGAGTTGTTTTACCTTTTGATCGGCAAGACGATAGTCAGCCACGGCGGCGATGAGCCGTTCCTGGAGCGGCCGCAATTCCGGTTTGAGACTGGCCAGTCCGAGGGCTTCGATCTGGAGCCGGAGTTGGGTGTTTTCCTCACGGAGCGCGGCCACTTCGGCATTGGCTTTGGCGAGGCTTTCCGCCACCGCTGCCGGGGTGGCGGGGGCTGCGGGTGGTTCCGCCGCCGCCTCTTCGGCCCAAGCCACGCCGGCCCCTGACACCGCGAGGAACGCGGCACCGCAGAGCGGGAGAAGACTGGAACGGGAAGCGGACATCGGGGTGCGGGAAGCAGGGGATTATTTAGAGACTTTGGCGGTGGTGGCACCGTGGCCCTTGAAGGTGCGCGTCGGAGCGAATTCACCGAGGCGGTGACCCACCATGTTTTCCGTGACGAACACACTGATGAAGTCCTTGCCGTTGTGGACGAGGAAGGTGTGGCCAACGTAGTCAGGAGAGACCGTGGAAGCGCGGGCCCATGTCTTGATGGGACGCTTCTGGCCGCTGTCGTTCATTTTGTCGATCTTCACCCGAAGCTTCTGGTTGATGTAAGGACCTTTTTTGAGGGATCTGCCCATGGTAGGTAACTGTTAAGGAAGGTTGGGTTGGGCGGGCTTATTTGCCTTTCTTGGCATTGCGGCGCTGCACGATGAAGCGGTCGGTCTTGTGATACTTCTTGCGGGTCTTCTCACCCTTGGCGTGACCCCATGGGCTGAGAAGGTGCTGACGGCCACCACCGGATTTGGAACGGCCTTCACCACCACCGTTGGGGTGATCGACCGGGTTCATGGTCATGCCGCGGACGGTCGGACGGACGCCCATCCAGCGGGTGCGGCCGGCTTTTCCGGAAACTACATTCATGTGCTCGCTGTTCCCGACGGTGCCGATGGTCGCATAACATTCCTGGTGGATTTTGCGGATTTCCCCGGATGGCATCTTCATGAGGGCGTAGTCGCCTTCGCGGTTGTTCAGCATGACGGACTGGCCGGCAGAACGGGCCACGCGGCCGCCTTGTCCTGGCTTGAGTTCGACATTGTGAACGGCGGTTCCGAGCGGGATGGAGCGCAGCGGGAGGGCGTTGCCGACTTCCGGAGCAACCTTCTCACCCGCCATCACGGTCATGCCGGCCACGAGGTGGTTGGGGGCGAGAATGTAAGCCTTGGTGCCGTCCTCATACTTGAGAAGGGCAATGCGGGCGGTGCGGCCGGGATCGTATTCAATGGCCTCGACGTTGGCGGGAGCGTCGCGCTTGAGGCGTTTGAAGTCGATGATGCGGTATTTGCGCTTATGGCCACCACCAATGTGACGGCAGGTGATGACACCCTGGTTATTGCGGCCACCGCTGCGCTTTTTGACATCAAGGAGGGACTTCTCAGGCTTCTTTTTGGAAAGCCCGGAAAGGTCCGGATGCTCTTTGTAGCGGTTGGTGGGGGTGTAGGGGCGGAAGGTCTTGAGTGCCATGATAGGAGATCAGGTTGGCAGTGGGAGGGTGGGAGGAAGAAGGCAGGTTAGACCAGATCGATCTTTTCGCCGTCGGCCAGACGGACGACGGCTTTCTTCCAGTGATTGGTGCGGCCCTTCTGGGCTCCGCGGCGGCGGGCTTTGCCGTCGTAGTTGCAGGTGCGGACGGCGGTGACCTTCTTGCCGAAGATGGTGGTGACCGCGAGCTTGATGTCCAGCTTGTTGGCCTTGGGATCGACTTCGAATACGTATTCGTTGTTCAGCTCGCCGAGGACGGTGGCCTTTTCGCTGAGGCGGATGTTTCTGATGACTTGATAGACGTCTTTCATACGGTGGTCCTCCGGGAGAGAGTTTCGAGGGCGTCGGCAGTGACGATGATCTTGCGGTAGTTGAGGAGGTGCTCGGTGTTGACCTCGTTGGCGGTCATGAGCAGGGCTCCGGCGTAGTTGCGGCCGGCGAGGTAGGTTTGTTCGTCGAAGGCGGCGGCGATGACGATGACCTTCGGGGATTCGACAATGCTGTTGAGCAGGGCAATGAAGGATTTCGTTTTGCCATCGGCCACGGCAAAGCCGGGAATTGTCAGGACATCGCCCATCTTGATGCGCTCGGAGAGGGCTTTCTTGAAGGCGATCTTCTTGTCCTTCTTGGAAACCTTCTTGGAGTAATCGCGGGGCTTTGGTCCGTGGGCGACACCACCACCAACGCGGGTGGGGGAGCGGCGCTCACCGGCCCGGGCGTTGCCGGTGCCCTTTTGACGGTAGAGCTTTTTGTTGGAGCCGGCGACTTCACCGCGGGTCTTGGTGCAGGCGGTGCCGCTGCGGCGGTTGGCCCGCATGGCGGTGATGACGTCGTGGACGGTCTGGGTGTAGCGTCCGTTTTCAACCACCTCAATGTTGGCGGCCTTGGCGGATTCGAGAGTGAGCACGGTAGATGCCATAAAGTTAGTCCTTTCCTTGGATCAAATGGGGTTACTTGGCCTCGGGAGCGGGGCGCTTTTTGGCGGGGCGGATGATGACAAGGCTTTCCTTGGCACCCGGGATGCTGCCGGAGATGAAGATGATATTGTCCTCGGGACGGCTGCCGACAATCTGCAGGTTCTGCGTGGTGCGGCGGTCAACTCCCATGTGGCCGGGCATTTTCTGGTTCTTCCAGACACGGCCGGGAGTGAGGCGGCAACCGATGGCACCCGTCCGGCGGTGCATCATGGAACCGTGGGTCATGCGGAGACCACCGAAGTGATAGCGCTTGACCACACCGGCGAAACCTTTGCCCTTGGTGGTGCCGATGACATCCACCCATTGGCCGGTGGCGAAGTGGGTGGTATCCAGCTTGGTGCCGACTTCAGGAGCGTCACCCGCTTCGACGCGGAATTCACGGGCGTGATATTTCGGGGCGGTGCCGGCTTTCTTGAAGTGGCCGGTTTCCGGTTTGTTGGATCGGCTCTCCCGCTTGTCAATAAACCCAACCTGCACGGCGGAATAGCCATCAGTTTCGGTGTTCTTGACCTGGGTAACTTCGTTCTGACTCACGTCGACGACGGTCACAGCGACAGCTTTGCCTTTGTCGTCGTAGATGTGGGTCATGCCCAATTTTTTGCCTAAAAGTCCGAGGCTCATAAGGATTGCTCAGTTGGTGACAGCGCGGGGAACGTGTCGGGATTAAATCTTGATGGAAATGTCAACACCGGCGGGGAGATTGAGCTTCTTCAGCTCGTCCACGGTGCGGGCGGTGGGGTCGACGATGTCGAGCAGCCGCTTGTGGGTGCGGATTTCGAACTGCTCGGCAGACTTTTTGTCGACGTGGACGGAACGGTTCACGGAGAACTTTTCGATCCGGGTCGGGAGAGGCACGGGGCCGGCGACACGGGCTCCGGTGCGTTTGGCGGTGTCCACGATCTCCGTCACGCTGCGGTCGAGAGTGCGGAAGTCATAGGCCCGGAGGCGGATGCGGATGCGCTGGTTTTGCATGGGAATGGGATTGGGAAAGAAAGGATAGGAAGTTTACACCCCGCCACGGCGGCTGCCGCCACGGGACTCGACGACCTGCTCGACGATGTTGTTGGGGACTGCTTCGAAATGGCTGGGTTCCATGCTGTAGGAAGCACGGCCGGAAGAGAGGGTGCGGATGGCGGTGGAGTAGCCGAACATTTCGGACAAGGGCACTTCCGCTTTGACGATGGAAGCGTTCTGGCGGCTCTCCATGCTGTTGATGCGTCCCCGGCGGCGGCTCAGGTCGCCCATGATGTCGCCCTGATATTCGTCAGGCGTGGTGGCTTCCACACTCATGATCGGCTCGAGCAATTGGCACTTGGCCTTTTTGAAAGCGTCCTTCATGGCGAAGATGGCAGCCATCTTAAAAGCATTTTCGTTGGAATCCACATCGTGGAAGGAACCGTCGACCAATTCAATGTGCAGATCGACCACCGGGTAACCGGCAATGATGCCATTGGTGGTGGCTTCGAGGATGCCGTCGATGGAAGGCTTGATGTATTCCTTGGGAATAGCACCTCCAACAATCTTGTTTTCGGTGGTGATGCCCTTGCCGCGTTCGGCGGGATACATCTTGAGAACCACATGGCCGTATTGGCCACGGCCGCCGGATTGTTTGACCAGCTTGCCCTCGCCATCGGCGGGAACGGTGGTGCACTCACGGTAAGCAATCTGGGGTTTGCCGGACTCGGCTTCCACCTTGAACTCGCGGAGCATGCGGTCCCGGATGATCTCCAAGTGAAGTTCACCCATGCCGGCGATGATGGTTTGGCCGGTCTCTTCGTCCGTGCGGACGACAAAAGTTGGGTCCTCGTCGGAAAGCCGTTGCAGGGCGACCGCCATTTTTTCCTGGTCGGCCTTGGTCTTCGGCTCGATGGACATCGAGATCACGGGATCCGGGAAGGTCGGAGGCTCGAGGAGCATTTCGGCATCCTCGTTGCAGAGGGTGTCCCCCGTGCGGAGTTCCTTGAGCCCGACGATGGCCGCGATATCTCCGGAATAACAGGTATCGATGTCGGTGTGCTGGTTGGCCTGAATCTGGATCAGGCGGCCCACGCGCTCCCGTTTGCGGGTGCGGGGGTTGTAAATCTGGTCGCCCTTGGTAACCTTGCCGCGGTAGACCCGGAAGAAAACCAGCTTGCCCACAAACTTGTCGGACCAGAGCTTGAATCCGAGGCTGACAAAATTTCCATTGTCGTCAGGAGACACTTCGATCTTCTTGTCGAGGTCATCCGGGTCGTGACCGATCTGTGGCTGGATATCGAGCGGGTTCGGCAGATAATCGACTACAGCATCGAGCAGGGCCTGCACGCCTTTGTTCTTGAAGGCAGAACCGCCGGCCACGGGAACGATTTGGTTGGCGATGACCGCGCGGCGCAGGGCACTTTTCACGTCCTTGACCGTGATCGCCTGTTCTTCGAGGAACATCATGCCGAGTTGCTCATCGACATCGCACAGAGCGGCGGTCAGTTCATCGTAGGCGTTGTCCGCAATGGCCTTTTGGTCGGCGGTTAGCGGGACGTATTCGTAAGTGGAACCCAGCTTTTCGGCGTCCGAATACACGATGGCCTGTTTGCCGATTACATCAATGACGCCCTTGAGTTGGTCTTCGGCTCCGATGGGGATCAGAATCGGATGGGCGTTGGCTCCGAGTTTGGAACGAAGCTCGCTGACGGCCTTGTTAAAGTCGGCCCCGGTGCGGTCCATCTTATTGACGAAAGCCATCCGGGGAACGGAATACTTGGTGGCCTGACGCCAGACGGTTTCGGATTGGGGTTGGACCCCGGCGACCCCGCAATAAACCAGAATCACGCCATCCAGCACCCGGAGGGAGCGCTCGACCTCAGCCGTGAAGTCCACGTGGCCGGGAGTGTCGATGATATTCACCCGCATCTCTTCGCCTTCAAACATTTTGAAGACGCCTTCATTCGGGAGCTGTTTCCACTTGGTGGTAACGGCAGCGGAAGTGATCGTGATACCGCGCTCTTTTTCCTGCTCCATCCAGTCGGTCGTCGCGGCCCCGTCGTGCACTTCACCGATGCGGTGAATCATCCCGGTGTAGAACAGGATGCGCTCCGTAAGCGTGGTCTTCCCCGCGTCAATGTGCGCGGAGATCCCGATATTACGGGTGCGCTCCAGCGGATATTGGCGGTTGGGACTGTTACGGGGATCAGCCATGACGGGGACGGAGGGAGGGGGAACGGTCTTCTAAAAGTGACGAAAAGAGGAAGCGGAAGGGAATGAACTAACTGAACGCCGGAACTACCAGCGGAAGTGGGCGAAGGCGCGGTTGGCCTGGGCCATCTTGTGCACGTCGTCACGCTTGCGGACGGCGTTGCCCTGATTGGTGGAGGCGTCCTTGATTTCGTTGGCCAGAGCGAGGTGCATCGGGACCCCTTTGCGCTTGCGGGCAAAATTGATCAGCCAGCGCATCGCGAGGGACTCGGAACGGTCAGGAGCGACTTCCAGCGGCACTTGATAGGTGGCCCCACCGACCCGGCGGCTCTTCACTTCAAGGCGGGGCTTGGCGTTTTCCACGGCCCGGTTGAGGATCTCAAGAGGGTCCACGGTCTGGGCCCCGTCGTTCACCTTGTCGATGGCCGCATACACGATGCGTTCGGCAACGGAACGGGAACCGTCATACATGAGACGGTTGACGAGCTTGGCGACCACGGAACTGTCGTAACGGGCATCCCTGAGGTCGGCTTTTTTGTAAACGCGCTTTCTGCGGGCCATAAGAGTAAGTCGTTGGAGATTGGGTAAATAAATTGTCGGACGAAGCTTACTTCTTGCCGCCCTTCTTGACAGGAGCGGCCGGTTGGCCGGGCTTCGGACGCTTGGCACCGTATTTGGAACGGCCCTTGCGGCGCTTGTCGACGCCGAGACAGTCGAGGGAACCACGGACGATGTGGTAACGAACCCCTGGCAAGTCCTTCACACGTCCACCACGGACGAGCACGATGGAGTGCTCCTGGAGATTGTGGCCTTCACCGCCGATGTAGGCAATGACTTCGAAGCCATTGGTGAGCCGGACCTTGGCGACCTTGCGGAGCGCGGAGTTCGGCTTCTTGGGCGTGCGGGTCATCACTTGGAGGCAGACCCCGCGGCGCTGGGGGCAATCGGCCAGAGCGGGCGACTTGGACTTTTCCGTTTTGGGACGGCGTCCTTTGGTGACAAGCTGGTTAATGGTGGGCATGGCGGCTGAAAGTGTGGATTTCCCTCTCACCAGAGGATCCACCGGGACAGCCATACCCGGACGACAAGGCGTCCGACCAAACTATTCGCAGCAACTTTTCCGGTGCCGCGTTCCGATAAATCCTATGCGGACGCAGACCGTAAAGTTTGCAGGGCCGAGGAAGGAGGGGCGATTATAGGAGCCCTTTTCCGCTTCGCAACTGGTTTTTGTTCTTTTCTTCTCGTATTGGCCCGTCGCAGGCCGGGAAAGGACCGATGGATTGCTAACTTTAAGAATAGTTAAGCACAAGCCGTAGCGCGGAGCTTCCCATCGGGTAGATTTGTTCTCTGCTTCAAGGGAATGTTACCCTGGCCATGGGGTGAGAGCAGTGGTTTGCAACCCCGCCAGGAAGGCGCCAGGTTTCTGCCGGTGCCAGAGCCCCCATTCTGAAATCAACCCAAACGTTATGACTCTTAAAGAAGCCCTCACTCGATTGCAATCTCTAGGAAACGAAAAAGTCCGGGCGCTCAACATCAGGAATGGAGCCGGCGACCAGCAGTTCGGAGTCAAGCTGGGAGATATCCGCAAGCTGGCTGCGGAAATCAAAACCGGTCACACCCTCGCGTTGGAACTGTCGGCTACCGGCAATTTGGACGCCCGGCTACTGGCGGTGCTGCTTCTGAAACCGGAGCAACTGCCAGCTGAAGAAATGGAACAGATGGTCCGATCCGCCGCAGTGGCCCAGGTAGCGGACTGGTTGAACTCCTATGTCCTCAAAAAGCACCCTGCCAAGGAATCCCTCCGTCAGAAATGGATGACGGCGGAAGATCCCTGGCTGGCCCGCGCCGGATGGAGTCTGACGGCGGATTTGGTTCCTATAACACCGGAAAAACTTGATCTGCCAGCCCTGCTCGGCCGCATCGAATCCGAAATAGGCACCGCCGCCCCGGCCGTGCAATGGACGATGAACTATTGCCTTGCCGCCATCGGCATTCATTCCCCCGCCCTCCGCGCGCGGGCTCTCGCCATCGGAGAAAAACTGGGCATTTACCGTGATTTCCCCGTTTCCAAAGGCTGCACATCGCCCTTCGCCCCGGTCGGATCCACGAGATGGTCCGGCGGCAAGGTTAGCACACTGGGGAGCGCCGACTGATTTCGGGTTGCTCACTGGTGCCATTCCGCTACCTTTCAGCCACCATGCCCGCCCTCGTCATCAAATCCTTTCCCGAGGAACTCCACGCCAGACTGCGGCAAACTGCCGCCGCCCACAGACGTTCGGTGACTCAGGAAACCATCCATTTGATTGAAGTGGCGCTGAGAGCTGAAGCAACAGCCTCCAACCCAGCCTCACCGGTCTTATCGAAATGGGCCAATCGCAAACTTCTCCCTGAATACGAAGCCATGATCCGATCTGGAGCCTTCAGCGGTGGGACAGATTCTACGGACATCATCTCCGAAGAGCGTGACGCCCGATGAGTCCGGCCTATTACGACGCTAATTATTTGTTCAAGCTCCAAGTCCTGGAGGCAGGCAGCACGGAAGTGCGGGCACACGCGGTCTCCGTATTTGAGATTCATACTGCCATCCATGGCCGGGCGGAGTTTGCCTCCGCAGCCTTCCGCAAACTCCGCGAAGGTGCCGCCGCTCCGGTGGACTTTCAGAGCCTCATCAGCCAGTTCAGCGAGGACGTCGCTTCCACGGCCATTGTCCTCCTTCCGCTGACTGACGGAGTCCTTGATCGTGTGGAAACCGTCTTCGCCACCGCCCCGGCCACCACCTACCTCCGCGCCGCCGACGCCCTGCACCTGGCTACTGCCGCGGAAAACAGCTTCACCGAAATCTACTCCAACGACAAACACCTCCTCGCCGCCGCCCCGCTTTTCGGGCTGCGCGGCGTGAATGTGATTCCGTAGGCGGCCCCGGCTGCTTGTTACACCATGCTTCTGTCGGCCTTACCCCCATCCGTAAATCCACTTGCCTCCCGGTTCCGTCGGATTGAATTTTTACCCCGATGAAGCGCCTCGCCGCTAGCCCCTCAATTGGTGTCCCGTCTTCCGCATGGGGCGGCTGGTTTCGCTTTTGCCGCGCCCGCAATCTCCGGTCCATGCTGGCGAGCCGACTCGTGGTCGTGTTTATTCTGGGCCTGGTTCCGAAAGCCAAAGGCATCCTGTTGGTGGATCCGGGCAAGCGGGCGGAGCACTTGGCGCTGGCCGCGCAATACGAGAAGAGTGTGTTTTCCGTGCACCTGAAGGACATAACCGAAACTTATAAATGGAATGGGTCTTGTTTCCTGGTAGCCCGAACCAAGTGCTGACTTCCGCCCACGTCGTGGATGCGAGTCAGGTCAGCTCCGGAAAGAGGGTGCACATCCGGACGGGTTCGAATATCAACGGACAGGGAGGCGTGGAAATCGCGGTGAGCTCGATTCTGATTCATCCGGAGTATCAGAACATTGCCTCAGGCAGGGACTTGGCGATCCTGACGCTGGCACAACCGGTGCCGGGCGGGGAGGTGCTGGAGATTGGAGAAACCCTTCCGCCGGTGGGGGAGGTGTTCACGATGCTCGGGTTTGGACGGGAAGCGACTACGGGTGGATATGTCTTGCCGATGCCGGGGGATAGGATGGCGGCACGGGCATCCAGAGTGGAACACACGTCGTCAGATAGAATAAAGACGGAATTTTGGTATACTTCAGGGCACCCCATTCTTTTGGGAAACGTAACGGGAGGGGACTCAGGTGGGCCATTGGTGGCCGCGACTGGCAACGTTTACGGTCTTTCCGATAACGCTTCCACATCTCCCGGACCGGGGGGCTGGGCACTTTACGAAAATCTAACTCTCCCCCCGGTAAGAACCTGGATCACATCAAACCTCCAGCCCGCCGTGGGACCACCCGCGCCACCGGAACTCACGGGTGAAAAATCGGCAGCCAATGCCTTCCTTTTGAAGGCCAAGGGCGAACGGGTCCAGCCGGGTGGCGAGTGGAAACTGGAGACTTCCACGGACCTGAACATCTGGACTGGAAGAACTGAAGTGACTTGGACCAACGGACCCGGCCCGGAGGCGGAGGAGAGCAGCTGCGTTTTGCCGATTGACGCGGGCAAGGCGTATTTCCGGCTCAAGTGGGTGCCTGCTGGGCGGTAATCTTGTGGCGGCTTCCCCAGCGGTGGAGACGAGGGGGAGTTTTGGCATAGAAAGCTGGGATGCTCCCAGAAAGTCAAGAGCCTCCGGCGGTAACGTGGAGCGCCCGCCGTGTTCGCCGAAGGCTCTGGACTGCGGAGGACACCGCCGCTTTTCGAGGGGAATGCGCGCCTCCCGCCCTGACGCCCCTGCCACCTAAAAGACTCACACCACTGGCAATACCTTGAATTCGCTTCCAACCTCACTCGGAATGGCTCCCCTCGGCGCACCAATCATGACGCGTTCCCCGAAGAGCTGTGGTGCCCACAGCAGTCCTGAGCCTCCGGCTGTCTGAGCCGTGATATTTTGACGGGAAAAAGGTCGCTCGAGGGCGGAGTCTGCTCCATCTTGCCAACGTGTCTTCCGAGCCACATCCACCGCCCCAACCGCCCGCCCGTGGGCCGTGGCCACATGCGCCGCCGCACTGGTTGTTTCATCCGGGCACTTATTTCGTGACGGCCTCGACCTATCACCGGCAGCGGCTCTTCAACACGCCGGAGTCGCTGGACGCGGTCACCCACCTGATGCTGGACACCGCTACCGTATACGGTTGGACTTTGCGGGCGTGGGCCGTGATGGCCAACCACTATCATTTTCTGGCGGAATCACCGGCGGCGACCGGGGAATCCCTACGGGACTGGCTGCAGGATTTCCACCGCCGCTCCGCGATGCGGGTGAACAAACTCTCCGGCTCACCGGGGCGGCGGGTGTGGATGAATTTCCGCGAGACGCGGATCACCCATCAGACATCTTATTTGGCCCGGCTGCGGTATGTGAATGAAAACCCGGTCCACCACCGCTTGGTGAATTCGGCAACAATGTATCGTTGGTGCAGCGCCGCCTGGTTTCAGCGCCATGCCCCGAAGTCGTTCGTGGCCAGCGTGGCACGGTTCAAAATCGACCAGTTGAACGTGTGGGATGATTTTGATGAAGAAGGGGCTCCCGGGTCATGATTTTGGGCGGAATAGCTATCACTATCTTCCCGCACGGCGGCTCAGCGGTCGAAAGGGGAGCGCGGTTCCGAAAAGCTGGGATGCTCCCAGCAGTCCAGAGCCTCCGGCGGTCACCAAAAATGCCCCCGCCCTGCCCGCCGAAGGCTCTGGACTGCGGCGGACACCGCCGCTCTCCTGCCACCGGCCCCCTCCGCGCACATACGCTCCACTCCCGCAAAACCTCCCGCCAAGACCTGCTGGCAGGAGGCGGTTGCAGGCTGGCTCCCCGCCAACGGGTCGCTTTGTCAGGCGGACGTCACGCGCCACCCGGAGAGCTGTGGTCCCCACCGCAGTCCAGAGCCTCCGGCGGTTTGTTTGGTCGCAGTGGCTGGGTTGGCGCTCCCGGCACCTCTCTTTTTGGAAGGGTGATTGGCCATTTCCCGGAAAAAACCGGCGGGCCCGATTCCCGGATTGCGAAAGTGCGGTTCCCGGCTACGGATTCGCCCCCCGGAGCGATTCCCCGCCCCTAACCAGAAGCCATTTATCCGACATGAAGGACCTCAGCAAATACCGCAACATCGGCATTTTCGCCCACGTTGATGCGGGCAAAACGACCACCACCGAACGTATTCTCAAGCTCACCGGCAAGATCCACAAAATCGGAGAAGTGCACGACGGTGCCTCCACCATGGACTTCATGGAACAGGAAGCCGAGCGCGGCATTACCATCCAATCCGCCGCCACCACCTGCTTCTGGAAGGACCACCAGTTCAACGTGATCGACACCCCCGGTCACGTGGACTTCACCATCGAAGTTTACCGTTCTCTCAAGGTGCTCGACGGCGGCATCGGCGTGTTCTGCGGATCCGGCGGGGTGGAGCCCCAATCCGAAACCAACTGGCGCTACGCCAACGATTCCAAGGTTTCCCGCGTGATTTACGTCAACAAGCTCGACCGCACCGGGGCTGATTTTTACCGCGTGGTGGCCCAGGTGAAAAAGATTCTGGGAGCCCTGCCGCTCGTCATGGTCCTGCCCATCGGCATCGAAGGTGACTTCATCGGTGTGGTCGATCTCCTGACCATGAAAGCCCACGTCTGGGACGAATCCGGGCAGCCCGAGAACTTCACCATCCAGGAAATCCCCGCCGACATGGTGGAAAAAGCCAAGGAATACCGCGCCGCCCTCATCGACATCGCCGTCGAGCAGGACGACGCCGCCATGGAAAAATACCTCGAAGGCGTGGAGCCTGACATTGAGACCCTCAAGAAGTGCATCCGCAAGGGCACCATTGATCTGGTGTTCTTCCCGACCTACTGCGGTTCCTCCTTCAAAAACAAGGGCCTGCAGCTCGTCCTTGATGCCGTGGTGGACTATCTCCCGGCCCCAACCGACGTGAAGCCGCTCCCCGAAGTGGATGCCGAAGGCCACGAAACCGGCAAGTTTGCTATCATCGACCCGAAGGCCCCATTCCGTGGCCTCGCCTTCAAGATCATGGACGACAAGTTCGGGGCCCTCACCTTTACCCGGATCTATTCCGGCACTATCAAGAAGGGCGACACCGTCCTCAACTCCTTCACCGGCAAAACTGAGCGCATCAGCCGCATGGTCGAAATGCACGCCGATGACCGCAAGGAAATCGACTCCGCCCAGGCCGGTGACATCATCGCCATCGTGGGTCTCAAAAACGTGCAGACGGGCCACACCCTCTGTGACGAGAAGAACCCCGCCACCCTCGAGCCGATGGTGTTCCCCGATCCCGTCATCTCCATCGCCGTCGCGCCGAAGGACAAGGCCAACGCGGAAAAGCTGGCAAATGCCATCGGCAAGATGATCCAGGAAGATCCTTCCTTCCGCGTCGAAACCGACGAGGAAACCAAGGAAATGATCCTCAAGGGAATGGGCGAACTTCACCTCGATATCAAAATCGACATCCTGAAGCGCACCCACAAGGTCGAGGTCATCGTCGGTGCCCCGCAGGTCGCCTACCGTGAAACCATCACCAGGGAAGTTAGCGACAGCTACACCCACAAGAAACAGTCCGGTGGTTCCGGTCAGTTCGCGAAGATCGACTACCGGATCGAACCTGGTGAGGCTGGCACCGGCTTCATCTTCGAATCCAAAGTCGTCGGCGGCACCGTGCCCAAGGAATACATCCCGGCCGTGGAAAAAGGCTTCAAGACTTCCATCCACAAGGGCCCGCTCGCCGGCTACCCCTGCCTTGACTTTAAAGTCGTCCTCCTTGATGGCGGCTCACACGCCGTGGACTCCAGCGCCCTCGCCTTCGAAATCGCGTCCAAGGCCGCCTACCGTCAAACCATGCCCAAGGCCGGCCCGCAGATCCTCGAGCCTATCATGAAGCTCGATGTCTTCGCCCCCGAAGAAAAAGTCGGTGACGTCATCGGCGACCTCAACCGCCGGCGCGGCGTGATCCAGGGCCAGGACAGCACCCCCGGCGGCATCCGTGTCAAAGCCGAAGCCCCGCTCAGCGCCATGTTCGGCTACATCGGCGACCTCCGCACCATGACCTCCGGCCGCGGCCAGTTCTCCATGGAGTTCAGCCACTACGCCCCGACGCCGAAAAACGTCAGCGACGACGTCATCGCCAAGGCCAAAGCCAAAGACGAAGCCCTCCGCGCCGCCAAGTAATCCGGTTAAATATCGTTTCACGAAACTCAACCCCGCTGTCCAAGGGCAGCGGGGTTTTTGTTTTATGACATTGGGCATTCGTGCGCGGGTTCTTGAGGCCGTGGACGGGCTGCTCGGCCTTCGTGATGGGATCGTGCGGCCCGGAGCCATACGCGGTGCCGATGGGGCAGATGGCAGCATCGCACTGCTGCAAGTGCTCGGCCAACATGCCCTTCACATCATGCGTGGACGGGTAGAAGCCGGTTTGGATGATCGGCTCGATACCTCGCTGGCGGGGAAACTCGGCGACTCGCTCCGCGAGATCTTTGAGTCCTGCGGTGGTGCGGGAGATCAAGACGCGGAGCTTTATTGTGGTGGCATTCATAGTGCCGAGTCTTGATTTTCCACAGAACCATCGTCACCAAACCGGAAGCCAAACAGACCGCCGTCAGGGGAGCCGTCACAAAGGGTGATTTTGACGGCGGGCTGCCAGTCGAAACCTTCTGGAAAACCGGATGAGGGAATGCGGTCGGAGTTGAGGCAGCAAATGTATTGGAAGTTTTCTGCGAGACTGGTGACGTGGGCGAGGTGGAGGGCTTGGGTGAACTGGCGTTCGTCGGCCCCGTCGAAGAGGGTGGTGTCGTGGATAAGGAAGCCCGGGGTTTGCGGGCGGGTGGCCCAGGTGCGGGCGAGCATAAGGTCGTAGCAGAAGACGACCATGTGGCCGACGGCTTCGGAGCCTTTACGGTCGATCCGGTAATCCAGGGTGTAGCCGGTGCCGGCTTTGGGCTCGATGATGAGGCGGCCGGGAGAATCGTAGAGGGCGAGGGAATGCTGGTTGAAGAGCGTCAGTTCCTTCTCCAGAACAGTCCGCCGTTCGGTGAAGTCGCGGTTGGTTTCGACTTCGAGGGTGGCGCGCTCGGCTTTGAGGGCGACGTTACCGGCTTCGAATTTACGGAGGGCATCCAGGCGGCGGCGGAGGTCTTCGAGCTGAGCGACGGTCTGGAGGTGGCGTTGCTGGAGACGGGTATATTCTTCCAAGGCTCCGTGGGTCTGGAGCAGGCTCATGAGACTGGCGCGCCGTTCAGTGAGGGATTGAATCTCCTTTTCCCGGTCGGTGATTTGTTTGGCAAGCCGCTGCTGGGCATCCACGAGGAAATCCCGTCGGTTTTGGATGAGCCGGGTGTGGAAGTTCTGGACATCTTCCAGCCGCTGGGAGACATGCGCGGGCAGGACGATCCCTGCTTCCGCATAAAGTCGCTCCACATCGCGGGTGGGAGTTGGCGCTTCCTCCTCCAAGGCGCTTCCGTAGTAGGCCAACATCTCGCGGTCAGAGACGTTTTGATTATTCAAACCGTGAAGCTGCGCAGTGAGTTGGCTGGCTTCGATTTCCAGTTCGCGATACTGAGGGTGGACCTGAAAACTGGACAGACTGGCGGCACCCTGCCTGGCTTTTTCTTCAAGGTTTACCCGGGCGGCCTCCAAGTCGCCTACCCGGTCGAGGCCAATGGAATGGGGGTCCACACCGGACTCGGCTGATTTTTTGAGCTGGGTGATGAGCTTTTTCTTTTCATTCAAAAGCTGCCACCGCCAAGGGTGGTGCCAGTCAAGCTGAAGGAGGTGGGCGGTGTTAACCTGCTTGTCCCACTCATGTTGCTTTGGATGGTGCTCGAAGGGCTGGGAAAAGGCGTAGGCACCACGCCGGATGAAATAGCCGATCAGGCTGCGGAAACTGGGGGCAAAGGCCTGCGAGGCTTCTTCCTCACCCAACCCAAAGAGAAGCCTGCCAAGCACGTCATTCCAGGCCGGGATGGAGAGGGTGGGGCTTCCGGTCTTTTTGTGTGGCTTGGTTTCGGCGGGAAGCTGGGTGATAGGGCCTTTAATCTGAACAAGATTGGCTTCTTCAGGACTGCGGGACACGACGAAGCGGTGCGGGCCAAGATCGAAGTCCAGGGAATAGGTAAAGCGGCTGAGTTCCGGGTGGGCGAGCCGGTGGTTTTTGTTGAAACCCGCTCCGAGACAGAAGTGAATGATCTCAAAGAGTGAGGTTTTGCCCAGGCCATTGCGGGAGTCCTTGTCCGAAGAGCCCTCGGTGCGTTCCGCCAGCACGATGTTCAGCCCCGGGCCAAGATGGACGGAGCGGAAGCGTGGATCGGTGCTGGTAACGGAATGGATCACGGGGATTTGCGATATAGCAGGTCATCCACGAAACTGACGGCGCCAATGGTGAAGAGGAAGGTGACGGCCAAAGTAAATTGATGGAACGTGCCGATACCGGGAGATTGACGGACGCTTTCCCAGAGGGCACTGACGCTGCGGGGCTGACGCAACTGCTCCAGCACGACGGCTCCAAGGGAAACGAGCGAGCGTTCAGTGGGAAGATGTTTGTCGGGCAGGATCATGACTCGAAAATATCACAAAGTTCAAAATAGTGGGAAACAATGCCCACGGCTGCCCAAAAATAGCGAGGATCGTCCGGTTTCCCCGCCTGCACCCATTTGATTAGGGAGAAGAACAGTTGCTCGGGTTCATCAGCGAATTGGCCACGCAGCACAAGGTAACGCGCCGCGAGGCTCTGGCTGATGACTCCGGAAAACCCTGGGTCGGGGTGCCCGGCAAGATAGATGGCAGTGGTCTGCGCCACGGGCAGGCCGGGCTCAATTAGGCGATGAATGGACTGACCGAGGCGATTGTGCGCCAGTTTGGGCAGGAGGTCGAGCAGGCTGGTCCCCGAATCTAAAGGAGGATGATCGGCACGGGCCAAATAGGCGAGCAGGACGCGAATTTCATCTGCAGTGGTGGAGATAACGTCTCCCGGACGGGGCACCGGGCCGAGCAACGAGTTGCGGGCCTCAGGCGTGAGGCTGCGAACAATGTCCCAAAGACGCTCCCGATTCCATGAGTCGATCGTTAGCCCGGAGTGTGCGGCTTTCAGCTCCTCAATGAGGCTGACGGCCATCGGAGGGAGTTTCCCCTGCTCGGAATAGACGAAGGTCCACGCCCTCATTTTACCGGCCCACTTGGATAGGGCACCGGCAAAATCTTCGTTGATCTTGGCGATGATTTTGGCGGCCTCGGTGGTATCCGGTGAATAACACTGAAAAACTGTCCCGGAGCCGGGAATCCATCCGTCATTCTTCCAGTCTCCTTGGTTTCCATGTGCCTTCACCGGAGTGAAGGTGTGGTCATAGCGCACCATGATGTCTTCGAAGAATCGCTGGAAATCGGAGCCCATTCGCTCGTGGCATTGCAGCCGGAAAACCAGTTCGTGGTAATGGACGTCGAAATCGGAGGGCTGCACCGCTGCAGATTGCCTGCGATGAGAGATTATTCAAGAATGGATGGGGATTGATATTCGCGGGTTTCCAAAGGACATCAGAAGGTGTTTTTCTGCATTGCTTTTCGGAGAGGCCGCCCGGCCTATTTCTTTTCCGCATCCTCCGCCTGCTTTTTCCTGACAAACTCGAGGAACTTGCCGAGTTCGGCCGCGACGGTGCTGTCGGGGGCCACGGCGATGCCCTGCTCAAGGGTGGTGGCGGCCTCCGCAGGTTTGGACTGATGAAGGAAGAGCGCGGCTTTGTGTCCATGCATGTGCTGGTTCACGTCAGGGGGCAGGCCGGGCTCCTTCAGGCTCTTGTTGATGAAATCCATGGCCGCGGCGGGATCTCCCTTTTTCTGCCAGCCTCCGAGTTGTTCCATGAAGGAGGCGAGCTTTTGTTTTCCGGCAGCCTTCCGGGTAAATCCGGTGACATCCTCAGGGTCGGCTTCCCTGATTTGGTTCATGACATCCGGATACGAGGCCTGGAGCATGGCATCATCCAGTTCCATGGCCTCGAGCGCGGCCACAAGGGTTTTGGCCCGCTCCACCCCGTTGGCTTCCGCTGCCTTGGCGAACGCGGCATCACGGACGGCGCGGCGGGTTTTCAGATCTGTCAGGTGGGCCACGTATCTCTCCGGACCGCCCGCCTGATAACCGGTGGCCGCGTAGGGTTTGCCGGCGGCATCACACAACAGAATCGTAGGGTAACCTTTGACCGGATAGGTCTTCAACAGGGCTGCATTCTGGGCCTGCTCCGCTTCCGGCATTTTGCTTTTGTCCTAGGGGTAATCCAGTTCGACCAGCACAAAGGAATCCTTCACGCCCGAGCGGAAGGCCTCATGGCCGAAGACTTCCTTGTTCAGCTTGATGCACCAGGAACACCAGTCCGATCCGGTGAAATCGACCAGCAGGTCTTTATTTTCGCTGGCGGCGGCCGTGCGCGCCTTGGCGAAGTCATGTGACCACTCCTCGCCGCCCGCGGAGGCCGGGGTAAGACTGAAAGCGGCAATCAGAGGCGGGATCCAGACGAGTTTCATGGCAAATGCGGTTGGTCAGAGTTTTAAAAACTTCAGGCCCGGCTCCGGCTGGGAGCGGAAACCATGCAGACCCTGGGTAAGACCGCACCCGCAAATGCAGAACGGATGGACGTGGCGGGCCCACTGCAACCACCCTTCACTTCCTGACACAAATCAGTTCCTTCATCGTGGCGAGGTAGAAGGCCCCATTGGCGGCGGTCACGGTAGCACTGATGGGGGCTCCCATGTCGCGCTGGAAGAGTTCCTTCTTTTCGGCTGAGGCCGCAAAGATCCGG
>JBBQWG010000030.1:0-86318 GCA_038210825.1 Verrucomicrobiales bacterium
CGCCCGGCCCCCAAGTCATAAAAGGACGAAACCGAAATCTTATGGATTTTACAGTTAGGCTTGCGGAAATGGCCCCGAAACCAGAAGCGGCCTCAAGAGCGGCCCAAAATCGGCCGATGACTTTTTGCGGCCACATCTTTACTCACTCCCCCAGTGGAGGGAGCATCCAGTTTACAAAATTTCACGCGTTTCAATAAATCAGGGTTCGGGACCATTGGCCTGTCTTCTGTCGACCGGAAGGAATTATTTAGTCCCGCTCCTACCACGGCCGCATCCGTGCCCCGCGCAGATCCACTCCACATGTGGTGCTGGCCGCTTTTAGTAGCGCAGCCGGAAGAACTTCGAGCCGACGGCCAGAGGGATGGTGATCGAATTTCCCGAGGTCGGCACCGGCACCCAACTGTCCTCCAACAGGGTGGAACTACTTTCCAGCGTGTAGAGGGTGCCATGCCGGCTGATTGGAGGCCATGTCAGGGTAATCTCACCGGGCTGCAGCGAGGTGACCACCAACTCTGTGGATTCGACCAGGACGGGGGAGGACCCCACCGGCCCGACGGGCAGACTGGTGCCCTGAGGACCTGCCATCGCGATCATTTCATCATCGCTCAGTTTTCCGGCGCGGATTTGGATGGAATCCACCCACATCTCCCGGCGCTCGTCCTGGTCTCCGTCGCCAAAGAGGATCGCCGTGGGCTGCAGGGCACGGCGCACCGCATCCAAGCCTTGATTGGCAGTCCAATCGTCCTGTTTAATTCCGTCCACGAACTTCGTCACCACCGGAGGTGTAGCCGCCTCATCATAGGCTGCAATGACACGGTGCCATGCCCCGGCGGTAAACTGGCCGGTCCCAATATAACCATTGGTGCCCTGACCAAAGTTATTCCCCTGCCAGAACAAATCGCCATCGTCGGTGTTGGTCAGAGAACTGATCTGAAGGAGGGAGGCGGCCCCGGGCCCGCTGGTGCCAACCATGATATCCATCAGGAGGGTAAATTGGTTCACTCTGGTGCCCCCGCCGTTGGGTTTGATCCCATGATCCATGACGTATCCAATTTCCCGCAGCAGATCTCCGGGCACTTTCATGATCCGGGCGTCCCGGCCGTTGATCAGATCCACTCCGAGCTCCGTGCAGGTGCCGAACTGGGTGCCCAATTGGGTTGCTCCGCCCGCCCCTCCAAAATAAGTCAGGGGTTTCCCAATGGAGGAGTCGAGATTGCCACGCTCAAAGTCCCACTGACCACTGACGGTCGAGGCGGGCACGGAGACGGGGATCCCGCCGGCCTGCGGTTTTCCCAGCTGGTAGATCTCGGCATCGGTCAATTTTCCCTCGCGGATTTGGATCGAATTGACAAACATCTCCCGTCGCTCGTCCTGATCCCCGTCACCAAAGAGGATGGCTGTGGGCTGCAGGGCACGACGCACCGCATCGAGGCCTTGGTTGGCAGTCCAGTCATCCTGTTTGATCCCATCGACAAATTTGGTGACCACCGGTGGCGTGGCGGCTTCATCATAGGCGGCCACCACCCTGTGCCATTCCCCTGCCGTGAATTGCCCGGTGCCTCTATAACCATCGGTGCCCTGACCAAAGTTATTCCCTTGCCAGAACAGGTCGCCGTCGTCGGTATTGGTTAGGGAACTGATTTGGAGCAGGGAAGCGGCCCCCGGCCCGCTGGTGCCAACCAGAATATCCATCACCAGGGTAAATTGGTTCACCCTGGTGCCTCCCCCGTTCGGTTTGATCCCATGGTCCATGACGTATCCCACTTCCCGCACCAGATCCCCGGGGACCCGCATCACCTTGGCATTTTGCCCCTCGATCAGAGGAAGGCTGAAATCAGTGCACAGACCAAATTGGGTTCCGGTCTCGGTGACGCCTCCCGCTCCGTCAAAATACGTCAGGGGCTTGCCCACCGTCGCCGCCAGATTCCCCCGTTCAAAGTCCCACTGTCCGGTGACCTTGGTCGGCGGAATCGCCAGAGGAATCCCGGCGGGGGAAACGCCGCCAAGGGCTACAATTTCCGCATCGGTCATTTTGCCGGAGCGGATCTGAATGGAATTAACCCACATTTTGCGGCGCTCGTCCTGATCCCCATCCCCGAACAGAATTGCGGTCGGCAGCAGGCTGCGCCGCACCGCATCCAGCCCTTGGTTGGCGGTCCAGTCATGCTGTTTGATGCAGTCCACGTATTTGGTCACCACGGGCGGAGTGGCGGCTTGATCATAGGCCGCCACCACCCGGTGCCACGTCCCTGCCGTGAATTGACCGGTGCCATGGTAGCCATCGGTGCCCTGGCCAAAATTGTCCCCCTGCCAGAACAGATCGCCATCATCGGTGTTGGTCAGGGAACTGGTCTGCCATAACGAGGCGGCCCCTGGCCCCGCGGAGTCCACGAGGATATCCATGATCAGGGTATACTGGTTCACCCGCGTGCCCCCGCCGTTGGGAGCAATCCCGTGAGTCATCACATAGCCGATCTGCCGGGTCAAATCCCCGGGCACTTCCATGATCGTGGCCTCCTGACCGCCGATGCGGGGCACTCCCAACGCCGTGGTGGTTCCGAATTTTGTCCCCTGTTGGGTCAGCCCGCCCGGCCCATCAAAATATTGCAGCGGCTGGCCCACCGTGGCCGCCAGATTCCCTCCCTCAAAATCCCACTGGCCGGTCACGGTGGTACCGGACCCCCCACTGACATTGATTCCGAACGTCCACTCGCTCTGCCAGGCGGTGCCGCCGGAATCCGTGTAGTCCAGCCTGACAATATTTTCCGGAGTGGTGCGGTTGGGGTCCGGACTGAAGGCCACCGTCACCAGCGGCGCTGCCCGGGTCCGGGTCGGGGTAACAGGGCTGCCATTCAGCCGCAACTGCACTCCCGCCACCGGAACGGTCGCGGAGGCGCCATCCACGATGACGGCTTCAATGGGGGCTGCGGCACTGTTTCCCGCCGATCCAGGAACCGGCCGCGCTTCGGCGACATAAGGCCCTCTGGCATTCGCCACCGTGGTGCTGGCATAGCTCTTAATGGCTAGAGGGTTCGTGGTGTCATTGACCAGAATCCGCTCTTCCCCCTTGAGAGTATACCATTGGAGATTGGCATCGCGTCCGGTCTGCCAATACAGCAGACGGAAGGGATAAATGCCGGCCGTGGCCACTTCCACGGTCCACAGATTTTCATTGTGGGTGTTTCCTTGGAAAGGAGGCGGTGCGTTACGGGAAAATTCGGCAACCTTCAGACCGAAAAAATCCCTTGGATTCCGCGCGACAAACACCGCGTACGCATCGTCGTCATTCACATCCGTCCGGTCCGTCCCCACACAAACGCCGAAAGTGTGGCTGCCGGCCGGCAAGTCAAGGAAACCCACCACCTCGACCGCAAACTGTTCCGTGTGGGACCCATTGCCGGGAATCCCTGGAAATAATTCCGGCATAAAGCCAGTTAGAAAGAGGTTTCCGTTGGCGTAGTCGATCAGATCGAACCCGACACCGTTGCGTTCAAAGTTGATGGCCGGCACGAGATAGGAACCATCCGCCCCCGGCCCTGGAACAGCCTCATTGAGCATGAGTGCTCCGAGGGAATCCCGCAGCGTCCCGGTGATCTGCTGGCCCGCCCGGCTGATGTTATTGGCCACGGTCTCGGTTAGGGGGGCTTGAGCCACTCTGACAGTAAATCCTCTCACCGTGGAACTGCCCGCTGGCAGTGCCGTGGCCGGCGGAAGCGGGACCCCATGGGCAGGCAGAATCGATAACACTCCAAGGGAGGCAATCACAAATTTTTGACACTGATCCAGCAACAGGCGGATGATGCTTTTCATGGCGGTGTTAACATCGGGAACGGTCAAACCGGTTCGTCCTTCAAACGCAGGTCGAACCGGTCCCTTCGTGACTGTAGCGGCACTTTTGCTGCCACCCCAAAAAACCACAAGCTATTTTTGCGAATTCCGGCAGGCATGATTATCAATAACTGTTTGGGAAGCCGTTTCTAACGACTCACGGGGAGCGGAGGCCATGGCAAAGATGTCGCCGGAAGGCTCATGGCAAGGTCACGGTGACGGTGCTGCTGAACACGGAGCGGGGATCTTCCTCCCGCACCCACGCAATTCCGACAACCAATTATATAACTCCCATCGTCAATCTGCGGCCTCCACTTCAGTAAATTATCCGTGTTTTTCGATACCACCGGTCTACTCCTGTGTTCAAACCCAGCACATAGTTGGCCCCCGGCCATGACAGGCCACACAGTCGCCCCGGCTGGGCACCAGCCATTCCCGTCCACCCACCGGCACCCCCGCACCTTCCTATGGTGCGAGGCGGGCCTCCGTCTGGGCATCGTTGGCCGCACCCTGCGCCATCCACATCAATCCGCAGCCCCTTGGACCGCATTGAAGCGGTATCCTGCCTGGACTGATCGGCATCGGACTGGGAGGTGCCATCCCCGCTGGTGACATACAACATGCCATCCCGGCCGAAAGTGGCTGCCGCTCCGTTATGGCCATCCGACGTCCACTCGATGATGGCAACCGCCGATCCTTCCACCAGGTGGAATGGCGCCTGCCGGGAAACGGTATAGAAGGAAGCAGGGTTTGGTGCCCAGCGGAATCACGTGCCCCACGCCCTCCGGAGACGGCGCAGGAAATTACCAGACATCACCCCCGCGATATCCGGGTCAGTGTATCCGCGCGCCGCCAGCATCGCCGGGAGCTTTTGCAGATCGGCGATGGAATCCAAGCCCTGCGGCGTCTGCTCGGTGCCGAAACAACCATCCAGATCGGTCCCCAGTCCGACATGGCGGGCATTGCCTGCCAACTGACAGAAATGATCCAGATGTTCCACCAGCTTTTCCAGGTGCAGGCCGGCCGATTTCGGCGTGGTCTGCCCGCGCTGCCAGCCCGGCACCATCATCCAGGCATCCAGCGCCAAGCCAGTCACCGCATCGCGTTCCACGAGTGCGCGGAACATGTCATCACTGAGCTGGCGCTGATGGGGAACGAGGGCCCGTGCGTTGTGATGGCTGGCCCACACTGGCCCCTCAAACACCGCCAACGCCTCCCAAAAACAATCATCGCTCAAATGCGTCACATCGAGGATCATGCCCAACCGGCCGCACTCCCGCAGCAGATCCAACCCCCGCGCCGGAAAGCCTCCCGTGGAGTCAGTCCCCTGGGCATAAACCCCCGGCCCGTAATGCGCCGGTCCGATCGCGCGCAGACCCTGCTCCCAGGCGCGTTCCAAATGCCCTACGCCTAACAGGGAATCCGCCCCTTCCAGACTCAGCACATAACCAACCGGCAGCCGTGCCGCGCTTTCGTCATCCGCCACCTGCCAGGCCGCGAGATGTTTTTCCAGGCCGGCGGCATCGCGGATCTGCACCATTTCCCCCAGTTCCTCCATAGCGCGATACCACGCCAGCTGGCCCTGAGTCATGGCCCAGGCCTGCGGGGCCGAGCGCCAGCCAAAGACGGGGCTGTAGGCATCATGCTCCAGCCGGGCCAGTTGGGTGGCGACACAAAGCCCAATCCGCGCCCGCCGCATCTCCGGCAGGGTCACGGTGCCACGCCCGCGCCCGGGTTTGTCGTTTAGATGTGCCTCCACCCGCCTCATTTCTGCCAGGGGCAGCCGCAGGTCGCGGTTCCATTCGATGGCATTCAGGGCCAAATCGAGATGGACATCAAAAATCAAAGGCGGGGTCATAAGGCGGTAATATGGCAGCAGGGTAAAATGTTATAAAAGAGCATCCACCGCGATCACCGCTCCAAGACCCACCAGCCCGATCAGGGTCTCGGTGACGGTCCAGGTGCGCAGGGTCTGCCCCACCGTGAGACCCAGCGATTCCTTGACTATCCAGAATCCACCGTCATTCAGGTGGGAGAGAAAAAGTGATCCGCAGCCAATCGACAGGACCAGCATCTCCCGGTGAATCGTGGGATCCGCCGCCGTCATCGGAGCGAGGATGCCCGCGGCCGTGGTGATGGCCACGGTTGCCGAGCCAGTGGCCACACGGATAAAGGCCGCCACCATCCAGCCGTAGATCAAGGCCGGCAGGTGCAGAGTTCCCGCCAGGCTGCCGAGGGCGTCGGCCACGCCGGCTTCGCGCAGCACCCGGGCAAAACCGCCACCGCCCGCGACCACCACCAGGGCCATTCCGATCCCAGCCACACTCTGCTCCGTGAACGTCAGAATCGTTGACCGGCTGAACCCACAAGCCCGCTGCAACAGCCAGGCCGCCGCCAGAACAGCAATTGTCAGAGCAAAGACCGGATGCCCAACCGATGTCAGGGTGGTGCGCGGACCGCCCTCCTCCAGCAGCAACTCTGCGGCGGTGGACATCATCATCAGTCCGATGGGCAGACAGACCATAAAGAGGGTCGCAGTAAACGAAGGACGCGGACGGCCCGCCGTCGGGTCCACCACGGGCACTGGAGGATCGACTTGAAGCCAACGCACGGCAATCCGGGCAAACCACGGCCCGGCCACCACTGCGGTCGGCAATCCGATCAGGAATCCCCAACCCAGGACCCCCCCGGTATTCGCTCCCAGCGCGGCAATCGCCGCCACTGGCCCAGGATGCGGCGGCATCAGCCCGTGCATCACCGAGAGAAAGGACAGCAATGGAATCGCCAGCAGCAGGAAGGGCCGCTTCGTTTCACGCGAAAGGGTCACAATGATCGGCAGAAGCAGCAGCAGACCCACCGCAAACCAAGTCACCAGTCCCACCGAAACCGCCAGCGCGGCCACGCACCATCCCACCCGGGCCGGTCCAAAAAAAGCACTGAACCGTTCCGCAAGCACCTGCGCCGCACCGGATTCCGCCAGCAGTTTGCCCAGCATCGCCCCCAGCGCGATCACTGCCGCAATCCCGCCCATGGTGGCTCCCAGCCCCTCCTGAAAATGTTTCAGTACGGTCAGGGGCGTCAGTCCAGCCCCGGTTCCCACCGCCAGCGAAGCGAGGAACAGAGCCAGAAACGCATTCATTTTCCGCCAGGTCACGAGGAGGACCAGCACCGCGATGGCTCCCAGCGCTAGCAATAATAAAAAGACCGGCGAAGCAGGCATATCAGTTTAGAAATTAATCTGGCGGGTGCGGGCCACCACCGGCCACCGCTCCCCGGCGACGCCACCCCGTGCCAGATGGAAGTGGCTATGGAGAGCCACGGTCGGGCAAATATGCCAGGGAATCCCATACAACACCGATCCCACCGGAAAATCCGCCGCGCGGGGTGTTTCCAGCACGAGATGCTCCTCGTTATGCATCACTGCTTTGGCTTCCGGCAGAGCCGGGAAAATCACCCGCGGATGGGGCATCTCGCTGGCCACCGCTTTGTGCCCCAGGTCAAGACAGAGGCGGTGGGCGGCCGGCCGGCTGATGACCCGTGTCAGGAGGAATGCAGCGGTCAAAAAGTCGAGGTCCTGCAGAGTGGCCGCATAACCCGCATCCCATAACACACAGGTGCCCGGACTGCATTCCACGCCCGCCCGGCGGGCATGCATGGGAAAGGTAGGGGTGCCACCCACCACCACCATCGGCACCGGCAGGCCCGCGTTGCGGAGTTGGTCGCGCAGCGCTTCCACCGTGGAAAATGCTTCGTCACAGGCCGCCGTGCGCGCGGCCACATCGGTTTGATGCAGATGGCCGTCATAGGCATGCAGTCCCCCGGGCTGTATGCCCGGCAGCGCCGCCATCCGGTGGTAAAACGATGCGGCGGTTTTGTCAGGAGCCACCCCCGTGCGCCCCTGTCCTACGTCCAGATCCAACAGCAGCCTCACCTGCTGGCCCGCCGCCACTGCTCCTTTGCCCAACGCCTGCAACGCCCCTTCGTCATCCGCCAGGGCGGAAAACACCACCTGTGGAAACGCCGCCTGCAACGCCAGGAATCTTCCAATCGCCGGCCCCACCAACGGAGTCGCCAACAGCACGTCCCGCGTTCCCGCCGCCGCTGCCATCTCGGCCTCGGCCATGGTGGCGCATTTACATTTGGTGATCCCCAGGGCCACCTGCCGGGCCACGATTTGTGGCAGCTTGTGGGTTTTCACATGGGGACGAAGCCGCAACGGATCGCCCGCAATAACCATCATCCGCCGCAGATTTTCCTCCACGCTTTCCCAATGCAGGATCAGCGCGGGCGAGGCGAGGCGGTCCTCGTTTTGTATCGTCAGAGGAGCCAGACTCATGGGTCAGGCCAATTCAAAAATGACTTCGATCTCCACCGCAATGTTTCCCGGCAGCGGCCCCATGCCCACGGCACTGCGGGCACCGGTGCCCTGTTCTGCCCCGAAAACCTCCACAAACAAATCGCTGCATCCATTGATTACCTTGGGATGATCATAAAAATGCGCTGCGGAATTCACCATCCCCAGCACCTTGACCACCCGGCCGATGGCATTGAGCGATCCAAAGTGCGTCCGCAGCGTCGCCAACAAGGCCAATCCTACCTGCCGGGCCGCCGCATAACCTTCCTCGAGGGAAAGCTCCGCGCCCACCCGGCCCGTGATCAGCGAGCCATCCAACCGCACCGGCCCATGCCCTGACACATACGCCAGGTGCTGTACCACCACCACCGGGCGGTAGACCGCGACCGGTTTCGGCGCCGGCGGGAGTTCGAGGCCTAGCAAAGCAAACCGCTGTTCGTGGGTGGCATTTTCCATGACGGGTACTGGAAACGAAATCCCGCGCACCAGCAAGACACAAAATTTTTATCAGTATGCCTCCCCATGGGCGGAGGGTTGCCAGAGGGACAGGAGTTCCCTCGAGGCGACATCAGCAAAAAATGCCCTGCCACCAATGGACCGGCCCTTTTGGGGCGGTCTGCGGACTGGGACGCGGCATCGTATTATATCGTACCGCTCCCCACGTTACGGTGGTAAAGAACTCTTAGCCAACTTGCCAATGACTTTCTAAACCACCACTTTATGGCTCCATGGGAAGTTCCGGCAGCCCATCCAGCAGTTTATCCAGTTTGACCGGGTAATCCCGGACGCGCACTCCGGTCGCATTGTAGATGGCGTTTGCCACGGCGGCGGCGGCACCGCAAATGCCCAGTTCCCCCACGCCCTTGGCTTTCATCGGGGAGGAGATCGGATCCGTTTCATCCAGAAAAATCACCTCCTGATGGGGGATGTCCGCATGCACCGGAACCTCGTATCCGGCGAGGTCGTGATTCACAAAAAAGCCGAGCCGTTTGTCCACCACCAGTTCCTCCATCAACGCCGCGCCCACGGCCATGGTCATGGCCCCGATCACCTGGCTGCGGGCAGTTTTGGGATTGAGAATGCGGCCTGCGGCACACACGGCCAGCATGCGCCGCACCCGGGTTTCGCCAGTGTAGGCATCAACGCCCACTTCCACAAAATGAGCGCCAAAGGTCGACTGCTGGTATTTTTTGTCGAGGTCGCCATATTCAATCAGGTCCTCGGCCACCAGGCCTTCGGGCCCGGCAAGCGTTGCCAGCAAAATGTTGCTATTGCCGGCTCGCACTTCACCGCCGGTAAAGACCGCCTCCTCGACGTTGAAGCCCGCTTTTTCCGCCAGCAGGCCCCGCAGTTTCGTGCAGGCCGCATACACGCCCGAAGTCGAGTTGTTCGCACCCCACTGGCCGCCGGAGCCGCAGGAAACGGGAAAACTGGAATCCCCCAAACGCACCACAACTTTCTCCAACGGCACCCCCATCATCTCGGCGGCAGTTTGGGCAATAATCGTATAACTTCCGGTTCCGATGTCGGTCATGTCAGTTTCCACCGTCACGATTCCCTTGGCATCCAACCTCACGCGGGCGGCGGATTTCATGAGCAGGTTATTGCGGAAAGCGACCGCCACCCCCAAGCCGACGAGCCAACGGCCGTCGCGCACCTGGCCCGGTTTTGGATTCCTTTTTTTCCAGCCAAAATGCTGCGCACCGTCGGTGAGACACTTTACCAGCTGCCGCTGCGAAAACGGCGGATGCGGATTCGGCGGCTCCTTCGGTTGGTCCGGCTTTTCATCCTTGGCCGGAGGCGGCGGTGGATTGTCAGGAACCACCGGGGTATCATTCAGAATGCGGAAGGCCACCGGATCCAATCCCAGCTTTTCCGCCATTTCGTCCATGGCAATTTCCAAAGCGGCCAGACCCGGGGCCTCGCCAGGCGCGCGCATGGCGTTTGCTTCCGGCAGGTCCAATTCCGCCAGCCGGTTCGCCGTCATGCGGTGGTCCCCGGCATAGAGCGCCCGCGTTTGGATTGCTCCAGTTTCCGGATTTCCTCCGGGCAGGTCACCGGACCAGCATTCGTGGCTGATCGCGGTGATTTTGCCATCCTTCCCGGCCCCGATTCTGATGCGTTGAATCGTCGCCGCGCGGTGCGTGGTGTTGTTAGGAATGAGCGACCGCTGCAACATGACTTTCACGGGACGTCCCGCCGCTTTGGCCCCCAGCGAGGCCATCAATGCATCCGCGCGGAGGAACAGTTTCCCTCCAAAACCACCGCCGATGTAGGGCGAAATCAGACGCACATTTTCAGGAGGTATGCCCAGCGTTTTCGCCAGATCTGCCACGCCCCACGCAATCATTTGGTTGGAGGTCCAGAGGGTGAGTTTTTCCCCTTCCCACAACGCAATGCTCGCATGGGGTTCCATCATCGAGTGGGATTCGTCGGAAGTGGTATAAGTCGCGTCCAACTGCACAGGTGCTTCGTCGAAAGCACTGACAAAGGATCCTACTTTGCTTTCGGGTGCCCCGCCCGGCCCTCCACTTTTGGCGATGGGCGCGGAATCCTTCACCGCGGCGAGATCATAAGTTCCCTTGGCTGCCGCATACTTCACCTGGATCAGACCCGCCGCAGCCCTTGCCTGCTCGAAGGTTTCAGCGACCACCAGCGCGATGGCCTGATGATAGTGCTGAATCTCCGGCCCGCCCAGCAGCAGGGCGGTGTTGTATTCCCCCTTGGCCAGCTTGCCGGCATTCTCCGCCGTGACGATGGCGACTACTCCGGGAGCGGCCCGCGCTGCCGTCAGATCCATGGCGGCGATGCGGCCCTTGGCAATGGCGGCACCGAGGATCCAGCCGTAGGCCTGCTTCGCCGCAACGTCATGCCGTTCGTAGGCATAAGGTGCCTGCCCGGTTGTTTTGAGAGGACCATCAATCCGGTCCACCGGCTTCCCCACGACCTTCAGTTGATCGATGGGATTGGTTTTGGCGGGGGTGTCGAATTTCATAACTTAGGCTCCTTTGGCTTCCGCCAGCACCGAGGCCAGGGTGCGTTCCACCAGTTTGAGTTTGAAGGCATTTTCCGGAGTGGTCGTGGCCTGCGCCAACAACTTGGCGGCCACCGCGCGGGCCCCGTTTGGCATTTCGGCATCGGCTTCCTCCACACGCCAGGGTTTTGGAGCTACTCCTCCCAGGGCGACGCGGCCGGTGCCATCCTTTTGGACAATCGCGGCGACGGAAATCAGGGCAAACGCATAGGACGCACGGTCCCTAACCTTTTGGTATAGATGCACGCCGCCCACCGGTTTCGGCAGGAGCACGGCCGTGATCAGTTCGCCGGGGTCGAGCACGGTTTCGAGCTGCGGCTCTTTGCCGGGCAAACGATAAAACTCCGCCAGAGGAATGGTCCTGACCGTTCCGTCAGGCCGGATGGTTTCGACCACGGCATCCAGCACACGCAGTCCTACCGCCATGTCACTGGGATGGGTGGCAATGCAGGTATCACTAACCCCAAGGACCGCATGCACCCGGCTGAATCCGCCGATGGCGGCACAACCGCTGCCGGGCGAGCGTTTGTTGCACGCTTGGTTCGTATCGTAGAAATAAGGGCAACGGGTGCGCTGCAGCAGATTCCCGGCGGTAGTCGCCATGTTCCGCAATTGCCCTGACGCACCGGCCACCAGCGCCCGCGATAACACGCCGTAATCCCGCCGGACGCGTTCATCCGCCGCGAGGTCTGTGTTGCGCACCAAAGCCCCTATGCGGAGTCCGCCGTCGTCGGTGGATTCAATGGCATCAAGCTTCAGGCCGTTGACATCGATGAGATGCGGCGGCGTCTCGATTTCGAGCTTCATCAGATCCAGCAGATTGGTGCCGCCCGCCACAAAGCGGGCTCCGGGATGACGCAGCGCCGCCGCCGCTGCCCCGGCGGGAGAGGTCGCCCGTTCGTAGGTAAAGGGTTTCATGCTGACCTCCCTGCCACTTCAGTAATCGCTTCGGCAATGTTGCAATAAGCGCCGCAGCGGCAGAGATTTCCGCTCATCCGTTCCCGCATCTCAGCGGCGTTGAAGGCGGGCGCGGATGTCAGATCTTGCGTCACGTGGCTCGGGATGCCGGCCTTGATTTCATCTAGCATGGCCACAGCGGAACAGATCTGACCTGGCGTGCAGTAGCCGCATTGAAATCCATCGCATTTCACGAAGGCGCGTTGCATGGGATGCAGGCGGTCGGGAGTTCCGAGTCCTTCTATCGTGGTGATTTTATCCCCCTGATGCATGACTGCCAAAGTCAGACAGGAATTGATGCGCCGCCCGCCGGAAAGGACCGTGCAGGCTCCGCACTGGCCTTGGTCGCACCCTTTTTTCGTGCCGGTGAGATGGAGATGCTCGCGCAGGGCATCCAACAACGTGGTGCGCGTATCCACTTCCAGTTCGGCCATCTTTTCGTTAACCGTGAAGGAAACGCGGGTCAGGATTGGCTTCATAGGGTGGGGGCCGGGAGTGGGTTGTTCCTGTGCATTCAGGCGGGACAAGCCTGTCATCGCCGCCCCCGCTGCACCGGTAAGGAGAAATTTCCTCCGGCTGAATTCCCCGGACGGGATCTCGGAATCACTGGGCTCATTCATGGGTTCGTTGCTGGTTATAAGTTGGCGGTTGCCACGGGGGCGGCTGGAGATTCGCGAAAATTCAATCCGTCTTCCTCTCCCAGGGCCAGGCAGACCCGAGTCAGGTCCTCAGGCGTATCCACATCAAAAGCAGAGTCGGGCCAGTCGATCCACGCGGTCCCGGGTTCCCGAAGAATCACCTCTTTGGCTCCTTTGGCACCTTCAAGACGGAGCAGGTCATGGAATTTGTGATGCGAAAACCAGGCAGGCACACCCAGTTGACCGGCATAACGGGAAGCGACCACTGGAGAAGAGGAAGCCGAAGCTGATGACACCAAGTCCTGCAAATGCTGCGCCGTCACGCCCGGCTGATCGGCCAGGAGAATCAGCGCGCCCTCCAGAGGATGTCCTGACCAGGAACCGACGCCGGCCGCAATGGAACTGGCCATTCCCTCCTTCCATTGGGCATTGAAAACAATGTCGACCTCCATCCCGGCCAGGGTCCGGCGGCAGGGTTCGTCAGCTGCGCCAAGGACTACGGTGACAGGACCGATGCCCGACTCCAGTGCCGTGCGGGCGGCGCGGCGCAGCAGGCTTTCGTCCCCGAGCCTGACCAATTGCTTGGGCGACCCGAAGCGGCTGGACTCCCCGGCGGCCAATAGAATAATCGTGGTCATGCGGCGGCCTCCCTTCCATGGATTGATCCCGGTTTTTCCTTGAGAAATCCGCCACTCCGCCCCGCCAGCACCGATGCTGCTTCCCCGAGGATCGAGAAAGCGATTTCTTCGGGCGACTCGCTGCCGATGTCCAACCCCGCCGGCGCGTGAATATTTTGGGTCCAGTTGCCGGGCAGTTCCGTTGCGTGCAGATCGACAAAAAGCGTTAGCAGTTCCCGCTGCCGGCGTTTGGCACCCAGGAGCCCGATGTAAGGCAGGCGCAGTGGCACCAGCCGGTGCAAAGCCGAAAGATCGCGCCCGATTTTGTGGGTCATCACCACGGCGGCGGTTGCGCCATCGCCCGTGAAGTCGTCAGGCAATTCATCAGGATGGGTGTAGGCTTCAAAAATCCACCCCAGCCCGGCGGCAAAGCATTTCAGGGGAGCGACTTCCGGTCCGCTGCCGAAGACAATCATCCGCCTGGGCGGGGGCAGGACCTGAAGAAAAGTGCCATCGCAGGGACCCGGAATGATGGTGTCAGGAAGCAACTCCGACGCCCCGGCTGCCGCGTAGGGAACCGCCACGCGGCAAGGCGCGCGGATTCCGATACGGGCCGCCATGGTGGTGAGGAAATTCCCCTGAACTCCAGCTGCGGGGATTCTTTCCAGGTAAACCGACAGGCGTCCATCGCAGCCAAACAACACCCGGGTATCAAAATCCACCAGACGCGGGATACCGCAGTTCAGCACTTCCCCTCCCTGCCTGGCGATTTCCTCTTCGAGACAACCCGCGCTGATATAGCCGGTGGTCTCCCGGCCATCCGGATGCACCAGCAGACGGGCACCCGGCTGGCGGTAGCTGGAACCCTCCGCCTTCACGAGTGTAGCGAGACACCAAGGTTGGTCCCGTCGAGTCACAGCATGATGGAGAATGCGGTGGAGGTCCTTCATGGGATCAAAGAGCAGGTAACCGAAAAAATGCGCCAGAGTTCGCCGCGCAGCAGGGAAACCGGCCCTTCCAAAGTATGATCCATGTTTTGCATAAGCGGGGAAGGTAAGTTGCGGGCTCCCCTAATGCAGGCCGGATGCCACGGCCCCACACGACAACCCGGGCCGATCATAGAGTCAGATTCGAAGGGGAAATGCCCTTATCAGAAACGTCACCGTCCGGCCGGGCAGCGCCGACCCTGGGCATTTTGCCTCAGGTTCCTATCCCGCAGCCTGCATTTTGCCACTTAGGTCCCTGTGGTGTTACGACAGGCAAACGCACACTTGCCGAGGGATTGATATGTGTCCCTCCCCTTCCAAATGCGGGAAACCCGATGGCCTCGCCGCCACGAGCCGCCGCCCTTCATCTATCGTCAGCGTCAGCGGCTTCTCCGAATAGACGTCCCTGCCCGTGCGCAGCGCCGCGAGATTGATGAGCGTGTGCCAGTGATCCGGCGTGCCGTTAATGACGGCGAGGGGAGGTCCTTTTGGTCCAGCACTTGGCAGAAATCGCTGAACACTTTCGCACCGCCAAATTGTTGCGCCGCCTCCCCGGCGCGCTTGGAATCCACGTCGCAGACCGCGACCACGTTGGCGAAAGTGGACGCCAGCCTGGCATCCTGCCACCCCATGCCACCACAGCCGATCAGCGCAATGTTCGGCTTTTCATTCGCCAGCGTCGGCACGGGCGCATCCGCAGCGTCGAGCGATCGCTCAAGAAACCAAGCTGGCATGCCGGTGGCGGCTGCCGCGAGCGCCGTGCGTTTGAAAAAACTGCGGCGGGGGATTCTTTAGAGGTTCATACTGGTATTGAGTGGTCGGCTGGGTGGAGCTAATGCCCTTGGAAAGACGTTATTTCACGCCGAGGAGATGCCGGGTGAGATAAAGTTCGAGCGCTTCATAATCACGTTCGCGGCGGCATTGCTCAAGGCACGCCCGGTCGAGGGTGCGGACTTTTTCCACGAGGTGGAGAAAGATTTCGCGGCTTGTCGTGAGATGTGCTGTGACGGGATTGCCGCGCTGTGTGCGCATCGCCTTGATATCCAGTCCGATGAACTCCCCGTTCCTCCCGTAGCCGGCTTCTTCAAGCACGCGGACCTGATTGAAGGCGACGCGCAGATTCGCGCCGCCGAAGTTTTTGTCCTGGTCGTATTTCAATCCGTTCTGATCGTTCAGATGCACGCTTCCGAGCTTGTCGTGTGCGAGTGCGAAGGCCATTTCATCGCTCGGATCAAGCCCCGCCAGCAGCGCATGGGCACTCTCGATGAGGCCCTTCACCCGCCGATGATCCGTGGAAGCATAGGCCAGCGCGATGGCGTGACCGATGGTTGGAACGTAGGCCTGATCGGTTGGCTCATTGGGCTTCGGCTCGATCCATATCTCGACTTCCGCGTCGTAGTCGAGCATGCGGTTAATCGTCTCGAGCAGCCGCTGGTAAGCAAGCTTCGCGTCTTTCGCCTCGCGGATGTATGTGCCCTCGCGGCTCAGCCACAGCACGATCGCCTTGCAGCCAATCCCCCGCGCGATGTCGATCGTCTTTTGCGTCCTCTCCCACGCATACGCACGGTCGGTGGCGCTGTTCGAGGTGTAGGCACCATCCACCGTCTGGTCGGCAAACCACAGCCGCGGCGCGACGAATTCCGGCACCAGACCTTGATTGGCGAGCATTGCCCTCACCTCGCCCGCCTTGCGGAGCATTTGCTCTGGTGCCATACCGTCGAGCCCAGGCACCACGTCGTCATCGTGAAATTGCACGCCCTCAAACCCCAGGCCGCGGAAGAGCGCGTATTTGGCTTCGTGTGGAAAAGATTGGCGGACTTCAGGGCCGAATGGATCGGCCCCCTCGCTGATATTCCAGGGGCCGAAAGAGAAGCGGTATTGAACAGGGGATGGATGGGTCATGGATGGTTGGATAGGGTGAATGAATTTGTTCGATGCGGGTTCTACGGCTGGTTTAGCCGCACGTTCCACCCGGTGAGTTAAAATGTTGAAAATGTTTCTTCCCATATATCCGTGGCGGATATAAAGATATTTATCACATCGCCTTGCCCGCCTCCGGCGGAGTTATCGACACGGCCCAGTGGGAAACTCCTGTAAAAAAGAGGAAGACTCAGAACGTTGACAGCAGCTCCCGGGCCCTGGCGCGCTGAAGGAGGTCCTCCAAAGATGCCAGTTTAGCGATGCGCTCTTCGCCGAGGTCCGACCTGGTGATCTTTTTTGCGGCAATGGCCTCCAGTAAAATGTCAATCCGTTCCGGACTGCGAAGCAAGGCATCGAGCGCGAACGTTTTGTTGGAATCTGTGAGGCCGGCAAAGGCCTTGACGAGCTGGCTCGCGGCTTCGGGATGATCGACGTCGGCAAGGCCGCTTACGGCTCCCTGCTGCAACTCGGCGTTTTTATCCTTGGCCAGATACTTGACCAGTTGCGCCGCGCATTTTTCCCATGGCAGCAGCGGAGTCATGCGGAGCGCATCATAGCGGGTGCCATGCGGGATTTTCCCGTCGTCCGCCATCCCCAGCGCTTGATGCAGGGATTGATGCCAGCGGGCCAGCAACTCTTCATTCTTCCCGATAATTTCCCGAATACGCTCACCCGGCCATGGTCCTGCCTGACTGATGCCGTTAATGAGACCACCCCCTATAACCACCGCCTGCCAGTCATGCAGGGGCGCTCCCGGCTGTGGGAGGGAAATCTCCAGCAGACTCCGGATTTCCTCCGCCTCATTGCGGCGGGCAGCGGCGATGGTGACATTCCAGATCCACGGGATGCGCCGGGATTCCTCCGTCGTACCGGGCGTGAGATCCAGAATCATTTCCTGCAAAATCTCGGCGGACCGTTCCGGATGCCGACGGATGATCTCCATGCGCCGGGCATCGGGCGTAGCCAAGTCAATCAGCTCACGGCCGGGAGGCTGACTCTCCGTGGACTGCAGCGCCACTGTATCTTTGGACAGACTGTAAACACCAAACCAGCGCAGACTTTTGGTTGCAGAACCAGTGACTTCAAAAACCACCGGTTCTCCCGCGGTCAGAAGCGCATTTTCAATCTGGACCGTAAAGATGCCGTTGCTGTCCTGTGCGCCGGCTTCCTTGACCTCGTAACTCATCCGCACCTTGCCCCCGGCATTGCTCCAGTTATGATCGTTCAGCTCCACTCCAAAATCCAGGACCCTCGTCCCATTGACTTTCAGTTCAAAAGATCCGGCGGGCTGCAAGAGGTGCCCCATGCCTCCCGGGAAGCGGAAAACCTGACTTTTCCCAGGCTCAAGTTCATCCGGTGCCGCGGCGGTTTCCCAGATCACATGCGACTTCCCGTCCGTCTGATGACAGTGGGCGAAGGGAAGCACGCCCAGCCAGCTTGTGTAGTCAAAAAAGGTTGAAGCGGAAGTAATCCTGGCAACGCCATTGGCTTGGGCTTTGCCGAAAGCCGCCCGCGCTTCCCGGGCACGGAAGAATTCCGGCAAAAGCTTGCGCACTTCACCAAGAATCTTATCCTCTGTGCTTGGTCCGAGCCGTGCCGGGCGGTCATAATATGCCATAGCGCCGCCGCCCTCGTAGCCTCCCTCCTTCAGAATCCGGGTTGATGGGATATAGCATGGAACGTCGTTGGCATATGCTGTCACCCAGAGGTTGTCGAATTCCTTTTTCAGCCCCAGCGAGTAATCCACCACAACTTCACCGGGCAGAAAAACCATCGCCAGATCCCTCCCGAATTTCCAGGTCTGAACGCTGTAGGGCAGCGCGGTCGGCAAGGTCTCTCCCCGGTCCAGACGCTCCAAATTCTTGCGGGCATGATAACCGGTGATGCCGGGCTTCAGCGCCAGGGCCTCCCATTGCGGGCGGTCCGGCAGAGGTTCATATGGCAGGTTAAAATGGCTCAGGGCCCCCTCCGGGGTGCGGGTCAGGGGCTTCATCGGGCTTCCCAACAAACGGGAAACCTCATTGGCAATTTCCCGGCCCTGGGCCTGAGCGGCCTGCAGTGATCCCATGGGATGGGGATTGGCATCCGCGCCGCAACCGATGGATATCATTGCGGTGCTCCCAGGATGATCCCGTTCCATATATTCCTGGGCGAATCCTGCCCAGTCGCCGCCGTGGGTGTTGGAGGAAAGGGTGGTGCAATGACAGGCATAGTTGGCCAGCATGGCACGCAGTTTTCCATCAGGGCCATGCACTGCCAGAACCGGCAACGATTGATCCACAGGGCCGCCTTGCGGACGGCGGTTGCGGGCAAATCCTGCCTTGCCCTCGCCGCTGGTCACTGTCGCCAGTTTGCGGTCACGGATAGCGCTCAAGACCACCTGCTCCAGTTTGTCCGTCAGCTCCGCGGAATAACGATCAATGACAGCCTGCTGGGCAGCCTCAATATCCCTGCTAAAAAGAAACGGCAGCACTCCCGTGAGCATCGGGCCGTTGTGGGTGTGGCTGGAGCAAACGGTAAAGTTTGCGCGGGGAAATGGCTCCTTCGCTGAGACCCGCTTATACACTTCCTCAGTCATGGTTCCCGGGACCCCGACGTTGTCCACGGTGACCAGCACTGCGGTGTCCTCCCTTGCTGTTCCGAAGGCTAGCGCCTTGGCAAAGAGGGGCTGGCCGACTCCCTCCGATTCCGTGGTGCGGCCCGCATAACCGCTCAGCAGGATCGGATAAGCCGGAGTGATGTCCACCTTTGCCACTCCTGCCATCATGCCTGGTGCGGGTTCCCTCTGCACGGCCACCACTACTCCGGAGAAAGCGAGTGCGGGCAGCAAAATCCCTAACCGGCGCAAGGAAGGGGCATTAAAAGGAAAACGGCCCATTGGTGTTGTGTGAGCTGACGTTTTTTGGCATGGGGGCGGGGGCTGCAGCACCCAAGGGCGGATTTTGCTCCGCACTGCAGGTGTAGGGATTGAATTTTTTGAGTTCATGGTACAGTGGCTCTGAGGCGCACGAAACGCATTCCGGAGGTGCCGGCAGGGACCAGAGCTCTCATTATTTGTTGTCCGCCCGACACGGAATCCACGGTTTCGGTAACTCCTTCGATGCTCCATAACCCCGAAAGCTCCTGGCTCCATTCCGCCTTGAGGATCGTCCCCGAATTCGAGACCATCACACTGCGGGTGTAGAAAAACGTCAGGAATCCATCCGGGCCAGGTTGGAGATGGAGGGGGCGAGGAGTGGAAACGCCCCCCGCGGTATCCCTGACAATAGCGGTCCCCGCGGATGTTCCATCTGTCCTCCACAACTCGATCCCATGGACTAAATCGTAACCTGTGAAAAACAATTGATCGACAAGCACACAAAAATTTTCAGGGTTCCGCGCAGTGGGGCCGGCAGTGGTGTTGATGTCCCCGACAAGCCGGGATTGTTCTGCCGCCACTGCGCCATTTGAAAAAATCAGGCCCGCAGCGAGGGCGGTCGTCCAAACCAAAATGGGGGTTTTCAGCGCGTAAAGAAGATAGGGCTTGGATAGCATGGGATTTTAGTTACGAAATCTGGAAGCCCTGCACAAGAGAATTGCCATTGTCGCCCGCGGTGCCGGCCTAGAGGCGCTGACGTGGTTCTGAAGTCGGGCGGCGGGTCCCCCGGCAGCAGCGCCGGTGGGGCCGCCTGGAACGCAGGACTACGAGAGCAGGACGCGAGCAGGCCAAGCCGGGGAATCACCCGCCCTATGGCATGTTCCAGCAGCCCGGAGGCTTCGGAGTCGATCACACAATGCTGGCGCAATAGTTTGGAGGTGAGGGTACTGTTGCTGGTGATGCCGGCGCTGCGGTAGCGGTTCTGTTGGATGGTGCGGCAGGCGATGACCCGCGACCGGACGGTTTCGGAGGATTCCTCGGGCGCGGTGGAGGACATTTGTTTGTAATCCATGTTGGGCACTTCCACATGCAGACCAATGCGGTCGAGGAGCGGCCCGCTGATGCGCTGGCGGTAGCGAGTGATCTGCATGGGGTTGCAGCGGCATTCACGCTCGGGATCCCCATAATACCCGCAGGGACAGGGATTACAGCGGGGGCGACGCCAGCAAGAAACAAATTTCCGGGTGCACAAACGGGAACTTACCCGAAAAGAGGTCCTTCATTAAAACCTCAACAGCAACACTTTAACCAGGTTGGCGCACCTTGGCCCCCCGATCAATCTTTCGCGAAGCAGTCAGGTAGGACCATTTAATTTGCCCGTGGGAGCTCCAAAACGAGAAGCGGCCCTGCCTTGTAGGGGCGGAATCTTGAAACTCTGGACTGGATCTATGGCAGCGGCGCAAGACCCCAGCGCCAGCAGGCCATTGTGCCCGCGCCGCAGATTACGCACCCTGCATGGCAAATGCGGGATCAGCCCGCCGGATCCCTCTCCGCCTTTCCACTCTCCCACTTCCGCCTCCAGCCACTGCACCACACCTGCACCCCCTCCCAGACTTCCTGTCACCGGCTGGGGCTCCGCAGCTCTGCGCCGCCTGCGGCCCTGCACCCAGTTGGCGAAGCTGGGATATTTCACTCCGTGCAGCGCCGCAAAGCGCATGCCCGAAACGCAGCCATTGTGCTGTAGCCCACCTCTCTCCGCCTCCAAAACTCAGCCATGACAACCCGCTGCATTAAAACTCGCGCAGCAATACCACGCGCGGGTCCTACTCTGCTGAAATCCTTCGCATCCCGCATCCACACACACCAAAAGTCCACCGCACGATCTTTCAGATGGGCAAGGATCAACCGCTTTACGCCGTTTGTGCGGGGGTGCGTTGATGAGTTTTTCGATACTGCTTTCGTTAAGGTCAATGATCTGCTAACTCAGATACGCGACGCCGGTCGGAATCGACGAATCGGAAGTGTGACGAAACACCTGTTGTCTGGCTTAAATGACATGGAGTTCGTTTGCTTTGAAGTTAGTCCACTTTTCTTTCATTGCTAGAAACGTGACGCGGTGATCGCAATAGAGACGGGTGTATTGCTGATTCTCCACATCGGGATTTCTGGCGGTAAAGAGCGGGGAGCCGTTCCAAGTGTCGTATGAAGGGCACGGGTGCGGTTGCTCCTGCTCAATGATTCCACCCGCTGGAATACTGGGGAGTTTTCCCGGCGGCAAGTAACCTATGGGCACGTATTTCATTTGCTGCCCCATCTCTATGCCAATGTCGGCTTCCAGCACAAAATACTTGGGAGGAGGAATTTTGCGCGTTGTCGGAGACTCAATTTCGCCAATCGGAAATTCATTGGCCCTACAGAATGGAATTCCCTCATCAACCAGATTTTGAATGACCCGTTCGGAAACAAAGAACGGGACCACCGTGAGGTGGCCGCATTCCAGCCAATCTGGCCACTGGTGTCCCCCTTCATCTATCGAAATGCCTTCTGTCCGGTTGGTTTGAATGTCACAAAATTCTTTGAAATCCTTTTTCCTCCAATCGCTTAAAAAATCCATCTTCCCCTCAATCCACATTAAGCCGGATGCTTTTGCCCAGGGGCCACGCCAAATCAAATCAGCCTCCGGTTCGTAAAGTTTGGTTCGTCGCATAGAATTAAATTTTCACTAGTCTGGAAATGCAAGGTCAAGGCAATTCCGTGGGAAATCAGGCCAGATAAGTGGCGGTTCCCAGTTTCAAGCGGAACGGGGGTTGCGTGAGAATATAGTGCGGGAAGGAGGGGGTGACGAAACCAACCCAAGAACTTGCAACCCTACTAACATCTCACGAGCGAAGAAAGATTCAAGACTGAAGTCCTGTGCAAGCAGGGAATGGGTCCCACGGAAATCGGCCAGTTGATCCTGCGCTCCAAAAGCACGGTGAGCCCTTAAATGCGGCGGCTGGATACGGGCCTTTCCTACGACGCGAGGTCGAGCCATGCGGCGGCCCCCACGCTGCGCGGGTGGCGCGGCGGCCGACACGCTTCACGCCAGTGCGGCTGTAGGAGGTGGAAGCGGGAGTGCGGCTCGGGCACAGTCCGCAACAATTTGCCTGAAGGTGGGAGCAGGAAGGACGCGAGGCGGAGGAGCGATTGATTTGTGAAGCGATCTATCCACTCATCATGAGGGAGCGGCGCGCCGGCGGGCAGTGGTATCGTCTGCTGCCGATGCGGGGGCGTCGAAGGCGGTCATGGGTTACTACCATCACCTTTCGATAAAACGGCACCTTGAAGTTGAAGAGCCGGGTATGTTGTGAGCGGAGAGAGGCAGGGGAACGAGTTTTTATCTTTGCCGGGGATGCGACCTTGGTCGCACAACAACCCCCGCGCACCGTCGGGACCATACCGGGACCGGAGCACCCTTATACGGGCTGTGCGAGCAGTTGAGGGATCAGTTGGCCTTCCACGTTGGTCAGGCGGCGATCGATGCCATTGTGCTGGAAACTGAGCTTTTCGAAGTCAAGGCCGAGGAGGTGGAGGATGGTGGCGTTGAAGTGGTAGAGTGGATGCGCATCCTCAATGGCTTTCTGGCCGAGGTCATCGGTAACCCCGTGGCTGACTCCGGGCTTCACGCCGGCGCCGGTGAGCCAGCAGGTGAAACCATCGGGATTGTGGTCGCGGCCTTTACTGCCTTTTTGGAAGAACGGCATGCGGCCGAACTCGGTGCACCATACGACGAGAGTGTCCTGCAGCAGGCCGCGTTGTTTCAAGTCCCGGATGAGGGCTGCGGCGGGCTGGTCGAGGATTTCGGCGTGGACATCGTATTGCTCCTTGAGCGCGTTGTGGCCGTCCCAGTTGAGTTTGCCGCCACTGGCGTAAGCTCCGTTGAAGAGTTGCACAAAGCGCACCCCTTTTTCAATAAGGCGGCGCGCGAGGATGCAGTTCTTCGCAAACGCAGCCTTATCCGCATTCTGCGTGTCGTCAGCGCCATACATTTTCAGAATGTGTGCAGGCTCGGTGCTGAGATCATTGATTCCTGGCACGCTGAGCTGCATCCGGGCGGCGAGTTCATAGCTGGCGATGCGGGCGGCGAGCTTGGTGTCGCCTGGATGCGCCGAGAGGTGACGGGCGTTCATCCTTTGCAAAAGGGAGCGCGCCGCCCTGTCTGCTTCCGCAGTGACTCCGGTGGCGGCGAGGTGGCGGATGAGATTTTTGGAACTCATGGTGGTGCCCTGGAAGGCAGCGGGCAGGAAGCCAGGCCCCCAGTTGTTAGCCCCATTTTGCGGCACGCCGCGAGGGTCGGGAATTGCCACATACGACGGCAAATCCTGACACTCGCTCCCGAGCGCATACGTCACCCATGAGCCGAGCGAAGGGAAGCCATCGAGAATGGAACCGGTGGAGAGGAAATTCTCGGCAGGACCATGCGTGTTCGACTTGCTGGTGAGCGAGTGCACAAATGCGATGTCGTCCGTGAGCTCCGCGAGATGCGGGATCATGTCGCTGACCCACTTGCCGGTCTGGCCGCGAGGGCGGAATTCGTATTGCGGCCGTGCGAGGTTTCCGGCTGGCCCCTGGAAGGTGACGGCAGGACCGCCGGGCAGAGGCTTGTCGTCCCATTTGATCAGCTCGGGCTTGTAGTCCCATGTCTCCAACTGGCTGACGGCACCGGCGCAGAATATCACCACCACATTTTTCGCCGCCGCGGGGAAATGCGGCAGTCTCGGTGCATACGGCTGTGCAAGGTCAATGGGGGTTCCGTGATTTTCCGCCGCGAGCAGGCTGTCGAGGCCCAGCAAATGAGTCAGCGCGATGGAGCCAAGCGCGGTGGAACTGTGCGCAAGGAACTGGCGGCGGTCAAGCAGCGCACGGCCTGCGGGGGAAAGATGTTCGGCGTTGGCTTTCATGGCAGGAAGAGGAATTCGTTACTGTTGAAGAGAGCACGGCAGAGCACGGCGAGCCCATGTTTTTGTACTGCTGGCATGGCGTCATTCAGCTCATCGGTGGTGGGTTCCCTCGTCAGGGCGAGTTGCCAGGCGCGGCGGATTCGGGCGGCGGGATCGTCACCTGCCTCCCTGGCAACGCGGGCGGCGAGGGCGTTGGATTGATCCAGCGTGAAACGGCTGTTGAAGAGATTGAGAGCCTGGATGGGCGTGGTGCTGGCGCTCCGGGTGGCGGTGCTTTGACCGGCGTCGGGGCAATCGAAGGCTCCAAAGACGGCTTCCGTTTCACGCCGGACTTTGTGGGCGTAAATCATGCGGCGCCAGTTTTCGTCCGTAGAGATCTCGACGGGGGTGAACCCGCTCAGGCCGCCGCGCTGTTTGAAGAGATCGTATCCGCGGCCATACATCTCAAGGTTAAGTGAACCGCCGACGGACAGAATGGAATCGCGGATGGATTCCGCTTCGAGGCGGCGGGAGGGGAAGCGCCAGAGCAGGCGGACATCTGCGTCCATTTCCGCCGCCCTGCCATTGATCAGGGAGGACTGGCGGTACGCCTGCGAAAGCACGATGAGACGGTGCATGTGCTTCACGCTCCATCCGGATCGGATGAATTCGACCGCGAGCCAGTCCAGCAGCCCGGCGTGGGACGGCCGCACGCCGTTGTTGCCGAAATCGCTTGGAGTCGCCACCAACCCGGCACCGAAGTGGCCTTGCCAGATGCGATTCACCATCACCCGGGCAGTGAGCGGATTCTGCGGGCTGGCGATCCAGCCGGCGAGCGCGGTGCGGCGCTGCTGTTCAGGGAGGTCTTTCGCGAGGTTCAGGTCACCGAGCGCGGCCGGCACGGCGGGAGGCACTTCGTCCTGCGGTTTTTCGGGGTCGCCGCGGAGCAGGAGGTGAATTTTGTCCGGCGTGCGGAATTTTCCGGCAAACACCAGATGGCCCGTCCCGGCCTCCTGGATGGTGGTCGCCGGCGGGTCGCGCTCGCTGAGCAGGCGCGCCACCTCCGCAGCATCGCCGGGCGGCAACCCATCAGTCGTGAACGCCGGGCCACCGTCCATCCCCGCGACAAACGGCCACCGGTCACCCGCATCGGCCACCACCTGCCAACCGGCTTCGGCAGCGACTTCGATGACGTAATCGGTGGCGAGCCGGTCCTCGTATTTGCCCAGCCGGTCGCGGCCCCAGACGACGCGGGTGATCTCTTCCGCGCGGGCAAACTCCAGCTCCACCCAGCCTCTCCCCGTCTCGCTGGACATCCAGCTCCGTTCGTTGCCGTAGCGGCCATCGTTGATGAACTGCGGCTCGTGGCGGTCCGGCGAAATATTGTCGCCGGAGGTTGTGAACCTGGCCCCCGCGCCCGCGAGCGCCACGTTTGTGCCCGCGGTGTTGAATACTTCCAGCTCGTCCAAGCAGGGCTCCAGGCTGTTCGTGGCCCGGATGGAAAACCGCAAGCGTTTGGTGCGCACGGGGGTAAACCGGTCGGTGTTCACGGATGCGCGCACCGTCGGCCGGATCACGCTGCCAGGGCTCCCCGGCGCGGCCAGCTGCGAGAGTTGCGAGAGGCGCTCATCCACCAACGCCAGTCTCTCTCTGGCCGCTGCCGCCTGCCGCTTCTGCTCAGCAGAACCGGCCGTCTGCAACTCGCGATCCTCATACTCCACGCCCGCGACGAAAGCCTGCATTGAGTAATAATCCCGCGCAGTGATAGGATCGAACTTGTGATCATGGCACCGCGCACAGCCAACGCTCAGGCCAAGGAACGTCTGCCCGATATTGGTCACCATCTCGTCGAGGGAGTCCTGCCGTGCGAGACGGATGGACGGCTCATCTTTTCCGATTTGTCCCGGCAGCAGCACCGACGCCGTGACGAGAAATCCCGTCGCCGCATCCTCGCCGAGGGTGTCGCCGGCGATCTGCTCGCGGATGAACCGGTCGTAGGGCACGTCCGCGTTGAAGGCGCGGATCACATAGTCGCGGTAGGGCCACGCGTTAGGACGTTCGGTGTTCACCTCAAAACCATGCGTATCCGCATAACGCACGACATCCAGCCAGTGCTGCGCCCAGCGCTCGCCATAGCGCGGAGACTCCAGCAACTCAGACACGACGCGCTCATAGGCATCGCTGCGGGTGTCGTGGCTGAAAGCCTCCACCTCCTCCGGCGTCGGAGGCAAGCCCGTAAGGTCAAACGTCACGCGGCGCAGCCAGGTCGCGGGCTGGGCCTCGGGAGACATCGTCAGTCCATTCGCACGCAATTGCTCGAGGATGAATTCATCAATCGTGTCCCCGCTCTGCGCCGGAAGCGGCTTGAAACTCCAGTGATCACGCTTGTCTTTCAGCACCACGGCGTCCACTCCGTCCGGCCAAACCGCGCCTTCATCAATCCACCGCGTGATGGTTGCGATCTCCGCCGGTTGAAGCCGTCCCTCCGGCGGCATCAGGTCATCCGCGTCATCAGTTGTCAGGAAGTGAATCAGCGGACTCCCGTTCCCCTTTCCTGGGATAATGTCCGGCCCGTGATTGTCGCCGCCTTTCAGAGCAGCCTCCCTAACGTCGAGCCGCAGGCCGGACTTCTGTTTCTTTTCCCCGTGGCACCCGGTGCAGTGCTTTTCAAAGATCGGCCGCACGTCGCGCACGAAGTCTATCGGCGCAGCGGCGGCATTGGCGGGCCACCACAAAGTCACGGTGAAAGCAATGGTGATAAGGCTGTTTCCTGTCATTGGCAGTAGTGGTCAACGGTAAGGGTTCCCTGCTTCAAACAACGCCCGAATCTCGTCATCGCTCATCGCACGGCCGAGCAGGAGCAGCTCATCCACCCGGCCACTGAGCTTCCGGTCTTCCCTGTCCCAATTGCCGATTCTCGCCGCCCCGAGACGCGCCGGATGTGCGATCGCAAGATGTGATTCGTTGTCAGGCCGGCCATTGAGATAAAAACGCGCCGTGCCTTTCAGGGAATCATAAACAGTGGCAAGATGCAGCCAACGCCGCTGCCCGGGCAGCACGGGCGTGCGGGAATCCGGGAAGCCGCTCAATTTGTCAGGCCCCGGCACGAGGGTGTTGCCAATCAGCGCGAGGCGCATGGTCGTGGCCTTTGTCACCATCCAATGCACCTGCCCCGGATTGTTCTCGCTCCAGCCGTCCGTGTGCAGGAGCGATTGGTAGGGAGAACCGAGGCGGTCGAGCCGCACCCACGCAGCCAGCGTGAGCTGCTGCCAGCCACGGCCGGCACCCACATTCAGTTTGAGATGATCGCCCACATCCACAAACTCCGGCGCGCGGGATCCCGGCCAGCGGCCCTGGACGACCCGGAATACTCCCGGTTCCGGTGTTTCGGACTCAAAATCCAGCAAAGCGATGACCGCGGGATCCTTCCGCAGATTTGTCAGGGCCTCCTCCGACCGGTCGCGCTGTCCAGCCGCGAGGCCAGCGGCGAGACCGGGCATTTCATCAATCTGGATGAAGGCGGACGAGCGCAGTTCCCGCGCATTGCTGGCCCCCTGATTCATCGTGACGGCATCGCCGCCGCGCAAACTCGTTTCCGTCCCGGCACCGGACGCTTTCGCGATGACCTCACCCTCGAAAACATGGATTTCCGCGGCACCGTCCTCCGGCACATCCACGCCAAACTGCGTGCCCAGGTCCACGGCATCACCCGACGGCGTAATCACGGTGAAACCTTTCGCTTTCGGCGGCACCTCGGCGGCAAGGCGCCCGCGCATCATGTGCAAACGCTGCGCCGATTCGAAGCGAAAATCCGCCGGAGCCTCAATCACCACTCTCGCTCCATGGGATGTCAACAACTCCACGCTGCCGGCTACGAGCCTGTAACTCTGACCGCGCAGTTCCGAACCGCCCGAAAATTCCCCGGCTCCCGCGTCCTTCACCACCATCGCGAACGCGCCCCGCGTCTGCCACCACCACCAGCCTCCTGCTGCCAGCAACGCCACACACGCCGCCACCGCCACCGCGGCCGCCACCAGCCTGACTCCCTTTGGAAAGACGGGAACTCTGCGCGATGAGTGGCCAGCCTGCTTCGTCCAGCCCGCCGCCGCCGCTGCGATGGCCGAGTCGAGATTCATCAATTCGGCAAATTCGCGCCGCGCGTTTTCATCGGCAAGAAGAATGGCATTGAGAGACACCATTTCCCCTTCGGAGATCGTGCCGTTGAGATAGCTCCGGGTCAGCGTTTCAAATTCCGCATTCATAGTGCTGCCTCCCGGTTCATATCACGGCGGATACATTCAAGCAGCAGCTTTCGCATCCGGTGCAGCCATTGGTAGAACCCCGGCACTGTGCGCCCGCTGTGCCGCGCCACTTCCTGGATGCGGGACTCCTCACTGTATGCCTGCATCAGCAACCGGCGCTGACCGGGCCTCACTTTTTCAAGGCATACCTCCAGCGCCTCGCGCTGACGCTCCAGCCGCGGCTCATAGTTTACCGCCTCGTCCGCTAACCTGGCGACCACGTCTTCGTTCAGAACAAGGCGGTCCCGGCCTCTGTCACGAAACCACGCCAGCACCTCGAATCTGGCCACGCCAAATGCCCATGAACGGAAATCTTCAGCTTCCCGCAGGGTGTCAAACTTTTCCCACAGCACGACCGAAGTCTCCTGCATAACATCATCCGCATCCCCCCGCGTCGGCACCATCCGCCGGACATAGGCGCGGATCGCTGCCTCGTTAGCCGTGAAGCAGCGCAGGAAGCGGGTGTGGCGTTCGGTTTCAGTCGGTGACATAGGTGCTCGTCTACATAAGCTCCGTGGGGCGGCTGACTTTAACGCCCTTTATTGTCAGAATTTTCTGCGGGAACGGCATGTTTTCCGGAGTTCCTTTTCAGAACCTTTTACGAAAACACCCGTTTTTTCGTAAAATCGTCCCGCGCCCTGAAGATCGGAGGTGTTGAATAGCGGGATCGGCACCCGCCTCGAAAGCACCATCCATCCAACCAACCATCACCTTTCCACCGGCGTGAAAACGAAAGTATTACGTTCCATGGCGGGCCTCGCCCTTGCCCTCCTCGGCGCAGCCCCCGCCCAAGCCGCCACCACCGTTTTTGCCGGGTATCACACTCTTCCTCGGCCCGGACAATCTCCCGCCCGATTCGATTGGGGGCAAAAATTTTCCGATTCCAGCAATCCCGGCGTCGTGACTATAGGCAGACCTGGAGTGCATGCCGGTTCAACGGGTTTTATGATTGCCTCGGATCCCTCCAACTCAGGGTTTTAAGCCGCTCACGGTGCGGAACCGGCATGAAGCGATGGTGGTCAGTCATAAGAAAGAAGGCTGAAAACTAACCAGCTCCTCCCTGATTGCCAGGGGATTAGAAGGAAATTTGCCATTGTAAACAACTGCGGACCAATCCCAAAGCACAATCGGGGAGGCCGCCACCCATCCATCGTAACCGTCTCAGTAACCCATCACGCTGGATTTCCGGCGGCTTCGGTGGGGGCTTGGGCGGTGGCCGGGGTGCGGGCGGCGAGCCATCTCACTGGTGTGAGGGTGGCGGCGAGGGCGGCGACCTGATCGGGGTGGGCGGCGGCGAGACGGGGGAGGACGTCGCTCAGGTAGGGGCACACGTTTATGCCCATGCGTTTGCAGCTCTCCACGACGCTGATGATGGCGGCGACCGCCGGGGCGGCACCGGGGGCTCCGATGTGCAGCCGGTTCTTCCGGCCCAGCGCGATGGGCCGGATGCTTTGTTCGCAGCGGTTATGCCGCCACCAGACTTATGCCGCGTTCCCAAGCTGGAGGCGCACTTTCCCCACGTTTGTCACTCCAATCACTTTCCACACGCGGCATAATCAAAGGCTCTCCAGGAAGGCGAGCAGTTGATCGGTTGGGCGATACCGTTTTGGGATCACTTCACTTTTGTTCGCCTGGCCCAAAGCCTTTTCCTTCATCGCCATGTCTGCGTGGATGTAGGTATGGGTGGTTTGGATTGACTCATGTCCCAGCCAAAGAGCGATCACGGTGTGTTTACCCCACGATGCAGCAGGTCCATCGCCGTGGTGTGCCTGAGGGTGTGCGGCGACACTTTCTTTCGCCGCAAGGAGGGGCAGGTTTTCCCAGCACTCTTGATGTGCCGGGCCACTAGCCTCTGAAAGGCATCCGAACTCATGGGTTTGCCCCGGGCGGTTGGGAAGACCGGCGTTGTTGGCTCCGGAGGCAGTTGGGAGAGCCAATGGGCCAGCCGCATGGCCACCTCTGAGCGCAACGGCGTGCATCGGGCCTTGCGGCCTTTGCCAAGGCAGCGGACATGGGCCCCGGTGCCGAATTGGACGTCCTGTCGCTGAAGTTGAGTTAACTCCTAGTTGCGCAGTCCAGTTTGTACTGCGACCTCCAGCAGCAGTTGATCCCGTCTCCCTATCCATTGTGAGGTGTCGGGCGCATTCAGAAGCGCGGCGGTTTCCTCCCGGGTGAGGAACTCCACGGGGCCGCGTTCGAACCGCTTGAATGGCATTGCCAACACTCGTTGGCAGTGACCCGCGAGCGATGGTTCGTTGAGACAAACAAACGCGAAGAAAGCGTGGATAGCACTCAGCCGGTTATTGCGACTGCGGGCGCTGTTCCGACGATCATGCTCCAGGTGCTGGAGGAATGAGCCCACCAGTTTGGCATTCAGATCTTTAATTTTCAGGTCGCTGGCTTTGCGCCGGTGATGTTTGGAAGCGTATTTCAGCAGGAGCCGGAAGGTATCCCGATAGCTGGCGACTGTGTGAGGGCTGGCACCCATTTGCTGCATCGATGGCATCATTGAAGTGTTTTATTGGATCGTGTGCGGGCGCATTTGCAGGCTTTGGGGTAACATTCCTGGCGTCGTGATTAACGTGAATACGCAGATCAGGTGATCGGGCGCTGGGGCCATGCATTCGGGAAGATGCGCCACCGCTTCGTCACGTGAGAAGCGTCCGGTCGAGGGTGCGGTATTGGATGGCTTCGAGCACGTGGTTGGCGGTGATGTTATCCAACCCTGCCATATCGGAGAGGGTGCGGGCCACTTTCAGAATGCGGTCGTGGGCGCGGGCGCTGAAGTTGAGGTTGGTCATGGCATGCTCCAGCAGCCCTGATGCTTCGGAGTCGATCACACAATGCTGGCGCAATAGTTTGGAGGTGAGGGCACTGTTGCTGGTGATGCCGGCACTCCGGTAACGGTTTTGTTGGATGGTGCGGCAGGCGATGACCCGCGACCGGACGGTTTCGGAGGATTCCTCGGGTGCGGTGGAGGACATTTGTTTGTAGTCTACATTGGGCACTTCCACATGCAGATCAATGCGGTCGAGCAGCGGTCCGCTGATGCGCTGTCGGTAGCGGGTGATCTGCATTGGGTTGCAGCGGCATTCACGCTTCGGATCCCCATAATACCCGCAGGGACAGGGGTTCATGGCTCCGATCAGCAGGAACTTTGATGGAAAGGTCATGCTGCCCGAGGCGCGGGAGATGGTGACTTTGCCATCCTCCAGCGGCTGCCGCATCACTTCGAGGGTGGCCCGGTTGAATTCGGGAAGCTCGTCGAGAAAGAGCACGCCATGGTGGGCGATGGAGACTTCACCCGGCGTGGGATTGGTGCCGCCGCCAAGCAATCCGGCATCCGAAATGGTGTGGTGCGGGGAGCGGAAGGGCCGGTGCGCCAGCACCGCCTGTTTCGGGTCCAAGAGGCCGCAGATGCTATGGATCCGGGTGGTTTCGATGGCCTCCTCGCTGGTCAATGGGGGCATGATGGTGGCCATGCGTTTGGACAACATGCTTTTGCCAGTGCCAGGCGGACCAACCATCAAGATGTTATGCCCGCCGGCCGCGGCCACTTCCAACGCGCGCTTCACACTGTGCTGGCCCTTCACATCGGAGAAGTCGATGTCGTAGGTTTGATGAGTGCGGAATTCCTCAATGGTGCGGGTGCGGACTGGCAGCAGGCGCTTTTCCCCGGTGAGGTGGCCCCATGCCTCGCGCAGACTGTGAACGCCAATCACGCGGATCCCGGCCACGATGCTGGCTTCTTCCGCGTTCTCCGCAGGGATGACCAGTTCCTGACGTCCCCCGGCCCGCGCTGACAAGGCCACGGACAGGATGCCTTTCACGGGACGCACCCCGCCATCGAGCGCCAGTTCGCCTACAATCGTGCAGTGGTCGAAGACAGAGCGGTCGAATCCCTCGGCGCGGTTGGCCACCATGCCCAAGGCCATGGGAAGATCGAAACTGGGGCCTTCCTTCTTCAAATCAGCGGGGGCCAGATTCACCGTGGTCCGTCCACCGAGAGTGCCTGGCAGGGCGGAATTCGCGATCGCGGTCCAGACCCGGTCGCGGCTTTCCCGGACGGCGGTGTCCGGCAGGCCCACGATCACGGTCACCGCCTGCATTTCACCTCCGGAGTTGGAAGGATTGGTTTCGTTCACCTCCAGTTCCACTTCCACGGCATCCACTCCCCTCAGGGCTGCGGAATAAACTCGGGTGAATGAGCCAGGCATGGTATCAGGAAGACTGCGGATCAATCCGGATCAATCCGGCCCGCTTTACAGGATGGATGACACGGTTTCGCCGGGCTATCAAGAACCAGTTCGCCGCGCCGGGGTTTCAGCTTCATCCGGAAGTGCGGTTGCCAACAGGCTTGCTTCCTGGAGGGCAGTTCGTCCACTATGGGAAATCGATCCCCTGGATGGCATCAGCCGATGCCAAGGCAGAACCGGCTCCCCATTCCCGCAGACCAACCACTGCTTCGCTCCATGAAATTTGTCCTTGCCTTCCTCGCCCTGACATGGGCAGCCACCGGATGCCCAGCTGCCGGAAAACCCAACATTCTGCTGCTGCTCGTCGATGATCTGAAACCGGCCATGGGCTGTTATGGAGACCCCCAGGCCAAAACCCCGCACCTCGACCGCCTCGCGGCCCGGGGCATGCGGTTTGATCTCGCCTACTGCAACCAGGCAGTCTGCGCCCCATCCCGCTTCACCCTGATGTTGGGATCGCACCCGACCTCCACCGGCCTGTATGGACTGGGCAGCCGCCTCCGCAAAACCCTGCCCGATGCCGTCACCCTGCCCCAGTTTTTTGCCAGGCATGGCTACCGCACCGAATCCCTCGGCAAGATCTTCCACATTGGGCATGGAAATGAAGGAGACCCCGCCTCCTTCAGCGTTCCGCATTTCAAGGATAAGGTCATCGAATACCTTGATCCTGCCAGCACCCATGGCGGCCAACTAACCCGCGAGGAGGCCCTCTTCACCAACCAGCAGCTAGGAAACATCCGCTCTTTGCCCCGCGGGGCGGCCTTCGAAGCTCCGGAGACTGTGGACACGGACTATGCGGATGGCCGCGTCGCAGCCGAAACCATCCTCCGCCTTGAAGCCGCCCGGGAGCGCCGTGACCGGGAAGGCACCCCGTTTTTTATTGCTGCAGGATTCGTCAGGCCTCACCTGCCATTTTCCGCCCCTAAAAAATACTGGGACCTCCACGACCCGGCAAAACTGCCCCAGCCGGCCAGGACGGAAGCACCGGAAGGAGCGCCTCCGGTGGCGGTGAAACGTGGCGGCGAAATCGCGGCTTATGACCCTGTTCCCGAAGGCCCAACTGGAGTAGTCTCTACGGAACTGACGCGGCAATTGATTCATGGATATTATGCCAGCACCAGTTTTGTGGACGCCCAGATCGGCAAAGTGATGGACGCCCTCGACCGGACCGGCCTCGCTTCCCAAACCATCGTCGTGCTCTGGGGGGACCACGGATTCCATCTTGGCGACCTCGGCATTTGGACCAAACATACCAACTACGAGCAGGCCAACCGCATCCCTCTGCTCATCATCGCCCCGGGCACTGCTGCGGCGGGTTCATCCACCCGGCAGCTAGCCGAAAGTGTGGATCTTTATCCCACCCTTGCTGAACTCGCCGGACTCCCTGCCCCTGACGGTCCCCAGCCCATCAATGGGCTCAGTCTGGTCCCGGTATTGAAAGATCCGTCAGCCCGCGTCCGCAACCATGCCTATCATGCCTACCCCAACGCCAGACTCGGCCGCGCCATCCGCACCGAACGCTACCGGTATGTCGAATGGAAAAAACCGGGTGCCTCTCCGGACACCGCGGCGGTTGAACTTTACGACTATCAAACCGATCCGCTGGAGTCCGGAAATCTCGCCGCTTCCCAGCCGGATATTGTCAGGGAACTCCACGCCATCCTTGCCGGGTATCCCGAAGCCGTGGCCCGGGACTGATCTCCTGCCAACTGGACTTTCCCCTTCCGTTCCAGATTCCTGCCTTCCCGTCATCCAGCCCATGAAACGCTTTGTCCTCACCTTGTTCCTCAGTCTGACCGCAGGGCTTATGGCCCCGGCAGCCGGGGCCCGACCCAACTTCATCATGGTCTTCATTGATGACATGGGCTGGGGGGACTTTTCCTGTTTTGGCAACGAGGCCGCTCAAACCCCGAATATCGACCAGCTCGCCGCCGGCGGGATCCGCTTTTCCCAGTTTTATGTCAATGCCCCGATTTGTTCGCCCTCCCGCTGCGCCCTGACCACCGGCCAGTATCCCCAGCGCTGGCGCATTACGTCCTTTCTAAACAACCGGGCCGGGAACGAACGCCGGGGCATGGCCCAGTGGCTGGATCCTGCCGCGCCCACCCTTGCACGGGTGCTGCAGCAAAAGGGTTCTGCGACCGGGCACTTCGGCAAGTGGCATCTGGGCGGGCAACGGGATGTCGCCGATGCCCCGCCCATCACCTCCTATGGCTTTGACCGTTCCCTGACGAATTTTGAGGGCATGGGACCCAAACTGTTGCCGCTCACTCTTAAACCGGGCGACCGCGAGCCTGGCAAAATCTGGGGGGATGCGGAACGGCTGGGCGGGCCTGTCACCTGGATGCAGCGTTCGGAAATCACCGGCGGATTTGTCGCAGCGGCCCTGCCCTTCATCGACGAAGCCGCGAAACAGCAAAAACCCTTCTATCTGAATCTCTGGCCGGACGATGTGCACAGCCCGTTCTGGCCGCCGGTGGACCAGTGGGCCGGAGGCAAACGCGCCCTCTATCACGCCGTGCTCCAGGAGATGGACCGTCAGTTGGGGCGTCTGTTTGATCACATCCAAAACAACCGCGCTCTGCGCGATAACACGTTTATCCTGATCTGTTCCGACAATGGTCCCGAGCCAGGGGCCGGATCCGCCGGTCCTTTCCGCGGGACCAAAGGCACGCTCTACGAAGGAGGCATCCGCTCCCCGCTGATTGCCTGGGGTCCCGGGCTGATGGCTCCCGCCGCTTCCGGCCGTCATGACGACTCCTCGGTCTTTACTGCCATCGACCTGGTGCCTTCCCTGCTCGCCCTCGCTAACGTCTCCACGCCCGCAGGCATCACCTGGGACGGCGAAAATGTGGCGGCCACCCTGACCGGGGCTGCTCCCGCTTCCCGCACCACGCCCTTGTTCTGGCGCCGCCCTCCGGACCGTCCGTTCTGGACACCCACCCCGGGCGGCCGCGAACCCCTGCCCGATCTCGCCATCCGCGAGGGCGCATGGAAACTCCTCTGCCGCTACGACGGCACCGCCCCCCAACTCTATCACCTGGCCGCCGACCAGGGCGAAACCACCAACCTCGCGGACAAGGAACCGGAACGCGTGCAGCACCTCACCACCGCCCTGCTCGCCTGGCACCGCTCAATGCCCCCTGACAAAGGTCCCGCTCTGGCTGATCAGCCAGCTGACGGCAAAGCCAATCCGAAGCGGTCGCCAAGCCCGAATTAGCCTTTTGAAGTAACCCATGCGCCAATCGGCACGGCCATCTCCTGCTCACTCCTCATACGTCATCCCAAAAACCGTATCCGTGAGCCAGCCCCGGAAGGATTCGTTGTCCTGGAACTGTTTGAAGAGCTGCGCGTCGTCTTTGAAAAGGGCCGTGATGACCCGCTTGAGGGCTTTGTCGTGCTCGATCCTGGCGTTCTGGCGATCTGAGTTCTTCTTCGCGTTTTGATATTTTTCGTCTGCCGCCACCTTCTGGGGAATCTCCCCTGTGATCCTTTGCTCCATTCGCTTCGCATCGGCGAAGAGTCCACCGAACTGATCATTGAAGGCTTTCACGATGTTTGAAAGTCGGTCCATTTCCGGCTCGGCTTTATGGCCGCCACCGGAGGTCGGCACCGGCTCGATTTCGGCGTCGGCATCCGGCAACGCGATAGCCATCGTGGCCCTTTTTTCAGCCCGGTAGCTGTCCATGTCGATGGCTTCGAGAATGCCTTTGGCGAGGTCCTCTTCGATGGGCGCGGGCAGCTTCGGGATGAGAAAGTTCAGGAAGATCGAGAGCTTTTCCCAATCCTGCACGCCATACGGAAGGATAGTGGCGAGGAAGTCATAGGCACGGGTGAAGGCCTTGGCCTTCCCTTTGAAATCCACCTGGCCGTCTTCGTCGAGGTCGCTCTTATAAACCGCCACGCAGGCGTCGAGGATGGGGTCCAGCTTGTCGCGGTCGGCTCCACCGAGATACAACTCCACCAGAGCGTCGATCTGGTCCGGCGAATAGACCTGATAGTAGTCCAACTCCCCCTTGAGGGTGTGGAGTTTGTTCGGGTCGGTTTCCTTGCTGAGAATCGTCGTGCGATAGTAGTCGGCGAAGGACTCCTCGATGGTTTTGGTGTCGTTCTGGAAATCAAGGACGAAGACATCGTGCTTCTTCGGGTGCGCCCGGTTGAGGCGGGAAAGGGTTTGCACGGCTTTAATGCCGCTGAGCGCTTTGTCCACATACATCGTGTGCAGTAGTGGCTCGTCGTAGCCGGTCTGGAATTTGTCGGCGCAGATGAGGAAGCGATATGGGTCTTCCTGAATCCGGTCGGCGATCTCGCCACTGGGGAATCCATTGAGCTTCGATTCGCTGACTTTCTCTCCTTTGTATTCCGGCTCGCCGGAGAAGGCCACGATGGGCCGGTAGGGGCTCTTGATGTCCTTCAGATAGGCAGTGAAGGCGGTAAAGTATTCGATGGCCCTTTGGATGCTGCCGGTCACCACCATCGCCCGGGCCTTACCGCCGATCTTGTTCTGGCCGATCACCTGTTCGAGAAAGTGGTCCACCATGATCTCCGCCTTGTCGCGAATGGCCTTGCTGTGGCTCTCCACATAAACCCGCAGCTTCTTCCGTGCCTTCTTCACGTCATACTCGGGATCGCTTTCCACGGTCTTGGCGAGGCGGTAATAGCTTGCCACCGGCGTGTAGTGCTTCAGCACGTCGAGGATAAAACCCTCCTGGATCGCCTGCTTCATCGTGTAGGGATGAAAAGGTTTGTGCTTCACCTCCCCACCTTCGGAATACGGCACGCCGAACATCTCCAGCGTTTTGTTCTTCGGCGTCGCGGTAAAGGCGAAGTAACTGGCGTTCTTTGCTAGCTTTTTCTTTTTGATCCGTTCTTCCAGGGCGTCGTTGATCTCGTCCTCGCTGTCGGCCACGACCTGGCTGACCGCCGAGGCTGTTTTGCCGCTTTGGCTGGAGTGTGCCTCGTCGATAATGATGGCAAATATCCCGCTGCGGTGCTCATCGCCGATGCAGTCGAGCACGTGGGGGAAGGTCTGCACCGTGGAGATGATGAGCTTCTTGCCATCTTTGAGAAACTTCGTGAGCTGCTCCGTCTTGGAAGCGCCTGCCCCTTCCTTCACCGCGCCGATGATGCTGCCCACCTGTGCAAAACCCTTAATCGTCTCGCGGATTTGTTTGTCGAGGATGCGGCGGTCCGTGATGACGATGACAGAATCAAAGACCGGCTTCCCGTCTTTGGTCAAGCTGATCAACTGATGCGCCAGCCACGCGATGCTGTTCGACTTCCCGCTCCCGGCGCTGTGCTGGATGAGATAGCGCTTGCCCGGCCCGTGCTCCATCACGTCGGCCAGAATCTTCCGCACCACATCAAGCTGATGGTAGCGGGGAAAAATCTGCACCTGTTTCTTCCTGCCCGTTTTCGGATTCACCACCTCCACGATCTGCGCGTAGTTCTCCAGAATCTCCGTCAGTCGCTCCGGGGTCAGGATTGACTTCCAAAGGTAATCCGTCTTGATGCCTGCGGGGTTTGGAGGATTTCCCGCCCCGTCATTCCAACCCAGATTGAAAGGCAGAAACCATGAGTCCTTGGCCGTGCCTCCCTTGCCTTTGAGGGCGGTGCACATGGCCACTTCATGGTCATCCACCGCGAAGTGAACGATACACCGCCCAAACTGGAACAAGGTTTCCCGGGGATCCCGGTCGCGTTTGTATTGTTCAATGGCGTCCTCCACCGTCTGCTTCGTCAGACTGTTCTTCAGTTCAAAAGTGATGACCGGCAGTCCGTTGATGAAAGCGCACAAATCCAGCGACCGCTGGTTCTCGCGGCTGAAGTGCAGTTGCCGGGTGATACTGAACCGGTTCTTCGCATGGCGCTCCACCGCCTTCGCGTTCTCCGCCGAGGGTTTGCCATAGAAGAGGTCAAAGCTCAGCGCCCCGTGTTTGATGCCATGGCGCAGCACATCAATCACCCCGCGCCGGGTGATCTCCCCTTGCAGGCGGGCGAGGAATTTCTGCCGCGCCATGCTTTGCTTGTCCTTGTAGTTGGCGATCCCCAGCTTCGCCCATTCCTCCGGCTGAGTCAGCATGAGGAAGCTGAAAAGCTGTTCCGTATCCACCGCAAATTCCCGGTCGTAGGACGTGTCATGGCCCGCGATCCAGCCGTTGCCGCTTTTGGCCGGAGCCGGTTCTGCCAGTCCCTTCCCGGAAGTGGAAGGCAGCCCCTCCGTTCCGGTCAGGTGACGCATGATCAGGCTTTCCAGGCCCTTTTCGGAAGTATCGGTTTTCATGGGCTCAGAGCTTGCGGTGGAGAATCCTTTTTACCCGGGCGAAACTTGGCAGGATGGGTTCGAGCGCGGAGGGATTAAGCTCCCCTACCACCACGAACGAACGCTTCCCCTTTTGGTAGGCGTTGGAGCAGTCACGCGTGGCATGCTCCAGTTTTTGGTGCACTTCCACCCGCCCCCGGCTCTCCAGGTTGATTTCAGGTGGCAGAGCCGTCTCCTGCAGTTTGTGTCCGTAGTGCCTCTTCAGCGTCTCGCGGTCGGCCACGATCCAGGTCTCCATGCAGGTGGTCATGAATAGCACCTGTTCGTCATCCGCTCCGGCGGGCTTTTCCCAATTGTCACGGGCTTTTAGATGCTCCCAGGTTTTATCCACGTCGGCCACCGGGTCTTCGCTGTCCAACAGCATGGCAATGTAATCGCCAGGTTTGCTGTTGGCGGTGGCCGTCTTGAAATCATCAAAGACCGAGTTGCGGCCGCCGCACGCGCTGAGCCGCGGCATCCGCTTCCCTTCCGCAAATCCCAGTTTCCCGATCAGTTTGCGGAATCCCTCCCGGCAGCGCACCTGGTCCTCTTTGGATTCGGCTCCTTCGATGTAAAGATGGGCTCTCACCAACGGGTTCCTCCCAGTTGACCTTTGATCCACAGTTGCCCCAGCCGGTATTTCTCCAGCCACACCGCCAATTCAGCAGAGGAGAGCCGGGTCATTTCGGTTTTCCCCTCATGCTTTTCGCAGACCACCACGGATTCCGGGCAATCCGTCATAGCGTCCACGAGAATATCCGAATGGGTGGTGACGATGATTTGCGTGCACCGGGATGCCGCTTTTAGGAGGTCCGCCACGGCCGGCAAAATGTCAGGGTGCAAGCCCAGTTCCGGCTCCTCAATGCAAATGAGCGGCGGCGGCTCCGGATCGCAGAGTATCGCGACCAGGCAAAGGTAGCGCAGCGTGCCATCGGACAGGCGGGTGGCTGGAATGGAAAACTCTCCCTCTGTAAAAAACACCTGCACCGCGCCGCCTTCCGCGACCACGTCAAAATCGGTCAGGCCCTCGTATAGCTTCTTCAGATGCTCCACGATGGTCGCCTTGACCTTGGGCGCCTTGCGCAGCCTGCTTAAAAACAGACCCAGGTTGGAACAATCCTCCTCCAGTTTTCCGTTCCGCATGTCGGCGGCTTGAGGCGTCCGGAAGACGGTGTTCCGCCCAAAGCTCCATTCCCGATAAATCCGAATTCGTTCGTAAGCATCCGCCAGCCAAGTGATCTCCGGGAAATGCACCGGATCCCGGAGCTGGGAAAGAATCGATTGTCCAATCTTCTCCGGCGCAGTCTCCCACTCCTGCTCTCCCTCCTGAGTGACCCGGGCCACGACCGGCCCGCCGTCGCTGAACGCCGTTGAGTAATATCCGCAACCCATCCCGCTGGGCTCAGCCAAGTCGTGAATTTTTTCTTCCAGGAGATCAAACCGCCCACCCGCCACGCCAAACGCCACCTCGTGGACCAATGGCAAGTTGGATTGGCCAACCGATCCTTCAAACGCAGCCGATAATTCGGCTCGCGGATTCCGTGCCCCTTTCCAAATCCATTCAGAAACCCCGCCACCTTTTCTCGTCACCTCCCCCATGTCTTTGGGTGCTGACCGCATGAAACTGATCGCTTCGATCAGGTTTGACTTGCCGCTGCCGTTCGGGCCGATGAAAACGTTCAGCGCCCGCAGATCAATGCCTGCGTTGTCCGGCCCGAAGGAAAGAAAGTTCTTCGGGGTCAGATGGCGGATCAGGATCGGATCGGAAGGGTTGGTTCTCATCATTCAGTCAGCTTGGATTCCAAACATCGGGCGGAGTTTTCCAGTGCCGATCAGCGGCTTGAAAATGGCGTAGTTCTTCGACCGGTAGCGGATCCTTCCTGCGGGAATGGCCGGGCAGATGCGCAGGCGCTGGGCAAAACCCACCACTGCTGCCGTCGGGGATTTTTGGGTAAGCTTCGCTGCTTTCCATTCGACTTCCGGTATCAGGGCTTCGGAGGCGAACTGATCCGCCTCGTTCTCGCACTTGTCCTTCCGACCGTCTTCCGTCAGGTCATCGAAAAAGGCGTCCACTCCATCCTGGTCCAAGTGCAGGGCCACATGGGCCAATTCGTGGAACAAGGTGAACCAGAAATTATCCAGCCGGTCATGGCGTAGTGTCAGAGCTACCACCGGAGAGCCGTCAGGCAGTTTCAGGGCCGCGCCATCCAGATGGGTTTTCGGCAGGTGCCGTTCGAAAACGACGTGGATACCGCTCTTATTCAGGAATTCCTTGGCCAGTTGCGGACCGGTCGCCAGATAGCTCAGCTTCGCCAGCTCCCGGAGAAAATCAGCTGTCACAGTCCCCGGCGCGTAATCCGGCAGGGATTCCCGCATGGCCAGTGTCGCCACCCGGATCCGCCAGGCGTTCAGGGCATGTTCATCATGATTCCCCCCGTTTCGCACGTGCTGCCGGTTCAGCGCAGGGACCAGCGCCTTCGGCCCGAGCTTGTCCGTGAAGGTGATCAACAAGTCTTCCAACTGGCTCTTCGCTTCCGCCACCGTGCCTTGGAAGTGGGCGAACCATCCCCGTTTCACCATCTCGGCCACAGGGAAATGTTTTCCCTGCTGGAGGGCCGCGTCCGATGGCAGGTTGGCTCCCGCCTCCTGCAGCAGCACTTCCGCCGGGATACCCAATTCGTTTACCAGCTTGCGGATCATCGCCAGGCTTAGCGGCCTCTTTCCAGCCAGCACTTCCGAGACCTTGGAGGCACTACCAATGTAAGGAACCAGATCCTTTGCCTTTATCCCCGCCTGCTCCATGCGGAATTTGATCGCTTCAATGGGATTCGGCAGGTCCATAGGATAAGCCTTCCGCTCAAACAGCTCGATCAGGGCGGTTAGAAGCTCTGCTTCATCCCCCTCGGGCGTGCCGGGCTCGGCCTCGAAGATTTCTTCGAGCCTCGCCAGGGCGGCCTCATTTTCGGCCTCCGTTTTGATGAGCTTGGGTTTCATTAGATGGTCTCCGCGTTGATTTTACTGTATTCGGCGTGGGTACCCACGAAGCGGATGAAGAGTCGCCCGGTGTTGTAGTGGATTTTTACGATGAGTCGGTATTGATTGCCTTTGATGTCGAACACCACCCGGTTCCCCGGCAGGCAATCGGCACTGCGGTGCTGTGCTTTGATTTCGGCAAAGGATTTCCACGAGGCTTGGCAGGCCTCGCGATACCACGCCCGCAACGCCTGTTCCGATGCTGCGTGTCCCAGCCAAAAATCCCGGAGCTTTTTAAGTGAGACGACGTGCATATCCTGTTCTTCCCGGATGGAATGTCAATTACTAAGTTCCCATTTCGGGAAGTTCTCTTTTGGAACCCCCTTGGTTTTTTGCTTTCTCGGCGGGTGTCAGGGAGGACATAACTCCTTCCGGTTGATAGCGCCACTCCATGGAGCGGATCAGCGGCAGGAATGGGAGGTGATTGAGGATCCATGGTTGTTCCCAGATCCGCCTGGGAAACAGAATCCGACTGTGCTGTTCCACCGCATCCTTCCATGAGGAGGCGTTGGTGAAGAGGTTTCCCCGGTCGGCCATTTCATCGGCCTTTAGAAAACCCAGATACACCAGCACCACCGCGTAACCCATTTCCGTCAGCTTGTTAGCCATCGCGAAACGGTTGGACATCTGGTAACAGAGGTCCCGGGAAATCGCCCATCGCAGTTTGGTGTCGCGTTGCAGGCCAGCCGAGGCTTGGGCGATGTTGTGGCCGATCCGGAGGTGATTTTCAAAGCTTCGGGCTGACGCATCCAGCTTCTTGCCCGCTTCCGCCTCCTTCAATTCGTTTACGTGCGCTTTGGCTTCGACCAGCAGCAAACCCTTCCGTCCATCCACCATGCAGGTGCTGGCGATGTCCCAGTTAGGGGTGTTGGAATTCGTGGAGGGATGGCAGAGCCACCATTGTTTCAGCATCTGCGACTCTTCCGCACTGAGCAGCGGGTTGGGATTGTCCAAGGTCACTTCTTTAGCAGGTGTTTTATCCCAGGATCCATCCGCCTTTTGCACCGGCAGACCGGTCGGCATCCATTGGCAATCCGGCCGCACCTCTACCGCCGGAGAATTCACCAACCCGGTCAGCCGCTGGGCCACTTCCATTCGCACGCCTTCCATGATCGAGGCACATCGGGGTTGGCTGCCTCGGGTGTGATCCAGTTGAAGCCACCAACTCATGATTCCTCCTCCGTCACTTCAGACTCCTCCAGAAGTTCTTCTTCGGAGATGGGTTCAGCAGAACCATCAATTACATCCGGCAGCCTGGCGGCGGCTTCGCGCACGTCCAGCTTGCCCGTCACCACGTCGGCAGTCAGGCGCGTCCGGTATTCCTGCATCAGCGCGATTTCCCGCTCGGTGCGGGTGATGGCGGTGGTAAAAACAGCCATCGAAGAATCGATATGCTCGATGATGGCATCCTGCTCGGAAAGGCTCGGTAGCGGGAAAAACACGTCCTTCACGTCGCCAAGACCCAGGCCCTGCTTTGTCCCGCCATATTCACTGGTCTTGAACTGGCCTTGCCCGATCTCCGAACGAAGCGCAAAAGCTAGAAACCTTGGCCGCACAGTGGCCTTTCTTACGCGAACCAAGGCTACATGCTGATTCACGAAGGACGGACCAGGCAGCTCTTGATCCACGTGAACAACATTTCCCGTCAAGGCACCCGTGATGCATATCAAGAGGTCGTCCCGATGAACTCGCGTGCGTTCACCTTCGGCTCCGGAAGGAGGTCGGACATGCTGTGTGTAGGAAAAATTCAGGGCCATGTTCCTGCCAAGATTCCCGCTCTGGATAAAGACCAATCCATCGTCGCTATAAAAGTTGGCCCAGCCACGCGAACCTGACGTGACAAATGCCGCAGCGCGTCTCACCTGCCTCGCCTCCCACAGGTGCGGGATGTCGCCGAGCCAGGGGATGCCGGAGGGCTTGAGGGGGACGTCGGGGTGGAGGCCGCGGGTGACGGCGCGGTGGATGATGGCCTGCTTCTGTTCGTTCAGCAGCCCAATCAGCTTCCGCTTGGCGCGGATGAAGCCGTCGATTTTCCGGTTCGCGTGGTCCAGACACCTGGCGATGTCGGCTTGTTCGTCAGGCGGCGGCAAGGGCAGGTCAACGAGGGAGAAATTGTTAAAGTTGAGGTCCTGCCCGTCGCGGATGAAGTTCCCGGTGGCTTGCAGGGCTTGAATATAGTCGCGGGACTTGAACAGATGGGCGAAGTATCCCACCTGCGTTTCTGGCGATGGCTTAAGCACCACATAGGACGAACGAATGCAGCCCCGGGCCCATGCCCGTTCCAGTCCGCCCTGAAAACTTCTCATGCTGATGACAAAGTCGTCCGGTTCGACATGCGCCCGTTTATCCAAATGCTGCGTGATTTGAACGACCTTCCTACCCACACGCCGCTCGAACTCCTTTTGTGGGATGACGCCATACGCCTGAGTCGCGGATAACTGCTCATCATCCGGCCGGGCCCGTTCGGTGCGCGCACTGAAGAGGCCTTTTGCACGAACCACCTTCCAATGTTCCGGGATCGCCGTGAGCCACGGGATATTGATCACACTGGTGCGGGTCATGGGCGCTGGTTTTGCGGCCCCCGCATACGGCTTGAGTCCCTCAATCATGGCTGTTCCTCCTTTGGCTGAGCGGTGCGGTAGGCCTGTCGGGGGTGCTTTGGCTGGTCTGGGAGAGTGGGTATCAAGTCGCCGGAACTGACGAGGGGCCGGATGTGTTCATTGAGCAGGTGGTCCCGGGTGCGGCCAAGGAGGCGGGCGATGTCCGAGGCCGAAAATGGCTGCCACGCGCAAAGATCGAGAATCAGGGCCCGGAGGGTAGCGGCATTGGGCTTTTTGCCGAGCTGGTCCATTTGAGCCTGTAGCTCCGGGGAGAGGTCGGAAACCAGTAAGGCTGGGGTGCCCGGCTTACTGGATTTCGGCTCCAGCTTACTGGATTTCACGCCTGGACCGTGGCTATCCGGTATGGCATCGCCGGAATCCGGTATAGCTCCCGCCTCAGGCTGTATCGTTTGGCCTGCGGGGTCTCCCGAAGCGGAAGCCGGTTTGGCTCCGGCCAAAGTTTCCAGAAACCGCTGGGTGGGGACGTAGTAGGTGGCGGAGCCTTTTCCCCGCTGCTCCAGCAGGCCCTGATCGCGGAATCGGCGGAGGTGCTGGCTGGCATTGAGCACGTCCACTTGGTTGAGGTCGCGGTAGGCGGCGTTGTCGATGGAGAGGGTTTCCCGCACAAAGACCAGCGCGCGGGCGTCTTCGTCGGAGAGACCTTCAAGACCCAGGGAGCGCAGCCAAAGCCAATCGTCCGGACCGAGGAAGTGGTGGAAGAGGAAGGTGGCGACAAAAAGGTCCTTTTGCCGGTCGGATTCGAAGGTGGGCGGGGTGAGGTTCCCATCGCGCATGAGCTGCCGCATGACGCGGATGCCGGAGCCCTTGGTTTCGGCAAAGTTTACTTCATGCAGCACGGTGGCGAGGTGGGGATTCCGGGTCACCGAGCCGGGATCGCCCCAGCGTTCCTCCGCGACGAGGGAGTAGCCGGGATTGCGGATTTCGAGCCGGTTGGCGTATCGGATGATCTGCGCCGGGCTGTGAATGCGGTAGGAGCGGTGCATCACGGCATTCACCACAGCCTCGCGCAGGACGCGGGTGGGAATGAGCGGCAGATCCTCGCGGCGGATGGCATTTTCCGGCAGGGAAAAGGCCTTGGGCAGGTCGTCGAGGATGGCATTGATGGCCCGGCCGACGAGGCGGATGAGGGGAGCGCGCAGTTCGATGGTTTCAAATCGGCGATGGGGATCCTCCACCCACTGCCGGCCGGGGACACGGATGTAGTCCACGCGGACCATGGGGAAGTGGCGGCGCAAGGCCAGCGCCGTGCCGAAGAGCAGGATGCCGGAAACCGTAGGACGCATCACCCCATGGGCATCGGCATCGGCGCACCGCAGAGCCCGGAGCAGATCGGTGTCTTCCCACGTGAGTTCTTCGGCTCCAGGGCTGATATCCCGGCGGAGCCGCCGATACTCGGCCACTCCCGCCGGATCGATTTCCTGCATTTCCCCGTCAGGCAGAACGGTGGCATCCAGGGATTGTGCCGGTCTGTCTCCATAGAAAACGGCCAGGTCTTCGGCAGTGCAGCGGACATCGGAGGAACCGATCCGGCGGTAGGCCCCTTTGGGAAGCCCGGTGGCGGTGAAAAAAACGGGTTTTGAAGCGGTGGGTGCCTCCGGGATGAAAACCGAGAGCACCCGCTTTCCCTGGATTTCCGCAACCTCCATCCGGGGGCGGATCGGAACGTTGAAGGTATTGGCACACTGAGTCGTTAGGTCAGCCTGAAGTTTGTCGAGGTTCGGCACACCGATGACCTCATACTGCGGCCAGAAAGCCTGCTCGTCAGGAGCCACCCCGAGCAACAACCACCCCCCGCTCATGCCGGGTTCATTGGCGAAAGCACAGACGGTTTCCAGAATGGATTTACCCATGTCCGAACCTGATTTGGCCTCAATGCGGGGCCGTTCATCCAGTTCGTTGAGTTGCCTCAAAAGCTCCAGTGGGCTCATGCCAAAGTTCCTTTAGTGATTTCGTGAAGCAGACCATCGGTTTCCTTTTCCAGGGCAAGGATGTCCGCGCTGATTTCCGCAAGGGTCCGGAGCTGGGGCGGTTGGTAAAAGTGGCGGGTGAAGCTGACTTCGTAGCCGATTTTGGTGTCGGACGCGACCAGCCAGGCGTCGGGCGTGTAAGGCTGGACCTCGCGGCGGATGAAGGCTTCGATGCCGCCCTCCTCCAGCAGCGGGATTTGCTCGTAGTCGCGGAGTTCGCTGTCGGGCTCGTATTCGACCACGCAGGTCTTGCCGTCGATTTTGGACTCGTAGCGCCCATGCAGGGGATCGGGTAGGAGCTTGCCGGGCTTGTGGGCTTTTTTGATGACGGGCGGAGCGGCTTCCTCCCGCCAACTAACGGCGCTGATGATGAGCTTCAGGTCGGAAGGGACCGGTTTGAGTTTTAGTTTTTTGAGGGCGCCTTCGACCTTTGCCAGAAAGACATTGTGGTCCTCAAAGACGTCTTCGCCCAAGGTCTGGCGGAGTTGGTGGGCGAGATGGAGCAGGTGGGCATCCCTCCTCCAGGAGCCTTCGGTTAGGAGCTTCTTTTTCTTTTTGTCGGACAGGCTCTTTTTTGGGGCATCCGATTCACCTTCCTCGTCCTCCTCGCCTTCGCTATCGGCCTTGTCCCAGTCATTCACCAGCTTTTCCAATTGAGGGCGGACAGAGGCGGGATCGGTGAATAGCGCTTGGCCGAGTTCGGCGTAAAGGGCGGCGCGGATGTCCTCATCTCCGCTGGCGTAGCGCAGGGTCTCGATGCGGGCGCGGGTGAACTGGCTATGGAGGCGGAGCGGACGCTCGACCTTGACTTTCCAATAACCGAAGGCGGCATTGGGGAAGATCTTCGACTGCGGCGTCTCCTCGAACTTCAGGAAGGCATCGCAGATGCGCCGGATGTCCTCGGGGGCGAGTTCGCAGTTCTTTTTGCCCATGTTCTTCCGCAGCGGGCGGAACCAGGAGGTGGCGTCGATGAGTTGGACCTTGCCCTGGCGCGGCACGGGCTTTCGGTTGGTGAGCACCCAGATGTAGGTGGCGATGCCAGTGTTGTAAAACATGTTCAGCGGCAGGGCGACGATGGCCTCCAGCCAGTCGTTTTCGATGATCCAGCGTCGGATGTTGCTCTCGCCCTGCCCGGCATCGCCGGTGAAGAGGGAGGAGCCGTTGTGCACCTCGGCGATGCGGCTGCCGAGCGGGGTGTCGTGCTTCATCTTGCTGAGCATGTTGGCCAGAAAGAGCATCTGGCCATCGCTGCTGCGGGTGATGAGGGAGTATTCGGGGTCGCCGGCGTGCTCGATCAGGAAACGTGGGTCCTTGATGTCTTTTTTGCCCCCCATCCGCTCCATGTCGCTCTTCCAGCTCTTGCCGTAGGGCGGATTCGACAACATGAAGTCGAAAGTGTGGGAGCGGAAGGCATCGTTCGACAGAGTGGAGAAGGCCGGGCCGCCTACGATATTGTCCGCCGCGTCGCCGTCGCCTTTGAGCAGCATGTCGGCTTTGCAGATGGCGTAGGTCTCGGCGTTGATCTCCTGGCCATAAAGATGGGTGGCGACCTGTTTGCCGTGATCCAGTGCGATTTCCTTCAGCGTCTCTTCGCCGACGGTCACCATACCGCCGGTGCCGATCGTGCCGTCATAAAGAAGATAGGTAGCCGACTCGATCCGGTCGGCGATGGGAACGAAGATGAGATAGGCCATCAGCTTCACGGCATCGCGCGGCGTCCAGTGCTCCCCGGCCTCTTCGTTGTTCTCCTCATTGAAACGGCGCACGAGTTCCTCGAAAACAGTGCCCATGGAGTGATTGTCGAGGCCGGGCATTTCGCCCATGGGCCGGGGACTGAGATTGATGTCCTTGTCGAGGAACTTCTCGATGAGCTGCCCCAATCCGTCGGAGTCGGAAAGCCGGGGGATCTGATTACGGAACTCGAAGTTTTTCAGAATGTCCTGCACATTCGGCGAAAAGCCGTCGAGGTAGGCCAAGAAGTCGTCCTTCAGGGTCTGCCGGGTTTTGCGGGATTTGAGGTCGCGCAGGAGGAAAGGGGACGTGTTGTAGAAGGCCTGGCCGGAGGCGGAGCGCAGTGCGTCGTCCTGGTTGGTGATTTTCTCCCGGTCGAGGGCGGCCTTCATTTCCATGACGGCTGCTTTGGTGGGCTCCAGCACCGCATCCAAGCGGCGCAGGACCGTCATGGGCAGGATGACATCCCGGTATTTGCCCCGGACAAAGACATCGCGCAAAGTGTCGTCGGCGATGCCCCAAATGAAGTTGGTGATCCAGTTAAGTTGGGCTTGGTCCATGTATGAAAGGTGCGGTGGCCGGACAGGAGTGGGGCCGGACAGCACGGCGACCATAGAGGATACCCCATAACCATCAAGCTTTACCTGACTAACCAGGCCGTAAATTGGCCATGATGCACTGTCCCTCAGCTATCCCGGGGGGCAATCCAGTCGTCATGAGGACGGGAAATCAGAGAACTGGGCTCTTCCCTGGCAGGGCTTGGCGGATTTGGGCGGCGTAGGCGGCGGCGGCGGTGGCGGGGGTCTGGCCGGCGGGGGGATAGAGGATGCCGCGGGAGACGTTGATGAGGAGGGGGGCCTGACGGTGGCTGGCCGCGAGGGCCTGGACATCGCCACCCTGGGCGCCGAGGCCGGGAACCAGCAACGGGAGGTCATCAATTTTGGAGAGGACCTCCGAGGCGGCATTGGTCAGGCCCAGCACAAATCCGACGTCGGCCGGGCGGCCGGCGGCACGGCGGGCAAGGTCCTGGACCAGCTCAAAGACCTGCCGGCCATCCGCGAGACGCTGCATTTCGATGTCGGCGGCTCCAGGATTGGAGGTGACCGCCAACAGATAGAGACCGCGGCCGGCATAATCGAGAAAAGGCTCGATGGAATCAAATCCAAGAAAGGGATTCAGGGTCACGGCATCGACATTCCACGTGTCGAAAAAGGCCTTGGCGTAATACTTCTGGGTCTCGCCGATGTCAGAGCGTTTGGCATCGAGCAGGACGGGAATTTCGTCAGGAATGGCGGCGCGGATTTCCTCAAAGAGGGCGATGCCCGCGGAACCGGTGGCTTCGAAGTAAGCGATGTTAGGCTTGAAGCAGGCCGCATACGGAGCGGTTTCCTCCACGGTGCGGAGGAGGTAATCGCGCACGCTGCCCTGGATAAGGTCAGGCCGGGGATCAAGGCCGATGCAGAGATTGCTGCCAATGGCGGCGATGCGGTTGGCTAGTTTTTCGGTATAGCGCATGGGGATGGGGAGGAATGGAACAGAAGGTCACGAAGGCCATGATGATTGTGGCCAGACCGGGCAGGACGGCAGAGGGGTGCGGCGGTTCCGGTCAGGCCAGATGGTCCACGAGGACACGCTCCCCGAGGGCGACCCAGACGACTTTGCCGGTCAAGGTCTGGTCGAGAAAAGGGGTGTTGCGGGCGGGTGATTTGAGGGCTTCCGGAGTGAAGGTGACCGGGGCCGCCGGATCAAACAGCACCGCATTCACCGCACTGCCGTCGGCAATCACCGGCGCTTCAAGGCCGAGCAGGCGGCGGGGGGCGGTGGAGAAGCGCTGGACCAGAATCTCCCAGGACAGGAGTTCGCGGGAGATCAGATAGTGATGCAGGGCGGACAGTGCAGTGGCAAGGCCCGTCATCCCAAACGGAGCCGAACCAAAGTCGCGGGTTTTTTCAAACCAGGTGTGCGGGGTGTGGTCGGTGGCCAGCACATCAATCACACCCTCGCGCAGCGCCTGGAGCAGCGCCTCGCGGTCCGATTCGGGCCGCAGGGGCGGTTTGACTTTGAAGGCTGTATCATAATCGCCCACGGCTTCATCCGTGAAGAGCAGATGGTGGGGAAAGACCTCGGCCGTCACGGCTACGCCCTCGCTTTTATAGCGGCGGATGGTCTCGATACTCCGGGCGGTGCTGATGCCCCGGATGTGAATCCGGCTGCCGCAGCTTTGGGCGAGGCGGATGTCGCGGGCGATTCCGATTTCCTCGGCACAGGGATGCAGGCCGGGCAAGCCAAGGCGGTAGGATACCGGCCCATCATGCATGGCTCCGGCCCCGGACAGTTCGCGGACATCGCAGGTGGTGGCCACGAGGACGTCGAGACCTCGGGCGTATTGCAGGGCGCGGCGCAACACTTGCGGATTGACCACGGGATCGGGATCGTCGGTGATCATTACGGCCCCGCGCGACTGCATTTCTCCAATCTCGGCAAGTTCCTGGCCGAGGCGGCCTTTGGTGATGCAGCCGGCGACTTCGACGGGAAAGCGGGCGGTGCGCTGGGCGATTTCCCGGAGACTGTGGACCATACCTCCGTTGTCCACGGGTGGGGAGGTGTCGGGCATTGCGGTTAGTCCGGTAAAGCCTCCGGCCAGCGCGGCTTCACATCCGGTAGCCATGGTTTCACTGTCCTCGCGGCCCGGTTCCCGCAAGTGGGCGTGCAGGTCATACAACCCTGGCAAAAGGATCCTGCCGGTGCCGTCAATGACTTTCACCTCGCCCGGTGGCGTAGCGGGAAAACTCCACCTCCCGTTTGTCATCAACACGTCACGCACGGTGGATTCCGCGCCGGGAGAGACCACCTTCACATTCCGGATCAGCACTCGTTCTTCCATTTGTTAATGGGAGCGATTAAACCGGAAGGCTCCCAGCTGCGCAACCATTGATTCCATGAGGCCCCAGAGAGGAAACTCCGGAGTTTCTCGTTTCCGATAGACCGCGGATCTCCTGACTGAGGATCTGCATGGAAATTCTGGAATTCGCAATTATTTCAAGTGCAAGCATTCACGGAATTTATAAAAAAGGGTCGAATGACGCCAAAAATTCTCGATCATGCGAAATATTCCTCGCCAAATCCGACAATGGTGTTTAGTTTATCCAAAATATCAGTCTCACCCGCAGATTTGACACGCGATTTTTCTTCCACCGACCTAAAACCACCACGATCATGGCAAAAATTGTAATCATTGATGATGAAGCCCCTATTCTGGAACTAATCGGTCAAGTCAGCCGTCGGATGGGTCATGAAGTGGCGCTGTTTCAGACGGGCCGGGAAGGCATGGCGGGGCTGGAGCGGATCAAACCTGAGCTTTTGATCGTAGATCTGCGCATTCCCGACATGAATGGACTGCAGATCATTCAGGAATGCCGGCAGAGGCACCCCCTCACCCAGGTCGTGATGGTCACTGGCTATGGCAGCGTGGAGACTGCGGTGGAAGCGATGAAGCTCGGGGCGTTTGATTACCTGACCAAGCCATTTGAATTGGACGACCTGCAGCGCATCATCAACCGGGCGATGCTGAAAGACAACCCGGTGCCTGCTGCCATGAAGGCCGAGGTTTCCATGCGGTTATCTCCAGCCACCCACTTCATCGGGGAAAGTCCCCAGATGAAGGATATTCTGAAGCTGGTGCAGAAGATTGCGGACAAGGACAGTCCGGTGTTGTTGGAAGGGGAGTTTGGCTCCGGCAAACAGATGGTGGCGCGCACCCTGCACAACAACAGCCGCCGTCACGATGCCCCCTTCAAGGTGCTGCACTGCTCCTCGTTGCCCGAGGACTTGTTGGAGCAGGAACTGTTCGGCGGCAGCGCCGGGGCCCCGACGATTTTCCAACGGGCCGAAGGCGGTGCCGTGGTTCTTGAAGAAATCAACATGCTCCCCCTGCGTCTGCAGAGTGTGCTGGATTCCTTTTTGGAGGACATCAACAGCCGCCGCATGAATGGCACCCTGCCCCGGCAGCTCAATTTCCGCTTCATCTCCACCTCCAGCGTGCCTTTGGAGCAACTGGTCCGCGAGGGCAAATTCCGTGAGGACCTGTATTACCGGATTTCCGTGATCCCGATGGTCATCCCGCCGCTGCGCAGCCGCCGCGAGGACATCCCTCCGCTGGTGGATCACTTCCTCTCCAACTACAGCCGCCTCACGGCTTCCTCCCTCAAGGAAGTGGACAAGTATGCGGCCCGCCTCCTCCATGACTACAACTGGCCGGGCAACGTGGGCGAACTTCAGAATGCCATTGAGCGGGCCTGTTCCTTTGCGGACGACAAACGGATCCGCCCAGTCGATCTTCCCCCCAAAATCACCCAGAAGGTGGAGATTACGGACGACGAGAACCAGAAGATGAAGCACACGCTGCCCATTGGCACCAAGCTCAACGACTTCATCAAAAAACAGGAACGCCTCTTTATCCGCGAGACTCTCAAATATAACGAAGGTTCGCGCGAGAAAACGGCTTCCATGCTTGGGGTGTCCATTGCGACGCTTTACCGCAAAATGGGGCTGAAACTGGAACGTGACAAAATGCTTGGTTAGGGTCCGGGCAGCCCGCCATGGCTGGCTTCCCTGCCTTTGCGGGCTGGCTGCCGCTGCGGAATCATGCATGGGTGGCCCGGCAGGGCTGCGGGCGGGCCCGTTTGGGTTGCAAGATCGTTGTTTACAAGGCGGGGGGCGACCCTGTAATCCTGTGGCCTCATCATGAAATTGCTTTCTCTTTCCCTTCTGCTGGCCTCCGTCTCCCTGCTCCAGGCAGGCGAAACCATCCAACTTTTCAATGGCAAGGACCTCAGCGGCTGGGAAGGCGGGCCGTTCTGGAGTGTCAAAGACGGTGCCATCACCGGCCAGACGACTCCGGAAAATCCGGTCAAGGGGAATACCTTCCTGGTCTGGAAGGGGGGCGAGGTGGCCGATTTTGAACTGACGTTCCAATACCGCATCACCGGCGACGATGACAAAAAGACCGGCAACAGCGGAATGCAATACCGCAGCAAACTGGTGGATCCTGCCAACTTTGTGATGAGTGGATATCAGGCGGACTTTGAAACCGGCACCACTTACTCCGGCATTCTTTATGAGGAAAGGGGCCGCGGCATCCTCGCCCAACGCGGGCAACAGGTCACCCTCACTTCCAGCGCGGACCCCAAAAAGCCCACTATCACCGTCACAGGGGAAACCGGCAAATCGGAGGACATCCAGGCCGCCATCAAGGCCGGGGACTGGAATGATTACAAAATCACCGCCAAGGGCGGCCACCTCCAGCATTTCATCAATGGCAAGTTGGCCGTCGATGTGAAGGACGAAACCAAGGAAGGAGCCAAGTCGGGCCTGCTCGGGCTGCAACTGCATGCCGGTCCCCCCATGACCGTTCAAATGAGGAACGTCGCCCTGACCCGGTGACGGCGGGGCGGCATTGCCGTGCCGCAGCGCGCGCCGGCCTGACCCGCACACGCCCCATGCCCACAAACGGCTGACAGGATGATTGTGGTGCCCGGCCTTTCTTGAGCCCGCATGCCCGAGACTTTTATTGTAGCGCCCGAACAGGCTGGCCAGCGGCTCGACCGCTTCCTTTGCGCGTGCCGGCCGGAACTGTCGCGTGCCCGGCTCCAGTCATTGATCAAGGAAGGAGCCGCCACCCTGAACGGACGACCCTTCAAGCCCAGTCAGGAAACCAGCACCGGGGATGTTATCGCGCTGGAAATCCCCCCTGACAAACCTGCGGAGGCCCAGGCCCAGGACCTTCCTTTGACGGTTCTTTATGAGGACGAACATCTGGCCATTCTGGACAAGGTTAGCGGGATGGTGGTGCATCCCGCGCATGGCAATGAGGACGGCACGGTGGTCAATGCCCTGCTCCACCGCTATGGGGCGCTGAGCAGCATTGGAGGAGTGGCCCGGCCCGGCATTGTGCACCGGCTCGACAAGGAAACCAGCGGCTGCCTCGTGGTCGCGAGGAATGATAGCGCCCACCAGCACCTCAGCGCCCAGTTCGCCGGCCGCGAAGTGGATAAAATCTATCTTGCCGTCACCCACGGCACGCCCCGGCCGCCTGCGGGATCCATCCAAACCCATCTCGGCCGCGACCCGCACGACCGCCTGAAGATGGCGGTCCTCCCCGCCCCCGCCGGCAAATGGGCTCACACCGATTACGAAGTGTTGCATATTCTAACAGGTGATGCCCTCGTGCAATGCACCCTGCACACCGGCCGCACGCACCAGATCAGGGTCCACCTGAAACACCTCGGCCATCCTCTGCTGGGAGACCCCACGTATGCGCGCAAAACCAAACAATCGCAGGCCCCCCGTCTCATGCTGCATGCCTGGAAGCTGGCCGTAACGCACCCGGTGAGCGGAGTCCGCCTCTGCATCGAAGCTCCCCTGCCGCCGGAATTCCGTCCCTGGCTGCCCCCCGCCCTGATCCCCTGACGGGACAGAATGCGGCGGGCCGATGGAGCGGGCGCGATGCCATGGAATTGTGCTGGTCAATTCCCCGGACATCTGGCACAGACTGCGGGCCTATGAAGCGCCGAACCGTTTTTTTTCTGACAATCCTTTCCGCAATGGCCAGCCTGGCGGCTTCCCTGCAGGCGGCGGATCAACGCTGTTATGAACTGCGGACCTACACGGCTGCTCCCGGCAAGCTGGATGCCCTGCAGCAACGCTTCCGCAACCACACCGTGGCCCTTTTCGCCAAACATGGCATGACCAATGTGGGGTATTGGGTTCCCGCCGAAAATCCCGACCGGAAACTGATCTACCTCCTGTCGTTTCCGGACCGCACGGCACGCGATGCCTCTTTCAAAGCCTTTGGGGCGGATCCCGCATGGCAGGAAGCCCACAAATTGTCCGAAGCCGACGGCAAGCTGGTCGACAAAATCGAAAGCCGTTTTCTCACCGCCACCGATTTTTCCAGAACCGATGCCGTCAGCGGGGCCAATCCCAGCCGGATTTATGAACTGCGCACCTACACCTGCGGCCAGGGCCACCTCCCCCGGCTGCTGAGCCGGTTCCGGGACCATACCGTCAGTCTGTTCTCCAAACATGGCATGAAACATTTTGGATATTGGACCCCATCCGCCGGAGAACCCGGTGCTGAGGACACCCTGATCTATCTGCTGATCCATGATTCCAGGGAAGCCATGGCCGCTTCGTTCGACGCCTTCCGCAAGGATCCCGTGTGGACCGCCGCCAAGGCGGCCTCCGAGCAGGCGGCCGGCGGCTCCCTGACCATTCCTGATGGCGTCAAATCAGCGGTCCTCATTCCAACCGGTTACTCGGCAGCCAGATAAGGGTCCGGCCATTCCGGATTAATGTTAGTTTATAACAAATCCGGGAAATCCTTCCGGAATTGACTTGCGCTCCCATGGGGGGATTTGGCAGGATTTCCCTGCGCGGAAAATTCCGCCGTCCGGTTATGAAATCCACCTCCCTTACCTTGATGGCGGCTCTGCTGGGGCCGGTGCTGATCTTCGCAGGAACGGCCGGGGCCGAATCCGGGCAGGAAGACCTGACCAAAGTCTACGAAGCGGGCCGCCAGGCGTTTCACCGGGGCGACCACCTGAAGGCCAAAGCCGCCTTTGCCAAAGTGCTCCGCGCCAAACCGGACTTTGATCTGGCCAAAATTTATATGGCTCAGATCCGGCATGCGGAAGCCCAATGGGAAGCCCGCCCGAATTCCCGGAAATTGGCGGAAAAAATCCAGATGCGCCAGGTGCTCCTGACGGGGGTGACGCTGGCTGATGCCTTGGAAGTGATCCGCCGCGAACTGGAAAAAGCCGGGGGAGCCGGAGCCGCCGGAAACGTGGCCCTGATCACCCAACTGCCTCCGGAAGTGCTGGACCGGCCGGTCAGCCTTGTGGTTCCCGATCTTCCGATGCTGGACTTTGTGGAAGCGGTCGGATTTGCCGGCGGCGTCCGCATTGCCTGGCATGCCGGCGGCTTTTCCGTCACCTTGCCGGGTGATGCCGCCGGCCGGCCGGATCCCCCCCAGCAAGCCGCACTTCAGCGGATGAAGACCCGCGCTGCCGCTACCATCCTTCCCCGGCTGAAAATGGATCGCCTGCAGCCTGCCGAAGCCTGGGCCCGGCTGCGCCACCTGGCCGGCCCGGGTGCCCCCCTCATCGTAGTGCGTGAACCGATGCCGGACACCCCCGTCACGCTGGACCTGCGGCAAATTCCCCTGGGCGAAGCCATGCGGTCCGTAGCTCTCGTTTGCGGCCAGGAGGTCGTATGGCAGGCGTGGGGAGCCGGGGTGACGGTCAAACCGGCCGTTGCCGCCACGGCAGTGGCGGCACCAGGCTCCATCGATAACCGTTAGGCAGCAAAGGCGGCCGGCGGTGCTCCGGCACGGGCCGCCCATCCAGCAGAGGCGGTGGCAACGGAACCCGGCGGATCCCGCAGGCAGGCTGCTTCAGGCAGGCAACAAATCGTCCCGTTGTCCAGACGGCGCAGATCCGGCAGCCCGGGGCACGGGAGCCGTCGCCGTCTCAAGCGTGCGCCGGATCGTGGCCAGAAAAGCATGCACGTCCATAGGCTTGCAGTAAACTTCCACGGCTCCCTTGAGCTTCATCATGGCCCGGTCCACTTCCGGATCTCCCGTCATGATGATGATCGGAATCGCAGCGGTCTCAGGCTGATGGGACAAACTTTCCATCACAAACTCTCCCCCGCCGGCCGGCAGGTGCAGATCCAGCAAAATCAAATCCGGCATTTCCTGATGCGCCATCCGCACCGCCACCGCTCCATCTGCCGCTTCCAGGGCTTCAAAGCCACATTGGCGCAGGACGGCGGCAATCCAAAGGCAGCTGTCTTTATGGTCTTCAACAACAAGGATCTTTTTCACGGAAGGGAGGAAGGATTCCACAAGGGGTGAAATCTCTCTTTTACTACAGACTTTTACTATAATTATCAGAAACGCAAAGTAAAATGGTTTCTTCCCTAATTGGGAGAGGTTATTTGGCCCATCCCTCTTTGCGCCGGCGGCTCTGGTGCTGTCAAATTCCAGGCTCTATTGGTCAGAAATCCCCGGCCACGAGGGTAAGAAAACGGTTTCCTCCTGCGGTAAGCGTCGCGGTGTTGCCGGAACCACCTAGCATAGAGCGGGTATTCCATGAATGATATCCGGGAAAAGGTTTGACCCAGGTAACCGTGGCAAAGGTCACGATCTGCGGGGAAGGGGCAACCGCCACAGGAACGCCAGGACCGGTAAAGCTGATTTCCCACGAGGCGGCGGCTGATCCCGGCCGGCGCAACCATGGATACCGCCCGGCCAATTCCAATTCGCGTCCACGGTTTGGCACCGTGACCTTGTAATAAACTTCCTCCTGTTGCAAAAAGTGGTCAGGCATCACCGCCGGGTTGGCGAGGTGGGCGGCCAAAAATCCTGCGATGTCCATGCCAATCAGGTTGGATCCATGAAAGTTGCCATGCGGATTGACCGCTTCCCTTGCCAGGGCCGAATACTGGTCATAGCGCTCACTGAGAAGAAGCCCTGCTTCCAAATGCACATGAGCACGGCGGCGGTCGATTCCGGCACCGGTATAACCCATCTGCCCAAGGGGAGCGCCCCGCCGGATGGACATGCCGGCTGTGACCTCAATACTTTTCAGATGGGCATACAGGCTGTAGAATATGCCGGCACTTCCCATTGGATGGAGCACCACCACGTAGTGACCATAATTGCTGGCCCGGGGTGATTGGGTCGCATAGGCCACGGTGCCATCGGCAATTGCATTCACCACATCAAGGGGCTCTCCCCGGTCGTCGCGCAGGACAGGGGCAATATCAATGCCTTCATGGAATTTGGTATAGACGGTGCCCTGATCGGTTTGGCGCGGATTCCTGACAAAGCCATAGGCACCACCTTCCCAGACTTCAATCTTGCCGTCCGGAGTATAGCGGTCGACAAACATGTAAAACCGGTCCAGTTCCCGGCCCAGCAGGGAACGGTTGGCGGTGGGCAGGTCAAACCATGGCCCGCGGGGCAATGGAGGCGTGGGCAGAACGGGCAAGTTAGGTGCCGCCTGTGCGGGCAAGGCCAGCGCGAGATCAGCCTGCTCCTCTGTCAGGGGATCGTCTGCGGGAGGATCCACCCTAAGCGGAACTGGCGGGACCTGGGCCACCGCGTCCGGGGAAACGGGCGGAGCCGGCCGGCGCGCCAGCCAGACAAAGACGGCGGCCAGCACCAACAGCAGCCAGCCTGCGGTCCAGCGCCGCGTTCTCCGGGGGGAAGGCATTCCAGCTAGGGATCTTGGATTACTGGCGGGGTTCTTCTCCGATCCGCCTCAGCTTCCCGCTTTTATCGAAGGCGGTAAAATCCTCCTTGGTCAGACCGCCCCAAATGATGATGCGCCGGTCCGTCGGCGGCCGGTCGATGCGCAGGGTATCCACTGGCCGGCCATTCACAATGACCCGGCCTAATTTACCCTGAAAGGTGGAACACATTACCTGAACCGCACGGGTCCCTTCATCGTTCAGATAAAGCGCTGCCCCAAACGTATATCCATCCTCTGAAGCAAAGGGCGCATACCCGGCAAAATGGCGGCCGCTGACTTCCGGGGAAATCCGGAACCACCGGGTCTGTCCTCCTACTTCATCCGGCCGCACCATGCGTTGACCCTCGTCCTCCCCGCCTTCGGGATGGATCGCGATAAAGGGGCCTTTGTTTTTCGCCGCCGCCCACAGGCTACCGGACACCAAAGTCAGGGCCAGCAGGAAAAATCCAATTGCTCGTTTCATGCCTGCATCATCGGGACCAGCGGCGTAATTGCAAGCTCTCAGGCAACGAGGATGGCCCATTTTACGCTTTCACCAGTGATGCTGATCTCATCGGTTCTTAAGTCCCCCTTCCGCTTCCCTTTCAAAATTCCTTGCATTCCCCGTCACTTTCGGGAATCACCGCCCCTATGACCGGACCGCTATTGGATGAGATGCTGGCAGCGCGGCGGAACCGGCGGCCCTACTGTCTGGTTACCCTTGCTGCCACCACCGGTTCGGTGCCCCGGCGGGCCGGAGGACAGATGATGGTTTTTGCTGACGGAACTACCACCGGAACCATCGGTGGCGGCCAGTTTGAAGCCCTCGTCAAGGCGGAAGCGCTGGCCCTGCCCCGCAACGCCCTGCCGGTGCTGAAAACATGGCCCCTCCATGAAGGCGCCGCAGATTCCTTCGGCGCGGTCTGCGGAGGGACGGCCACCGTATTGATAGAGCCCCGCCTGCCCCCCCCCCGCCCTGACCATGGCCGGAGCCGGGCACTGCGCCCGGGCGCTCGCCCAACTGGCCTCCTCCTGCGGCTGGCTGGTCACCGTCCTCGACGACCGGCCGGAGGAACTCTGCGGGTTCCCTGCGGCCAACTGCCTTTCCCAGCCTCCGGCTCCGGTCTGGATTGCCGGAAAAACCTGGCAGGAAGACGACGCCCTCGTTCTCCTCAGCCGGAACTATCAACTCGACCGCGAGGCCCTCGCCGCCGCCCTCCGCAACCGGGGCATGGGCTACCTGGGCATGATCGGAAGCGAACGCAAGGTGCGCCGCGTCATGGAGGAACTCCAAGCCACCGGGTTGCCACCCGCCGCCTTCGCCGGCCTGAGGGCTCCGGTGGGTCTGGACCTTGGGGCGGACCATCCGGCGGAAATCGCGGTCAGCATTTTTGCGGAAATCCTGACCGTTTTCCACCGGGCATCCGGTCGCCCCCTGTCCCTTGATTTTCCCCAGCCGGCCCCCAACCGGCCTGCGGATCTGGCATCCCCTCCTGACTGATCCGATGGAATTTCAACTCACCTTGAATGACCGGATCTGGACCGGTCCCTTGCCCGCACCCGGCCTGACGCTGCTCCAGTTCCTCCGCCGCGAAGGCCTGACAGGAGCCAAGGAAGGCTGTGCGGAAGGAGACTGCGGAGCCTGCGCCATCGTCCTGCGGGACCGCAATGCCCATGGACAGACTGTCTGGCGGTCCATCAATTCCTGCCTTGTGCCCGTGTTGACTCTGCAGGGGAGAACTCTTCTCACCAGTGAGGGCGTGGGGTGTTCCGGACAACTGCATCCAGTGCAGCAAAGCATGGTGAACCACCACGGATCCCAATGCGGCTATTGCACGCCAGGTTTCATCTGTTCCCTCTTCGAGGGCTACCACCGGCCGGACCTGAAAACCCAGGCCCAGCTGACCGAACAACTCGCCGGCAATCTCTGCCGCTGCACCGGCTACCGCGCTATTCATGATGCCGCCTGCGAAGCCCTCCAGCAACGGACCGGGGACGCCTCCGGAGGGCATCTCCTGACAGAATCCCCGTCACTCCCGGGCCCTGTGGAATCCAGCTCCCTCCACCGTCCTGACACGCTCGCCGCCCTGCTGGCGCTCCGGGCCGCCCAACCCGGCCTGTGCCTCGTGGCCGGCTCCACTGAACTGGGTTTGGATATCACCAAAAAATTCCGCACCTTCCCTGGTTATCTTTCGACCGATGCGGTGCCGGAACTCCATGTCCTGAATGCTCCGGGAGCTTCATGGCAGATCGGGGCCGCCGTGACCCTGACCAATCTTCAGGATGCCCTTGGTGGTGTTTTCCCCGCCATGGCTAAAATGTTATGGCTCTTCGGCAGCCGGCCCATCCGCAACCGGGCCACCCTGGGAGGAAACCTCGCCACGGCCTCGCCCATTGGAGACAGTGCTCCCGTCCTGCTGGCCCTCCGAGCTACCCTGCTGCTGGCCCGGGCTTCCGGATCCCGCAGGGTTGCTATTGATGACTTTTTCACCGGCTACCGGCAGACCGTGCTCCAGCCGGACGAAATCATCCAACAGATTGAGATCCCCTGCCCTGCCCCGCCTGCAGGCAAACGTTATGAGCAATTTTACAAGGTGTCGCGCCGGCTGGAGATGGATATCAGCACGGTGTCAGGGGCTTTTGTGGTCGAGACCGATGCTTCCGGAATCATCACCCGGGCCCGGCTGGCCTATGGGGGAGTCGCCGCCATGCCCTGCCGGGCCCGCGCTGCCGAAGCCTACCTGACAGGACGGCCGTGGTCGGAGGAAACGCTCAACGGAGCCGCCGCCGCGGCCGCCGGAGAATTCTCCCCCTTGGATGATGTCAGGGGATCAGCATTCTACCGGCGCGGCCTGACCGCCGGGATGCTGCAGCAGTTCTATCATGATCCGCCATGGCAGGCCGACCCGGCTCCCCTGACCCCCATGGCTCCTTTTTGCCCAGTGCCGGAGCCACACGAAAGCGCCCACCTACATGTCAGCGGCGAGGCCAAGTATACCAGCGACTTCCCGCCGGCCCCGGGGGAACTCACGGTGTGGCTGGTGACCTCGCCCCATGCTCATGCCCGTATTCTGAAACGGGATGCCACCAGGGCAAGGCAGTTTCCCGGGATTGAGGCGGTCCTGCTGGCGGAGGACATCCCGGTACTGAACGATGTCGGAGCGGTGCGTCAGGATGAGATCCTGCTGGCTGACAGGGAGGTGTTTTTTCATGGGCATCCGGTCGCTCTGGTGGTGGGACTCACCGAAGCGGCCTGCCGCGCAGCGGCCGCCGCAGTCGTGGTGGAGTATGAACCCCTGCCTGCGGTCCTGACCATTGCCGAAGCGGTCGCCCGGCAGAGTTTCCACACCGAACCGGCGGTGATCCGGCGGGGTGAGGTCACGGCGGCCCTGAACGCGGCACCCTGCCGGTTCCGCGGAAGTTTCCATCCGGGGGGCCAGGAACACTTTTATCTGGAAACGCACGCGGTCCGCGCGGTTCCGGGCGAAGACGGGAACCTTCACCTAACCGCCAGCACCCAGCACCCCAGCGAGATCCAGGCCGTGGTTTCGCATCTGCTTCATATCCCCCGGCACAAAATCACCGTGGAGTGCCCGCGCCTGGGCGGCGGATTCGGCGGCAAGGAAACCCAGGGCAATACCCCGGCCGCGCTGGCGGCCCTCGCCGCCGTCACCACCGGCCGGCCGGTGCGGGTCCGGTTCCACCGGGATCTGGACATGCAATTGACCGGACACCGCCATCCCTTTACGGCCCATTTTGAAGTTGGCTACGATGCCGGCGGACGCCTCCTCGCCCTGCGGTCCGGATTGATTTCCGACGGCGGCTGGGCGCTTGATCTCTCCACCGCCATCACCGACCGGGCCCTGCTTCACCACGACAATGCCTATCACATTCCCCATGTTGAATTTTCGGGCCGGGTTGCCAAAACCAATCTCTCCAGCAATACCGCCTTCCGGGGGTTTGGCGGCCCCCAGGGCATGCTGATCATGGAGGAGATCATCCACCGGGTGGCCCTCAACTGCGGTCTTCCGCCGGAAGTGGTGCGGGAGCGGAATCTTTACCACGGCACCGGAGATTCTAACACCACACCCTACGGACAGGACATCGGGGACCACCGGTTGCCGCAGATCTGGCAGGAACTCAAACTGCATGCTGCCCTGACAGAACGGCGCGTGACGCTCGCCGCATGGAACGCGGCCCATCCCCGCCAGAAACGGGGACTGGCCATGACGCCGGTGAAATTCGGCATCTCCTTTACCCTGTCCCATCTCAACCAGGCCGGAGCCCTCGTTTTGATCTATCAGGATGGCAGCGTGCAGGTCAACCATGGCGGGACCGAAATGGGTCAGGGTCTGCACACCAAAATCCGCACCATCGTCTGCCGGGAGCTGGGCCTGACCCCTGACCGGGTCCGGATCATGCCGACGCGCACCGACAAGGTGCCGAATACTTCCGCTACCGCAGCTTCCTGCGGCACGGACCTGAACGGTGCCGCCGTCAGGGCCGCCTGCGTGACCTTGAAGGAACGGCTGGCCCCGATTGCCATGGACCTGTTGAAACCGGGGGACGCGTCCATTCCCCTGACATTTTCCCACAATGAAATCTCGGCCGGACCGGCGAAGGTTGCTTTTGCGGAAGTGGTGATGCGGGCTTATCTGGCAAGGGTGCCGCTCTCTGCGTCCGGATTTTATGCCACCCCGGAAATTGGTTGGGACCGCACCCGCGGCACAGGGCGGCCATTTTATTACTTTGCCTGCGGAGCGGCAGTGGCCGAGGTGGAAGTGGACGGTTTCAGCGGGGCGGTCCGGCTGCGTCGGGTGGATATCCTGCATGATGCCGGAGATTCCCTGAATGAAGGCGTGGACCGGGGCCAGATTGAAGGCGGCTTTATTCAAGGCATGGGCTGGCTGACCATGGAGCAGCTGGTCTGGGATGCCTCGGGCCGGCTCCTGACGCATTCCCCTGACACTTACAAAATTCCGGCCATGGGGGATATTCCTCCGGACTTCCGGGTGGCCCTGCTGCCCCACGCGGCGCAGTCCGGCACGGTTCATGGCTCCAAGGCCGTCGGAGAACCTCCGCTGATGCTGGCGATGGCGGTGCGTCATGCCATCCTTGATGCCATCGGGGCCTTTCCCGGCAGCGCCCCGCAAACCCTTGCCTCCCCGGCCACCGGTGAGGCAATCTGGCGGGCGGTCCATCCTTCCGGCGGGGCCTCGTGATTCCCTCCCGCCTACCTGCCCCGGTCAGCCAGGCTTTCCCTCCGCCGCGGAAAATCACTTGGCTCGGGAGGCGGAATCCTGTAATTCCTATTCCTGTCATGAAGCGTTTCCCCATAGTTTTCCTCTCCACCCTGACAATTTGGACCGGCCTGGCCCGTTCCCAGGAGGCTGCCGCCCTGCAGGATGTTGCCTCGGTCCTTGGCCGGGCCGCCGCCTTTTTCCAGCCGGGGGACCATGCGGGCCGGTCCCTGCACTGGCGGGGAGAACTGGTGGCGGTGCGGGGCCTTGATGATAAGCTGAAAGGCAGCCGGTTTGAACTGCACCTCGAGCCGCCCGGGAACCTGAAACTCACCGTGGAAGCGGCCGGACGGACCGTGACCCTTTGTCAGGACGGACCACTTTCGTGGATTCATGTTCCTGACAAAAACCTCCTGATCAAGGGCGATCCTGCGGTGCCCCGATTCAGCACGAGGCCTGACAGCGTTTCTCCCGTCCGGCTGGATCTGCTTCGTTTGCCCGTGAACCGCGCCCAACTGGCCTTGCTGCCGGCATTTGTGCAGGTCAGCACCACTCCTGCCGCCGCTGGCACCACGGATTACACCCTGACCCTTTCCCCGGCAGCGGCGGCTTTGGAGTGGGCTGCCTCCCGGCCCACGGTGACTGCCACCGTGGCGGACGGCAGCTCATGGCCGCAAGTCATCCGGTTTGAAGACCAAAAACGCAGTTTCACCATCAATCTCTCCCCTGCGGTGACCGGGCCGCCACTGCCGGCATCCACCTGGCAGCCTAACCCCAAGGTCGATGACCGGACGGAAACCGTGGCCGCCGCCCATCTGGAAAAGTTTCTCCGGGTGACCCTCGCCTCACTGGGCAGCCGCATTCCCACCCTGCCCCCCGCCACGGGAGAACGCTGGCTTGTGGCCACAGAGGGCAAGGGACGCCTTGAGGATCACGATGGCACGCGGGTGATTTTTTTGTCAGGATCCCCTGAGGAAATGGGGCACCAGCATGGGGTCCTGCTCAAAAAGGAAATCCGCCGGGTGGTGGACCGCATTTTGTATGGAGTCGGGGTGGGGAGTTCCTTTGACAAGGGACGCTGGTTTTTTGGAGAGATCGAGGAAGCGGTGCGGCGCACCGGACCATTCATCGATCCGCGGCACCTCACGGAAATGGATGCCATGGCCGGGGCCGCCGGTCTGGAAACAGAAGAAGTCCGCCTCGCCAACTTTTTCCCGGAATTGTTTCATTGCAGCGGATTTGCCCTGCTCGGCAAGGCCACCGGCGATGGCAAACTCTATCACGGCCGGATCCTCGATTATCTGCGCGGAGCCGGACTGGAAGAGAATGCAGTAGTCATGGTGAACCGCCCGGACACCGGCCATGCCTGGGTCAATATCGGTTATGCAGGATTCACCGGCAGTGTCACCGCCATGAATGAAAAGCAGCTATCCATCGGCGAAATGGGAGGCCGCGGAGAAGGCAGCTGGGATGGAAAACCCATGGCCCAACTGGTGCGCGAGGTGATGGAGAGATGCGCCACCCTTGAGGAGGCCATCGAATTCATGCGCCGCACGCCGCGGACCTGCGAGTATTATTATGTGATTGCGGATGCCAAGTCCGGCAAGGCCGCCGGCCTCAAGGCCACGGCCGGAATTTTTGAGGTGGTGCATCCAGGCGAGGCCCATCCGGAATTGAGCAACCCCATGCCTGACACGGTGCTGCTTTCAGCGGGCAGCCGGTATGATGAACTGGTGAAGCGGGTCAAAGCCGGATTTGGCGGATTTGATGCGGTAAAATCCATCGGCCTCATGACCCCTCCGGTCTGCATGACCAGCAACATTCACAGCGTGCTGTTTGCCCCCGGCTCCCTGGACTTCTGGGTGGCCAACGCCGACAGCCAGAACGTTGCCAGTGAAACCCGGTATACCCCCTACAATCTGCGGCAGCTGCTGGACGCTGCGCCGGCACCGGCTAAACCCAAGGTGCCCTGAAAGCGCCGCGGCGGCCGGGGCGGCAGTTTGCCCGGAATCAAAATCAAAAAGGCTGCCCGTCGCCGGGCAGCCTTTTTTTATAACCGGAAACCGGCGGAGGAATTATTTGACCTTGCTGATGTATTTCTTGGGATCGGCTTCAAAGGTGGTTTTGCACTTTTTGCAGCAGAACCCCACGGTCATGGCAGCGGTGGTGGTATTGCCATCGGCAAGGTCCTTGTTGGACACCGGGCACTTTTTATTGGCGGGGCTTTCGGTGGACCCGGCATACTTTTTGACGGCTGCCTGTTGTTGTTTGGGGTCTGCCTCAAACTTGCCCTGACATTTGGAGCAGCAGAAGCCGACTGTCACCTTGACTTCGGAGGTCACGGCAGCATCCACATCCTCGCCGCTGACGGGGCACTTTTTATTGAGTTCCGCAGTGGCGGCACCGGCAAACAGAAGGGAAGCGAAAATAGCTGTGAGGAATTTCATAGGGTAATTGGATTTGATTGAAGGGAACTGACCGGGAAGGCATTTGCCACCGCAGCTCCACCACCATACGCCTGAAATGCCCGCACAGCGAACTTTTTTCCAATTTACGCGGCATGTTTTCGCGCGCTCCGGCGGTCACCGCTCTGGCAAATCGTCATTGGCCAGAGTCCGCAACAGAGCCTCGATGCCTTTGACCGCTTCCAGGAAACGGGCGTAATCCAGTCTGTCGGGAATATCACCCGACGCTTGCCATGCCGGATCGCGCCATTCCGAAGTGTCCGTGACCCGGAAAACGGGCCACCCGGCGGCATCAAAACTCCTTGCGGTGGCTCCGCCCATCAACACGGGCAGACTGACGGCAGATTCGGTTTGTAGGGGCAGTTTGGTGGCGGTGGTGAATTCTGCGGCCAGGCGCGGCAGCGATGGGGCGGCTGCGGCATTGGCAATCAGGGCCAGGAAGTTGCCGGTGTCCGGAAAGGGGGCGACCGGACCAGGAGGGAATTTCTGGGAGCCCGGAAGGTCCGAGTAGGACCCCAGCCCTTCCAGACTGACGACGGCTACCACCTTGTCCTGACCGGTGATCAGGCTGGCCGCGTAGGCTGCGCTGCCACTGCCCGCCGTGCCCGCCCATGGGGGAGCTTCATTGACCAGGGCCACGAACCGGAGGGTGCGGGCAGAGTAGGACCCCGTAAAACTTTGGGCCAGACTCATCAAAGCTGCCACCCCGCTGGCATGACTGTTGGCTCCCGGGCTTTGAGGAGGGGTATCATAAGCTGCCGTGACGAGAACGATTTCTTCGGCCCGGGGGCCCGGAGCGCCCGGCTGGTCGAGCACCAGATTGTAAAAGGTTTGGTCCTCCGCCTCATATTCATGACGCGACACCTTGAAGCCAAGGTTGGCTGGTCCGAGGGTGGACTGGAAATATTTGCTGGCCGAGGAGAGGGTTTCCGGCGCTCCGGCATGCCGTGGACCGATGCCACCAGCCAGAACCCTGACGTATTCCCGGAGATCTGCTTCGGCAAGGGGACGGCGGACCGGGACCCGGCTCGAGTTTTCTTCCCGCACATCGTCAATGCGGAAGTAAATGAACATGGCCAAAATGCCAGTCAGGATCAAGCCGATGGGCAGTCCAAGAATAAAAAAGCGGACTGTTTGCTGGGGGGTGAGGAGTGCCATAGGGAGGGAACAGCGGGCTGCGGAAATCAGGATTCAGGCGGCGTCAGAACCGCCCCTTTGATCAACCGGCAAAATTCCTTCTTGGTGACACGCTGACAGATTCCGGGACCGGCTTCCGCATCCGCCGCCTCCAAAGGCACCGTTTTGTATTCTACGGCCATACGCTCCAGTTTGGTAATGCGGACGGTGCTTCCGCTGCATTTCCACAGTTGTCCCTGCTGCAATTTCATCCCAACCCTTAGCTGCCCTGTCCATGGGCGCAACCCCTCTGCCGGAGGCCCGCTCTCGTCCCGGTATCCGTCCCGGGAATCGTTCAAGGCCCGGCAATCGTCACCTTGAGCCTGGCAAACTTCAACTGACTGTTGGTCCGGGGAATGGTCACGAGAATGAAATCGGGCAGATTTCCATTTTCGAAAATCTCGACTCCCGGACCGGAGGTGGCGGTGGTGCTGCCGATGGCAACCCCCTCACTCCATTCCCCGAGAGCCTCCGCGGTTTGGACGACCAGAGAGACTCCGGGCGCTTCGGAGGCATCAGTCCGGTTGAACGTGAAGATCAAATTCTGCGGAGTCACTTCCAGCACCGGCCCCGGCGCGGAATCTGCAACCGAAGGATTGCCCCCAAGCACGAACTCCAGGGCATTGGCGACCCCATCCTGGTCGGAGTCCACTCCGGCCAGGGAGACCCCCCCAGGCACCCCGGCCGCATTTAGCCATGCCACAAAACCAGGATTGCCACCGCTGGAACTACCGGTGGTGAAGGACTGGATGCCACCATATTGGACATTGGGATTTTCCGGATTCACGGCACTCAACCGGTAATAATAGACCGTCGCAGGCAATAATCCGCTCAGTTGGGCGGTGACTGTTTCAGGAGCACTTCCGGCTGAAGTGGTGCCCGCCGCTGCCAAGCTGGCTCCAGCCAGAGCAGGGCTGGTACCATATTCAAAGGAAGCCGTGCTGACGGCTCCATTCGGATTTACCGTGCCCGGCAGGCTGGCGCTGGTTCCCATCACGGAACCCGGAGGGAGCGTAACAACGTAGGGCCCGAAACGCAGCCTGAATATTTGTCCATTGCCAGCGGCGCGGGTCGGGTCCAAGGCACCTCCTGCAGAGGTAGTCCCATACATATGGCCGTCGCTGTGAAGCACCAAATCTCCGCGGGGCTTGTCCCCCGGCACCGCGCCTCCGGCACCCGTAAATTCAAAAATGGTTTGAAACGTGCCGTCGGGCGAAATTTTATAAATTGTCCCCAAGCCCCTGGCGCCGCCGAATTCGGTCATGCCATACCATGCTCCCACCGGATCCTGAAGCAGGCCCCCTTCCGGATGAGCCCCAACGTAATCTCCATTCGGGCCATTAAACTCCACCACGGTGGTCAATTCGCCCGTGGCAATATTCACTTTAAATACTGTCCCGGAGCTGTCCATCCCGCCAAATTCGGTCGTCCCCCACAGAAAACCGGCGGAGTCTTTCACCAATGTGGCCGAGGGATTGGATCCCGTCGTGTCTCCCTGACTCCCTGAAAACGAGAGCACGCTGGTAAAGGCTCCAGATGCTACCGCCACTTTGAAGATGGTGCCTTGGTTGAATTCCCCTCCCTCGTAGGTCGTTCCCCAAAGATATCCCCCACCATCCGGGGTCAAACCTGCTGCCGGTCCGTCCCCCACAACGGCACCCGAGATTCCGGTAAAACTCACGACTGTCGTCAGTTCACCCGTGGTCGGGTTGATTTTAAAGATGGTGCCTCCTTGAGACTGGGAGTCCCCTCCTGCTTCGCAGGTGCCCCACAGCTGACCGCTTCCGTCCAAAAAAAGACGGCTTGCGGGATTCCGTCCGTTGGTCCCGGCGAAGTCTGTAATTGTCGTAAAAACTTTAGTGGATGCATTGATTCTGAACACGGTTCCCAAATTCTGGGTTCCGCCGGCCACGGTGCTTCCCCAAATGTTTCCTTGGTCATCGGGAGCCAACTCTGCCACGGGATCGGCCCCACGCGCGGCACCGGTCTGGCCAGTAAACTCAACCACAAGGGCCGCCGCTCCGGTCGCGGGGTTGACGGTGTAAACGGTGCCTGCATTGAAGGTCCCCCCCCGGCGCGAGGTTCCCCACAGCCAACCATCCAGTCCCCTGACGAGCCCTGCTCCTGGCAAGGCGACACTGGGATTTCCCGAAGTGCGCAGAAAATCAAGAACTCTGGTGTAGGCTCCCGTCTCTGGGTCAATCCGGTAAATTCCGCCCAATTCGGCCGGTCCGCCTCCATTGGTCAACCCCCACAGCTTCCCAGCATCATCAGCCATCAATCCGCCGGATGGACCATTGCCTGCCGAGGAGCCCCCCGAGCCGCTGAATTCGACTATTGAACTGATGCTGAACGGGTTCTTGACTATTTTAAAGATGGTTCCGTAATTCCCGGATCCTCCTGACAGCGTAACTCCCCACAGCGCTCCTGTGCCATCGGCCACCAAGGGAGAGTGGGGTCCCCGCCCCGGCGTCGCCCCTGCCGGGCCGGTGAAGGATCCCAGCGACTCAAAAACGTCTCCCTCCGTCGTATATCGAAAAACAGTTCCATGCCCGCCTGGTCCGCCGGCAAAGGTCGTTCCCCACCAAACTCCAGGGCCATCCGGATGGAGCGGGCCTGAGGGACGACTACCCGGAGCCAGTGCCCCCGTTCCCGTAAAATCCACCACCGTGGACAATAGCCCGGAACTCACGTTGACAGTATACAAGGTTCCAAAGCCAGCCGAGCCGCCTTCCGCAGTCGATCCCCACAAAAGCCCTGCACCGTCAGAAACCATGGCCGCCAAAGGCAGTCTCCCCCGATTGGTCCCTGCGTTCCCCGTGAAATCAAGAATACTGGTGAAAACCAAATTGTTGATATTGATCTTAAAAACCGTTCCAGCCCCGTTGGTTCCACCGGCACCGGTCGTTCCCCAGACAAAACCATCCTCTCCAAGGGTAAGTCCCGTCTGCGGCCCGGTGCCTTTGGCAAATCCTGCGGTTCCCGTAAACTCCACTGCGGTCGTAAAATCCCCCGTCGCTGGGTTATATCTAAACACGCTCCCAAATCCTTCTCCGAAATTCCCTCCGCCCCCTTGGAGGGTGGTGCCCCACAGTTTTCCGGTGCCGTCATTCACCAATGTCCCCTGGGGACGGCGCCCCTTCGCCAATCCCGAATTTCCCGTGAAATGCACCATCGTTGACACCTCGCCCGTGGCAGACACCCGGTAGATCGTTCCATTGCCAAAGGCCCCCCCAGCCCGCGAAACTCCATAATAAAAACCGTCGGGATGCTTTAGCAAACCACTGCCTTCCGGATTCGCCGGACCGGCTTGGAAGGCCGTGACGGTTTCATACATGGGCCCCGCCAGGACCGAAAATGCGCTTAAACCAAAAGTGAGTAGCCAAGAGAGCAAAATTTTCATGAAAAATGGGTTTATTTCTCATAATTATAATGGGATCTTCCTTATCGTTCAAGGTCTCTTTACTGTGAATCCGAACAGCCTCATTCGGGCCAATCGGCATCATGCGCTCCTTCCCTCAAGCATCGCGCTTTCGGTCTGGAATAGAGAAATCAGCTGATAGGATAGTTCACAGGAGGAAGCCGCCCCGGAAGGGATCGTCTGCGGCGATGAGGAAAGTATGTTGCCCGGTGATCCACGCTTGCCCTTCAATTTCACACATCACGCCTCCCCCCTCCGCATCCCGGCTGACAATACGCCCCCGGAACGTGCTGCCGGTAATGCCTTCCACCGTGAGTCCCGTGCCATCCCCGATTTCCCCCCTGCCGCTCATCAGGGCGAGCCGGGCGCAAATCCCCATCCCTCCCGGGCTGCGATCCAAACCGCCATCGGCAAAGACCCCCACCTGCCGGAGGTCGGCGCTGCCCTTCCGGCGTTTCATCGGCCGGTCAGTAAAAAAGACTTCGTCCACGGTTTCCTGCCGGCCATCTGGAGCCGTCACCACAGTCGGCAAAGCCTTCCGGATCGCAGCCCCCGCTTCGGAAAGCCGCCCGCTGGCCCCGGCGGCAGTGGAAAGCCCTAACGGGCCTGCTTCGACAAACGCAAATAAAGCACCCGCCCACGCCAGATCGCAGGACACCTGCCCCCAGCCCGGCACTTCCACTTTAACTCCCAGCTCCACTACGCGGGCCGCTCCGAACTCATAAAAGACGCGCTCCACTTGCCCTCCCCCGACTTCCCCGTAGGCCCGGATCCGCCCTGCGGCGGTATCAATGCGCAGAAGGGTTTCCGGCCCTTTCATCTCCACCAGACCGCATTCCAATAAGACGGTCGCCAAAGCGATCACTCCATGCCCGCACATCGGGATAAATCCGCCGCGGTGGAGAAAGAGGGCCCCAAAATGCGAGCCCGAAGTCACCGGAGGCGTCAGCAGACAGCCATACAAATCCGCATATCCCCGGGGTTCATACAACAGCGACCGCCTGAGATGATCAAAGTGCTTTCTCGCATAATCCTGACATTCCAGCATGGTCCGGCCTTTCAGCGGAGGCAGACCTTTGAGGATGACCCGGAGGGACTGCCCGCCGGCATGGGCGTCAATCGTTTCAACTTTCAAGCCATGCGACGGCAGGGCCCAGTCATGCAGGGCAGGCAGTGGGGGGGAAACTTCATCGGGCATCTCGCAAAGGCCGCGAGGATACCCATTCCCCCGCCCGGGGCAACCGCTGCGGCATCCGGATTGCGGAAGGGCGGCAGGTTTTCCGGCGTGAGTTCACCACTGCCAGCCTTGCTCCATCCGGCCCATTTTGAGGAACCGGAAACGGCCTGACATGGGCCCCGGCCCTGCAAAAAACACTTCTTCTCTTGCGCCACCCGCGCCTCTGCCCTCTTTAGACTCCCATGAAGTTCATTTTTTTCACGGGCGGAGTGGTTAGTTCATTGGGCAAGGGCCTCACCGCAGCCTCCCTCGGCACCCTCCTGGAACTGCGTGGCCTCAAGGTCATCATGCAGAAATTTGATCCCTATCTGAACGTGGACCCGGGCACCATGAGCCCCTTCCAGCATGGTGAAGTTTACGTGCTCGACGACGGAGCCGAGACGGATTTGGACCTCGGCCATTACGAGCGCTTCACCCACTCCAACCTCAGCAAACTCAACAACCTCACCAGCGGCCAGGTTTATCTGAATGTCATCGAGCGCGAGCGCATGGGTGGATATGAAGGCAAGACCGTGCAGGTGATTCCGCACATCACGGACGAGATCAAATCCCGGATCCGGGAAGCGGCCGCCAAAAGCCAGGCGGATGTCATCATCACGGAAATTGGCGGCACCACCGGGGACATTGAAGGCCTGCCCTTCCTCGAAGCCATCCGCCAGTTCATGCATGAGGAGGCCGATGAAGACTGCCTCTTTGTCCATGTCACCCTGGTTCCTTACATCCGCGCCGCCAGGGAACTCAAAACCAAACCCACCCAGCAATCGGTCGCCAAATTGCGCGAGATCGGCATCCAGCCGCACGTGGTGGTCTGCCGCACCGAAGACCAGCCGCTGGAGAAAGAAGTCAGGGAAAAAATCTCCCTCTTCTGCAATGTTCCTCTCAAGGCGGTCATCGAAGCCCGTGACGTCAAGTCTTCCATCTATGAGCTGCCGCTCATGATCTACCGGGAGAAATTCGATGCCCTCGCCTGCGAGATGCTCCATCTCCATACCCGGGAGCCCGACCTGACGGAGTGGAAAAATTTCGTCAACCGTGTCATCAATCCGACGCAGAGCGTCCGCATCGCCGTGGTGGGCAAATACATCGAACTGCAGGACGCCTACAAGAGCGTCTACGAGGCCCTAACCCATGCCGGTGCTGCCAAGGACTGCGAGGTCCGCCTGGTCCGCGTCGATGCCGAGGACCTTCAATCCACCCCCAGCCAGTTTCCTCCGGACATCCAGGGCGTCCTCATCCCCGGCGGCTTTGGCGACCGGGGCATCGAAGGCAAAATTCTTGCCGCCACCTACGCCCGCGAAAACCGCATTCCCTATCTCGGACTTTGCCTGGGCATGCAGATCGCCACCATTGAATTTGCCCGCAATGTCTGCGGCCTCGATAAAGCCAACAGCACCGAGTTTGACGAGGAAGGACCCGATCCTGTCATTTGCCTGATGGAGGAGCAGCGGGAGGTGGTGGAACTGGGGGCTTCCATGCGCCTCGGCACCTGGAAAGCTACGCTTAAACAAGGCAGCCTCGCCCACCGCCTGTATGGCACGGACGAAATCAGCGAACGCCACCGGCACCGTTACGAGTTTAACAATACTTACCGCGACCGCCTCGAAGCTGCCGGCCTGAGCATCTCCGGCACCAGCCCGGATGGCGACCTCGTGGAAATTGTTGAAGTCCCCGGTCACCCCTTCTTCATCGCCTCCCAGTTCCACCCGGAATTCCTTTCCAAACCCAATCATCCCCATCCTCTCTTCGCCGGTTTCATCGAAGCCGCCCTGAAGCAGAAAAAGTAATCCCTAACGCGCTATCGGCGGGCCCGGCGTTCCTACCACAATCTGCGCCACGGCGGCAAAATCACGGGCCATGCGGTCTGCCGTGAATTCTGTCAGCACCGTCGCCCGTCCCTTCGCCGCGAGGGCCAGCCGTTTCGGTTCATCCCGCAGCAGTGCTTCCAGCGCATGGGCGAGGGCCTCCGGATCGTCCGGTGCGCAGAGCACCCCGCCTCCGGTGGCCTGCACCACTTCCGTCAGGCCGGCATGGTCCGGCTCCACCACCGGCACCCCGCAGGCCAGGGCTTCAATCACATAAAGGCCGAAGGCTTCGCCATAGGTTGCCGGCACACTCAGCACGCTCAGGCGCTGCAAGTGCTGCACCTTTTCCTCAAACGTTAGGTTTTCCTGCCAGGTCACGCGGTCGGTCAGGCCCTCCCTTGCCAGGGTGGCTTTCTGCGCTGCAATGAATTTGGCATCGGCGGCGGTGGTCGTCCCCGCCAGGGCGAGGCGGACCTCCGGCAGCCGCGGGGCCAGCCTGACAAAAGCCTCCACCAGCATCTGCAGACCCTTGCCATGACAAAGCCGGGCCAGATACCCGATCACCGGTGGCTGCGGAGGCCCCGCTGCCGGGGTATAACCCGTAAAGTCCATCCCGTTGCGCACCGTCACGATGTGCGCATCCGCCAGACCGAGACGGCCCTTCATCACGCCCCGGTAGTAGTCGCTGGTAGCCAGATAGCGTGCCACCGATCCGTTATTGGCCCGGAAGGCATCCCAAGCCTTGGTTTTGTGAGGCTCCGGAAGCGTATCCAGGAACGAATCCTCCCCCTGCAGGGAACACAGCACCGGCACTCCGAGAGTTTCCCGGATAGCCGGGGCCAGACCATTGAGCAGGCCGTTCGACAGTGAAATCAAATCCGGTTTCCCTTCCCGGCCGATCCACTCAACCAGTTGCTGCCAATCCTCCGCCTGTTTCCCCTGGGGACCGCGCAGGGTCTCCAAGGTCATTTCTCCCAACTCCCTGGGGCTGGTCATGCTGGCGCGGTCCGCCGCCGCCCGCAGCACCCCCGGCCGGTCCAAAAACCGGAACAGGATGCGGGGAAGGAACCGGAACAAACCCAGCTTCTGCCTCAAATACAGATTGATGCCTCCCACCTGCACCGCCCCCGTCCCACTGGCCGGTTCATCATCCGTCACCAGAGGCAGATACAACGGCACCATCGTCACTTCATGCCCCATCCGCCTCAACGCCTTCACCAAATGATTGTCCCGCAGACAGGATCCGCAATGAAAGTTACCCGTGCCGGGAGTGAGATGAACGATTTTCATAATTTCCAGGATCCGCAGACCGTTCCGATATCCAGGAGCCATCTGAGCGGTGATGCCAAACCCATTACGTCTCCCACCTTGCCTTCTTCCTGCATGATCTGTCGGATTTCTTTACAATTCCGCTGATGTAGTTCGTTTGGAGCCATCCCCCCAATATAGTCACATAAGTCGTAAATAATTGATGATTAGCGTGTTTTATCATTCCCGGCCGCCCCCGATCCGCCAGATTTGTGCTTGGCATCACGGGTGCTGCAAACAGACCTTCTGAAATCGACCTTCCCAACCCACACCTGGATACCCCGATGAAAACTACGCACCTCCTTTCTCTTCTGGCCGTTGGATTAACCCTTCCCGCTCCGGCCATTGATATTTCTGCCCCGGGATCAACCTATAACCAGAATTTTGATTCTCTGGCATCTTCTGGAGTGGGTGTCGCCTGGGCGAATGATAGCACGTTGCCGGGCTGGTCCCTATTCCGTCGGCCGGTGCCGGGAATTGCCATTACCGCTTACAATGCAAGTAACGGATCAAGCACCACGGGAAGCTTTTACAGTTTTGGGACCACGGAGGAGCGTTCCCTGGGTGGAGTTGCTTCAGGTGGTGCTTATTTCGGAAGTCCTGGTAGTGGTGCTGTCGCAGGATGGATCGCTGCCAGTTTCACCAACAAAACTGGGAATGTCATGGCGGAATTCACCGCCAACTGGGACGGAGAGCAATGGCGCAACAGTGGCCAGAGCGCGCAGACCATGATATTCGAATATGGGTTTGGATCCAGTTTTACCTCGGTCAGCGCTTGGAACGCACCAGGAACCACCTTCGATTTCACCTCACCGGTTGCGGGAGGAACCGCTGGGGCCCTGGACGGCAATCTGGCAGTTAACAGGAAGGCGGGATTGGGAGGCACCCTCTCCAATTTATCCTGGGCCGACAATGACACCCTTTGGCTTCGATGGCTGGAAACCAATGACATTAACGATGATCATGGACTGGCAATCGACAATTTCTCCTTCACCACCCCCCGGGCCCCCACCGCCTCCGTGCCCGAAGGTGGGATGACCATGGCCATGCTGGGTTGTTCACTGTTAGGCATGGTGGCCCTGCGGCGGCGGCTGGCCTGAGCCTGTCCCCTTTGAGAGCGGACCGGCCAGGGTTAAGCCGGGTTTTCTGTCTGGAGAGCGCTGACGATTTCCTCCAGCCGGGCCGGGTCCATTTCGACCAGATGGGACCGGTCCGGAAACCGGCCTTCGTGGACGTCGGCGACGTATTCCCTGAATGCCGCCACGCGTTCCTCCTGGAGACGGCGGTATTCCGCCGCGAAATTGCGGTAGGCTTTGGCGTGACGGGGAGGCCGTTCCTCGTAGTCGCCGAGGATATCGTCGGAAAAGAGAAACTGGGTATCACAGCCCGGGCCGGAGCCAAGGGACATCAGGATCAGTTTGGTGCGCGAAGTTAGGAAGCGGGCGAGCTGTTGAGGGACGACCTCGAGTTCGGCGGCCCATGCTCCGGCATTTTCCAGTGCCTTGAGGCGGCGGTGCAGTTGCAGGGCTTCCCCGACGGTCCGGCCGATGGCCCGGTAGCCGGTCCAGGTGACGTGGCGCGGCACCAGGCCCAGATGACCAACCACCGGGATGCCCTCCCGGGCCATGGATTCGATGATAAATGGGCTGGCCGAGCAATACACCGAACTGGCTCCGGCTTCGAGGGCCCGGAATGCGACGCGGATGGCTTCCTCCGGTGCCGCCAGCCCGTGCGGCGTGGCGGCAGAAAGAAAACTGTGAGGGGCCGCCGCCACGAGGGAGGGCAGGCGGGCCTGGGATGCCGGACTGTCAAAACTGCAGCTCATCAGATCCACCCCCGCTTCGGCGGCCGCTGCAGCCTCCTCGGGAGACTTTACATGGATGTGGGTCAGCACCCGCTGGCCTTTAAGCTGCTGCAGGTCATGGACGGTGTATCGTTTACGCGGGCGGAGCATGCGGGTGGGGCCGGATGAGGGACGGAACGTGCCCCGCTCACAGGGCATGGCCCATTTTCTCGCGTTTGGTGGCGAGGTAGCGGGCGTTGTCAGGATTGGACTCGGGGATGATACCGACCTGTTCCACGATTTCGAGATGATGGCCCTCAAGTCCCACCACCTTTTTGGGGTTGTTGGTCATGAGGCGGATTTTGCGGACCCCGATGTCATGAAGCATCTGGGCACCCATGCCGTAGTCGCGGAGGTCCATGGGGAATCCCAGTTTGAGGTTGGCCTCCACGGTATCGTATCCCTCTTCCTGCAATTTGTAGGCGTGGATCTTGGCGGCGAGGCCGATGCCGCGGCCTTCCTGCCGCATGTAGAGGAGGACCCCGCGCCCTTCATCGGAAATACGCTGCATGGCATTCTGGAGTTGCCATCCGCAGTCGCAGCGGCGGGAACCAAAGACATCCCCGGTCAGGCATTCACTGTGAACCCTGACCAAAACCGGTTCGCCATTGGCGACCTCCCCTTTCACCATGGCAAGGTGTTCCTGGCCATCCACAGTGCTGCGGTAAAGGTAGAGGTCAAACTCGCCGAAGTCGGTGGGCATCCTGATGACCTGCTCGCGTTTGACGAGTTGTTCAAAATGACGGCGGTAAGCAATCAGGGCGGCGATGCTGGTGATTTTGAGGCCGTGTTTGCGGGCAAAGAGCCGGAGTTCAGGCAGGCGGGCCGGATTGCCGTCGGCATTGAGGATTTCGATAATGGCGGCGGCAGCCGGCAGGCCGGCGAGACGGGCGAGATCGACCGCAGCTTCCGTATGACCGGCCCGCCGCAGCACGCCGCCCGGACGGGCCACCAGGGGATTGACGTGACCGGGTTGGGAGAGGTCTGCCGCCACGGTGCCGGATTCCGCGAGAAGCCGGATGGTATGGCAGCGGTCAGGAGCACTAACACCTGTGGTGATGCCGCGGGCGGCATCGATTGTCACCGTGTAGTTGGTATGGAATTGCTCCCGGTTGCGGGCGACCATGGGGCCGAGCCCAAGGCGTTCGGCAATTTCCTGGGAGACCGGAGCGCACAGCATGCCGCGGCCTTCCGTGATCATAAAGTTTACCTTCGCCGGCGTGAGGAGGGCGGCGGCTCCGATAAGATCGCCTTCGTTTTCGCGGTCTTCATCATCGGTGACGACCACGAGGCGGCCTGCCCGGATATCGGCAATAACTTCTTCGACGGAATCGAATCCCGCGGCATCGGAATCTGGCATGTAAGGGAATGGAGGGGGGTGGAACTGCGGTTTAGAGTTCCACCCGCTTGCGGGTGTATTCCGAGGTCTGGGTGGAGAAAAGCGAGCCATCGGCAAGCACGTCGGTGCCGTGACATTTGACACGGTTGCCCTCGGCTTTCATGGTAAAGCGGCTGGTGGAACCATTGGGGCTCTTGATGCTCCAGATCACATGGGTGCCGTCGGCTGACAGTTTGCCGGCATATTCATTATGGGAAGTGTCTCCAAAATACCACGCGCGGTAACGCTGTTGGCCCACATCCCATGTGCAGACCCATTTGTAGGCAGAATTAAGGTCTTCGCCGGCGGTCTGGCCCAGCATTTCAAAATAGCGGCCCCCAAAGGTAAACTTCCCTTCCCATTCGTCCTTCCAGCTTTTGGCAGGCAGGCGGTCTTCCTCATACCGCAGGTTTTCCCGGCCGGTCCATGATCCTTCCAGGGTGGTGAAAACCTTCATCATTTTGCCGATTTGCTCCTTTTCCTGGGCGGCTTCTTCCTTGATGCGCTCCTCCAATTCCTCTGCGGAAAGGGGTTCCTGGGACTCGGCGGGGTCTTCTTCCGCAGCCTCGTTGCCCTCCGGCTGCGTCTCGTCCGCCCGCAGCAACGGAGGGGCGAAGCCAAGGACAACGGCGGTCAAGCAGGTGAAAGCGGTGAGGAGTTTAAGCTTCATGATGGGAAGGATTGTAATGCGGCGTGGCCGCGGTGCAATACGGAGTGCTGAGCGAAAGCAGGGGCAGGAAAGCAGGCGGGAGAACCCGGAAGGCCACGGGGCGCGCTCCATGTTATTTGGCGGCGGCCTGCTGTTGGCCTTTGTTCTGGCGGTGGATCACCGCCTGGTCCACGATCCACAACTGCTCCAGCGGGACGCGGCGGAGCGCGCCAGTTTCGTCCATCAGGGTCACTTCATCCGCCGTCGCTGAGACCAACTTGGCAAACAGCTTGGTGCCCGCCTTGCTGGTCCATTCGCGGTAGTTCTGCGCCGTCAAACGGCGGAGGCGTTCGTCGGCCGCTGCCACCACTGCTTCCCGCCGTTCCACCGCCGTGCGGAGGCGTTCCAGAATCGGCGGAGCGGTGCTGATTTCTACCCCGAGATGGGTCTTCCGGCGGGCATATCCACTGACACGTTCGATTTCGCGCCCGTTTTCGTCCAGCAGCAGGAGAGTGGGGAATCCCTTGATCTTGAAATGGGACTTGAAGTGGGCCAGGGCCGCGAGTTTGGCCTCGGGGTAGTCGGTTTTGCTGGGGCTGCCGATGGGATAAAACAACATCGTCAGCACCATGCTGTTGTTGGCCAATTCAATAAACTCCTTGCTGGCCAGCAGGTCATCACTGATGGAAACGTTAGGGTCCCCCATGGATTTGCCATCCGGCCCGGCCGGGGCTGACTTCATCCTTTGATAAAAATAAATCAGCAGTGGCTTGCGTTCCCTGCGGGAAATTTCGCGGGCCTCGCGCGGGCTGCGGTGCCAGTAGGCCCGGGCGGCAAGTTCCAGTTCGGGCAAGCCAGGCGTCAGGGCAGGAGCCGGCAGCAATGGGGTGGAACGGCCATCCGCAGGTGGGGACGGAGTTAATGCCGGCACTGGATCTCCAGGTGGCAGCGGCAGGCCATCAATGCCATCGGATCCATCAAATTCAACGGCCCCGGGCATGCCTTCGGGGAACAATTCGGGTGGGGTGATGGCCGGGCCCTCAGGGAGGGCCGGGGCTTCACTGCCTGGAGGCAATTCATCCCCGGGCTGGAGCAAAGGCTGAAACGCTTCCGCTATGGGACGCGGGCTGTCCTCACCGGGAAGCGGGGGCTCCACGCCCTGAGCCGCAGAAGCCAAAACGCCAACAAGGGCTGGAATGAGAGCGGCCAAAAGTTTCACAGAAGCGGACATAACCTGGATCCGGCAAAAGCGCCAGTCTGGAAAACACGGGTGGAAGGGGTGCAGGAACCATGAACATTTGCCCACCCGGCGCGGCATGTGTTCACACCCCAACCAATTCTTTGGCGGCAGCGTTGCGGTAATCGCAGTTCAGTTGGCGGATGTATTCCACGCTGATGGTTTTCGGGCAGACGGCCTCGCACTCGTATTGATTGGTGCAATTGCCGAAACCTTCCGCATCCATGGCGCGGACCATGCTCAGAGCGCGATGGTCGGCCTCGGGTTTTCCTTGCGGCAGGGTATTGAAATGCGCCACCTTGGCCGCCACAAACAACATGGCACTGGCGTTTTTGCAGGCCGCCACACAAGCCCCGCATCCAATGCAGGCGGCGGCAGCAAACGACGCATCGGCATCCGGCTTGGGCACGGGCACACTGTTGGCTTCAGGAGCGGATCCGGTGCGCACTGTGATGTATCCCCCCGCCTGCTGGATGCGGTCAAACGCACTGCGGTCCACCGCGAGATCCCGCAGCACGGGAAAAGCAGTGGCCCGGAAGGGTTCAATCCAGATAGTGTCGCCACTGCGGAAACTGCGCATGTGGAGTTGGCAGGTGGTCACGCCGCGCTTGGGGCCGTGGGGCATTCCATTGATCACCATGGAACAGGAGCCGCAGATCCCTTCCCGGCAGTCGTGATCAAATGCCACCGGTTCCCCGCCTTTGTTGATGATGTCCTCGTTCACAATATCCAACATCTCGAGGAAGGATGCGGTTTCCGGGATTGCCTTGGCATCATAGGTCTCAAAACGGCCGGGAGCCGCCGGACCGGTTTGGCGCCAGACTTTAAGCGTAAGATCGAGGGAAGACTTGGATACGGCCATGGGAAAAGTCGGATTTGGAAAAGAAACGATGGCGGCCCCATCCACGGATTCAAGAGCCGCTTTTACTTCCTCATGAAAAATCACCCGGCCCTGCACCCTCAGTTCATGAGTGGCCGCCACACAATTCATGGGCGGCCGCCCCTTAAATTTCCTTTGGATCGCTTATCAGGGACGGCAGCGGCTGCCTTGCGGCGGAAGGCAAAGCCTTAGGGCAGGTCGTCGTCGTCGCTACCGGAGGCGGTTTTGCCGCGGAGTTTGGCTTCAATAAAAGCGTCCAAATCCCCATCCATCACCGCCGCCACCGTGCCGGAGCTTTCGCCGGTGCGGTGGTCCTTCACCAGTTGATAGGGCTGGAAGACATAGGAACGGATTTGGCTGCCCCATGCGATTTCGCCTTTTTCGCTGTAGAGCCGGTCGCCTTCCCGGCGCTTGGCATCCTGCTGCATCTGATAGAGTTTCGCGCGCAGCATGTTCATGGCCATCTCCTGGTTCTTGCCCTGGGAGCGGGCCACCTGGCAGGCTACGATGATGCCGGTGGGAAGGTGGGTGAGACGAACCGCCGTCTCCACCTTGTTCACGTTTTGCCCGCCTTTGCCGCCGGAACGGTAGGTATCGCGTTTCAAATCCACGTCGCGGATCACAATCTCTCCGTCGTCCTCCACTTCCGGAACCACATCCACACTGCAGAAGGAAGTGTGGCGGCGGCTTTGGCTGTCGAACGGGGAAATGCGCACCAGGCGGTGCACCCCGCGTTCGTTTTGCAGATAGCCGTAAGCGTAGGGTCCACTGATTTTCATGGTCACGGAGCGGTATCCGGCCCCGTCCCCTTCCGTGAAATCCATCAGTTCCGCTTCCATGCCTTTGCGTTCCGCCCACCGGGTGAACATGCGGTAGAGCATTTCCGCCCAGTCCTGCGACTCGGTGCCTCCAGCTCCGGCATGAATGTTAAGAAAAGCGTTCGAACCATCCAGCGACCCGGCCATCAGAGTCACGATTTCAAATTCGCTGATGGCATGGCCTATGCCGTAAAATTCATTGTGCGCCTCGATGCGCAGGGAGGGATCACTGTCGTCGGCGGCCATTTCCAGCAGCACTTCAAAATCAGCGAGCCGGGTTTGCAGATTGCGGTAGGTTTCCAGTTTGCGCTGCACCGTGGCCCGTTCGGCCACCACCGCCTTGGCGGCGGTTTGGCGGTCCCAAAAATCAGGGGCCATCATTTTGGCTTCCAGCTCCGCGGAGCGGGCTTCAAGGGCAGGCAGGTCAAAGATACCTCCGGAGTCCGCTCAACCGGCTTTTCAGCTCGGCCGGGTCGAACGCCTGGAGGTCAATCGATAGGGCTTTGTTATTATTTTCCATGGGAGGGGAAAGTGGTAATGGCAAACGGGCGCGATGCAAGGCTTTGCTGCCGGGTTTTGCAGGTCCCGTTTTGTCAGGGTGCCGGAGGAGCCATGAGTTTGGCGATGGCCCCGGCGAGTTCCCCGGGTTGGTCCACGGTTTGCCGGAGTTCCGATCCGAGGCAGAGATGCACCGTGGTGCGGCCTGCGGGTGCCGCAGGCAGTTTGCCAAGGGCCGGATGGGACTGGGTGAGCCAGGCCTGCGCTTCCCTGCCGTCCAAAAATATCACCACCCGGCCAAAGGGCAGACTGCGGCGCAGCACCGTCAGCCACCCGGCGCGGTCGGGTGCCTCCGGATCACCGCTCACCACCACCTGCACCGGAGGGTGCACGAGGGAATCATAGGCCTGCAGGGCGCGAAGGAACCCTGCCGGGGTGCGCATCATCAGACTGCCGTAGGCCTTGACCACGGCTTGGGCCTTTTCCCGGTAATCGGCACGCCCTAACAGGCTGGAAAGGCGGATCAGATTCATGGTGGAAACGCTGGTCGGGGAAAATTCGGTGCTTTCATCGACCGATTTCATCCGATTGAAGACCAAGGGCTGCGCCGGACCGTCGAAAAAGCCGTATTCCTCGCTGTCCCACAGCTGGGCGATCTGCACATCCTGGAGTTCCGCGGCAGACTGGAGCCAGCGGAGGGCACCGGTGGTTTCGTAAAGATCCAGCAGGCTGCGGATCACGCTGGCATAATCCTCCGCATATCCAGGCGCGGTGGATGGCCCGTCAAGCCAGGCATGGATCAGCGTGCCGTCCGGACGGCGCAGCCGCTTCAGGATAAAATCAGCCGCCCGCCCGGCCCGGTCCCGCATGGCGGCGTCATCCAAAACCCAGCCCCCGCGCGCAAGGGCGCTGATCACGGTCCCATTCCAACTCGCCAGGATCTTGTCATCAAGGAGCGGGCGGGGGCGCTTCTGCCGGGCCTCCAGCAGCCGGCTCCGCGATTGTTTGAGCAATTCCCCCACTTCCTGAACCGGCCTGCCGGAAGTGGCCACCAGTTCCGCGAGGGGACGATCCAGACGCAGCACATTGGCCCCGGGGAAGCGGGCCCGGACCGGGGAATCGATTGGCAGATTGCCGCGTTCATCCAGCCCGTAAGCCTGCCTCAGGAGAGGCATCGCGGCATCGCCTGCGGCCCTCGCCACTTCGTCATATTGCCAAAGATAATACGCTCCTTCAGACAGGGACGGATCTCCGTCGCCGGCAGCACTGCTGGAACCTTCCGCAGAATAAAAGGCTCCATCAGCATGCCCGAGGGTCTGCTCTGTATAACGCAAAATTTCCCTTGCTGCGTCGATATACTGTGCGCGTCCCAGGCTGACCGCAGCATGAGTCAGGGTTTCGGCAAAGACCCCCTGGTCATACAACATCTTTTCAAACTGGGGCACCGCCCAATAGTTGTCAGTGCTGTAGCGGTGGATGCCGCCATCCAACTGGTCGTAAATCCCGCCCTTGAGAATGCCATCAAGCGTATTGCCCACCATTTCCTTGGCTTCCAGAGAGCGTCCCATGCGGTCCGCCCCGATACGGGCGGCGTAAGCCATCAGGTAGTTGAGAGCATGCGGCTGCGGGAACTTGGGGGCTCCGCTGAAGCCTCCATTCACCGGATCATACAGGGCCCGCAGCTTCTCGAAAGCCATGGCCAGCGCATCCGGCTTGAGCGGGAGGTCCGTGCCCTGCCAGAATTTGCGGTATTCCTTGAGGTAATCGCGGGCCACCGCTTCGGCCTGGCGTTTTACATAGGCAGGATCCTCGCGGAAACTGTTGGCGACATATTCAAGATTGCTGGTCCATGAGGGGCGACTGTCCACAGACTGGGCGGCAAAATAGACTCCACTGAAGACGGGCAGGCCTTCCGGGGTCAGCCACAGGTGGAGCGGCCAGCCGGACTGTTTGTTTTTCCAGACCACGAAATGGAGATAGCTGTTATTGACATCCGGACGTTCTTCCCGGTCCACGAGGATGTTGACATAATGCCGGTTCATGAAGCGGGCCACGGCGGGATCCGAAAAGGAATCCTGCTGCATTTTCAGCGACCATGGGCAGGAGGCATAACCTACGGACACCAGAACCAGCTTTTGTTCTGCACGGGCCTTGGCAAAAGCTTCCTCACCCCACGGATACCAGTCCACGGGATCCTCCGCATGGCGGCGCAGAAAGGGGGACTGCTCGGTGCGAAGCCGCTGGGCAGTGCCGGCAGCAGGCAGGGGACCGCTTTCGGTCGCCACCTGGGCTCCCTCCTTCTTCAGGGTGCTGGTGGGTTCCTTGGGGCCGCAGGAAGTCACCAGCCCAACGGCGAACCCCAGCAGCAGGGCGGCAGGCCACCGGGCGGGACGGAAAACCGAAAGAGGGGAAAAGGCAGCGAATGGGGGGCTCATACAGGCGCGACGGGCAGGAAGGAGGCGGATCATGGCCTGGGATTGACGGATTGTCCAAGGTTACCATAGCCTTCATGCCAGCGCCAAAGTTGACCGGTTGCCTGCGCTTCCATGAGCAGGAACCTTCCCTGAATCCTGAACTTGCTGCCCGCCCCCGGGACGCTCATAGTCCACTGCCATGCATCCTCCCTCATTCCTCCGGCTGCTTTTCACCGGCTCCGCTGCCAGCCTGCTCTTCGCTTGCTCTGCCCCCGCCCGCTCCACCGTGCCTGCCAGCGGCTGGACTATCGAAAAAACCGCCGCCTCATGGAAGTCGGACGGCTTCGAGGGAAATCTCGACCTCAGTGGCATCGCCTCCGTGGATGGCAAATCCGTCCTCGTCGGGAGCGATGAACTGATCGCCGCCCAATCGGGAACTCTGGACAAGACCAATTTCCGCATCACCGCCGGCCCCTTGCTGCCCCTCCTCCAAAATCCGGCAGGAAAAAAAATGGAAATTGACATTGAGGGCGTGGCCGCCTCCCCGGCCGACCATTGTTATTATGTGACCGGGTCGCATGGCACCGGTGCCAAGAACGGGCAATTCGATCCCACGCGCGCCTCGGTCTTCAAAGTGCCCGCCGACCCTGCCACCGGGGCTCCCCTCGCCGCCGGAATCCAGCGCGCCAGCCTGATGCCATGGCTGGAACAGAGCCCCGACTTCCGGGATTATGTCAAAAAGCCCCTCCAACTCAATGGCTTGAACATTGAAGGACTCACCTTCCATGAGGGCAAGCTTTTCTTCGGCCTCCGGGGACCCAACGTGCAGGGCAGCACCTTTGTCATTGAAACCACTCCGGCGTCTCTCTTCGGCGGTGGTTTGCCTGAATGCACTGTGCACAAACTGCCCGTGGGCGACACCCGGGGCATCCGCGATTTGGCTGCGGTTCGGGATGGATTTATTGTGATCACCGGCAATGCCAGTGCCGAAGCCAACAAAAAATTCCCGGTCTCTCAAAGCCGTTCGGCGGACAAGGTATTTAACGTCTTTCTGTGGCGTCCTGGCAAGTCTCCCGCTCTCAGCTCCATCGGGGATCTGCCCCGCGCCCCGGGAAAAGCCGAAGCCATCCTCATTCTCGAAGACGCCCCTGGCCACGTGGACCTCCTGATTTTGCATGACGGTGCCCCCGATGGCGGCCCCCTCGCCTACCGCCTAACCCGCCCCCCGGCCGCCACCCCCGAACCCCAAACCCCCAACACCAAAACCCCGCCCCCAGCCCTTAGCCCTGAGCCGGATTCCGGCTGGCTACATCAACCCGTCACCAGAACCCTGTACG
>JBBQWG010000031.1:0-83617 GCA_038210825.1 Verrucomicrobiales bacterium
AGCGTTCGGCACTCGGCCGGAGGAAAAGGGGACGAATCCCGATCCTCAACGGGCCAACACCAAGGAAGAGGACGGCACCGGACTGCTCAATGAGGGATACCGCTACCGATGCTTGGAAACAGGCATGTTTGTTTCCCGCGATCCCGCCGGGTTCGTAGATGGACCGAATATGTATGCCTATGTCCTCCAAAACCCGTGGACCAAGTTCGATCCACATGGCTTAGCAGAAAATGGCGCGGGGGGCTGGATATATGGACTTAAGGCTGGCTGGCCTAACTCAATTATGCTGGAAGGCCCCGCCAAGAAAGCAGGCATGACGGTTACGCAGCACAGTGATCCAAATCCTGAAAATGCAAAGCAACACATCAGAATGCTTAAAGAGAATGACATTTTTATATACACAGGTCATGGCGGCGCGGATGCGGATGGTGATAGTGCTATCTCCTTGAAAAAGAAGAGCAATGGTTTTAAAATTAAAGATTTGGGGTGGAAAATGAAAGAGGGCGTTGCCGAATCTGATAATCAACCCGGAACAGTCCCTAGAGTAGTTGTACTTGCTGCCTGTTGTCTAACCACAAAAGATGCAAAGACTCTTCACGATGAAGGTGTTGCGTTGGTCATATTAACAGGCGGGGAGAACGAAGCTTTCCCGCAAGCGGTTGCTGTCAACAAATGGGCAGATCGTTTTATTGGCGAGAAAAAACCATTAGATGAATCCGTAACTGAAGCAAACAGAGCATTTAGCAAGAAACCCACACTGGAACGAATGAGTGTTCATTTAAATCCTAAATTTGAAAAGAAAATGATCAGTGAAGGAAAAGATCCGCAAAAAGTAACTCTGAACGACGTTCAAAAATCTACTACAAAAGAACTAAAGGTCGATTCAGAATGAGTATTTTTGCAACTAAAACAAAATCCAATGAACCGCACATCTGCACTCGGCTTAGTATGTCGCTCCACCAAGGTTGCGCTTCTAGGAGTTGGTTTGATTACTGCAGTGGTCGGGTTATTTTATTTATTTTCCTATAGGTTCAATTTTTTGGTTTTTTATAAATCATTGGATTCTAATAGTCTTGGCATAAGCGCATGGGCTCTTGGGGGCATGTCGAAAACCAAAGGTGAGAACAGCATCAGATGCAGCGAAGTGGTGACAGCTTACAGGGCTCTTGAATCGCAGCTACACGAAAACACATATTTAGAAGCCAGATTGAACTACAGCAAACACCCTTCAAAACGCTCGGGGCTACTTTTGATTCACACTTTAGCAGAACAGGAAAATATTCCTGAGGCGCTAAAAATTCTCGATGAGATTAAAGGCTTTAAAGATCTCTCCGAGCTGGGAAACGCGGATGTCAATTTACAAGGCCTGAAAACTCGGCTTCTGAATTTAGAGGCGCAGCGGGAATGAGCGGGGTGGTAGACTGGCCCTGCGTCAGTCGTCCGCTCGGAATCGGAGGGGGTGTAACGTAAGCGTCACGCAGCCCACCCCTTGACCTATTCGGCTTTTTGCTTTTGGGCCATGGCCCAGGCTGCCGGGGTGAGGGTGTGGATATCTTTGACGGCGGTGACCGGGCGGCGTTGGAGGATATCGTGAAGGTAGGCCAGGGGATCAAGGCAGCGGCGGCGGGCGCTTTCGATTTTCCTTGGGAGTCCACGCAAACTCCACAAGACCATGACTGACGCGACCCGTGGTGGGAAGCCATCAAAACTGATTGGCAGGCAGGGGTTGTCATGGAGGGACTCGTTACGCCTCTGTTTGAGTGACCCGATGGAGAATTCTTCGAGCGACTTGAGCGCCCTTGGCCTCGGTGAGACTGTTGTGGCAATCACTGCTCTTGCGGCGAAGTGTGCCGTGCTTTCCCGTCTTGAATTCAATGTCCCACATGCTATTATTATCCCTACTGAGCGATAAACGAAATTTTCTACCGCTTACACCTTCACCGAACCAAATCGTTCCCCGTGGAGTCTTACGTTCCTGCCAGCTCACGAGCAGTTTCTGTTGTTCTAGAGCGTGCCTCATTTCGTCTGCCGTCTGATATCGATCTGACGGATCTACGCTCAAGGCTTTATTGATCATGCCGCGAAGGGAACTTGGGACGAACTCGCGGTAAGTGTCCCTAGGGGGAAACTCGCCCCGTCTTGCCCTTAGGGTTGCCTCGGCCAAGTCAATGGAAGGTAGGTAAGTATCGCCATTCACAAGACGATAGAGCGTGATTCCGCACGCGTAAACATCGGAGACCGGAGTATAATCAGTGAAGCCTCGAACTTCCGGAGCTAGGTGCAGGCGATATTGATACTGCTTGAACTGGCTAGCGTCGACGGAGCCGATATCTGGGACAGCTAGACCGAAATCCGACAGTTTTCCTTCGTTGGAATTCCCAATCATGATGTTTGCGGGTTTAACATCACGGTGAACGATTCCTTGACGGTGAGCATGTCCCAATCCCCGAAGGACGTCGGTCATCAGCTTCTTTGCCCGGGGAAGCCCGAGCAACGCGCCGCTGGCTTCGTCCTCTACACTGCCCTTAGGTAAATACTCCATCGAAACGTAGACGCGACCGTCATCTAAAGTTCCCGTCTCTGTCACCCTGACAATGTTAGCATGCTCGGATGCCTTCAGCGTCTGTGCCTCTTGATGGAGATTCGTCGAATTTATAATCTTGTCCGGCGGGATGCACTTCAGAGCCACCTCACATCCAAGCCCTGTATCCAAGGCATGCCACACCTCACCGAAATACCCAGCTCCAAGGCGCTTCAAGAAATCGAATGATGCGGCCATAGTCCTAGAGAGAGCTCCAAGCTACTAGGATTGCTTCCTGCTCTTTAGCTTTGAAATCCTCGAATCCGGCGATTGCACTTGAATCAAATTGAGTTTCAAGATACTTTGCCTTTCCTTTCATCCCAAGATCCTTCGCGATCGACGGCTTCACCTTGCGAGAAGCTAGGGAACATCCCACCTCTGCGGCAGCCATCAACGCAATGCCTTCTATTCTGATTCTTAGTTCTAGAGCGGATGAGCGCTTGACCATTGTCTCCGCCCCCTTAATCGCAATTCCATCCAGCGTATTGGCGGATAGAATTCCCGAAATCTCTTGGTAAAACCAGTGAAGCAGGAAATGCTCGTCATAGCCCTTAGGGTAGGACGTTAGACGGCAGGACATCAATTGGGGAACGTCCTGCGTCCCCTCGAGAATAGCCCAAGCGAAGTCAGTGTTGCTGCATCTGATGCCGACGATCTTCATAGTGATTTTTTAGGTGTTACGTCAGAGCTCAACTCCCAGCTGGGCCAAGTCAAATGCCAAATTGGCAAATCCTACTGGTGGCCCGGATAGTCGGAATGCAGCAATTTGTTTAGCGCGTTCTATTAGAGTCAATAATAGGGAGCCCTCAATCTCTTAAAGCTTCTGACCCAGAAGCCGGGTCGCTCGCCGCACCGTGAGGCACTGCTGGAGCAGGGCGATGACATGGGCCTCGAAGCTCAGGGTGTAGTGCCCGCAGCCCTCAAGTTCCTGTGGGACTGGGTGGAAACCGTGCGAGCCACGGACTCACTCCGCTGGCCACAGTGAGGATTCTCATCGACAAACTCGCCGAAGGCATCCTGAACTACCTGATGCACCCGATCACCAATGCCGGGGCTGAAGGCATAAACTCCGCCATTCAAAGCCTCAAACACGCCCACCGGGGACTGCTAGGATGCGAATCCTTCCGCAACCGGGTCGTCTGCTTCCTTGCAAAGCTGGATCTGAAACCCATCCAATTCCCCAGTCCGCTCAGTCCCGCTGCGCCAAAAAAATCCCCCTCGAACGAGGAGGATCGGTTATGCCTTGGTAGGTTATGAGGTCACACGCTGTCGGACGAAAACGTATTTTTCGCCGCTGGTGATGGCGTCAGCGATGATTGCAGAACAATAAGCTTCCATCGACATCGCTGATTCTTGAGCCAGTTCGCGCAGCCTCGCCTTTTTCTCCGCATCAATCCGGACGGTCAAGTTTCTTTTCGCAGCGGGAGCCTCAGAACCGGCGGCAGGATAAGAACCAGCACCTCTCGGCTTCGCTCGCATAGCTTGGGGCAAGACTTCGTGGGTATGGTTGGTATCTTCCTCTTTAGAACCACTAGGAGTATCAGAATTGGAATTTATAGTTTTCATATTAGTAATGCAATTAACAACGGGCAGGCACCTGCAGATACCGCGTCAGCAGTTGCCCCCAACTTTCATTATGCCAAATAACGCATCTAATTACTAGACCCGTCATCACACGCTCCCACAATTCCTCAAGATTTGCAATTAGGGAAGGCACAAAGTTTGTTGCAGTGAATGGCCCCACAACCTGCGCGCCGTGTTTTGCCCCATTCTGAACCGGGATGGTTTGGATACTGCTTTTGATTGAGCTCGAAGTTGCAGCAACTACTCCGGGCGGTGGTGTAGCGATTGTCGTGGAGAAACCGCTGGTCGCTCCTGCCTGTAAAATAGCGATTGATGCCAGTCGCTGTTGCTGTTACCAGTAACACTGTTGCTACATCTGGCCTTACTGGCAGTAGCAACACCTCGAGACTGATGGCGCTCAGCATGGAGGATCCCACCCGCGCCAAACAACCAAAATAAAAAACATGAGCGCTGAAGACGACGAGTCCAACACAACAGATGAAGATAGATCGAATTGGTCTGCCGACGAGTTCATCACGGGCGGCGAGGCTGGTGATGCCCAAGAAGAGGTCAGTGAAGGCTGCCCCGACTACGATGCGGCTGATGACTCGGGGGATGGGAATACTTAATCACCGAGCGCACCGTTTGACATCACATTAGACCACTCCTGAGGCCTGCTCGGGAGTGGTCGAATTGTCCCCGGCAGCAGTTTTATGGATTATAAAAGACAGGGTTTGACTTTCAACGGCACCTCTGAGGATGGTCCCTAGGGGGGGCACTTGAGCATCGGTTGAGAGACCGTCAGGGGTATGACTTGCACAGAATTGGCCTTCGCTTGGAAAAACCCATTACCACTCCTGGTGTCTTCCTCCGTGGAGCAACTCCAAAACCCCCTTATTGGACTCGCGGGTTAAGGTTGAGCAATGTTTCCACCGAAACACCCATCCATTTGGCCACCAAGTGTCTGAATTTGGCTGGTCTCGAATGTCCTGCCTCCCATGCATTTACTGTCCAAGAAGAGACTCCCAGAAGCCTCCCCAGTTCGCTCTGGGTAAGTCCTTTTTGCACTCTGCACTTACGGACTGCCGCCCCAATCGTCTTCGGTTCGGTTTCCAGAGCGACCCTGTTGAGGTAGGCAAAAGAGTAGCTATTCACCCTGTTTTCCGAGGGAATCCGCTGCTGAACAAGGATGGGACAAATTGCCATCATTATCCTGCGTCGGTAATGGGTTCGCGGTTTAGTGCGCCCAGGTCCAGCCAAATCATAGCTTAGAGCCGGTGGCCCGGTTTTCGGGGTCCATCTCAATCATCGCCGGCGGAAGCCGCGAGGGGAAACTCCCCACAGAGAATGCAGTTCTGATGCGGGGATTCTTCGGGAACCGTCGAATGCCTCGATTTCTTGGCTTCGACGTTGGGGAGGGGAGGCCTGCTGCTACCCGAGGAGGTGCAATTGTGGGGTATGTACGGACGGAAGTGAAAGTATGGGAAGACTGCTACTTGGCTCAATCCTGAAGCGGTGGCTGGCTAAATTCCCGCTGCGAGTTGGAAAGCACCCTTCTGCGGCAACTCCGGATCAAAACCCAGCCAAGCCACTACACGTTGTCGGTGGGATTGGCGCATACCTGCCTTCCCATGCTCCCACTTTGAAACTGAATAATATGTCGTACCAAGCTTCTTTGCGAGAGCTTTCTGACTTAGCCCGAGAGTCAAACGACGTTTCCGGAGATGCTCCGCCAGCGTAGTGGCAGATCTCTTGGCAACCATTCGTTTCACAAACTGGAGGTTCTGGGGTAACATTCTCCTGTTCAATGAAATAAGTCGCTCAACACGAATGCTCTTAATTCCCAACAACACCGCCGGGGCGGGGAAGTGGATGTGATCTGCCGACATGACAAGGTGCTGGCCTTTGTGGAAGTGAAGACCCGCACGTCCACCGCCTTTGGCCGGCCGGCGGCGGCAGTGACCCTCGACAAACAGGAACTGATCATCCGCGGTGCGGCGGCATGGCTGCGGATGCTGCCAAGATCGCGGGACATCCCATGGCGGCTCGATGTGGTGGAAGTGCTCCTGATTCCCGGGGAAAAACCCGCGCTCAACTGGATTCAGTCCGCCTTCAACACTACGGCCGTAAAGCAGGAACTGGCCCGGCGAGGGAGGTGAGTCTGCGTCTGCTCGCCGAGCGGCCGGAGCCGGCCGGGGACATTTGTCATTTGTCATTTGTCATTTGGTTTTTGTCATTTATCCCCTCACATGACGGAGACCGAGGCTCTGATCGCGTTGAATATGCTGCCCAAGATCGGACCGGTGCGGGTGCGCCGGCTGATGGAGTATTGCGGCTCCGCAGCGGCGGTCCTTCGGGCGGGGGCGGATTCCCTGCGGCGGGTGGAGGGCATCGGGCAGGAGACGGCGGCCATGCTGGTGCGGTGGGAGGAATTCGCGGACCTCACCGGAGAATTGGGCCGGATCCGGGAGAGGGGAATTTCCATCGTCACCCAACAGGATGAATTGTATCCCGCCCCGCTGCGGGAAATTCACGACCCGCCCCTTTTGTTATACATTCAGGGCACCCTTGAGCCGCGCGACCGGATTGCGGTGGGCGTGGTCGGTTCCCGGCGGGCGACCACTTACGGGCTGACGGCGGCGCGGAAGCTCTCCTTCCAACTGGCGCATGCCGGAGTCACAGTGCTGAGCGGCTTGGCCCGGGGCATTGATACGGCGGCCCATGAAGGCGCGGTGGCGGCGAAGGGCCGGACTATCGGGGTGATTGGCTCCGGTCTGGGGCGGCTTTATCCGCCGGAAAATGCCGCCCTGGCGGAGCGGATCGCCGACGGTCACGGGGCGGTGGTGTCCGAGTTTCCGATCCTGACCGAGCCTGACAAACAGACCTTTCCCCAACGGAACCGGATTGTCAGTGGCTGGAGCAGTGGTATCCTCGTGGTGGAAGCCCCGGCTTGGAGCGGAGCCCTCATTACCGCCAACAATGCGGCCGACCAGGGCCGCAGCGTTTATGCGGTGCCGGGGCCGATCGACCGGGCGTCGTCGCTGGGCTGCAACAAGCTGATCCAAAACGGAGCCCGCCTCGTCTTGGAAGCAGGCGACATTTTGGACGATTTGAATCTGCTCATCCCACGCCCGGCGGCGGAGGCGGCTCCCGCAGGATCGACTTCTGCTGCGGCGATTACCCGGCCCGAACTGACGGAAGGGGAAGCCGTGGTTTGGGACATTTTGCAGCAGGAGGAAATGCAATTGGACGAAATCATCACCGCCTGCGGCCTGCCAGCTTCTGACGTGTCTACCGCCCTGATGCGGCTGGAGATCCGGCGTCTCGTAAAACAACGGCCCGGCCGACGGTATTTCCGCGTTGGATGATGGTGCTTCGTCCAAAAGCTTAAGAATGTCGAAGGATTGGGATTGGTTCGGGCCCAGCCTGTGGTATGGAATGCGGCGTCCTCCTTTTCTCCGGCTCCTGCAGGCCCCATGACTCCACTTCCGAAATCCTCCCCCGTCATGCCGGCTGCGTCTGCGCCGTCCAAAGCGGTGCGGCCCGCAGTGGGAGGCGTCAAAAAGTCCAAAACGCCTGTTGTGTCGCAGCGGGATCTGCGGCCGGTGCCCGCGCCCGAACGCACCGCCGGCATGCTGCCACCGCCCAATACGGCCGGGCCGCCGCGGGTGTTGGCGATTGATCCGGCGCTGCGGAATACGGGCTGGGCCATTGTGGAGCGGCAGGGGCGGAAGAATGTGGCGTTGGCGTGGGGCGTAATCCGGAATCCTCCGAAACTGCTGCCCAGTTCCTGTTTGGCGGAAATCGCCCGTTGTTTCCGGGAAGTGATTGCAAAGTATCAGCCTAACGTCTGCGGCATTGAGGCCACCATTTATGTCCAGAATTTTCAAACGGCGATCACCCTTGGAGCGGCCCGGGGGGCGGCCCTGGTGGCGGTGGCGGAGAGCGGGCTGGAAATTTATGAATATCCTCCGCGCCGGGTAAAGCAGGCTGTGGTGGGCCGGGGCAATGCGGACAAATCACAGGTGGCCTTCATGGTTAGGGCGTTGCTCGGGCTGGCAGAGGCCCCGCCGCATGATGCCGCGGATGCCCTTGCCATCGGCATCACTCATTTGGAAGGCAGCGACCCAAGGACCGGGGGGCTGGCGCGGGACAAACTGCGCTGCTGAGGAGCCGCCGCCACCGCCGAAACCGCCGGCGAGGAGCAACAGGGTGGGATTAGATGGGAAATCCCGGCACGCCCGGCACCTGCTGAAGTCGATAAGGAAACCATCCCACCGGGAACCGCCTTCAGAACCACCCACGGGCCAGCCGAAATCGAATGATTGCCTTTTTTGCCGGAATTTGAGAAAACGAGGTGAATTCCGTATGCTTCCCCCCCTGTGAACCGCTTTTTCAATATTCTAACCGTCCTGTTGTTTGCTCTGGCACCCCTGCGGGCGGGCGAGGTGATCTTCACTGAAGTGATGTATCATCCGCCGGCTGGCAAACCAGAATACATAGAAATAACCAACCTCACCAGCAACCGCATTGACATGGCGCGCTGGGTTTTGTCAGGCGGGGTGGACTATACTTTTCCGGATTTCAATGCGGGCCAGCCGTCGGCGCACATTTTAAGGGAATACGAAAGGATCGTGGTCAGCAATGCCGATGCCGCCACGACCCGGGCCGCATGGCCGATCCCGCCTGAAGTCAGGGTCTTTGGCCCATGGACCGGGGCGCTGAGCAACGGCGGGGAGGACATCTCCCTGAAAGATGCCGCGCAGGCCCTCCAGACCACCCTGACCTATGGGGACAACAACGATTGGCCCATCACGGCTGACGGGGCGGGCCACTCCCTGCAAATCATCAATCAAAATGGCAATGTGGACGATTGGCGGAACTGGCGGGCCAGCCGGTATGCAGGAGGCTCGCCCGGGGTGGCCGAACCTGCCGTGCTGGAAGCGCCTCTCGCCAGTGCGGACAAACCCGACCGGGCCGTGGTGGATTACACTTCGTCATGGAAATACTGGCGGGATCCTGCGGATCCGGACGGGGCCGAGCCTGAGGGCAGTTGGCGTTCTACCACCTACGATGACACCGCCTGGCAGGGACCGGGACCCGGATTCTTTGGACATGATCCCAACAAACCGGATCTCCAGGCCGCCCGCGGCACCAGTTTCACAACTGGGTATTCAACCTCCACCATCGGCTATTATTTCCGCACCACCTTCCAGTGGCAGGGCAATGTGAGCGGAGTGAATTTCAATCTCGACCACTGGGTGGACGATGGCGTGGTCTACTACCTGAATGGTCAGGAACTCAAGGGAGTCAATCTGGGGCGGGTGCGCATGCCGACCGGCCTCACCACTCATACGACTACAGCCGTTGGCACCCCGGCCGGCGGCGATGCCGTGCAGGAATTGAATGCGCTCAGCGGATCGCTGGACGGCCAGTTGGTGACCGGAACCAATGTGCTGTGCGCCGAAGTCCGTCAAAACAACACTTTCGGGGATGATATTTATTTCGGAGCCCGTCTCCGCCTCACTTCTCCCGCGGTGGGAGGAGTGATGATCAACGAGGTCAAACCGGCCATGGGGGCCGGAAGTGGCTTTGTCGAATTCTACAATCCCACCGGTGCGGCGGTGGATTTGAACGGGTATTATCTCAGCGACACCGATGCCAACCTGACCAAATTCCAGATCACCCAGCCGACCGTGGTTCCAGCCGGAGGCCTGGCTGTGGTAGGGTTTGCCGAAAGCCAGCTCAGCGCGGCTTCCCCGGTTACGGTGCTGCTGACCCGGCCGGATGGCTATACCCGCCAGTCAGGGTTTCTCTCCGGCATGGTGGCCGATGGCCGGTCCGCCGGCCGCAAGCCGAACGGTGGTGCCACCTGGGTGCTTTTCACCCAGCCCACGCCAGGGCTGCCCAATGCCAGTGAGCCCGCCCCGGTAGTGGCCTTGAGCGAAGTGCACTTTGGAGCCCTCAACCGCGTAGACTGGGTAGAGTTCCACAATCCCGGCCCAGGACCCCAGTCGCTGGATGGCCTTTTCGTGGCGGCGGATCCTGATTTGGTTACCAAAGTCCCTCTCACCGGCAGTCTTGCCGCCGGAGGATATGCCAGTGCTGTAGTGGATTTTGTTCCGGATGCGGCAGGTGGGATCCGGATTTTTCTGGCCGACCGCTGGAATAACATCATCAGTGCGGCTGAGGTGGATTTGCGGCCCGGCTTGCCCTCAATCCAAGCCTGGCCCGCCGGCAGCAGCGAGTGGTATGCCACCCCCCTGGCGACGAGGGATGCTCCTAACGACCCGGAACGCCAGACCGCCATCGTGATCAACGAGATTATGGCCAAGCCGCCCTCTTCCCATGAAGAAGGGGAGTTTCTCGAATTTTTCAACCAGGGGGCCACGACGGTGGATTTGACCGGCTGGACCATGGACGACGGGATTTCCTTCACTTTCCCGCCGGGCACGACCCTTGGGGCAGGGCAGTATCTGGTGCTTGCCAAAGACCCGGGTTGGATGGCGGTCAATTATCCGGCCCTGAACAATGTTCTGGGGCCTTACGGCGGCAATTTGCGGAACCGGGGCGAACAGCTCCGCCTCCATGATGCCCGGGGCAATCTGGCGGATGTGGTGGATTACAATCAGGGAGGGCAATGGCCGGTCGGAGCCGGCGGGGAGGGGAGCAGCCTTGAATTGATCCATCCGGCCATGGATAATAGCAAGCCTTCCGCCTGGCGGGCCAGTGACGAGACCACCAAATCCTCCTTTCAAACCTTCACCCACACCGGCCTCTACCGGGAACTGCGGGGCATCGGACCCGGGGCCACCACTTCCCGCGAACTGCTGCTCAGCCTGGTGGGCGACGGCTATGTGGTCATGCGGAACATCAAACTGTCGAAGGCGACCGCCCCAGCCACCAATCTGATTCCCAACGGCGATGCCACCTCGCACAATGGAAATGGGGCCAGCGGATTCCTCTGCACCGGGACGCATTGCGACAGTGATTCCCAACCCCGGTCGGCCACGCCGCCCCGCTACAATGCCATGCTGACCACGGACCAGGGCTTCCACCTGATCAGCAAGGGCAACGGAGATACCAAGGCCAACAAGGCCGAGGTGGATGTCACCGGCATCGCGCCCAATGACACCCTGACCCTGAGTTTCGAAGGCCGTTGGGTGTATGGACAACCGCTCATGATCGCTCAGACCTGGGACCGGAGTTTTGGCAAGGTGTTCCGCTTTCCTGTCCCTAACAATCTTGGCACCCCGGGAGCGGTCAATTCCAGAAATATCGCCGCTCCTGCTCCGACGGTGGACTCCATGGCGCACTTCCCGGTAGTGCCCACCTCCTCCCAGCCCGTGGTGGTCACAGCCCGGGTCACCTCCGCCGGTCCGCTCACCGCCGTGACCTTGATGCAGCGCCAGGATACCATCGCCGGCACCGCCACTTGGACGCCCATCGCCATGAATGACAATGGAACGGCCGGGGACGCCGTCGCCGGAGACGGGCTCTGGTCCGGCACCGTGCCGGCCCGCGCCAATGGGGCCATTACCCAGTTCTATGTCACCGCGACGGCTGCCAATGGTCAGGCCAACGAATGCCCGCGTGAGGGCATTAGACTGCCGGGAATGTGGATTGTGGCCAATACCCCGCCGTCCACCGTGCCCGGTCTCCTGATCCAGCGGAATATCATTTCACTCTATCACCGCAACGCCCTCAACGCGTCCACCGGCTACAGCAGTGCCTACGACTGGGATCATCCCCGTATGTCAAATTACGGATTCAATGCGACCATGATCTACAACGAGAGCGACGTTTATTATAACAGCGAACTCCGCCGCGGCGGCAGTCCATGGACCCGGACTTCGGCCAATACCCTGGACCGCAGCCGCTGGAAACCGCCCGGGGACCAGTTGTTCCGGGAACGCTCCAAGGCCGGGGTGGACAATGATTCTGCGGGGGCCTCCCGGTTCCACAACCGCATTATCCGTTACATGATGCATTTGTTCGGTTACCCGGTGCCGCAGGCGGAATTTATTGTGCAGATCGTCAATGGGGACGGCCCCCGCCTTGGCGATGAAATGGAACAGACTGACAGCGACTTTTTCGACCGGGCCTATCCGGATGGATCCGAGGGCGAACTGTATGAGATCGATGATGCGTGGTATATGTATGACAGCAACGGCATGAACGACCGCATTGATGCCGGCAGTGTCACCGGGCGATGGGAACTGCGGGACTGGAACGGAACGGCGGCCTTGCCCAGCGAAGAAAGTCCGATCTTTTTCCACGGCAACTGGCCGCTCCGTTTCCCGGAAGACAAATACGACTACTCGGCCCTGTCCTCCATGATCAAGACTGCGGTGAACAACAACACCACCGTGACGTCTGCCCAGGAGGCCGGCTACCGGGAGCGGATGGAACGGGTGATTGATCCCGACCGCGCGGCCATCTATGCCGCAGTCCGGGGCTATGCTGCGGACTGGGACAACTTCACCATGGGCCGGGGCAAAAATGGCTATTTCTACAAACGCCCCGGCGATGGCCGGTTTGAATTCCACCACTGGGACAGCGATCTCGCCTTCCAAAGTGGCCGCACCGGCGATGCCATCCTTGGAACGGCGGGGGGAATTGGCTGGACCAATTTTTCCACCCGGCCCTGGTTCCGCCAGAAATTCAATTACTACCTGACAGAACTGATCGACCGCTACACCAGCACGGGTTCGCCCCGTATGAATGCCTGGTTGGCGGCCATGAACTACCAGGCAGCAAACACCAATCCCCTGGCTCCTTTCAAGACCTCGCTTTTCAACTATCCAACGGCGTGGTTCGCTTCCCGCAATTCGCAGATGCAGAGCTTTCTGGGCACCAATTTCTCCCGGGCTTTCACTTATTCCACGGCCACCGGGCAAACGGTCAACACTCCGGTCTTCAGCGTCTCCGGCTCAGCTTCCAGCAAAATTGCCGTGGTCGATATCCCGGAGCATCCCGAAGCGGTTTTTTCCTGGGTTCCCACGGTCGCCAACAACGGCTTGTGGACCCTGTCCAACATCCGCCTTGCCGCTGGACTGAACAGTTTCACCCTGCGCGCTTTGCGCAGTGATGGCACCGTCAGCGCCAGTCTGCCCTTTACCGTGACCCTCAGCGTCAATGCCCCGCCCGTGGTGGTGCTGGTGACGAATCCGGCATCCGGCAACGTCACCGCCGGCGAAACTCTGTCGCTCGACGCCACCGCCAGCTTCGATCCGGAAGGCCTCGGCCTCACTTATGCATGGACGGTCAGCCCCACCGCCGGCAGCCAGTTGACGCAGCCCGAATCCGGCCGGGCCACCGCCCGGTTTACCATCCCTGGCAACTATACCCTCACGCTGCAGGTAACCGATGCCGCCTCCCAAACCGTCAGCGTGGTCCGCGAATTCAGCGTCTACAACGCCGCCGGCTTCGACTCCTTCGGCTCCAGCCAGCCATTGGGTCCGAATTATATGATCAGCAACCTCGAATACCGGGACAACTTCTCGCCCTCGGCCTGGTATTCCCTTGAGGATATGACCGGCAGAATTTTGATCCAAGTGCTGGATGATGCCGCCCGCCCGCTGGCCTCACCCACCTTCACCCACCCGCTGATCACGCGCGACCTGCCAGACTCCGGAGACTTCATTCTGCAAACCAGGCTGGTGCCCGATTCTCGGGAATTCGGCAACTGGCGGGCAGGTCTGATGCTGGAAGTCAATGAAGCGGGAACCACCGTCCGATATGCATTCGCGCTGGAGGGCGGGCTGAATCTCATTGTGCAGCGGGCCGCTCAGCCCGGAGCCTGGACCCCGCTCACCACGGTCCCTTCTCCCGTGCCGGTGACCGGCAGCGGAGCAGTGCTCCGGATGGTCAGGATTGGCAGTTCGCTGTTGTTCCAGCAACGCACCTCGGAGGTATGGACCACTCTGCTGACCCAGCCTCTCGCAGCCGGCACCGTGGCGGGGAATGGCGGGATTTTTGTTGCCACCTCGACCCCGACCTCTGTCCGGATCGGCTTCGATTATCTCCTCATCGCCGACCCCTCTGCGACCAACAGCGTGCTGAACAATCTCCGGATTACCGAGTTGCATTACCGCCCCGCCTCCGGGGGCGTGGAGTTTATTGAACTGCGCAATACGGGAACCCAGGCCATCAGTCTGGCGGGCGTGAAATTTGACCTTGGGGCACCGTTCAGCATGAACAGCGTCCCGGTCAGCCCTTATGTTTTCGGAAACGAAACCCTGAATCCCGGGGAATTTATAACCCTGACCCATGACGTGCCGTTATTCCGCAGTCTGTATGGTCAGGGGCCCCGCCTGGCCCAGGCCTGGACCAGCGGAAATCTCAGCAACAACGGCGAACGCATCCTGCTCCTCGATGCGACCGGGAATGCCGTCCATGATTTTACTTACAGCCCCTTGTCCCCATGGCCTGCGGCAGCCAACGGCAACGGTCCCTCCCTTGAGGTGGTGTCGATCAATGGAGATTACAATGACGGGACCAACTGGCGGGCCAGTTCCGCGGCAGGCGGCAGCCCAGGATCGGCCCCCGACCGGGATGGCGATGGAGTGTCCGATGAAGCCGAAGCCCTCTTTGGAACCAACCCCGACAGTCCGGGCAGCGTGCCGGCCGTGACCATCACGGCGAACCCGGGGGGCGGGCTCACCCTGACCTGGCCCAGCGTGCCTGGCGTAATTTACCGGGTGGAATCAAGCACCCCGCTGTCCGGATGGACCACCATCCAAACGCTCACCGGCACCGGCACTTGGACCTTCACCCCGACTCCTGGAGTGCTCCGCAATTTCTACCGCATTGTGGCCAGCAATTCCTGACCCGCCGGTCGTGCCCTGCCGGCCTTGACGGCAATGGAGCGCAAAAATAGCCCTTGGCGGGCGTATCTATTGGCACGTCCCTATTCTTCCCCGTATGAATCCGCTCTCCGAATACCTTCGCTACGAAACCCGCCGCCAGTTTTTTGCCAAAGGGAAAAATGCGCTCGGATTTGCGGCCCTGACCGCTCTGATGCAGCGCGCCGGGATCACCCACACCGATGCATCGGACAGCGCGGCCGCCATGCGTGCCGTCAATCATTTTGCCCCCAAAGCCAAGCGCGTCATCTATCTGCACATGGTCGGAGGTCCCTCCCAGATGGACCTTTATGATTATAAACCGAAGATGAAGGAGTTCTATGACAAGGACCTCCCGGACAGCGTGCGCGATGGTCAGCGCCTCACTGGCATGACCAGCGGCCAAGCCCGTTTCCCCATCGCTCCCAGCAAGTATGCCTTCAAGCAATACGGTCAAAACGGGATGTGGGTCAGCGAAATGCTCCCCTACACTTCCCGGATGGTGGATGACATGTGTTTCATCCGCTCCATGCACACCGAGGCCATCAATCACGAGCCGGGCATCACCCTGATGCAGACCGGCAATCAGATCAGCGGCCGGCCCTGTCTTGGTTCATGGGTATCCTATGGTCTCGGTTCGGCCAACAGCGACCTGCCCACTTTTGTCGTGCTGGTCGCCAAACCCACCAACACCGAGCAAATTCAGGCCATCTCCGCCCGGCTTTGGGGCAGCGGATACCTTCCCGGCGAACATGCCGGAGTCGCCTTCCGCAGCGGGGTGGATCCTATTCTCTACATCAACAACCCGCCGGGCGTCTCCGCCACCGCGCGCCGCAATACCCTCGACGGCCTGAAGGCCCTCAACGAAATCAATTTCAACCTGGTGGGCGACCCGGAGACCCACACCCGCATCCAACAATACGAGATGGCCTTCCGCATGCAGAGCAGCGTGCCGGAACTAACCGACCTCGCCAGCGAACCCGCCGCGACCAAAGAACTTTACGGACCGGACGTGGACAAACCGGGCAGCTTTGCCCGTTCCGTCCTGCTGGCCCGCCGCATGGCGGAACGCGGGGTCCGTTTTGTCCAGATCTATCACAATAACTGGGACCACCACTCCAACCTCCCGGGCCGCATGTCCTACCAATGCATGGACGTGGACCAGCCCTGCTGGGGCCTCATCCAGGATCTCAAACAGCGCGGACTGTATGACGATACCCTCGTCATTTGGGGTGGGGAATTCGGCCGCACCATCTATAGCCAGGGCGGGCTCAGTCCTGACAAATACGGGCGCGACCACCACCCCCGCTGCTTCACCATGTGGATGGCCGGGGGCGGCTCCAAACCCGGCCACATCCACGGGGAAACCGACGATTTTTCCTATAACATCGTCAAGGATCCGGTCCACATCCACGACTTCCACGCCACCGTGCTCAAGCTGCTTGGATTCGAGCACGAAAAGTTCAGCTTCCGCTACCAGGGGCTCGACCAGCGGCTCACGGGGGTGGAACCTGCCAAGGCTATCACCGCTTTGATGGCCTGAGGTGCGGTTCCGGCCGGAGTCGCATGAAAGCTTCCCAAAACCCCCTCCCTCAGGGCCGGGGAGAAATTCCTATGCCGGATGCGTCTTATCTTGCCCTGCAGGAAACGATTCCGTAACATTGGCCACGATTCCCGTTCCCTCCCCTTGTGATATGTCCCGTTTTTCACCCCTGTTGGCCGGTGCCTTCCTCCTTGCGGCCATGGTGCCGGCCCAGGCGCAATTCGTCATCAATGAGTTCATGGCGGATAATCTGACCTCCACGAATATTGATGAGGATACGCAGCGTGAAGATTGGATCGAGATTCAAAACAACGGGACCACGACCGCCAGTCTCAATGGCTGGTATCTCACCGATGACGCCGCCGCCCTGCGCAAATGGCAATTCCCGGTGACCACCCCCGCAGTGACTCTGGCGGCCGGGGCGCGCCTGACCGTGTGGGCCTCGGGAAAAAACCGCAAGGCCTCCGCCACCCGGTTGCATGCCAACTTCAAGCTTTCTTCCGAAGGGGAATTCCTCGCCCTCGTCAGACCGGATGGCGTCACCATCGAGGACGGATACACCCCTGCCTATCCCCCCCAGTTTCCCAATGGGACTTACGGGCGGTCCGGGACAGCCCCGGCGGAGATTGGTTATCTGACCACTTCCACGCGGGGGCTGGTCAATTCCAGTATCAAAACCGCCGTGGGTCCCGGCCTGAGCGCCACCACGGACCGGCCGGCCCAGCCAGGGGGCGGGCCTGCCAGCGCGCCCTTGCTCATCACCACCAGCGTCACGCAGACCCTGCGCCCCCTGGCCGACGTGGAACCGGTGGTGTTGCGCTGGCGCCGTTTGTATCAGCCGGAATCCTCCCTGACCATGAAGGATGATGGCACCGGCGGCGATGTCCTCGCCGGGGACGGGGTTTACTCGGCCCTCGTGCCCACCACCAGCCTGATGCCCGGCGAGATGATCCGGTGGAGGGTCCAGGCCAAGGACAATTCCGCTACTCCGGTTTATTCTTATGATCCGCCATATCCCGGATTCTCTGCCACTTCACCTCCCCCGGCCTCGCCAACCGTGGTGTCCAATATCGAAGCGGAGCAGTATTTTGGCACCATGGCCATCCCGCCGGATCATGGCACTTCCACACCAGTGCTGTATTGGTTTTTGAATGGGACCGACAATTCGGTGAACAATACCGGGTCCCGTTGCTCGTTCTTTTGGCAGCCCCTGCCCAGGGACAATCCTCCGGCCGGTTATGTCCCGCCCCGACCCCGGTTTTATGACAATGTGATGGCCGATTTGCACGGCCAGTCCTCGGCCGGGTTTCCCAAAAAGAGCCACGACCTCAGCTTCAGCAAGGACAACCGCTTCCTCTGGAAAGATGGCACCCCCGAAACTTCCGGGATCAACCTGTTGACCAATTACGCGGACAAATCGAAGGTGCGGAACCCGGTGGTTTGGTGGATCTGGGAAAAAACCGGCCACTTCGCGTCCCATTACGACACCCTTGTCAGGGTGCATCAGAACGGAACCTTCAAGGGCCTTTATGATATCGTCGAGAATGGCAACGGGGCCTTTCTCGAACGGGCCGGGCTGGACCGGGCCGGAGCCCTTTATAAAGTCTATGACCAGCTGGCCGCCACCTCCGGATCCGAAAAGAAAAACCCTGACAATACGGATGTCAGCGACCTCAATGCCCTGATCAATGGATTGAGTCCTGCCCAGACCACCACCGTCCGCCTGCGGTATCTCTACGACAATGTCAATGTGCCCGGCCTGATCAATTTCCTCGCCACTCATTCCCTGATCCTGAACCGGGACTTTGGCCATAAAAACTATTACATGCACCGGGACACCAATGGCACCCGGGAATGGACGCCCGTCCCATGGGATCAGGATCTCAGCCTGGGGCATACGTGGAATTCCGCCCAAAACTATTTTGATGATGACATCCACAGCCAGGCCGCCCTGCAGATTGGGGTGAGCGGAAACCGGCTCATCCAACTGGTCTATACCACGCCGGAACTCAACCACATGTTCGTCCGCCGTCTGCGCTCCCTCGCGGATCAGTTCCTGGTTTCGCCCACGGAAATGAACGGTCCGATCGCCCAGCGCATCGCATCGCTGATCCAGCAGATTGACCCCGTTCCTGACAATACCGCCACCGGCACCGACGACGCCGACCTCGAAGCACGGGCCTGGGGATTCTGGGTGGACGGAAACTCCACTAAAATTGCCTACACCGATCCCAGAATGCCGGCCCATACCGCCCGGGCGCAGGCTTTGCGCATTACCACCGCCAATCCCAATCCCCCCAATGGCGGAAACACGCCCTATGATGATGGCACCACTACCAAACTGGCATTCCTGCCGGGCCGGCGCGACTTTTTCTTTAAAACCCCGCCCCCGGTCAGTCCGGGCAGCGGGGCCGTCAGCCAGACGTTGCCTGCCAGTCAACCCCCGGTCCCCGGCGTCATCATCGAACAAATCACTCCCGCGCCCCTCACCGGCACCTATCAGGATCAGGAATTTTTTGTCATCCGGAATCCCAATGCCTATGCGGTCGATCTCTCGGGATGGACTCTGTCAGGGGATATCAAAATGACCTTCCAGGGCGGCACCGTCATTCCCGCTCAGGGACGGGCCACCACCCAGGCGGTCAATGCCGCTTATGTGAATCAATTGACCGTCGCCAATGCCCCGGCCGGCATCCGCGCCCGCACCGTCAGCCCCATGGGAAATCAATACCGCCTCGTGACCGGCCCCTATCAGGGCCAACTCTCGGGCAGGGGCGGCAGCTTTTCCCTGAACCGCCCTAACAACCCGATGGACCCGGCTGCCGGAACCACCCTCGTCCAGACGGTGACATACCCCGGGGCCCCGACCCCCCACCAGGAAACCCTGCGGATCACGGAATTGAATTTCCGTCCGGCCCCTCCGACGCCCGCCGAACAGGCCGCGCTCCCGGGCGTCCTCGCCGGGGACTTTGAATTCATCGAACTGACCAACACCGGGACCGCAGACCTCGAACTGGGCGGGGCCTACTTTGAGGATGGAGTGGAATTTACTTTTCCCTCTCCCTTTCTGCTGGCGGCCGGGCAGCGCTGTCTGGTGGTCGCCAGTCCCAGTGCTTTTGAAATCCGTTATGGAACCGGGCACCGGATCGCGGGCGAATTTACCGGCGCCCTCAACAATGGCGGAGAAAAGCTCCGCCTCGTGGATCCTTACGGAGAGGAAGTGCTGTCCTTCACCTATGATGACGACTGGATGCCCCTGCCCGCGGGTCAATTCCGCAGTTTTGTGATCAGCCAGCCCCTGCCGGGTTATGCGGACTATGGCAAAGCCATGAGCTGGCAGCTTAGCAGTTCCCCGGCCGGAAGCCCGGGAGCCGCCGATACCACATGGAGCCTGCTCTACGAATCATGGCGCAATCGCCACTTCACGGAGGCCATGCTCCCTACCGCGTCCCAACCGGTGACCATGGCTTCTCCCATGGAAGATCCGGACGGCGATGGCTGGAACAATTTCCAGGAATACGCCTTCGCAGGAAATCCCATGGAAGCCAGTTCCCGACCGTCGGTCACCAGCGGCATCCTCACGCTGGGGTCTGACCGGTTTCTCACCATCACCTTCGACCGCTCCATGGAAGCCATGGATCTTTCCTACACCGTGGAATGCACCGGCAACCTGACCACGGGCGTCTGGCAGCCCCAAGCCGTCCTGGAGGGAACGCCCGTGCCGCTGGGCAGCGGCTGGGAGCGCGTCACCTACCGCGACACCGTGCCTCTCGGGCAGACCTCCAGGCGTTATGTGCGCGCCGCCGCCAGGCGTTAGGGTTCCGGTGAGCGATGCCACCGGGCTGCCTCGTGCAAGCAACCGTCAACCCAATGCCCTCTCCCTCTGCTGATCCTCCCGGTCCTCAGGAAGAGGGTGATCCACTCCCGGTCACAGTCAGTGGCGACCTTGACCTCCACACCTTCCGCCCGCGCGATCTCCCGGATCTGCTCCCGGCCTGGTTTGGGGAGTGCCGCGACTTGGGGATCCTGACGGTCCGGGTCATTCACGGCAAAGGCACCGGATCACTGCGCCAGGGAGTGCATGCCCTGCTGCCCCGCCTGAGCAGTCACGTCAGGACATGGACCTGGCCGGCTCCGCAAGCCGCCGGAAGCTGGGGAGTGACCCTGGTGCACCTGAATCCGCTGGAAGCTCCTGACAGGAATTGACAGGCGTGCCGGGAAAATGCCAGGATCCTGCCAAATGAAAGCGCCCGCCATTCCATCCCTGCTCCAATTCCTCAAAGCACCTTATTTCCCGTTAGCCATATTCCTCCCGGCAGCGGCGGGACTGTTGTTCTTTCCGCTGTCCTCCATGGCACAAGAGGAACCCAAAGGAAAGATGATCAAAGCCATGGAGAATCAAAAGGGCATTTACGTCATGCTGGCGGCATGGGCCCAGGACAACGACGCGGCCTTTCCCAACGAACCCCTTGATGCCAATGCCAACTTCCGGGTCCTTTTCCAGGCCCGCCTCATGGACGTTGAAACACTCTTTGGCATTCCGGGCGACGGCTGGTGTCAGGAAGGCAAGCCGGACGGAAAAATTGGCGATGCTCCCGATTTTTCGAAAGCCCTCGAACCCGGGGAGCTGTCCATCGCCTACGTGGCCGGCCACGATGCGGCTTCCTCCTCCCTTTCGCCACTCATGATCTCCGGAGCCGGGCCCGCCACCGCCTGGATCATGGGCGTCGGTCCAAAACCCGCCGGCGCAGTTTTCCGCGGGCCGGTGGTGGTCACCTATGTGGATGGAAAGACGGAACTGCGCATCCCGGACGTAGATGGCAAAATCCGCAGCCAAAAAGGAGACCGCAAACTGGACATTTTCAGCGCCGAAAATGGCATCAAGCCCGAAAACATCCGTTTGCCTGCACCGGTGAAACCGAAGGAATGAGGTCGCCCGAAGGATGCAGGTTTGTTGGATGGAAATAGGCCTTCCAATGGCCATGAAACATAAATACCTCCTCAACAGACAAACTCTCCTGCGGGCCGTGAAGTGGGTTTGGCTGGCTTTGTTGCCGGTCATTGGAGGATGCGGCACCGAACAAAAATCTCCTCCGCGCCGCGCCGCCATTCCGCCGGGCTTGCACGCCGCCCTGTCGGCTTGGGCAATGGATAATGGCGGGGCCTATCCCAACGAACCGGGCGATGCCAACGCCAACTTCCGGCTGCTGTTCAAGGCCGGGCTGTTAGTCAGTGAGGAGGGGTTTGGAACGCCGGGGGACGGATGGTGCGGGGCAGGAAAACCGGACGGTGATGTCGGCACGGCCCCGGACTTTGCGAAAGCCCTCGAGCCGGGTGAACTCTCCATTATTTATGTGGCCGGACTGGATGCGAGTTCCAATTCCCAATCCATTTTCCTGATTGCGGGCATCGGGCCGGGTCACGCCGGGATCACCGCCTCTGGCCTCCCTTCCCCGGCGGAGGCATTACCGGAGCGGGTGGCTCTGGTGGCCCTCAATGGCAGTGCCAAAGTCTGGGATCCTTACAAACGCGACCAAACCCGGCGCTGGGCAGGGGGCAACTGGCTGGCCTGGCTGGCAGAGGACTTCGGCATGGATCCCCGGAATTTCCGGCTTCCGGCCAGAAAATGATAGGATGGGGCAGGGATTGGCAGAAACTGCCGCCGGGGTGGTGGCCGCAAAGCCCTGCAGAATTCAGGTGACGGGCGCATTTCCTGTTTCATGATGGCTGTGGCCTGCGGCATTGTTGAAATCCTTCCTCCTGACCATTTTCCCATCCATGAGCACCCACGAGCATCCCCTGGCGATCGGTATCGATTTCGGCGGCACTTCCGTCAAATATGGCGTGGTCCGCGGCCCCGAGATCATCCATACCGGCGAGCCCATCATCACCGGCGACTTCAAAGGCCCCAAGGCCCTCATCGCCGAAATGACCCGCCGGGTGCACCAGTTGCGCAGCCAGTTTGATTCCATTGAAGCCGTGGGAGTCGGCGTCCCTGGATTCGTGGATGTCCAGCGCGGCGTGGTGCACGAACTCACCAATGTGCCCGGCTGGAAGGATGTCCCGATCCGGAACCTCCTGACGGCTTCCACCGGTTTGCCCTGTTTTGCGGAAAACGATGCCAATGCCATGTGTTATGCTGAGTTTGCCCATGGGGCCGGCAAGGGGGCGCGGAATATGATCGCCATCACCCTCGGAACCGGAGTGGGCGGCGGCCTCGTGCTGGACGGCCGCCTCTACCGGGGCAGCAGCTTCGGCGCCGGCGAAGTGGGGCAGATGAGCATCGACTGGCGCGGCAAGGAATTTGTCCACGGCAATGTCGGCGCGCTGGAAAGTTATACCGGCATCGGCCCCCTGACCCAACGCGCCGCCGCACTCTACCGGAAAGCCAAAATCAAAAAGACCCCGGAGGAACTGAATCCACGGGCGCTTTCTGTGGCCGTGAAACAGAAGGATCCCATCGCCCTGCAGGTCTGGGATGAATTCACCAGCCAACTCTCCACTGGCTTGGTCAATGCCGTCTGGCTGCTCAACCCGGACCGCATCGTGATCGGCGGCGGCATTGCCAAGGCAGGCAAGCTCATTTTTGATCCCCTATGGAAAAAGATGAAACAGCAACTCGCGGACAGTTTTACCAAAGGCCTCAAAGTCGTTCCCGCCCACTTCGGCAACGATGCCGGCATCATCGGCAGCGCCGCCGTGGCCATGGAAGCTGCCCAGGCCTGATACCGCGCCGGCTCCCATGGGCCCCCCAAAGGAAAAGAGAGGAAGGCATGGCCGCCAACGTTCCTCTTTTACCCTTCTCAGGATGCTTCGCAGACAATTCACCTGCTCCCGGATGCCCCTTTCAATTCCTGGTCCTTTGCTTTCCATTGCTCCCTATCCTCCCTCAACCCTCAACTATCCTCTATCAACTCTCCCACCGCCCATGAAACGCCTTACCTTCTCCCTGCTCGCCGCTACTCTCCTGCTCACTCCTTTCACCACCATGGCCGCTGATCCTGCTCCTTACCGCCACATCGTCATCTTTGGTTTTAAAGAGGGCACCCCGCCGGCCAAGGTCGAGGAAATCGCCACCGCCTTCAAAGCCCTCTCCAAATCCATCCCCAGCATCAAAAGCTTCGAGTGGGGCCTCAATGTCAGCCCGGAAAAACTCAATCCCGATCTGACCCACGTCTTTTCCGTTGGATTTGAGAGCAAGGAATCGCTCGAAAGCGGCTACCTGCATCACCCCGAGCACGAAAAATTCGTCACCCTGATCAAGCCCCATCTCGCCAAAGCAGTGGTGGTGGACTACGTGGCGAAGTAGGCGGGCTCCCGCACTGACTTTTGGTGTTCCCATTCGGATATGGAGCCGATCCTTTCCGACATCAGATGCCTGAACTCAGTTTACCAGTTTCTGCGGGACGCTTTTTAGGGTTCCGGAAGGCTTCATCAAGGTGAAAACATTGGTTTCCACTACGATGCGGGGAGTCACGTCCAATGATAGCAGGTGCTGGCATTACGTCAAACTGCGGGAGGATTGCACCTGCAAACCAAGTTGAATCGGGCAGGCTTCCAGCCTCGGGGCCACGGGCATTCTCGCCTTGCAAGGACCAGGCGGCGCGCCGATTACTGTGATTCCCCGGTTTTCTCCACCCGGGGCCACTCGCTTTTTCTGCGTTCCCCATTCCCTATGTCCCCTGTCCATCCTGAGATTTCCAAACTCGTTGCCAATGGCAAGCTGCAAGGCGTGCTGGCTCCCCGCATGTCAGCGCTGGAGCCGGGCACCTATTGTTTCCACAAAAGCTGGGGCGTCGGCCGGGTCGCAGAATGGAAGCTGGATGCAGACCAGGTCATCCTCGATTTTGAAGACAAAAAGGGTCACCCGCTCAAAGTGGAATTTGCGGCAAAGTCTCTTGAGCCAGTCGCCGAGACCCACATCCTCGCCCGTCGTCACGCCGACCCGGCTTCCCTCCAGAAGCTGGCCAAGGAAGACAAACCGGCCCTGGTCCGGGCCGTTCTGGAAAGCCACAAAGGCAGCATGTCCCTTGATGCCTTCGAGGCCGTGGTGAAGCCAAAAATTGTCAGCGAAGGAGCATTCAAAGGCTGGTGGGAGTCCGCCAAAAAGGAACTCCGCAGCCGCCCTGAGTTCATTGTCCCGGCCAAACGCAACCTGCCGCTGGAACTCCGCGGTGGCGACCTCAGCCCGGCCGATGCCCTCCTCTCGGACTTCCGCAAGGCCCGTGATCTCAAGGGCAAGGGCAAGGCTCTTGATGCCATCACCCGCGAACTCGAACTCTTCCAGGACCAGTCGGTGCTGGAATCTGTCATCAAGGAAGCCGATGACACCGCCACCCAGAATCTCCGCCTCCGTCCGGTGGAGGCACTTGATCTGATTCTATCGCGCGATGAGCTGCGGGATAAAGTCAAGGCTCTGCACGACGATGTTTCGCCATCCCTTGCCAAAGCCATTGCCGTGGAAGGTCCGCGTCTCGCGGAATGTGTCGGCAGCCTCGCGGTATCCCGTCAACGCCGCGTCTTCGATGCCCTTGTGGATGCAACGGGCGATGCGGGGGTGGAGAGCCTGTTGCCCCTGATGAACCGGCTCAGCCAGCGCAGCCTGGGCGAGCTGGCCGACGTGCTGAAGGAAAAAGGCTACGAAGGTCCCTTCAACAAATTCCTCCTCACCGGGATAACCCAGCGCAGTCTTTCCTCGGAAGTCCTCGTCTGGCTGGGCAAGGAGCGCAAAGGAGCCGGCAAGGCGGTCTTCAGCCTTGAACTGTCCAAGGCCATGCTCAGCGCCATTGAGCGGGACCACTTCGATGAGGCCAACCGCAAGGCCAACCGCATCAACGATTTTCTCCTCGCGGACAAGGAAGTGATCAAGGATTTCCTCGCCCTTGGCGAGATCGCCCAGGCCCGCAACTTTGCCCGCCAGGTGATGCTCTCGCCTGGGATCGAGGAAATGGGCAAACGCTCCCTGCTGGCCCGCTTCATCCGCATCCATCCCGAACTGGAGGATATCATCAACGAACGCGGCAACGACAAACAGGAAGAACAGGAGGAGACCCTGCTGGTATCGTGGACCAGCCTGACCGAAAAGCGCAAAGCCTACGACCATCTCATTCAGGTGGAAATCCCCAAGAACATTGAGGACATCTCCATCGCCCGCGAGTATGGCGACCTGCGCGAAAACTTCGAATTCAAATCCGCCAAGGAATATTCCCTCGTGCTCTCCCGCCGCCGCTTTGACATGGAACGCGACCTCAACCGCGCCAAGGGAACCGACTTCACCGACGCCTCGGACACCATGGTCAGCGTTGGCACGGTGGTCACCTACGTGGACCTGGAATCCGCCAAGGAGGAAACGTTCAGCATTCTCGGGGCATGGGATACGAAGATTGAGAATAACATCATCTCCTATCTTTCCGTCAGCGCCCAGGCCCTGCTCAACCGTTCGGTGGGCGATGAAGTGGACCTCCCCAGCGAGGACTCGGCCATCACCCGGCACGTCAAGATCACCAAACTCGGCAAAGTCGACCCCGCGCCCTACGAGGCCCAGCAGTCGTAGGACCATGGGTCACCGGTTATAAAAATGACCTGACATTTTTCGCGGTGTCAGGCCGTTTGCGTTGCCGGGCAGGGGCCGGGCTAAGGAGCCGGTGAAAGGCGCAGCACGCGGCCCGGCAGCCAGCCGGCTTTGCCTTTGAAGCTGGTGGGCCGGGTGTATTCCAGAAGAAAGACCCCACCCTTTCCGTCCGCCAACACATCAATCGGCCGGCCCAACGGTGCCAGCACGGTGGAAACCGTGGCCTGCCACCGGCCGGTCACCGGATCCTGGGAGGGTTTGACCTGAAGCAGGTCGAAACCCACATCCTCCGGGGTATTCAACAAGTTGCCAAAGCGGGCTACCAAAAAGCTGCCACGCAGAGGTTCCGGATAGTTGTCTCCGCACCAGATTATGCCTGCGGGGCTGGAGTGGGGATCAAAGGTGGACAACCCGCCCAGCCGGTCCCCGCCGCCGGCAGGCCCGTTGTTCCGCACCGGCAGGGTGAACTGCAGCCCGGCCGGAGCCTCGGGGGTGTGGGGATAGGGCTTGCGGGAGACAGACCAGTCGGAAAATTGATAGGGAAAGCCGTAATGTTTGCCAGGGACGATCACATCCATCTCTTCCGGCGCATCGGCATCGGGACCGTTGCTCACGGTGAAGAGATGACCTCCGGTGTGCCAGGCGAATCCGTAGGCATTGCGGAGGCCACGGGCGACCACAGCCATTTCCTTGTCAGGATCCGAGGGGTCGAGTTTCCACAGACAGGCGGTGATACCGGTTTCACCTTCAGTTGAAATGCGGGAGGAATTTCCGGATTCTCCCCCGTCCGTGCGGGATCCGCTGCTGACGTATAACAGGCCGTCCGGTCCAAAGGCGAGGTGGCTGACGCCATGGTTGAAAGGACCAACCCCCCATGGATAACTTTGGCGGAACCATGGTTTGAGCACCGGGGCCCGGCCCTCCCCGATAGGATCGCTCCTCCAGATCGTGACGGCATTCAGATCCACTTTCCCGGACTGCCGGTGATTTTGGTTGCCCACCAGCCAGAGCCGTCGATCCGGCCCGATGGTCAGGCCCATGGTGCTGAGGGTGCCGAGGCTGGGGTCCGCATAGTCTGCCGGCAGGATCCAGGGCACCACGGCACCATTTTCCAGTTTAAAGACGGTCCCGCGCTCGCCCAGCACATAAACCTTGCCTCCGTTGCCGCCCGCCAGCCGGGAACACATGGCAGGGAGTTGAGCCTCCTCCTTGAGGGTCCAACCAGGCGGCGGGGCCGGCAGCGGGGCATACGCGGAAGCTTTTTCCAAATCCGCAAAAGTGGGAAACCGGGTCTGCTTCCGGGTTTCTTTGACCTCCTCAACGGTAAAGGCCGGAGCCTGGTTGCCCCATGCGGTGGCAATGTAAGTGAGCACTGCCGCCACCTGCCCGTCATCGAGCACTTGGGCCGGCATGACATTGTTGTAAGAAATACCATTGACCTTGATCTCCCCTTCGAGGCCCTCACAAACTGCGCGGATCGTCCTCGTGCGTTCTGCCAGAAGCCAATCACTCCCGGCCAGTGGGGGAAAGGCCGGCGGGGCTCCCTGACCGGAGGGAAGATGGCACATGGCGCACTTTTCAAGGTAGATGGCTTCGCCGGAGGGTGGTGCCGCCATGGCAGAAAGCCCCATGGCCAACGTGAGCAGGGGAGTTTGGAGCCAAGCCTGATATTTTGCGGACATATCCTGAAACTACGCCATGACAGTGCCCCGTGGCCAACCGTAAAATTTGGCACCGCGCCATACAATCCATGGTTTTTTTCTGGCACTCCGGGAGCGATGCGTTCATAGGTCCGCCTGGTCATGAATCCCATGCGTTGTTTCCACCTGCTCTGTGCCTTGCTCGCCACGGCGGCCCTAACCGGTTGCGGGAGCGGCACTCTGGACGCCCGGGAAGGGGCCGAGCAAAAAATTCTGCTGGTGGGCAATGGCGCAGACCCGCGTTTCATGGATCTCCATCTGGTCAATAGTGTATCGGAGCACCACATCATGCTGGCCTTGTTCGAGGGCCTCGTGGCGGAACATCCCTCGAAGGACGCGGAGGTCGAGCCCGGCATGGCCGAACGATGGGAGGCCAATGCCGACAAATCCGTCTGGACCTTTCACCTCCGCGAAAACGCACGATGGAGCGACGGGGTGCCGTTTACAGCCGGGGACTTTGTCTGGAGCTGGCGCCGGATGCTGACCGCCGATCTGGCAGCGGAGTATTCCCAAATGCTTTTCGCCCTGAAAAACGGCCGCGAATTCTATAACAAAACCGTCCCCGCCGAAGCTGTCGGGGTCAAGGCCCTTGATCCCCGCACCCTTGAGGTCACTCTCGTCGGTCCCACCCCGCATTTCCTCCTGATGCTTCTGCACACCGCGTGGTGGCCGGTGCCCCGGCATGTTATTGAAAAATTCGGCGATCCGCTGGACCGGGTCAATCCATGGTCCCACGAAGGCAATATGGTCAGCAATGGGGCCTTCAAGCTGAAGCGCAATCTCTTCCGTCAGGTGGTGGAAGTGGAAAAGAATCCCCAATATTGGGATGCCGCCAATGTGAAGATTGAAGGGATCCGGTTTTATCCCCTCGACAGTGACGCCACCGAGGAACGTCTCTTCCGCCGGGGCATGCTGCACCAGACGCTGGTGGTGCCGCTCGACAAAATCCCCTCCTACCGCCAGAATCATCCTGACATTTACAAGCAGGATGCCAATACCGCAGTCTACTTTTACCGGATCAACATTGAGCGTCCTGCCCTGAAGGATGTCCGGGTCCGGCAGGCCCTCTCCCTGGCCATCGACCGGGACTCCATTGTGAGGAACGTCACCCGCGCCGGCCAGAAACCGGCTGGAGGCATGGTGCCGGCCATGGAGGGCTATCCTTCCTCGGAAGTCCTGAAATTCGATCCGGAACAGGCCCGGGTCCTGCTGTCCGAAGCGGGTTTTCCTGGCGGCCAGAACTTCCCCAAATTTGAAATTCTCATCAATACCAGTGAAGCCCACCGCGCCATCGCCGAAGTCATCCAGCAGATGTGGCAGCAGCACCTCGGGATCCGCGTGGGCATTCTCAACCAGGACTTCGGAGTCTACCTCGACAGCATGACACGCATCGATTACGACATCATGAGGGGAGGATGGAACGGCGACTACCTTGACCCCGTCACCTTCCTTGACATGTGGACCACCAAAAACGGCAATAACAACACCCACTGGAGCAATGCGGAATTCGACCGGCTGATTGCGGCGGCCACCCAGGAGGGTGATGCCGCGAAGCGGTTTGCCATTCTCCGCGAAGCGGAGCAAATCGTCCTCACAGAATTGCCGGCCATTCCCATTTATTTCTACACCCGTCCGCGGCTGGTCCATCCGGCAGTCAAGGAGTGGCATCCCAAGCTGCTCGACAACCATGCGTGGAAACATTACGAACTCCTCTCGCCAACTCCCCCGTCCTCCATGGATGGGTTTTGGAGCAAGTGAGACTGCACCTCCCACGCCATAATTTCCCCCTCAGCCGTTCCCATGCTCCGCTTCATTCTCCGTCGTCTGGTCCAGGCTCTGCTGGTGTTGGCGGTGGTGTTTACGGTAACATTTTTTCTGATCCGCCTGAAACCGGGCGATCCCTTTATGGGGGAAAAAGCCATGCCGGAGTCGGTCCGCAAACAAATGCTCAGCCGCTATGGCATGGACCGCCCGTTGCTGGAGCAATACTTCGTCCACGCTGCCGCTTTTGCCCGGGGCGATCTGCTCCCGTCGATGCGTTATGAAGGGGTGCAGAATTCCAAGATCATCAAGGATTCATTCCCGGTTTCCCTGCTCATCGGCCTTAGCGCGTTGACCATTGCCCTCGGCATCGGCCTACCCGCAGGGATCATCGCGGCCGTCCGGAAGAATTCGTGGCTCGATTATTCCGCGATGTCCCTCGCCATGCTGGGAATTTGTCTGCCTACCTTTGTGATGGGGCCGATTCTCCAGTGGATCTTTGCGCTGAAGTTGGGCTGGCTGAATGTGGCCGGTTGGTTCGAGCGAACAGACTGGATCCTCCCTTCCGCCACCATGGGTCTGATCTACGGTGCCTACATTGCGCGCCTCACCCGGGGCGGCATGCTGGAAGTGCTGAACCAGGATTACATCCGCACCGCCCGGGCCAAGGGCGTGCCCGGCCGGCAGATTGTCATCAAACATGCCCTGCGCGGCGGGCTGCTTCCGGTCGTAGCCTTTCTTGGTCCTGCCATTGCGGGCATCACCGCCGGCTCCTTCATCATCGAGAAAATCTTCCAGTTGCCAGGGTTGGGGCAGCACTTTGTGGGGAGCGTCTTCAACAGCGACTACACCCTCGTGCAGGCCACCACCGTTTTCTATGCGGCCCTCCTCGTCCTGATCAATCTCGGGACGGATATCCTGCAGGCCTGGCTCAACCCCCGCGTCCGTCTGACATGACCGTTGAAAATTTTGTGATTCCCCCGACCATCCCGCGCGGCCGCTCGCTGGGACAGGACGCCTGGGCACGCCTGCGGAAAAACCGCCTCGCCATGGTCTGCGGGTTTGTCCTTATCATCATTTTTTTGCTTTGTTATTTGGGGCCGTTTTTCTGCGCCTACACCATCGATGAGCAGAATTTGGAACTGAAGGCCACGCCGCCCTCGGCGGTCAAACTTTTCAGCAAGGATCCCGACGGCAACGACCGCTACGCCGCCCACTGGCTCGGCACGGATGAATCCGGCCGCGACCTCCTCGTGCGGGTCCTCACTGGCGGCCGGGTTTCCCTGAATGTGGGTTTGCTCGCCACGCTGGTCTCTCTCGTCATCGGCGTCGCCTATGGAGCCACCGCCGGTTACCTCGGGGGCCGCACCGATTCCCTGATGATGCGGGCGGTGGATGTGTTGTATTCCCTTCCCTTCATGGTCTTTGTCATCCTGCTCACGGTGGCTTTCGGCCGCAGCATGGTGCTGCTTTACCTCGCGATTGGGGCGGTGGAATGGCTCACCATGGCCCGCATTGTCCGGGCCGGGGTGCAGGCGCAGGCCCGCATGGAATTTGTGGAAGCCGCCCGGTCCCTCGGCCTCAGCGATACCCGCATCATCTTCCGGCATATCGTGCCGAATGTGCTCGGCCCGGTCATTGTTTACACCACCCTCACTGTTCCTGCCGTTATGCTGCTGGAAGCCGCGCTCAGCTTTCTTGGCCTCGGCGTGCAGCCTCCCCACAGTTCATGGGGCAGCCTGATCGACCAGGGGGCCAAAAGCATGGAAACCTATCCATGGCTCCTCGCCATCCCTGCCGCGTTTTTCTCGGTCACGCTCTTCTGTCTCAACTTCGTCGGTGACGGCCTCCGCGACGCCATCGACGTGAAGTCGGGCAAGGACTGAGGGGAAGCATTCGGAAGTCAGCAGTCAGAAGTCAGAAGTCAGCAGTCAGCAGTCAGCAGTCAGAAATCAGAAGTCAGAAGTCAGACACCCCTGCTCCAAATCCAAAATCATAAATCATCAATCCCCCCGAATGTCCGCCATTCTTGAAGTCAATGATCTTGCGGTCGCCTTCCACACCCGCCATGGAGTGGTCCGGGCGGTGGATGGCGTGTCGCTGAAGGTGGCCGCAGGGCAGACCGTCGGCATTGTGGGGGAGAGCGGCTCCGGGAAATCCGTTACGTGTTATTCGCTGCTGGGCCTAATTCCCCAGCCTCCTGGCCGGATCGAGGGGGGCAAGGCGCTGTTCGGCGGACAGGACCTCCTTACCCTGTCCGAATCCGAACTCCAGAAGATCCGCGGCAGCCGCATCAGCATGATCTTCCAGGATCCGATGACTTCCCTGAATCCCTATCTGAAAATCGGGACACAGCTGGTGGAACCCTTGCGGCTGCACGAGGGACTGGATAAATCCGCCGCATGGCAAAGGGGCATCAATGCCCTCAAGGAAGTAGGGATTCCCGAACCGGCCAGCCGGATGGACCAGTATCCCCATGAATTCTCCGGCGGGATGCGCCAGCGGGTCATGATCGCCATGGCCCTGATCACCCGGCCCCAACTACTCATCGCCGACGAGCCCACCACCGCTTTGGATGTCACTATCCAGCAACAGGTGCTCGACCTGATCAAAGACCTGCAAAAGCGCCTCGGCATCGCGGTGATCTTCATCACCCATGACCTCGCCGTGGTGCATGAGATTTGTGATGTGGTCAATGTGATGTATGCCGGCCGTTTGGTGGAATCCGCCACGGCTTCCGATCTTTTTGCCCACCCCCGCCATGCCTACACCCGGGCTCTGATGCGTTCCATTCCGGCGCTTCAGAAAAAAGGCGAACCGTTATACACTATTCCGGGGCTGCCGCCTGACCTGAGCCAACTGCCTTCCGGCTGCGCCTTCCGGGCCCGCCAGACCCCGGAGCGGCAATCGCTTTGCCTGACCGACCGGCCGCCCCCGTTGGTGGAAATCGTTCCGGGTCACTGGGTTCAGGCCTGTCCGGGCTGCGTGGAAGGAGGGCTGCCATCATGAGCGGATTCCTGAATATTGAAAATGCGGTCGTCACCTTCACTGGGCGGCGTGGAACTCCGGACAATACGGCAGTCAACGACGTCAGCCTGACCATCCCCAAAGGGGAAATCCTGGGTTTGGTAGGAGAATCCGGCTGCGGCAAAAGCACCCTGTCCCGCGCGATCATGCAGCTTCAGCCGCTCACCCGGGGCCGGATTGTCCTCGAGGGGCAGGATCTTTCCCTGTTGAGTGCCACCCAACTCCGGGCCGCACGGCTGAATTTTCAAATGGTCTTCCAGGACCCCTACGCTTCGTTGAATCCACGCCTGACCATTTTCAGCACCCTGGCTGAATCCATCCAGGCCCGTGCCGGAAAACTGGAACAGGCCGCGTGTTGGAGCCTCGTTGGCAATCTGCTCGAACGCGTTGGTCTCGACCCCGCCGCCGCCCTCAAATACCCTCACGAATTCTCCGGCGGCCAGCGCCAGCGCATCGCCATTGCCCGGGCTCTCGGCCCACAGCCACGGTTGCTGATTGCCGATGAACCCGTTTCCGCGCTGGATGTCAGTATCCAGTCCCAGATCATCAATCTCCTGCTGAATCTCAGGCGTGACCTTCAACTCACCATGCTTTTTGTGTCGCACGACCTATCGGTGGTGCGCTACCTTGCCGACCGAGTCGCGGTCATGGAGAAGGGGAAGATTGTCGAGTTGGGAGAAACCGAAACCCTCATGTCCGCGCCGCAGCATGAATACTCAAGGACCCTGCTGGCGGCGGCTCCGGCCCTGAGGATGCGGAAAGCGGCAGAAGGCTGATGGCGATGCGGGGGTAGGTCAGGGGAAGGATGCTGGCGGATCCTCAAGGAAGTGGGACACCTCTGCTCCCCGGGCAATCGCGGCTTGACCCCCCGGATGTGCCGCCTAGGCTGAATTTTACCCATTTCCTCCGCTCCGACTTTTTATCATGGAATATCAGCATACGCTGGCCAAGCCCGCCACGCTCACCGGCACTTCCCTTCATACCGGGGAAGCCGTCACCCTGACAATGAATCCCGCTCCGGTGGGCCACGGGATCCGGTTCCGGCGCATGGATCTGGAGGATCAGCCTTTCATCGCGGCCAATGTGGACAAGGTGCAGATGGTGGAACGGGCCACGACCCTGGCCGAAGGCAGCGTGAAGGTGCATACTGTGGAGCACGTCATCAGTGCCTTGGCCGGGATGGGCGTGGACAATGCCCTGATTGAAATGGACGCCAACGAGCCACCCATCGGGGACGGTTCGGCCCGCGCCTATGTCGAATGCATCAAAAAAGCCGGGATTGTGGCCCAGGACGCGCCGCGCGGTGTCTACGAAGTCCGGGAACCCATTTCCATCGAGACCAAAAGCGGCAGCATGATCATCGTGGTGCCGGACAAAAAGTTCCGGATCTCCTGCACCCAGGTCGGCCCGGAAGGCCGCCTGACCCAGTATTACAGCACCGAAATCACTCCCGAAATTTACGAACGGGAAATCGCACCGGCCCGCACCTTCGTGTTTTACGAGGATGTGAAGGGTTTGCTCGACAAAGGCCTCATCAAAGGCGGCAGTCTTGAAAATGCCATCGTGATCCGGGACGAAAGTGTGATGAGCAAGGAGCCCCTGCGGTTCAAGGATGAGTTCGTCCGCCACAAGATTCTGGATATCATTGGCGACCTGATGCTGTGCGGAAAACGCATCATGGGCCATGTCATTGCCATCAAGCCCGGCCACGGTCCCAACACGGAAATGGCACGCCGCCTCAAACAGGACTACAGCCGCATGCTCAGCATGGTGCCGCCGGTCAGCATCCCGAGTGGCGAAGCGGTGATGGACATCAACGAGGTGATGAATATCCTGCCGCACCGCTATCCTTTTCTGATGGTGGACCGCATCGTCGGCTTCGAGGGCGAAAACAAGTGCACCGGAGTCAAGTGTGTCACTATCAACGAACCCTTCTTCCAGGGGCACTTCCCCGGCCATCCGGTCATGCCCGGAGTGCTGCAGGTGGAAGCCATGGCCCAGGTGGCCAGCATCCTCATGCTGCGCCGTCCGGAGAATCAGGGCAAAATCGGCTATTTCATGAGCGCCAACGAGGTGAAATTCCGCAAGCCTGTCCTGCCCGGAGACACCCTCTTCATCGAGGCCGAGATCCTCAAGGTCAAACGCAGCATTGGCGTCGCCCGGGCCCGTTGTGTGGTGAACCACGAAACCGTCAGCGAGGGCGAGCTGATGTTCAGCCTGCTGGACCGTTAAACCCGCATTCCGGACTGCCCTCAACCTGACCACCCGGATCTTCCAAACAAACATGATTCACCCCACGGCCATCATCCATCCCACCGCGGAAATCGAGGCGGACGTGGTGGTGGGGCCCTATTGTGTGATCGGCGAAGGCGTGCGCCTCGGCGAAGGTTGCGTCCTGCACAACCACGTCACCCTCTCCGGACCTTCATTATTCGGGGCCGGCAATATCTTCTTCACCGGTGCCTGTATTGGAAGTGTCACCCAGGATCTGAAATATGACGGTGAGCCCACTGGGCTGGTAGTCGGGGAGAACAACGTATTCCGCGAATACACCACCGTGAACCGCGGCACCCTCGCCGGGCAAAAAACCGTGATTGGAAGCCATAACCATTTTCTGTCGTATTGTCACATTGCCCACGACTGTGTCGTGGGAGACCATGTTATTTTTTCCAACAACGGCACCCTCGCCGGGCATGTGGTGGTGGAGGATCACGTCATCCTCGGCGGTCTGACCGCAGTGCACCAGTTCTGCCGCCTTGGCAAACACGCCATCACCGGCGGCTGTTCCAAAATTGTGCAGGATGTGCCGCCCTTTATGATTGTCGATGGCAACCCCGCCGAAGTGCGCGGCGTCAATGTGGTCGGTCTCCAGCGGCATCACTTCGACGAAGCCGCGATCCGCCCCATCAAGGAAGCCTACAAAGCCCTTTTCATGCGCGGCAACAACATCACAGAAGCCCTCGCCGAACTCGAGCCTCTCACCGGCACCAGCCCGGCCGTGGCCCATCTTTCTTCGTTTATCCAAAACAGCCAGCGCGGGATTATCCGCTAATTACCCCAGCCATGAGTGAAATCGAACAACTGATCCAAAACAACCGGTCGTGGGCCGCCGGCATGGTGGAGCGCGATCCTGACTTCTTTGGACGTCTCGCCCGCCAGCAGGCCCCCCAGTATCTCTGGATCGGCTGCGCGGACAGCCGCGTTCCGGCCAACGAGATCGCCGGGCTGATGCCCGGCGAACTGTTTGTGCACCGCAATGTGGCCAATCTGGTGGTGCATTCGGACCTGAACTGTCTCTCGGTGATGCAGTATGCCGTCGATGTGCTCAAGGTAAAGCACATCATCGTGACGGGCCACTACAACTGCGGCGGGATCATCGCCGCCCTGAGGAACCAGTCGTTCGGCCTGATCGACAACTGGCTCCGGCACGTCCAGGACGTGCACCACCACCACCGCGATCAAATCGATCCCCTGGACACGGAATCGGCCCGGATTGCCAAACTCTGCGAAATCAATGTGCTGGCCCAGGTGGTCAATGTCTGCCGCACCACCGTGGTGCAGAACGCCTGGCTCAATGGTCAGGATTTGGCGGTGCATGGCTGGATTTATGACGTGAAGGACGGACTGGTGCACAGCCTGGTGGATGCCATAAGCGATTCCGGGACCGCCCGCGACCTGCACTGCAGCGGCCTGAAACGGGTGCGGCGCGGGGTGGCCTAACAAATAGCGGCCGGTTCGGTTTCCTCCACTGACAAGACCCCGCCAACGGCCTGGATTTCGTGACCTCCGTGGTCAGCCTCAAGGAGGAGAAGGCAGATCCTGGTCTTTTCAAGGTCCCTGCCGCCTCCAAAGCTCCCGGCTTGTAATCTTAACCGGGCGGCGTGGCCAAAAGAAAACCGGCTTTCACCCGAGGGCGGAAGCCGGTTTTGTGAGGGGAAGGGCGGGAGCCGCTTATTTTGCAGGCTGCACGTATCCGCCGCCCATGGGAGCGGAAGGAGCGGGGTTGGTCTTGGAGGCGCAGGAGGCAAGGGCGGCAGCGGCGATGGCGAGAACGATGAGCTTCATGGTGTTTGGTCTAAGGGTGGGTTCAACAGCACGCTGCCCAAGTGAAAATAACTCCCCATGACAACGGCCTTACCGCGCCTTACCCCATCCCATCGGTGATGCAATCGAAAATGCTTAATACTTGCTAATCAATCAGCCGGGGGTTGGTCAATGCCAATCTGAGAAAAATCCGTCATCCGTCCTTCGGCCTTCCCTCAAGGAGGTCTGAAAAATCCGTGTCGCGTCTGCCGGGCGGCTGCTTTATAGGCGCAGGCATATGAACGATATTGAAGGTCACGTTTTTGAAAAACTGCAGAAGAGTGCCGTGATCGCGGTGCTGATCCTCGACCGGGTGGAAGATGCGGTGCCCCTGGCAGAGGCACTGTTGGCAGGCGGGGTGGATGCCATGGAATTGACCCTGCGCACGTCTGCGGCCATTGGGGCTCTCAAGGAGATCACTGCCCATGTGCCGGGGATGCTGGCAGGGATTGGCACCATCCTCACCACGGATCAGGTGAAAGAAGTAGTGGATGCCGGCGCGGCCTTCGGAGTGGCTCCGGGCATGAATCCGCGGATTGTGGAAGCGGCCCTCGCTGCGGGCCTGCCCTTTGCCCCGGGCATCTGCACTCCTTCGGATATTGAGAGGGCCTTGGAGTTCGACCGCAGATTCCTCAAATTTTTTCCGGCAGAGCCGAGTGGCGGTCTGAAGTATCTGGAAAGCATTGCGGCCCCATATGCCCATCTGGGCGTGAAGTATATTCCCCTGGGCGGGGTGAATCCGGCAAATTGTCAGGCTTGGCTGAGTCATCCCCTCGTCGGTGGGATTGGCGGTTCATGGCTGGCACCGAAACCGCTCATTCAGGCTGGCAACTGGAAGGCCATCAGGGACGCTGCCACCCAGGCAATCGCCATCCGCGACGGCATTTACCGCGGTCCCAAAGCCTAACTTCTAGTAAATCCCATGCTGAACTATATCTGGCTGGCCATGGTGACGGTTTCCGTGGCGGTGGCGCTCTTGACCGGCACCCTGGAAACGGTGGGCTCGGCGATGCTGGAACGGGCCAAGGTCGCGGTCATGGAAATCATGCTGCCCATGGCCGGCATGATCACGTTATGGATGGGCATCATGCGGCTGGTGGAAGTAAGTGGACTGATCCGGGTCATCGCGCGGACGCTTGCTCCGGTAATGTCTTTTCTATTTCCAGACGTGCCCAGGGGACACCCTGCGCTGGGTTCGATTGCCATGAACATGGGAGCCAACATGCTTGGGGCCGGCAATGCAGCGACTCCGATGGGACTGCGCGCCATGGATCAGCTCAACCAGCTCAATCCGAATCCGGGAGTGGCCTCCAATGCCATGGTGATGCTGCTCGCCTTGAACACGAGTGCCATTACGCTGATTCCCACCACCACTATTGCCCTCCTGCAGGCGCGGGGAGCGCAGAATCCAACAGATGTCATTGCGCCCTCCATTTTGGCCTCGCTGTGCGGGACCTGCATGGCAGTGCTGATCTGCCGGACCCTGCAACGATTCCCTGTTTTCGCGGCCGTGCCCTTGCCAGTGGACCAGCAGCCGGAAGCCGTGCCCGTAAAAGCAGTGGTGGAACCGGAGGAAAAAACCGTCAGGGGCTGGCGGCGGGCTTTGTTGTGGGCCGCAGTGCTGGGCTTTCTGGGTGTCATGACCGCTTACGTTATCGCTCCGGTCCAGGTGCTCCAATGGCAATACCAGGCCTATCAAATGGTGCTCGGGAAAAATCCTGACGGAGTGGGGTGGTTTACCGGCATTCCCCAGGAATGGTATATGCGGCTGATCCGGTTTGTCTCGGCGACGGCCATTCCCGGAGCCATGGGATTTTTCGTGCTCTACGCCGCGCTGGCCGGAGTGAAGGTCTTTGAGCAGATGGTGGACGGAGCCAAGGACGGCATGGGCGTGGTGTTCCGGGTCATTCCCTATGTGGTGGCCATGCTGGTGGCGGTCACCATGTTCACCCAAAGCGGCGCCCTCCGGGTGCTGGAAGCGGTGGCGGTGCGGATCCTGAGCCTGCCCGGCATTTCATGGCTTGGATTTCCGGTGGAAGTCCTGCCCCTTGTGATTGTCAGACCCCTCAGTGGCGGAGCCTCCACCGGCGTGCTGGGCAGCATCGCCACCGAATATGGAGCCGATTCCATCATCACCAAAATAGCGGCGACGATGAACGGAAGCACCGAAACCACTCTGTATGTGGCGGCCGTTTATTTTGGCGCGGTCGGAGTCCGCCGCATGCGGCACGGCGTGCCTACCGGCCTGCTGGCCGATGCCTGTGCCATGATTTTCGCCGTCATCTTCTGCCGTTGGATTCTGGGTTAGCCGCCCGCAGGCACCGGCCGGGCACCCGCGGATGCCGTGGAGCTTCGGACAATCCGAAAAATGTCAGGAAAAGGTGGCCACTCCGGGACGTTTCATGGAGCATGGGGTTCACCTGCATGATAGCGAAGACGGCTTTGGGGCTGAGCCTGCTGCCAGGGTTGGTCATGGCTGAACCCTTTTTGCCGGAAGATCCGATGCTGCAGCCGGATCCTGGCGGGCTCCATGAGGGGCAATGGTATCTGAAGCAGGCCCGATTTCCGGCAGCCTGGCAGGCGGGGGCCACGGGTAGGGGAGTGATCATTGGAATTGTGGACAACCGCTTCGGCCAGCCTCATCCGGACTTGGAGCCGGCCCGGCACCCGGATCTGGATTTGGTTTTTGAAGATGTGGAGGATGCCTTGCGCGGGATGACGCCTGATGGTGAGTCTCACGGCTTGATGGTGGCAGGAGTGGCTGCCGCGCGGGGAGGCAACGGGCAGGGAATTTGCGGAGCAGCCCCCAAGGCCGGGTTGGTATGGATCCGCAGCGGCGGGCCGATGAAAACAGAAGCGATGATCCGCTATGATCCGAATCCCGCGAGGCGGGTTCGCATCAAGAATTACAGTATCGGGCTGGTCAACCCATTTCAGAATCCTCCCAGTCAGGCCGGAGTCCGCCGCGCCTTCCGGGAAAGCGCAGAGCAAGGCATGATCCATGTCATTGCGGCGGGAAATGAAGGAGGCTGGGCCGGCGGAGACTGCGGAAAATCCCCCCTGTGCAGCAGTCCTCATGTCCTGGTAGTAGCGGCTTGTGACCGTGACCGGCGCCGCGTGGACTGGAGTGGTTTTGGGGGAGTAGTGGTGGCCTGCGCTCCTTCCACCGAAGCCCTGCCGGACAAAGGTCTGCTCACCACCGGCGATGCCTCCGGTTTTCCACTGGCAGGCGATCCTCTTTGGACGAACAGCTTTGGCGGAACCTCGGCAGCGACCCCACAGGTGACAGGCTTGATGGCCATGGGAGTGGAAGTGCTGCCAGGTTTGGATTCCCGGCTCGCCAAACACCTTCTGGCAAAATCCTGCCGCCCGCTGGTGGATGAATCCCCGGAGCTGGCACGCAATGCGGCGGGCCAGTGGCACAGCCCATGGTCCGGATTCGGCATGATCGATGCCGGCCGCTTTATTGCCCTCGCCCGGCAGCGGCCCCGCCTCACTCCTTTAATTCTGGAGCCCGCCCGGTCGCGCGACGATGTCCTCGGCCTTCAGTCAGTCGTAGTGCGGGCCGGAGTTCCTGACGGAAACCGGTCCGGCCTGACCCGGACTTTCCGTGTCAGCGGCAGCCAAGCCATGGAGGAACTGGAGATCCACCTTGAAATCAAACATCCCGACCGCGGTCAACTTACGGCTTGGCTGGAATCCCCTTCCGGGACCCGGCGGGAGTTGTTTGCGGCACATCCCGTGGATCACCAGGCGGACATGGACTGGATCTTTGTAACCCAAGGGTTTTGGGGAGAAAATCCCCAGGGGGAGTGGAGTCTGACCGTGGCTGATGGAGTGCCCGGTGAAGCCGGTGAATGGGAGGCCTTTGGGTGGAGGGTGCGGATGGGCCGGCTGGTGGATCCCTGACGGATGGGCCGGGAAGGTTAGGAATCCGGCGGAAGGACTGGGCTTAGCGTTTCTCCATTGAGCGGTGCAGCCAAACCGCACCGGCAGCACCGATAGCAATGATTACCACGGCGGGAACGCAGGCTTTGGGAAGCTGGTCCTGTTCCATGAAGTCCCATGCGCGGGTGGCGAGGGTGCTGAAATTGTGCGGGCGGAGCAGCAGCGTGATGGGCAGTTCCTTCAGGAGGTCGATGAATGTCAGAAGCGCTGCGGCAACGAGAGGGCCGCGCAGCAGGGGAAGGTTAATGCGCCAGAGAGTGCGCCATGGCCCGATGCCGAGGGTGCGGGAGGCATCGTCAAGGCTGCTGCAGACGCGTTGCAGTCCGCCTTCGAGAGGTTGATAGGAAACTGCAAGGAAACGGACGACATAGGCGATAACCAGTCCGGTAAAAGTGCCGGTGAGCAGTCCCATGCCCAGACTCCTGGGAATATAGACCAGGCCGAGGGTGACGGCGAGGGCGATAACGGCACCTGGCATGCCATAACCCGTCAGGGCAGCGCGTGCGGCCAGGCGGCCGGTCAGGCCTTGTTGCAGGCGCACGGCATAGGCCAGCAGCAGGGCGAAGACCGCCATCACCATGGCGGTGCCACCGGCCAGCAGCAGCGTATGGCCCAGGGCCGGCCAGAACCCCCGGGGCAGGCCATCTTCGGATCCCATCAGTGCCAGTTGCAGGATGCGGCCGCCGGGCAGCAGGAATCCCAGCGCGAGGGGAAGCAGGCAGATGGCGGTGGCTGTCCAGGCCTTGACGCCGGTGAGTTGCCATGGGGAAAGCGGCCGGTGATGGGCTCCCTCGTTGAAACGCGCCGCGCCTCTGGCAGATTTTTCAAGCGCGAGCAGCACGACCACAAAACCCAGCAGGAGCAGGGAGAGCCGCACCGCCGCCGGTTTGTCATCCAGATCATAACCATAATGAAAGATGCCTGTAGTTAGGGTTTTCAGACCAAAAAACCGGACGGCTCCATAGTCATTGAGCACTTCCATGAGGGCGAGCGCAGTGCCGCCGGCAATGGCGGGCCGGGCCAGGGGCAGGGCAATGCGGCGGAAAGTGGACCCGGGACTGTGGCCAAGAAGGCGCGAGGCCTCGATCAGGGAAGCGGCCTGTCTCCGGAAGGAAGCGCGGGTGGTCAGGTAAACATAAGGATACAGCACGGCGCCGAGGATGCCGGTAAGAATGAGATAGCGCAGGTTTTCCTCCACCCCCGAGGCCACGCTGGGGCCCCAGTTTTCGCGCATCCACACCAGGATTCCGGAGGCATGGGTCAGGAGGTCGTGATAACCATAGACGGCCAGATAACCGGGCAGGGCGAGCGGAAGCACCAGGGCCCATGAAAAAAACCGGGAGCCCGGGAAGCGGCAAGTGCTGGTCAGCCAGGCGGTGGGCACGCCCAGCACAAGCACCAGCAGGCCGGTGCCAAAGGTCAGGATCAAAGTGTCCTTCAGATAGGCCGTAAAGAGCCGGGGGACAAGGGACGCCCAGTGTTCACTGCTGGCAAACAACGCCGGCCCCAGCCCGGCCAGGGGCACCGCCAGCAAGGCCGCCAGCAGACCGAAAATGAGCCAGACTCCCTTGGGCACCGGCAGCCGCCGGATCCTGCCAGGACTCGCGGGCGGTGGGGTCATGACGGCAGGGGCGGGGGACATGTCAGGCAGAAGCCAGAATCAAAAACACGCGGTCCAGCCGCAGGGGGAAGGTGGGATTCAGGCGAAAGAAAACGGACCGCAGTCAGGCCCAGAGCCTACGAAACTGAACTTGCCGTGATTTGGCTGGATTACCTGGACCGGGCCTCCGATCTACCACCCGGAAGCCTGGATGATGGCAAGGGCGGCTTTGTAATGTTCGCCCAGTTTGGCAAGGTTCAGAGAGTCAGCTTTGTAGTCCCCCCATTCCTTGTGCAGAGGTGAAGGATCGTTTTTCAAATTCACCGGATACTCGAAGCTGGAGGCCGGGAAGATCTTCTGGGCTTCTTCACTGGCGAGGAATTCGAGGAATTTCAGGGCATTGCCGGGACGTTTGGCGTGTTTGGCAATGCCGGCTCCACTGATGTTGATATGCGTGCCGCGGCCTTCCTGGTCGGGGAAGACGATGGACACCTTGCTATAGGCCTCCCGTTCCGCCGGATTATCGGAATTGGCCATCTGGCCGAGGTAATAACTGTTCAACACGGCTATGTCCCCGAGGTTTTGGGCGATTGCCAGCACTTGGTCCCGGTCTCCGCCCAGCGGCTTGCGGGCGAAATTCGCGGTCAGCCCTTGCACCCATTGGGTCGTTTTTTCCGGGCCCTCATTGGCTACCATGGACGCCACCAGGCTCTGGTTGTAAATGCTGTCGCCGCTGCGGATCAGCACTTTGCCCTTCCACTTCGGATCCGCAAGGTCGGCGTAGGTCTTGATTTCACCCGGCTGCACCCGCTCCTTGGAGTAAACAATGACCCGGGCCCGGACCGCAAAGCCAAACCACAGGCCGGCCGGATCCCGCACCGCTTCAGGCAAGGCCGACTCCAGCGTGGCCGACTTCACCGGCTGCAGCAGGTCCATTTCTGCCGCGCGGCAGAGGCGGCCCGCATCCACCGTGATCAGCAAGTCGGCTGGACTCTCTGCTCCCTCCCCTTTGAGCCGGGAAATAATCTGGTCTGCGGTGGCGGCGGTCTCCCTCACCTCGATCCCCGTCTTCGCTTTAAATGCATCATAAATCTGCTTATCCCCCTCGTAATGCCGCGCGGTATAAAGATTCAGCACCGGCTCTTCAGCCCCGGTAGTCGGTTTTTCCCCGCAGGAACCAAGAAGCGAAATAACGCTCAAGGAAAGCAGGAGACGGCGGGTAATGCGATTGAGATTCGTTCTCATATAGACTGAGACATGCATGCGGTTCCCCGGCTTGTCACGCGCTTTTCGCGCCAGCTTGCAACTTTCGACAGGTAGCCCCCACGCAGGCGGGGCCGAGGTGGGGTGGACTGGGTAAATGGTTTTCTGAAAATACTGAATTTATTGGCGGGATTAAACTGGGGAGATTCTGCATAAGTGGCGGAGCAAGGGAATCCAACGGGCCCCTCCATTCGCGGTTCCGGGCCTGCCATGCCCCCCGCGAAAAAAATCTCCTTCAAGTCAACCCAAAGAAGTAGGCTATCCCCCATGCGAAAAGTGTTCTCCCGCCTGTTGTCCGCTGCGGCGCTCATCTTTGCTACCGCGCTTCACGCCGCGACCCCACGCCCGAATATCATCCTCATCATGTCCGACGACGTGGGCTATTCGGACATTGGCTGTTACGGCAGCGAGATCGCCACCCCGACGCTGGATGCGCTGGCTCAGGGCGGGCTGCGCTTCACGCAATTTTACAACACCGCACGCTGTTGCCCGACGCGGGCGTCGCTGCTTACCGGGCTCTACGCGCATCAGGCAGGCATCGGGCACATGGTCGATGGCGCGGGGCCGAAGACCGGCGCGGAAGCTTATTCCGGTGAACTTAGCCGGCGGGCGGTGACTATCGCCGAGGCCCTGAAACCGGCGGGCTACGCGACCTACATGAGCGGCAAATGGCACGTCACCCAGAAGACGAAACCGCAGGGCGATAACGACAAAGTCAACTGGCCCCGGCAACGTGGCTTCGACCGTTTTTATGGCACCATACACGGCGCGGGCAGTTTCTTCGATCCTAACACTCTGGTGCGGGACAACACCTTCATCCCGCCGTATGCGGACGCGGAGTATCAGCCGGACGAATTTTACTACACCGACGCGATCAACGACCACGCCGTCCGCTTTGTCACCGGCCACAAGGAACGCAGCGCGGACCAACCGTTCTTCCTTTACGTGGCGCACACGGCCGCGCACTGGCCGATGCAGGCGAAGGAATCCGACATCGCAAAATACCAAGGGAAATACGACGCAGGATATGAGGCGATCCGCGCGGCGCGGCTCGCAAAGATGAAGCAGCTAGGGCTGCTCGATCCGCGCTGGCAGATCCCGCCGCCCGCAGGCAACTGGAACTCGGTCAATAACAAAGCATGGGAGGCGCGGTGCATGGAAGTGTATGCGGCAATGCTCGACTGCATGGACCAGGGCATCGGCCGGCTCGTCGGGGCGTTGAAGGCAAACGGTCAGTTCGAAAATACGCTCATCCTCTACCTGCAGGACAATGGTGGCTGCGCCGAGCCGATGTCCCGCAACCGCCCGTTCCATGCCCGCCCTGCGGCTCCCACCCTGCCGCCGCTGGCGAAGGATTTCCTCCAGCCTGACATGATTCCGAAGCAGACGCGCGACGGCTTCCCCATGCGGCAAGGCACCGGCGTGATGCCCGGCGGTGCGGACACCTACATCGGTTATGGCCCCGCGTGGGCAAATGTGAGCAACACGCCATTTCGCGAATACAAACATTGGGAGCACGAAGGCGGGATCAGCACGCCGCTCATCGCGCATTGGCCGCGCGGCATCAGTAGCGGGCGCCACGGCAAACTCGAAACGCAGCCCGGTCATCTCATCGACCTCATGGCCACCTGCATCGAACTGGCCGGTGCGGATTATCCTGTGGAATGGGCGGGCCGGAAAATCCAGCCGATGGAAGGCGTAAGCCTCGCGCCCGCCTTTGCCGGCCAGCCGTTCAATCGCAAGCAGCCACTTTTCTGGGAACACGAAGGCAACCGCGCCATCCGCGCCGGCGACTGGAAACTCGTCTCGAAACATCCCGGCGGCTGGGAACTCTACGACATGGCCGCCGACCGCACCGAGATGAACAATCTGGCCGCGCAGCAACCGGCGCGCGTGCGGGAAATGTCCGCGCAGTGGGATACCTGGGCCCAGCGTGTCGGCGTCTTGCCATGGCCTCTGACGGAAGCAGCCAGGAATCCGGACAAGGACCCGGCCCAGCGTCAGAAAAGGCCATGATTGCATCCATCCTATCCCACCTACCTGACATGAAATTTCCCCTGCTGGCGCTCGTCGCCGTTGTGTGTGGCTCATCCGCCTTTGCAGATGCCAGGCCTAACGTGCTCATCATCGTCGCCGATGATCTGGGTTACGCGGATGTCGGTTTTAATGGCGGCAAAGTCATCGCCACTCCAAACCTTGACCGCCTCGCCGCAACGGGCATCACCCTCACCGAATTCCGCGCCGCTCCGATGTGTTCACCGACCCGTGCGGGACTGCTCACCGGTCGTTGGCCCTTGCGCTTCGGCATGATGCGCGCGGTCGTGCCGCCCTGGTCCACCTATGGATTGCCGCCGCAGGAAAACACCCTGCCGGAACTCCTCGCCGGGGCCGGTTACGGGCGCCGGGGCATCACCGGCAAATGGCACCTCGGTCATGCGCGGAAAGCCTTCCTGCCGCTGGCCCACGGCTTCACGCGATTCGTCGGCTGCTACAACGGCGCGATCGATTATTTCACCCACCAGCGCGATGGTGAAACCGACTGGCATCACGATGAACGCCCCGTGCGCCAAGAAGGTTACGCCACCGACCTCATCGGCGCGGAGGCCGTGCGTTTTATCCGCGATTCACCCGCCGGAAAACCGTGGCTGCTCTACGTCCCGTTCAACGCGCCGCACTCACCCTTTAAGGCGAAGGAGGCCGATCTCAAAAAATATCCGCAGATCAGAATGCCCGGCCGCCGCGCCTACGCCGCCATGGTCGACTGCATGGATCAGGCGGTCGGCAAAATCCTCGCCGCCGTCGAATCGCGGTCCGATGCCGATAACACCATGGTCCTCTTTTTCAGCGACAATGGCGGCGTGCCGAAATCCGGCGGCAGTAATGCCCCGTGGCGCGGCGCCAAACTCACCGTCTACGAGGGCGGCACCCGGGTCTGCGCCGCCATCCGCTGGCCCGCAGGCGGCTTGAGCGGAGGAAAGCACTTCAAGGACCGCATCGGTTACATTGACGTGCTGCCGACCGTGCTCGCCGCCGCAGGTGCCCCGCTCCCGGCAGGTCTCGATGGCCTGAATGTCCTGCCTGCATTGCGGGGCCAGGCCGCCCTGCCAGGGCGCCCGTGGTTCAGCTACCTCCACCAAGGCGAGTCAGCGCACGCCTCAGTCCATCGTGGAGCATGGAAGCTGGTGGCGCATGGCGACTTCTTCTCCGAAAAACCCGCCCTTCCCCCCGCGCTCGAACTCTACGACCTCTCCAGCGATCCCGCCGAAGCAACCGACCTCGCCGCCCAACAACCCGACATCGTGCAACAAACCCACCGCCTCCTGCGCGAATTCGGAACCTGGCAAAAGCCCGGCGTCAGCGCCTACGCCGAAGGCCGCGCCGGCTTCAAGGCTCCCAAAGATTGGCTCATCGAAATCCCGTGAAGCCCCTCTCCACGTCCGCAGCAATGCCGGTCATCTCCTTCCCCTGCCACCCGACCGCGCCAAGCCCTGCGAAACGATCGCGCTCCCAAGGAGGGGCGATCTCTGAATCGCCCAGCGGCGGCCTTGGAGCGGCTGAAGGGTAAACAATGGGCCGGGTTAAACAATTGGCCGGGAAATTTCCTGTTGGCCGGCCGGAGGGAGGGTCTTAGCAAATAATTCCGCAGGGGATTTGCGGTGGGAAATGGGACGGTGGAGATTGCGCCATGGCGGGTGGCTTCAGTGCAACGTTGAGGCAGAGACGGACGGTCGCGACGGCGCGGATGGACCGCAGAGCGGTCGCGGATGTTAGCCGTGGGCTTCAGCCCACGGTAGGTGCACACAACCCCGGTGCGTCGCAGCGCGACGCCGGATCCAGCCGGCCATTTTGATGTCGCCGGAATCACCCCCCCAGCTATTATACGGAAATGAAATGCTTCCATGTTCCTGCCCAGGACGCCGTCGGCCTGTGCCGGGCCTGCGGAAAAGCTCTTTGCCGCGACCACCTTGTTTCCTGGATAGAGCCTTGAATTTCCTGCAATTCCGGAAACTCCGCCAGGTCCGGCACTGCATCCGGGAGCAAACTCCGCACGATGAATCCACATCTACGAAAACCAAGGACCAGCGCTGCCCTGCCTGCGCGTTCTCCGAGGAGCCCTGTGCGGTATTTTCCGCACGCCGGGATCCGCGAGGGGGGCACCGGGCAACCGGTGTCCCTACCTCAATAGACCATGAAACTCACGCAGCGAGCATGGCTTCTCTTTACGGGAATGAAATGGCTTCTCATTGCCGTTGCATTGCCATCGTTCCGTCTGCCTGATCCACCGATTTACTCTTCGCTTCTCCTGTTGGTGGCGATGTTTGGGCACTTCGGACTAGAGCATAGCACAGGGATTCACTGGAAGCAGATTGATCAGATGCGAAAAACAATTGGCCCAAAATGGCTTTCTACTCTTAATAGCTTACTGTGCGTTGTCGCCTTTATTGGGAGTGTTATTTTCGTATTGGCCAGACAGTGGATCGAGCATTCATCCATAGATTTGAGAATTGCTTATATTTATGTCATACTAATCTCACTTGCAGGCTGGTGGATGTCCTATCTTATTCTGACAGATCGGGCAATCAACCACTGGTTTAAGGACGAAAAACAAGTCTAGCATTTCTGGCACCAAATTCCTGCCCTTCGTGGCCCCACTCATTCAGATTTTGCGGGGCGCGTATGCCCTCATCGCTTCCTTTGCCGCTCTGCGGCAAGCTTCCCGGAACAGGCATCCGTGGGCTGAAGCCCACGGCTAACATCCGCGACCGCCCTGCGGTCAGGGCATCGGCTACTCTTGTCCTTGTCAAAATCAAATCAGCGGGCCATCCTCCAACGTTCCGGGCCATTTTCCCTGCCACGGGCATAACCCTCACTGGTCAGGCCCTGCGAAACGATCGCACCCCCAAGGAGGGGCGGTCTCTGAATCGCCCAGCGGCGGCTTTGGGTCACGGGCCGGGGCATCCACGCCGGTGACCGCAGGAGATGCCGCAACGGGGTGGACATCTCCCGGCCACCGGTGTAGAAAAGTAGGCGGTTTCCCTTGGCGGCCCGGTGCGGGCGGGGATAGAGCGGGCATTTGAGTTATTTGGCATCCGGTAAATCTGAATTTCACGCCGCTATGTGCATAGTCGCTTACATCGCCTCGCGGTCTCCACTGCCATTGATTCCATTTCGAGAGAAAGCACCAGCATTCAATATCACGGAGTTGAAGGAACATGAACTTCCGGTTCTCCAGCACTTCACGTTACCTCACGTTCGTCAGGCCGGCAGTCATTCTTCTTGCGCCTGCGGCTTCAACGCAGGACGGGAATTGCCTGATGATTGTTACGACGACCCGGCCGCCGAACGAGCAGACTCTTTAGAATCCTCCTCGCAGTTGGCGACTTACATTCGGGAGCATAAAGTCGAGCAGATCTACTGTTGTTGGTCATGTGACGAGGGCGAGCCTCAGGAATCCGAACGGCGCATCACTCCAGACAACTTGACTGCCGGGGACTTCTTTTTTCGAGAGAAGGAATTACTTATTATCGACCATGCCATGGGTTAAGGATCATGGTCACTATCACTGGAGCACTGGTGCAACGTGATGGACGAGTCATCCCCGCGCCCTGGGGTGGAGTTTGGCTTTAAGATAGTGGCCGGTGAAGCTGGCGGGGGTGCTGGCGATGAGTCCGGGGGGGGCGGCGGCGAGGAGGAGGCCGCCGCCGCGCCCGCCTTCCGGGCCCATGTCGATGATCCAGTTGGCGCGCTTGATGCCGCCGAGGTTTTGCCGGATGATCGAGGTTGTGCCCGATGACAATCTTTCCCGGACCCTGCATACCACCATGAAATCACACCCTCGCCGCGTCCTCACCATGGTCGTCCTGCTTCTGGCACCGTCTTTGACCCCCGCTGCGGAGCTTATTGGCTGGGCCACCATGGAGGGGTATGGACTGAAAACCACTACCGGGGGAGGCGAAGCCACCCCGACCGTGGTAACCACGCGCGAAGAACTCGACGAAGCAGCGCGCGATGATGCCCCCCGGTTGATCATCATCAGCGGCACTATCGCCACGGGTGCCAAGCCCGTTGAAATCCGCAGCCATAAGACGCTGCGCGGAGCGGACAAAACCGCCACTCTTCAAGGCGGCATCAAGATCGGCAACGCCAGCAATATCATTGTGCAGAATCTGAACATCCAGGGTGCGGGGGTGGGTAGAGATCCGGCGGATGCCATCGCAGTCCGTGGCTCGCACCATCTCTGGTTCGACCACCTCAATGTATGGGACAGCCGGGACGGAAATCTGGACATCACCAATGGGAGTGATCTTGTCTCGGTCTCCTGGTGCAAGTTCTGGTATACCGACTCTTCGAATGACCATCGCCTGTCCTGCCTGATCGGCGGCGGTTCTACCCACGGCGGCACAGACAGCGGTAAAAACAGAGTCACCTACCATCACAACTGGTTCGCGGATCTCGTGCGTGAGCGGATGCCGCGGGTGCTTTTCGGACAGTGCCATCTCTTCAACAACCTCTACACCTGCGAGGGCAACAACTACTGCATCGGATCAGGCTCGTTTGCCTCCGTGCTCATCGAGCAGAACTATTTCCAGGGCGTCAAGGACCCGCACAAGTTCGCCGATGGCAATCACTCCTTCATCACTGTGGTGGACAATATTTACGACGGCACCAGGGGCAAGCAGGAGACGGGCCTCGGTGGCACGGAAGGACCACAAGTCGAGCCCTTTACGAAGCCACCCTACCATTACACTCCGGATCCAGCCAGGAACGTGCCCGGTCTTGTGAAGCAGGGGGCCGGGCCACAATAACGCCGCCGCTGCCGCCTTCCGGGCCCCTGTCGGTGATCCAGCCGGTGCATTTGATGACCTCGGGGCTGCCCGATGACGATGAGGGTTTGGCGGTGGGAGAATTTGGGGGTTACTCCAGCTCCTGTTGAAATGCATTGAAAAAACATCAGCCAACTGTGTTGCGATTCAGAGATCGCCTCTTCTTGGGGTGCCCTCTGCAAAGTCTACACCATCAACGCCGACGACTGCGGGAAAGGCAGCAACAGGGTGGACATCATCCGGACCCCGGTGTAGAACGGGGAGGATCCCGGCACCTGCCGCCCTGTTTGGGTGGGGCTGCACTGTAATCGTTGGCGAACCATGAAATCCATTAGTGCATCCATCATCGTTCTGTCTGGAGCTCTACTCATGCTAGGCAGCTTAGGGAGTTCAAACAATCTCAGCGATACCAGAATGTTCGTCATGATCGTGGGATGTGGGGTTGGAGTGGCTGGATTGGGGGGTTGGTTTGCCAGTCTCAAGGAGAAGTAAAGTCATGAGAGGGCGGCGAGAAAATGCAAATTACAGGTGTTTGTGCCCGACCCTGGCGGTTTCCCCAACAAGGAGGGGCGATCTCTGAATCGCCCAGCGGCGGCCTTGGGGCGGCAGAAGGGAGGTTTTGGACTCACCCCCTCGCCCTGGGGTTGAGTTTGGCTTTAAGATAGTGTCCAGTGAGGCTGGCGGGGGTGGCGGCGATGAGTTCCGGGGGGCCGGCGGCGAGGAGGAGGCCGCCGCCGCGGCCGCCTTCCGGGCCCATGTCGATGATCCAGTCGGCGCATTTGATGACATCGAGGTTGTGCTCGATGACGATGAGGGTATTGCCGGCATCCCGCAGGCCGTAGAGGACGCCCATGAGGCTGTCGATGTCGGCGAAGTGGAGGCCGGTGGTGGGTTCATCGAGGAGGTAGAGGGCGCGGCCGGTGGCGCGTTTGGCGAGTTCGCCGGATAGTTTGATGCGCTGGGCCTCGCCGCCGCTGAGGGTATTGGCGGCCTGGCCGAGGTGGAGGTAGCCGAGGCCGACGCGGCACATCATGCGGAGCTTGTCGCCGAGGCCGGGGACGGTGCGGAAGAAGTCGGCGGCTTCATCAAGGGTCATGTCGAGGACTTCGGCGATGTTGCGGCCCTTGAAGGTGACTTCGAGGACTTCGCGGTTGTAGCGTTTTCCCTCACAGGCCTCGCAGGTGATGTAGGCATCGCTGAGGAAGTGCATGTCGATGCGGATCTGGCCGTCGCCCTGACACATTTCACAGCGGCCGCCGGCGGTATTGAAGCTGAAGGTGCCGGTGGTGTAACCGCGGACTTTGGAGGAAGGGAGCTTGCTGTAGAGGTCCCGGATGAGGGTGAAGGCACCCACGTAGGTGGCGGGATTGGAGCGCGGACTGCGGCCGATGGCGCTTTGGTCGATGACGACAGCTTTGTCAATTTGGGTAAGGCCGCTCATGCTGCGGTGGCGGCCGGGGGGCTCTTTGGAGTAGTAGAGGCGGCGGAAGATTTCGCGGCGCAGGATGTCGTCCACCAGGGTGCTCTTGCCACTGCCGCTGACGCCGGTGACGCAGACGAGGCAGCCGAGGGGGAAGGAGACGTCGATGTCCTGAAGGTTGTTTTCGGCGGCGCCATGGACGGTGAGCCAGCCATTGTCAGGACCAGGAACAAAGGCCTTGGGCACAATGCGCCGCGGGGGCAAGGGGATGCGGGCGGCACCGCTCAGGTATTGGCCGGTGAGGGAGGTCTTTTGTTTCATCACGGCGGCGGGTTTGCCGCAGGCGATGATTTCCCCGCCGCGCGGACCGGCCCCCGGCCCCATGTCGATGAGCCAGTCGGCAGCGATTATGGTGTCCTCGTCATGCTCGACCACGACGACGGTATTGCCGAGGTCCCGAAGGTCCTTGAGGGTGGCGAGAAGGCGGTCGTTGTCGCGCTGGTGCAGGCCGATGCTGGGTTCATCCAACACATACAGCACGCCACTGAGGCGGGAGCCGAGCTGGGTGGCGAGGCGGATGCGCTGGGCCTCGCCGCCGGAGAGGCTGCCGTATTCCCGGTCAAGAGACAGGTAGCCGAGGCCGACATTGGTGAGGAAGCCTAGTCGTGAAGAAAGCTCCCGCAGCACTTCGCCGCAGACGTTGAGCAGGGTGGCGTCGAGATGCAGGGCCGGGAGGAGGGACGCGGCTTCAGCGATGGTCTGGGCGGTGAACTGGTCGATGGATAGCTCCCGGCTGGAGGAATCCCCTGACTGTCCAGCCGGTGGTGCCTTGAAGGTCAGGGTAACGCCGAGAATTTCCGGCTTGAGCCGCCGGCCCTGACAAGCCGGGCAGCGGGAGGGATTCATGTAGCGCCGGATGTTCTGCTTCATGAACTCGCTTTCACTTTCCCGGAGGAGGCGCTCCGCCTGGGAGGCAAGGCCTTCGAAGGGTTTGCTAACCGTTTTGGATTTCGTTTTACTGGCCACGGCCGTGCTGCCGGTGCCCTGGAAGAGGGCGTCTTTGAAGGGCTGGGGCAGGGAGCGGAAGGGCTTTTTGCGGTCCACTTGGAAGTGTTCTGCGAGGCCATCGATCTGGCGGTCCTGGACAGCTTTGAGTTTGGCATTCTTCGACCACCAGGTGCGCAGGGCTCCGTCGTCGAGGGATTTGTCAGGATCGGGCACCACCAGATCCGGGTCAAAGCTGAGGGTATTGCCGAGGCCCTCACAAACGGAGCAGGCCCCGAGGTGGCTGTTGAAGGAAAAGTGCTTGGGCGTGAGGGGCGGCATGCGGAAGCCGGTTTCCGGATTGGCATAAAGGGTGGTGAAGCGGCGCTCCCGCCATGAGCCGGCTTCGTCCACGAGGATCAGGACCTGGCTGGCCGGGCCGCTCCAACGCAGGGCGATAAGCACGCTGTCCATCAGGCGGGTGCGCGATTCCGGCCGCACCACAAGGCGGTCGACCACCAGTTCCACCACGGTTTTTTTGCCTGACAAGTCCGGTTTTTCCTCGAGTTCCCGGACCTCACCATTGACGCGGATCCTGACAAACCCCTGACGGGCGAGGCGGTCGCAGAGTTTGCTGCCCTGGGCGGTGTCGCTTTCCGGCAGGGGTGCCGCCACCATCAACTTGGTGCCCTCCGGCAGGGCCAGCACCGTTTCCACGATTTCCTGCGAGGTGAAGCGCCGCACCAGGGCGCCGGTGGCCGGATCGTGGGGCTGGCCGGCGGTGGCATAGAGGACGCGAAGGTAGTCGTAGACCTCCGTGACGGTGGCGATGGTGGAGCGGGGATTGGCAATGCCGGTGTGCTGGCCGATGGCAATGGCCGGCGACAGCCCCTCGATCTGATCGACATCCGGTTTTTCCAGCCGCTCCAAATACGCCTGGGCGGAGGTGCTCAGGCTTTCCACATAACGCCGCTGGCCTTCCGCGTAGAGGGTATCAAAGGCGAGAGAGGACTTCCCGGAACCGCTGACACCCGTGATCACCGTCAGGCTGTTTTTGGGCAGTTCGACGGTGAGGTTTTTCAGATTGTGCTGCCGCGCACCAACGATGCGGATGATTCCGGGAGGGTTCGCCATGTGAGGATTGGGGGAAGACGGAAGATGGCGGCGGCGGCGCGGGATTCAATGCGGCAATGCGGCCTTCAGTCGCGAATGCTTGACGGCGGGACCCGGGCCAGTCAGGGATGGATACCATGCCGGACTCCGAGAGCAGCAATCCCTACGAGCCTCCCTCAGCGGATTTGGACATGCCTGTTTCAGGAAATCAGGTCCGGCGGGAAGGCCGGCATTTGGTGGTGCCCAAGGGATGGGTTTCACCGCCGGTTTGTTTGTTCACGGGGGTAACAGAGCCTCTGACACCGCACCGGCAGGCGAATTTGTGGTGGCTGCATCCAGCTTGGCTGTGGCTGCTCTTGCTGACTCCGCTTCCGTTTCTTCTCGCCGCCATTCTGGCGACAAAAACCGGCTATGTCCGCTATGTGCTGAGTGAACCCTATGTGCATCGGCTCAATCGGAGGGAGTGGGTCATTCGGGGCGTGCTGGCAGTGGCCGGCCTATTGCTATTGCCTGCTTTTATTTTAGACGATCTGATCCTGCTTTCTTTGCCAGGGGTCATCTTGTTGGTGGTCAGTGCCTTCCTTACCGCAACCTGGTGCCGGACGATCAAGTCCGGCAAAATCGTGGGAGACTCGATCTGGCTTACAGGGATTCCGGATGACGTGAAAGATACGATCATGGTGCTGGAACAACAAAAGCTCACGCGGCAACAGGCTGAATTCAACGCTGCCTCGAAAAGTGAAGGCCGGCCTCCCGCCACGGAGGCGTTGCGGGCGATTGGGCGGAGTTTCCCGGAATGCCATGTTACCCGGCTTGACGGCGGGCCGGCCGGCCCTGACCAATAAGCCGTGAGCGAGCCGGTGCCTATCAACCCCTATGCCGTCCCCGCTACCTGGCTGGTAAGCCAGGCCCTCGCGGACTTGGCGCGTATCGAGGGCAATCATTTGGTGGTGCCAAAAGACTGGCAAAGCCCGCCGGTTTGTCTCCTGACAGGGGAGACAAATCCACTCACCCCGGTGCGGAGGGCCAAGCTGAGCTGGTCCAATCCGATGTTTATATTTTTGATTGGGGCTGAGCGGGGCACCTTCCACTATTATCTGAGCGCAGCCCAAGCCTCCCATGCCCGGAAACGGCTTTTGGGCAATTGGGGCATTTTCGGGGCTTCCCTCCTCTCCTTTACCGGAGCCTTTTCCGATGGTTCTGTCGGCCTTGCTTGGCTGGGTGTGACCTTGCTGCTGTTGTGTTTGATCTTCGCCACGACGGTGTGCCGACTAATCAAAGTGGCAAAAATGGATAAAACCACGATTTGGCTCCGAGGCATCCCCCGGCTGGTGCTGGAGCTGATCGTCCGCATGGACCAGGAACAGCACTTGTTGCCCCCCGGAATGCCCGGCCGCTCTGCGCTTAGAGCAGCACTGCCCCCCGGGTGAGGAGGAAAATGTCAGGGGACCAATCGATCGAGCACGGTCAATCCCGGCACCCGGAGAAAGTGGGCATCCGCCGTTAGCACGGCAATCCCGGCTTGGAGGGCGCAGGCAGCAATGAGGTGATCCTGAGCGGTGAGGATGATGCCGCGGCGGTCGAGTTGCCATGCGAGTTGCCGGGCCCTGGTCCAAATGGGATTCGAGGTGGGGATAAAATTCATCAGGGAAAATGCCGCTTCCATTTTGACCAGTTGCCTTGGATCGCGCACGCCGCGCAGAACTTCCAGCATCACCATGCCGCAGGTAAACAGTTCCCAGTTTTCGCCGGCGGTGGCCAGCTCCTCGAACGGATTCTTACCTGACCGGAGATGATGGATAAAAAAATTGCTGTCGACAAGGACGCCGGTGACCATGACAAATTGCGGATTGGGGAGATTTCGCGATCAATTGGGGCCAGGGCCTGCTTCAGGGCAGGGGATCTTCCGCCACGTTCGGCGAAGCCCCATCGCGGAAGGTGTAAATTACTTTCTCCCGGGCATCAGAGGCTGAAAAGTCATAACCGGACGCCAGTTCCCCGCCGGGAATTTCCGCCAGTTCACGGAGTGCTTTGCCGAGTTTGCGGCGGCGCGCCATCTCCGTCAGCGCCATTTCCACGGCGGCGGTTTTGGTCTTTGCCCCTGTGATTTCCATCACTTCATTCAGGACGTCCTCGTCGATGTTCATGGTCATTTTCATGGCGGTATGGCACTTCCGCCATACCGTATGGCATTTGACCCATACCGCAAGTTTTATATGTGTGATTCCCGCCAAGCGGAATCATGGAACAAGGTAAGCCCCGGGTATGCCGTGGTCCAAGGTCGCCAATTGGGCATCATGGGCCTGGGCGAGCGCCAGGAGATGGGCATCCGTGATTTGGTTCGCCGTTTGACACCAGTCGGGCCATGTTGAGGCGCTTTGGTCATCCGGCAAGAAGGAATGCTGTGGGCCGAGGGTCTGGAGCATTCCTGACAGGACACGTCCTGCCTCTGCGGGTGAAACCGACCCGACCGATGGATGGCCGGAGACTCTGACAAATCCCAGTTCAGGAATGGCCGAAGTCAGGAAGCTATTCCCAGAAGTCTGCCTCATCCGGCAGAGCCATCGCGTGACTTGAGAGTGATTGGTATGATTGGCCCAGCCCCAGGCCACCAATACATTCACGTCGAGGAGGAACTTCATGGGAAGTCGGTCAGGATTTTTTTGACGACGGCCGGGGTAAGAGGCGGCTTCAGCGGATCGGGGGCGAAAATCATGGCCCCGGTAGCAGGACATTCCGCCAAATGGACGGAAGCCTCTGCCGCCGGACTGGAGCGGATGCGCTGTCTTAAATATTCCGACAGGCTGAGATGTGCCCGAAGGGCTGCCAGGCGAAGCGAACGGGCTTCGGCTTCGCTTACTTTGAAGGTCAGCGTCTTCATGTGTATTACCGGTAATACCGAATTCCCGCGTGTCAATGACGAGCCGGTGGCCAGATTCATTTGCCCATTTTGCGGTTCACCTGGTCCACGTTACGCGCGCCAATCAAGGCAACTTTCTCTTTGCGCGCGCTTGCATTAAGGGCTTTCCTTCGCGTCTGAGAAATATATGTCCGACCTTCCGGCCTCCAGTGCTCCCCGCCGCGTTTATAAGCGTGTTGTCTTGAAATTAAGCGGAGAGGCGCTCCGGGCCGATGGCAGTCTGGACAATATTTCGCCTCCGATCGTGGAGGACATTGCCCTTCAGATTAAGGCCGCCTATCAAACCGGTCTGGAAATCGGCATCGTGGTGGGCGGCGGAAATTTCTGGCGTGGTCTGGCGGCCGCCAACAAAGGCATGGAGCGCACCACGGCCGATTACATGGGCATGCTGGCCACCATCATGAACGCCCTCGCGATCCAGTCCATGCTCGAAGGCATCGGGGTTCCCACCCGGGTGCTCAGTGCTTTGGAACTGAAAAACGTCGCCGAGCCCTTCATCCGGCGGGTGGCGGTGCGCCATCTGGAATTGGGGCGGGTGGTTATTTTTGCCGCCGGCACCGGAAATCCCTACTTTTCCACCGACACCACCGCCGCGCTCCGGGCGAGTGAAATTGACGCCGATGTGATCCTGAAGGCCACCAAGGTGGACGGAATTTACTGCAGCGACCCCAAAAAGAATCCGGACGCCGAGCGGTTCAGCCAGGTCAGCTACCAGGATGCCCTCGCGCGCCAGTTGAAGGTGATGGACTCCACTGCCTTCAGCCTCTGCATGGACAACAACAAGCCGATCATTGTCTTTGACATGCATCAGCCTGACAATATCCGCAAAGCTTTGGCGGGCGATCCTATCGGCACGCTCGTGAATGGCGGTCCCACCCTGCCGGCCGAACTGGCCATCAGGGCGTGACCCGCCACGGTGCACGTTTCTGCTGCGGTGGACGTATCTTTCTTATCACCCCTGACCGACCCTACTGATTATGGACTTGGAATTTGCCATGCTGGAACTCGAGGAAGACATGCGCAAGTCGCTGGACTTCACCATCAGCGACTATGCCAGCATCCGCACCGGCAAGGCCAACCCCAGCATGGTGGAAGGCGTCGAAATCTTCGTCAATGCCTACAGCATGAATATGAAGCTCCGGCAATTGGCCAATATCACCACCCCTGAGCCCCGCATGATTGTGGTGGAACCCTTTGATGCCTCCAACCTTAAGGACATCGAGCGGGGCATCCGCGAAAGCCGGCTGGGATTCAATCCCGTGACCTACGGCAAGCTGCTGCGCCTCCCGGTGCCGGAGCTGACCCAGGAACGCCGAAAGGAAATGGTGAAGATGCTCAAGGAGAAATCCGAAGACGGCAAGGTCCGCCTCCGGGGCCTGCGGCGGGATGCCATGGAAGCGGTTCGCAAAGCGGAGAAAGCCAGCGCAATCACGGAGGACGATCTCAAGGGGGCGGAAAAAACTATCCAGGACCTGACCGACAAATTTATCAAGGAACTGGAGGCCGCGACCGCGAAGAAGGAAGCAGATGTGATGCAGGTTTAAAACCTTCCCGCCGGAGGGCACGGGGCCTGCGTCTCTTTTGCTTGCTTGCCTGGAGGGAAATTTTGCCGTCAGAGGCGGGGAGGAAAAGCTCCCAGTTCCCACATGCGCGAATCAATGCCCTGACTCCCCCAATTCCCCAAAGGCGATGGCCCGGCCCCCTGCATCGGCAGGGAGATGGTCCCTTAAGAATAAAAATGCTCCATGAAAGTTGGCACCCTCAAAAAAGATGAACTGGACCGCGCCCTGCTCGGACTGGTCGAAGGCAAACCGCGGCAAATCCTGGAGCGGCTCTGCGCCGATCCCAAGGTCAAACTCTGGCAAAATCAGGCGAATCATGTTTCCATTGTCAGGCTCGGTTATAACGATCACGGACCGGTGCACATGCGGATTGTGACGCTGCACGCGCTGCGCATTATGAACCTGCTCAAGGAGGGCGGCGTCCGCTCCTCCATGGAATTTGAGGAACTGGGCACCTATGAGGACTCCAAGGTCGCGGTGTTGCTGGCATCCATGCTTCACGATGTGGGCATGGGGGTGACCCGGGACAAACACGAGTGGCACAGTGTGCACATGTGCATGCCGACGGTGGAACGTTATCTCGCCGAAATCTATCCTGGCGACGACGAGAAGCAGCTGGCCATCGCCTGCATGGTGCGGGAAGCCATTGTCGGGCACATGGGCCATGACAAAATCCACTCGCTCGAGGCCGGGGTGCTGCTGGTGGCGGATGGAACCGACATGACCAAGGGCCGGGCGCGCATCGCCAAGATGCTGGCCCAGAAGCCCACGCTGGGGGACATGCACCGCCACTCGGCCGATGCCATCAAGGAAGTGGTCCTGACAAAAGGTGAAGAGCGGCCGGTCCACATCTGTGTGCGGATGGATGACTACTCCGGTATTTTCCAGGTGGAGGAAGTGCTGATGCAAAAAATCAGCTATTCGCCCATCAGGCAGCACGTGGAACTCAGTGTGATCGTGCACGACGACCCTCCCCGGCGGTATCTCTGAACCAATCTGCCGGACCGGCCGTGGAAGGGGAAGGGGAATACCCTTTAAACAGAAGGGCACGAAGGACGGCAAGGGTGGATGGCCCGGGGGCGAGATTCCCTGCCAAGAAAAATGGCACCGGTCTGCACCGGTGCCATTTTTTGTGAGGGGTTGGCAGGATGGCTTACTCGGCCACACCGGCCGTGGCCTCTGCCGTGGGGGGAGGGGTTTCCTCGGCCACGCTGAATTTGAGGCTCTTTTCGTTGACGCGGCGGGTGATTTTGACGGTGTCGCCCTCTTTGATATCCCCGCGCAGCAAGTGTTCCGCGAAGGGATCTTCGAGGTATCGCTCCACCGCGCGCCGCATCGGACGGGCCCCGTAGGCGGGGTCGTAGCCTTCGGCAATCAGGAGTTCCTTGGCCGTCTGATCCAGTTCCACTTCAATCTTCTTGTCGCGGACCCGCTTGAGGACCTTGCTGATTTCGAGATCCACAATATGGACAAGGTCTTCCTTCTCCAACATGTGGAAGACGATCAGGTCATCAAGACGGTTGAGGAACTCCGGCTTGAAGTGCTTTTTGGCCTGCTCCTCGATTTTTTCCTTCATGGAGTTGAAGTCGTGCTTGTCGGTGCCAATCGCTCCGAAGCCCATGATGCTCTGCTTTTTGATCAGCTCGGCACCCACATTGGAGGTCATGATGATGATCGTGTTCCGGAAGTCGATCTTGCGGCCGAAGCTGTCGGTGATGGTGCCTTCCTCCAGAACCTGGAGGAGGAGGTGCATGACGTCCGGGTGGGCTTTTTCGACTTCGTCGAAGAGCACCACGCTGTAAGGGCGGCGGCGCACGGCTTCGCTGAGCTGGCCTCCTTCCTCGTAGCCGACATATCCCGGAGGGCTGCCGATGAGGCGGCTCGCTGTAAACTTCTCCATGTATTCTGACATGTCGATCTGGATCAGGGAATCCGGATCACCGAACATGAATTCGGCCAGATTGCGGGCGAGGAAGGTTTTGCCCACTCCGGTGGGGCCGAGGAAAAGGAAACTGCCGATGGGGCGGCGGGGATCCTTGAGGTCGGCCCGGCTGCGGCGCAGGGCCTTGCTGATGGCAATGACCGCCTGGTCCTGACCAATCACCCGTCCTTTCAGTTCCTCTTCCATGCGGAGGAGTTTGGCGGTTTCCTTCTGCTCCATGCGATTGAGAGGCACGCCGGTCCATTTCGAGATCACCGACATGATCTCTTCTATACCCACCGAGACTTTTTTCTCCTCGTTGTCAGCACGCCACGTCTCCATGACATTTTCCAACTGCTTGCGGGTATTCCGTTCGGAGTCGCGGAGTGCGGCAGCTTTTTCGAAATCCTGGTCCTTGATAGCGCTTTCCTTTTCGATGCGGATGCGTTCGATCTCGGCCTCGATGTCCTTGACTTCCGGGGGCCGGGTCATGGCGGCAATGCGGGCCCGGGCACCGGCCTCATCCATGATATCGATGGCTTTGTCTGGCAGGAAACGGCCGGTCAGGTAACGGGAGGAGAGTTTCACGGACTGTTCGATGGCTTCCGTCGTGTAGATCGCCTTGTGGTGGCTTTCGTATTTGTGTTTGATGCCCATCAGGATTTTGGTGGCATCCTCCTCGGTGGGTTCATTCACTTTCACGGTCTGGAACCGGCGTTCGAGGGCCGCATCCTTTTCGATATATTTGCGGTATTCGTTAAGAGTGGTGGCGCCCACACACTGCATTTCGCCGCGGCTCAGCGCCGGTTTGATGATATTGCTGGCATCCATGGCTCCTTCTGCTGATCCCGCTCCGACGATAGTGTGGAGTTCGTCGATGAATAGAATGACGTTTTTGGTGCGCCGGATTTCATCCATCACCGCCTTGATGCGTTCCTCGAACTGGCCGCGGTATTTGGTGCCGGCCACCATCAGGGCGAGGTCAAGGGTGATCACCTTTTTATCGCGCAGGATTTCCGGCACGTTGCCGGCGACGATTTCCTGGGCCAATCCTTCAACGATGGCAGTTTTGCCCACCCCCGCCTCGCCGATCAGGACCGGGTTGTTCTTGGTGCGGCGGCAGAGAATTTGAATGACCCGCTCAATTTCATCGGCGCGCCCAATCACCGGATCGAGTTCGGCTTTCTGGGCGAGTTCCGTGAGGTCGCGTCCGAACGCCTTGAGGGCGGGGGTTTTGCTGTCCTTCTTGCTGTTACCGGGGGTTCCGGCGGAAGCTTCCTGGAAACCCTCTCCTTCCTCCTCATTTTCCTGGGGGGTGAAGTTGGGGTCCAGTTCCTTGAGAATTTCGTTGCGGGTGCGCTCGATATCAATTTCCAGGCTTTTAAGGACATGGGCGGCCACGCCTTCCCCTTCGCGGAGCAGACCGAGCAGGATGTGCTCGGTGCCGACGTAGCTGTGGTTCAGAGCCCGGGCTTCCTTGCTCGCCAGCGCCAGCACCTTTTTGACCCGGGGCGTGTAGGGGATATTGCCAACCATCTTTTGCTCCTGACCGGAACCCACGTGTTTCTCCACCTCCATCCGCACGTTTTCCAGCTCGAGACCCATTTTCATGAGCACGTTGACGGCAACTCCCTGGCCCAGTTTGATCAGGCCGAGCAGGAGATGCTCGGTGCCCACGTAGTTGTGATTGAAGCGGTCTGCCTCCTTGCGGGCAAGGGCCAGAACCTGCTGGGCTCGGGGAGTGAAGTTGTTCATCATCGGAATGAGTTAGGGTTGCGGCGTGCCCGGGGAGCAGACCGCAGGGGGATAAACCACCGGATACCTTAGCCGTGCCCGGGGGCAATTCAAGGGGCCGACTGGAAATATCTGAGGGGTTGCCATTCGAGCGGTGTGGAGGGGTGGTTTTGCTGAATCCTTTTCAGCAGGAAACGTTCCCGGACCCATCCGGGAAACATTCACCGGGGGAATTGCGCTCCAAGGTGCCAGGCCCCAGGGGGCATCGGGTGTGCCGAAAGCGGCGGGCTGGGCCGGACCGGCGCAGAGCCGGGCCAGACTGTCGCAGCCGGGGGGGCACTTCGAATTTAATAAATTGGCGGGAGAGTGAACGAAACCTGTTGCAGAAAAGTCCTATCCAAGTGACGGAATTGTCATCTGTCTGCGTATCCCCCTACCAAATTCATGAGATTTGCTGTAAAACCCTTGTTCCCTCTCCTCCTTCTGCTGCCATTGTTGACGGGCTGCACCGAACAAACCGGCCAGATCAATTCCCTCAAGGACAAAATCGCGTCTACCCGGGAAGCCAATAAGGAGGCCTCCCAACAAGTGCTTGATATCAATCAGAAATTGGCTGCCTTGAAGCGGCAGAACAGTTCCCTGGCGGCCAAGCGGGGCGAGTTCGAAGCCCGGGCGGAGCAGAGTGCCAGGACGGAAAAGACCCTGACAAATTACCGGGCAGAAGTGGAAACGAGCCTCCGCGAATACACCGAAGCGGTGGCCGCCTACCGGCAAAAATACCTAACCCCCTGATTCCCGCCTGTTTCTTTCTCACTACTATGAATTCTTTGTTAAAAAGTCTGATCTTCGGCGCCCTTGCCCTGGGGACCCTGCTCGCAGGCATCCACTATCAGCGGGACCGCGAAATCAAGGGCCTGCAACAGGAGTATGAAATCCTTGCTTCGCGGGCCGCAGAACTCGCCCGCGAAACCGCGCTGGCAAAAGCCAACCTCGAGCAAGCCCAGGCATTGTCTTCCTCGGGTGCCGATTTCGAAGCCAATCACAATGCCAGCGTGGCCAATATTGCCCGGGAGCAGAAAAAAATCGACCAACTGCTGGAGCAATGGCCGAAAGTTGATGCAGATAGGGCGGCTGCGGTGGATGCAGTGAGGAAGTTGGAGACCACCAAACCCCCTTATACCCTCACCCTGACGGATGGGAGCAAGCTGGAAAATTTCATCGTGCGCAGCGTGCCGGACGAAAAAACCGTCTCCGTGGAGCATTCCAGCGGTGTTTTCAAGGTGGCGGCGGACCAGCTTCCTGAAGACCTGCGGACGCGGCTCGGACTGGGGTGGCGTCCCGAGCCTCCTCCCAGCATGACCATCGACAGGAATGGCAACGCCGTGGTCAAGCAGGCCGTGAAACTGGCCAACGAGAAGCAGGCGGCGGAAGACACCGCGAAGGAACTGGGCATTGATGCTCCGGACACCACCAGCCTGGCCGGGGTGAGCCGGGCCATTGTGGTGGTGGAAGCCCGGCTGAAAAAGGCGAAGGAGGCCTTTGATGCGGAACGGGCCAACATCCGGAAGCTGGCCATCTTCAAACCAAATTTGAAACCGGCAGGGAGCAATAAAACCTACGCCGACCTCGGCAAGGAAGCCAACCTCCGGCTAGCAGGACTGGCCGGGCAGGTCCAGGCACTCACGGCGGAGCGGAACAATCTGCAGCACAAGCTCAAGTCCATGTAGGCCGGCAGCCGCGTCCGGGGTGGCTGCGCGTCTATTTAGGCGGGCTGTGCCTGGTGGCGGCAGGGCGGGTCAGGAACCCGCCCCCGCAGCAGCGCGCAGAGCCTGGGAGAACCGTTGGATCAGGTCTTGCGGATCCTCGAGACCGGCGGAGACCCGCAACAAATGGCGGGGCACGCCGCAGGAGGCGGCCCAGTCCAATTCCTGATAGTGTGCCAGCAGAGTATAGGGACAGCAGAGCGTGAAATTGGTGCCCAGACTGGGTCCTTTGCTGATCCGGAGGGCATCATAAAAGTCCGCTGCCGCTTTTTCATTCCGGAGGAGGAAGGAGAACAAACAGCCGCGCCCGCCTCCCTCGCGGGCCATGCGGCCAAATGCCCCCGGACTGGCCGGATACCACACCCGTTCCACCGCCGGATGCTCCGACAGAAATCCGGTCAGGGCCTCTGCCGCCGCGTTCATGCGCCGCACCCGGGCCACGAAATCCCGCGAATTGGCTTCCAGCACGAGGGCATCCTCTGCGCAGAGCCATGCCTGGCGGGCTTCTGCTTCACCCAGTTTTTCCCGGAAGCGGGCCTGCCACGGTGAGTTAGGATTCACCGTCAGCGCTCCCGCAATGACATCTCCGGTTCCCGAAAAAGCTTTGGTCAGGCTGGTGGTTACGAGATCGGCGACGGCGAGCGCGTCCAGATTCACCACCGTGGCCACCGTATCATCCAGCACGAGCGGAATGCCGGCCCTGCGCAATTGGTCTGACAAAACATCGAGTGGCGCACAGGCCAACAGGGGATTGCTTGGCACTTCGGCAAACACTGCCGCGATCTGCCCGGTGGCGGCCAGTTCGCCCACCCGGGTCCTGGCCGCAGCATCTGCGACCGGAAAGAACTCCACGCCACTGCCGAATTCCTGCTGGACCCGGAGCACATCCACGTAGGGAAAATCCAGCTGAACGGTGGGTTTGCCTGGAAGGGCGGTGGTCACCAACTGGTGGGCGGCGGCCATGGCGGCCATGCCTGAGGGAAACAGAAAGACACACTCCGGGGGCACCCCGGCCAGGCCGGCCAACCGTTCCCGCAGGATCTGCCGGGCGGTGATTCCGGCCGATTCCAAATCCGGCACTTCTCCGTCAGCCATGGCCCGCTCGGCCTGGCGGCTGCTGACGACCGCACCCGCATAGCGCCAATAATCGCGCGCCGTGCGCCGTGCGGTCTCCGGAAAGGCCAAAACATATAGATTTCTCCTGCCAAAGGGGATGACTCCAGCGGTGCCGCCGGTCCGGCTGGTAACGTATTCCGCTGCCCGCTCTGCGGTCACCCGGGAGGGGAACACGAGGCAGCCTTCTCCCGCTTGGGCATGCAGGGTGGCCGCCCTGGCAAACAACCGCGCAACCAAAGGATGCACAAAAAACCGGGGATAACCCGCCTGCAGGGCGGCCGCGATCCGGGGGTGCTCTTCCTCATAATCAATCACATCCTGCCAGCGGGGCAATGCCACGGAGACGGCATGGGTAACCGGGGGCAGAGGCAGGCCGAGATCTTCCGCCTTCCAGGCAGGATCGGTCAGAAGGTTTCGCACGGTGGCTTCAGGCATGTCCGGAGAGCCATAAGGGCAGGGTCCTCCGGGTTTCAAGCCGCCAGTTCAATTCCAGAAGATCACCGCCACATAGATCACTTTCGAGAGCAGATGCAGCCCCTGGTCCTGATGGAATGTGGTCCACTTTTCACACTTGGCGAAATCGATCAGCCAATGAACCACAAACTCGATGAAACCAAATACCACGCTCCCAGTGACCAGCCAGACGGCTCCGGCATGAACCAGTGAATGCGCGGAAAGGCAATAGACCCAGATGATGCCCGGGACATCGCCCCCATATTCCAGCGGTTTGATGTGGCGGTTTTTCCGGATGGCGAGAAACTTCCCCTGCAGGGGGTAATCCGCGAGCGCATGGCCGATGATCAAGGCAAACAACATCGCCCATGGGCCCATCAATTCCGGACTGGAGGGGAGATGCGGAGGTAGCGCCATGCAGGAAGGGAGTGCTGCACCTATTCACACCCCCCCAGGCTAGTAAAGAAGATAAAATGGGAGGTTCCGGAGGACGCCAAAACCAAGGGTCACACCTGCCAGAACCAGCCACCCGGGCCCTTTCCACGGTTTCCGGAACCCTGCCGCCGCCAGCAGGAGGAGGCCCGGCAGCACCATGGCATTCCAATACGTTCCGGCCCCCGGATCCCCCGCCAGCCATGCCTCCATGGCCCGGCCCGCCCCGCAGCCGGGACACTTCAATCCGGTCCTTTCACGCAAGGGACAACCCGGCGACCAGAAGGCTGATGCCACCAGACCCAACAACAAAGCCAGTGCCGTGAGCAGTGCCAAAGGAGCAGGGGGCCGGCGGATCATGGCGGGGAATGGGCCGCAGAATGGATCGGAACCACGGGATGCCTCCACACCCGTTCATGGTGGTTCCGTATCAGGCGGAAACCAATGGAACGGCCCGGGCGGCGGCCACGCCTGCCACCAGCCGCCGCAGGCCTTCCACCAGCACCGGACGGGCACAGCCGAAATTAAGCCTGACAAATCCCGGGGCACCAAAGTCGGCCCCGTTGGAGAGCCCGATGCCATGGGATTCAAAATGCGCCACCGGATGCGCCAGGCCAAGGGCGCGCACATCCAGCCACGCCAGATAGGTGGCTTCCACCGGGGGCACTTTGATTTCCGGTGCTTCTGCGGCGAGGGTCTGCAGAAGGAGATCCCGGTTCCCCCGCAAATACCGGCATAGCGCAAGGCGCCACGGCATGCCTTCACGATAGGCAGCTTCGGTTGCGGCAAACCCCAGCGGATTGGTCTCCGCCACAAAACAGTTTTTGGCGGCCACGAACCGGTGCCTCATCCCGGCGTCCGGAATCACGGCAAAACACAGCCCCAGCCCCGGCACATTGTAAGTTTTGCTGGCAGCCATCATCACCACGAGCTGTTTCCGCACCGGTCCCTCCAGGGTCAGGGCGGTAGTGAAGGGAGATTTTTCAGGTTCCAGCAGCAGGTCGCAGTGGATTTCATCCGAGCACAAGGCCAGCCCGTGGCGGGTGCAGAATGCCGCCAGTTGTTCCAGCTCCGCGCGTGTCCAGACCCGGCCCACCGGATTGTGGGGACTGCATAACATCACCATCCGTGTCCGTGGTGTCAGGGCCGCTTCCATCGCGGCAAAATCAAAGGTGAGCCGGCCATCCACTTCGGTCAGGGGCACGGGGATCAGTTTTCGTCCGGCATCCCCCGGAGCCGATAAAAAAGGAGGATATACCGGAGTAAAAGTCAGGATCCCGTCACCGGCCGTGCCGGCTGCCGCTGCCGCCATCGCCAGGCCGGGCACCATGCCGGGCATCCAGACGATCCATGAAGGATCTGCGCTGACTCCATGGACCGATTTCAGGTAGGCCACCACCGCTTCGGCCGGCCCATGGGACGCCCGGGTATAACCAAACACCGGATGGGCCACCCGTTTTATCAGGGCTTCAGTAATGGCCGGGCACACCGCAAAATCCATGTCAGCCACCCACATGGGGAGCACCTCGCGCCCGGCATACTTGTCCCACTTCAGACTGCCGGTGCCCCGGCGGTCGATTACGATATCAAAATCAGGTTCGGCCACACTCATACGGTGTCATCCAAGCGTCCATTTCCAGCATGCGCCATGGAAAAAAGCAGGTGCCTTGCCTTTCACCGCACCTGCCACTACCGCTGGTTGATGAAACGTTCCCTCTGGCTCGTCCTGCTTCCGGTGCTGCTGCTCTCGCTCTGGTTCAATTGGCGGGCGCTCCACCAGTTCCGGGCAGGATCACCGGCGGAAAACGGCCTGCCCCCTGCTTCCCCGCCGGTTTCCCCGCCGGGGCCGGTGCTCTCGGATACCATTGATTTCACAGGCACCGGCTTCGCAGACGGGGCATGGAAGCTTGATCCTGACCCGCCGGCCATCATTCCTGACCAGATCCCCGGGACTGGATTGCCTGCCGCTCCCGCTCCGCCTGGGGAGTGGGAGCTGGATCTCCAACTGGGCCCGGGGCCGCAGTCAGGGCCGGAATGACGGCAGCGGGGCAGGCCGGCGGCCCGGCAGAGCAGACCGGGCCTTACGCTATCAGTTCGCTGACCACTTTACCGTGCACGTCGGTAAGGCGGAAATCGCGGCCGGCATACCGGTAGGTAAAGGTCTCATGATCGAAGCCCAGCATTTTAAGGATGGTGGCATGGAGGTCGTGCACGTGGACCGGCTGGTCTCTTGCCGCGAAACCGAAGTCGTCCGTGGCTCCATGCACATAACCTCCTTTGGCCCCGCCGCCCGCCAGCCAGACGGAAAAACCGTAGTGGTTATGGTCGCGGCCGTTTACTTTGCCCTGGTTGGAGCCGGGGGTGGGCAGTTCCACCACCGGAGTGCGCCCGAATTCCCCTCCCCACATCACCAGCACTTCGTCCAGCATGCCGCGTTGTTTCAAATCCTTGAGCAGGGCCGCGATGGGCTGGTCACATTCCTTGCCGAGCTGCCGGTGGCCGGTCTCAAGATCATCGTGATGATCCCATGGCTGGCCGGGCCCGTGCCAGACCTGGACAAAGCGCACTCCGCGCTCAATCAGCCTCCTGGTGATCAGCATCTGACGGCCGTGCACCGTATCCCCATACATGTCCCGGATGCCCTGCGGCTCGCGGCTCAGATCAAAGGCATCGGTCGCATCCATTTGCATCCGGTAAGCCAGCTCGAAGGATTGGATGCGGGCTTCCAGCTGGGCATCTTCCTGACGTTTCACCAGATGCCGCTGATTCAGTTCCTGGAGCAGGTCGATCTGACGTCGTTGCTCCCTGGCGGGAAGGCGGCGGTTGCGGATGTTCTCAATCAATTTGTCCAGCTCGCGGTGCTGGGTGTCGATGTAGGTGCCCTGGAAAGTTCCGGGCAGAAATCCGGCCTGCCAGTTCTGGCTTTCCTGGATAGGATAGCCGCCCGGGCACATGGTGACAAATCCTGGCAGATTCTGATTCAGGGTGCCGAGACCGTAGGTGACCCAGCTGCCCATGCTGGGGCGCACCAGCCGGGCTTCGCCGCAGTTCATCAGGAGCAGGGAGGGCTCATGGTTCGGGACATCGGCATGCATGGAACGGATCACGCAAAGGTCATCCGCCGATTCCGCGGTTTTGGCAAAAATCTCACTCACCTCCAGCCCGCACTGACCATATTTCCGGAAAGTGTAGGGGGACTTCATCAGGTGCCCCGTTTTGCGTTCCGTCTTGAGCTGCTCTGCCGGCATGTCCTTGCCGTGCAACTGCGTCAGCATGGGCTTGGGATCAAAGGTGTCCACCTGGGACGGGCCGCCATTGGCAAAGATGTGGATGACGTGTTTCGCCTTGCCGCCGAACTGGGGGGGACGCGTCTCCAGCGGGTTGCTGCTGGCCGCCTGCGCAGTATTCCCCAGCAGGGTCTGGAAGGCCAGTGCCCCCATCCCCATCCCGCAGCGCTGCAGAAAATCGCGCCGCGTGGCAAACAGGTGGGAAAAGTCAGGAGCGTGGTGGGGTTTCACAATCCATGGTAATAGCCCGGAATCGGGCATCTTTCACCCGGATTTCCATGGCCGGGGCGGCTGTCCGGTTCCGGCAGGGGCATTTTCCCTGCCCATGGTCAGGAAAAGTCCTGCGGCATTCCTGACTAAAAGCCGCGGAAGACACAGCGTGCGGTCGGCGTCTCGTGCAGGACAATTTCGCTGAGCCCGGGAAGCTGGGGTTCGAGCTGGCGCCAGAACCAGGCACAGATGTTTTCGATGGTAGGGTTTTCGAGCCCCGCCACTTCATTGAGGTAGGAATGATCGAGCCGCTCGATCAGGGGTTTCATGGCGCCGGAGATCCGGGCATGGTCATACACCCAGCCGATGGCAGGATCCACCTCCCCGGTGACCGCAATTTCAATCTTGAAGCTGTGACCGTGCATCAGCCGGCACTTGTGGCCTTCCGGCGCGGTGGGCAGGGTCTGGGCCGCTTCGAAGGTGTATTCTTTGATGAGGGTGGCGCGCATGATAGGCAGAAAAAATGGCAGCACCAGAATCAGGACCAGGGCACCATCTCCACGGTCTGGTGGGCGTGGGAGCGGAGGGCGGCGGCGAAGATCTGGTGGGAGGCGAGGGCTTCTTCCGGGCGGACACAGCCAAGGCGGTCGCCGAGGAGGCCTTCGCGTTCCATCAGATAGGCAGCCCACATTTGCTGCATGATGTCAGGAAAACCCGGTTCAAAGATGCCGCCGGTGATGGCGGGGAAGGGCATCCCGAATCCGAGGTCGCTGCGTTCCCATGTCTGGGTGCCGCCGGTGCGGCGGAAGGTGTGCAGGGTTTTGGGTTCGGCAGTATTATAGCGCATGCCGCCTTCCGTGCCGAGCACTTCAAGGAACCAGCTGTTGGTGGCCCCGGGAGCGAGGCGCTTCATTTCAAGGCGCAGCGGCACCGCTTCCCCGTCCGCCTTGATCCAGGTGTGGAGCATGGCATTGTCCCAGGTATCACAGGCCACGGGCTGGCCATCCGGTCCGGGACGGGTGGGCACGCCTTTCTGGAGTTGGGCATATACTTTGTCAGGACGCCAGCCGAGCCGGAGGGGCAGGTGCAGGGTATGCATGCCAAGGTCGCCCATGACCCCGATTTCCCCGCAGCTTTGGCTGAGGCGTTTCCAGTTGGCGGGTTTGGTGGGATCCAGATCACTGGAATGGTGAAAACCGCTGCGGATTTCGAGGAGCCTGCCAAACTGGCTGGTCCGGGCGGCCTTGAAGACCGCCTGGGCCCCGGGGAAATACGGGAACTCGGAACTGCAGCGCACAAAGCGCCCATGCGCTGCTGCGGCTGCGGTAATGGCTTCAGCAGCGGCGAGATCGATGCCGAAAGGCTTTTCTGCGAGGAGGTCCTTGCCAGCGGCAAGCACATCCAGATAAATTTGTTGATGGAGGTGGTGGGGCACGGCCACGTAAACGACATCGACGTCGGGGTCCGCCAGCAGTTCATGATAGTCGCCCGTTAGCAGGGCCATGCCGGGCAGGGGGCGGAACCACTCCCTCACCTTTTCCGACACATCCGCCACGGCGTGCAGCACCGGCCGGACCGGTAAACCGGTCAGGGCAAACCAGCGCGCAAAGGCGCTGGCAACTTCGCGGCCCATCAGGCCGCCTCCAATGATTCCGACGCGGATAGTTTTGTTTTCCATGAAATGGGTTTTGGCCTGGACGGCACCGGGCTAATTGTTTTTCGGGGCACGGGCGGCCGGTTTGGTGGCTGGTTTGGCGGCCGGTTTTGGAGCGGGCTTGACCGGGTCGATGGATTTGGCACCCGCATTGGCGGCAGGCGGGGCCGGAGGCAGGGCACTGTCCAGTGGGGTGATCCGAGGGGCCTGCTCATTCAAGGCGACCTTCCATACGCCCTGCAGCCTGATCAAAGAGAGCAGCTCAAGGTTTTCAATGATGGCCTTGTCGTTGGAATGTTTGGTGCGGACCAGAATGTGGACATGATCATCGTCTTCGATGCCGATACTGAGCAGGCGGACGGTAAGGGAATCCCGGACTTTTTTAATGACCTCCGGCGAGACCTTCCAGCGTTCCTGCAGTCCTTCGTGATAGGCGGTGTAGAAGGCAATGGGGGCCATTTCCTCCACTTCAAGGGAGGTTTGTTTTCCCACCCGGCGGGTCATTTCCGCTTCATCGTCCATGGTGGGTGCTGCTTTCAGGCGGCGGATGAAGTCCTGATGCAGTTGCTTCAGGGAGTTGGGCTCCACGAGGGTGGCGGATTTGTTCCATTCCCGTTGGAGGACCAGTTGCAGGTAATCCCTGACGACTTTGGAGGCCGGGTGGGCAGTGACCTTCGGGTCATCCTGGCCGGTGGCAGTGGCGCTGGCGGCCGCGAGAAAAATCAAGGCGGCAAGGCGGAGGAGGAGTTTCATAACAGAGAGGCGGGTGGGACAAGGCAGGCCGGGGCACAGGTGCCCCGGAGGAAAGCTGGATTATGAGGGACGGATAGGGAACAAAAAAGAGAGGAATCAAAGAGAAGCGGGAGGTGCTTCCGCAGTGCCAGCGGCCCGCAGGCCCCTGTTGGGGTGCCCGGTGGTTTGTGAAATAAGCTAGTCCGGAGCCAGTCCTGCCACCAGTTTTTCAAGGGCGCGGCCGTAGTCGGTGTAACTCCGGTATTGCTCGGCAGCGCGGGCTTCGGGATCTCCGGCGACAGGATCCCCCGCGCTGTGGAAGACTACCGAAGTGTGAGGTTCGATGGACAGGAACCCCTCGTATCCGGAAGCGATAGCGTCTCCAATGATGCGGGCCACCTGGCCGTGACCTTCCCCGGGCAGGGTGTAGAGGCAGTCCTTCTTCGGGGCATCGTAGATGCCGTCCTTGATGTGGATGTGGGAGATGGCGGGTTTAACAGCCTGATAGAAAGCCCACGGGTCCTGTTGATGACCCGGGTTGTCCCGGTCTTCATTGAAGAGGGGATTGCAGGTATCAAAAACCCAGCGCAGACCGGGCACGGCATCGAGGGTGCGCAGGGCATGGGAGATGGACATGCCGCCGTAATTCATGCAGTTCTCGTGCACCATGATGAGGCCGGCGTCATCAAAGCGCTGCTTGATTTCGCGCAACCGGCGGAAGCGCTCGGCTTCCTGCTGGTCGGGGAGGTCCTTGCCGGATTCATCCTTGAGCACGGCATAACTCATCACGCGGACAAACCGGGTGCCGAGGCGTTGCATCCGGGGAATGGCCCGCCCGACCCGTTCCATGGAAATTTCCATGGGATCGGTGATCTGACTGGCCCAGTTGGCGATGCTGGATCCAAAGGCCACCACGGAGAGCCCGGCGGCAGCGAGATCGGCAGCGACTTGTTCAAAGGCAGCTTCCGGAATGTCATGAACATTGCCATTGGGGAACCCGGGGACTTCCACGTTGCGCATTTCGAGGTGTTTCCACCCCAGTTCGCGGGTGGCCCGGATCTGGGTGGCAAGCGCATTGCCTGCCTCATCAGTAATGCCAGTAAATTGAATCATGAGAAGTAGGGTGAAGGAAAGGGGCAAGGAAAACAGACCGCTGGGCTCCGGAGGAGACTGGAGGGTGTGGGAGGAAGGCGAAAGGAGCGCAGGAAGCAACGGCGGGGAAGCGAAACTTTTTTCCCCGGGCATGGTGACCCGTAGTGGTGTTTTGCTTCAGGTATGTTAAATTTCTCCCATGCTTGCACCGTTACGTTTCATTTTCCCCGTTTTTGCTGTCGTTAGCCTGAGCCAGTGTGCCTCCACTCCGGAAGAGGAAGCTCCTTTGGGCGAACCCCAACTGGAGAAACTGGAGCATGCCACCTTGGATCCAGTGGACGACGAAGCGCGGGCGCAGGACGACCGCAGCCGGAATTCACGATATAAGGACGACGGGGAGGAAGGAGTGTCTCCGGCTGGCCTCGTCCCCGTGGCCGGAAAAGAAGGACGTTTTGTGATCCGGGACACCGGAGGAGCGATGCGCGTTGAGGGTAATTTGAAGGGTGGCCGCATGGATGGGCTTTGGAAATATTATGATCCCACGGGCCGCCGCCTCGCCGAGGTGACGTATCGCGGGGACGACCGGGAAGGGCCGGTAACTTTGTATTTTGTCGCCAAGGACGGGAAGGCCGCAGGCAAAAAGAAGATGACCGGCGTTTATCAACACGGCTCGCTCAACGGGTTTGCCCGGAACTTTTACGGAAATGGGGGAAAACATCTCGAGCGGGAGTTTGACCGCGGCATCCTCCAAGCCGTGCGCGGATGGGAGGAGGACGGCAAGGAAATGACCGATGGCGGAGCCCAGTCCACCGGTCTCAAGGTCTCCCAGGCCGAGGACGCCCTGCTGGCCGAATTGGAAGCCTTTGTGCAACTCAAGATCCGTCAGCATGCCTCTGGCAAACCTGCGGATTCATGAGGACCCGTCTTCGGTAGGGCGGGTTCTGCCGCCGCCGTCCGGGCCCGGACTCCCTCCGGGATGGTCACGAATTCCAAGCAGATGCGGGGAAGCCGCCGGGCGGGCGGATGGGCGTGGCCGGAAGCGCTCACCCACCAGCAGTTTGAGAGAGTTTGAGCACGGCTTTGAACTCGGCGGCAGTGACCGGGGTGATGCTGAGCCGGTTGCCTTTGCGCAGGGTGAGCATGCCGGCGAGGGCCGGAGCCTGGCGCAGGCGGTCCAGATTGACCGGGTGTTTCAAATCCTTTTCCCATGCCACCTCGACAAGAAACCAGATGGGCTTGTCAGGACTGGCTTTGGGATCGAAGTATTCATCGGATGGATTGAACTGGGTTGGATCTGGATAAGGTTCCGAAGCAATGCGCATCACCCCGGCGACGCCGGGCTCCGCACAACTGCTGTGATAGAACAGGGCCAGATCCCCGACCTTCATTTCATCCCGCATGTAGTTGCGCGCCTGATAATTGCGGACGCCGGTCCAGGGTTCGGTCTGGCGCGGCCGGGCTTTGAGGTCGGCGAAGGAAAAGACATCGGGTTCGGATTTGAAGAGCCAGTAGTTCATATGCGGGCGGGGGAAGGATGCGAAAAGAGGGCAGGGTGGAAGGGAAAATTCCGTTTTTATGGCGCGCCAGAATCCCCTGATTCCCCTTATTTCGCATTTTCAAGCGGCCGCCAATCCCCGGTGCGCCAATGATAGGATTCGAGGGCGGGGAAAGTTTTTTTGTAGTCGTAGTGGCTGGGTTCCACCGTGGCGTAGCCGGGGTAAAGGTAGCGGCGGCCGGTTTGCCGGGCGTAGGTGATTTCGTGGAGAAACGTGCAGATGCCAAGGCTGCGGGCGGAGGCCGACGGCTCGAACATGGCATAAAGGCTGGAGCAGGAGTCCCCGCCGAGATCAAGATAACTGACGGCAAGGAGTTGGCCCTGCGGATCACGCAGGCGCACCTCCCGGCACTCGCAGGGCTGGGTGGCCGGGTCCTCCTCGGGAAGAAAGACGCGCAGGGAATCGGGCAGATTTGATTTAAACCGGGAGCGGTGGCGGAGGAAGAGGGCCTCGCGCTCCTCATTGTGCCGCGCGGGGCCGATCTCAACGGTGAGGTCGGCGTTCTTTTTGAGGATGCGCCGATGCCGCGGGGTGGGCTGGAAATCCGCCAGCACCAGGCGCAGCGGCTGAATGCGGTGCCACGATCCATCCTCATTCAAACTGAGACTATAACGGAAAAACTCCCGCCCAAAATGACGCCAGCCCTGACGCCAGCGCAGATCCATTTCCTGCGGGCTGGCCTCGGTCAGGAGATCCTGTTCAAAAATGACGGGGGGGAAGGACACGGGGAGAGTGGAGCCGGGGGCGGAGGGTAGCGGGCGGAGGGCGGTGGTCGGAGGGAAGCGGTAAGCGGTCAGGGGGCAGGGGGCTGCGGGCAGCGGGCAGGGGTGTTTTATGCTATGGTTCGGTGCGGCGGCGGAGGAGGGTGTAGGGGGTGTTGTCGTCGTCGCGGACGGTCAGGACGGGTTCGGAAAATCCGGAGCGGGCGAGACGGTCGGTCATGGCGGGGTCTTCGAGGCGTTTGGCGGGAATGAGGAGCCATGGAGCGTCAGGCGTGACTTGACGGATACTGGCAATTTCCACGGTATTTTTGCCAAGATAAAACAGAAAGGGCTGGGGACCGGGATACATTGCAAGGAGGCGGGGTTCGGGTCCGGTCCTGGCCAGAATTTCAAGTGCCGGGGGACGGATGTTTTCGTGCAGCCGCATGATGGGCATCATGACGGAGGCCTTGAAGATCATGCCCCAGGCACAAAGCAGGGCGGACTCGGCGAAGAGCCGGTCCGGCCACCGCATGCGGGCGAACCAGATGGCCAGCAGCCACAGGAAGAGACTGCCTCCGAGCATCACCGCCATGGCGGGAATCATGGATCCGGGGGCTTTCCACCATGGCAGGACCACCCCGGCTATCGTCAGGAACAACAGGAGAAAACGGATGATTCCGCTGACCCAGCGGGCGGTGGCGGGTTCTTCTGCGGCGGGGTCACGGCGTTGGGTCCAGTGGGTCAGTAGCACCACGGCAAGGGTCGCCACCGGAGCGATGAGGGGAAGCTGGAACCGGGCGCGGGATTCCGGCAGCAGGGCATAAGCCAGTCCGGAACCAAGGGTGCCCCAGCCAAGGCCGAGCAGGAGAGCTTGGTCCCTTGGCGTGAGATCCGGCCACCAAAGGCGGCGCGCCTTGCGCCACAGCACGAGAGCGACGATGGCCCAGGGGCTGAGGAGCAGCAGGGTTTCGAAAGGACCCAGCGGATAGGATGTCCAATCGATGGCTGATGGGTCGAGGCGTTTCAGCACCTGGTTCAGCCACATCTGCGTCTGACCGGTGGCCGAAGGGTCGGCGGGCAGAGCAGCGAGGCGGTCGCGGGTGGCCAGCACCCAGGGCAAGGGCAGAAAAAGGCTCAGCGCAAGACCGGCGAAATGAGCCGGATGCCATAGCTCCTTCCGTTGTCCGTTTTTGATCAGGGTAATGCTGGCAATAGCATAAAAGAAGGGCAGAAAAACCGGACCTTTGGCGAGGGACGCGAGTCCGAACCAAACGCCGGCCCAGAGCCATCTCGACCATGGAGAACCGCCGCGATACCATCCCGCCAGCCAGCTCAGCATGCCGATTCCTGACAAACTGAAAAAGAGAGCCTCGATCTCCGCGAGGCGCCCCTTTTCCACCGTCCCGATGGTCGTTAGAATGGCGAGAGGGAGCCACCAGGCACCGGCCGGTCCGCCCAAAATCCTGCCCGCCCGGATGGCTGTCAGGGCGAGCAGCAGGACCGCCAGGGCTGACGGCAGACGGGCGGCCCACTCGCTTTCTCCCAGCACCTTGAAAGTGCCGGCGATCGACCAGTTGATCAGCGGGGGCTTGCGGTGATAGGGTTTGCCTTCGGACCACGGCAGGACGTAATCGCCGGTCTGCATCATCACCCGGGCCGGGAGAATGCGCCGGCCTTCTTCCCCCTTCAGCTCCATGCCGCCCAGACCAGGCAGGTAAATGGCCGCCCAAGTGAGGATGACGGTTAGAATCAGGAGCAGACGGGGCATGGCGGTTCGTGGAGAAGGGCGGAAACAGAAAACGGGAAACGGGAGAAGCCGGAGGGTTGGACTCCCTGATCTTTCTGGCACAGGAATCGGAGGGCGTCCGCAGAAAGAAAAGGGGGCATCCGTCAGCGGATGCCCCCTTGTGGTATTCCGGTCAGCCTTGATGGGCAACTACTCCACCTTGGCACCTTCGGCTTTTTTCATCATTTCTTCCCACTTGGCTTTCATGGTCTCCATGATGGCTTTCAGCTTCTCCTGTTTTTCGGGAGCCAGATTCTTGATGGTATCGGCAGATTTGGCATAAAGCTCGTCCCACTTGGACCTGAGCGCCGCCGCTTTCTCGCCGGTCAAACCGCTTTGAATGGCCGTCTTGGCTTCATCGATGAGGGTTTTAAAGCCGTCCAGCATGCCATCCGCTTCCGGGACCCCCATTTTTTCGAGGCCCCATTCCTTGGCCGTGCCCCACATTTCACCCCCTTTGGCGAGAGCATCGGATCCCGCCGCTTTGGCGGCGTCCAAGGCTTCCGAGGCCTTGGCCTTGAGACCGGGCATGGCGGCCTCTGTCCTCGCAGCGGCGTCTGCGGTGGCTTCCTTGACGTTGGCGGCCGCTTGGGCAGCTTCGGCTTTGGCTTTGTCAGCGGCCTGGGGCGCAGACTCGGTGGCCCGGTCACAGGCGGCGAAGCCCAGAGCGGCAGCGGCAGTAATCAGCGTGATGGCAGTGGTTTTCATATGCTGGGGTAATAGAACTCCGTGCCGCGCATCCGGGCGGCAACCGCAGGGCTCTGCGAAAAGAGCCAGGAAACCTGAAGTGGCGCTGGCACGTTATGGAGCTTAGCGCTACCACCCGGATCCCTCTTTTGGCAACTTCAAATTTATGGCCCTTTCCTCCTCTCCCCCCCGTGCCCGTTATATCATGATCGGCGGCTTTTTGGGTGCCGGCAAAACCACCGCCGTGGCCCGCCTCGCGCAACACCTCACTGCCGCCGGACACCGCGTGGGCCTGATCACCAATGACCAGGGCCGCGAACTGGTGGATACCGCCATGCTGCGCTCATTGGGCTTCGCCACTCAGGAAATTCCCGGCGGATGTTTTTGCTGCAAATTCAAATCCCTCACCGAAGCGGCGGCGCAACTCACCGAATCTACCCGGCCCGATGTCATCATCGCCGAACCGGTGGGCAGCTGCACCGACCTTGTGGCCACCGTCACCTATCCCCTGCGGCGCATCTACGGAAACTCCTATCACATTGCTCCCCTCACCGTCATGGTGGATCCGGTCCGGGCGCAGCGCGTCCTCGACTTGGCGGAAGGCGGAAATTTTTCCGAAAAAGTCATCTACATCTACCGCAAGCAACTGGAGGAAGCCGACCTCATCGTGATCGGGAAAAGCGAACTCCTGGCCCCGGACCAGCGGGAGGCGCTGCAAGCGGCCCTGGCGGGGGAATTTCCCGCCGCAGAGGTCATGGCCCTTTCCGTGAGAGAAGAGTGGAATCTGGAACCATGGTTCGACCGCGTGTCCACCGGTGAGCAGGCTCCGCGGGCCGCGATGCCGGTGGACTATGATGTCTATGCGGACGGGGAAGCCCTCCTTGGCTGGTTCAATGCCACAGTAGCGGTCCGCGCGGAAGAGGAATTTGAAACCGGTGATTTGCTGCGCGGGCTTTGTGCTGCGGTGCAGACGCAGCTCGCGTCGATCCCGGCGGAAGTGGCGCATCTGAAAATGACCTACAGCCCGGACGAGTCCCTCGGCGGTGATGTCGCCGTGGTGAATCTGGTGCGCAGCGATTACGTGCCCGAACTGGGCATCACCCTCGACGAGCCCTCTGCCAGCGGCCAGCTCATCATCAATCTTCGGGCCGAAGCCGATCCCGCGCTGCTCTCCCATGCCGTCACCGCCGCTCTCCGCGAAACCGCCGCCTCCCACCCCGGCCTAACGCTTGCATTGGAACACCACGAACACTTCCGCCCCGGCCGCCCCACCCCGACGCACCGGGATGCCTAAGGACTGCCGGCTTTATCTGGGCAGGCTTTCCAAGGGCACCAGAAACGGTTTCCCTTCCCACGGAGCCCCTGGCAGGCGCAGATGTTCCAGGGTGTAGCCCAGCATCGCCTGCCTCGCCTTCAGTTCCAAGCCCTCCGCTGGAATATCGTAGTCCAAATACAGTCCCGCCCGTTGCTCCGGGGTGAAGTCGGGATTGGGCACGAGGTGCAGCGTTTCCCACGTTTCCCAGTCGCCATCAACTGGCAGTTCTCCTGCGGGTTCGATAGGGAACTCCGCTGCCTGGATGCGGCTCAGCACAAAGTCCTTGAAGGCCCCGTCGTTGCCGCACCATGCCCGCACATGCCAGCGGTAGCCGTCGTGCCCAAAGGCGTGTGGCGAAATCCAGCGCCACACTTCTTTGCCGGTGCCATGCACGGACCGGTAAATCACCCGGACTTTCCGCTTTAAAATCACGCCGAGGAAAATCCGCCGTTCCACCTCGGCCGCCGCCCGCCGCACCGGCAATTCCACCCGCCCCACCGCTCCTGGCCGGCCTGCCATTCCCGCGCCCATCGCGGAAACCTCCCACCCCCCCTCCGGTTCCAGAAACATCGTCAGGGCCTCCTCCAGTCTCGGTTCATGGAGACGGCATTTCATGTCCACCGCTCCTTCATAACATTTCTTTTTCAGATTATACACCAGAGCCCCCGGACACAGCTCCTGATATTTCTGCAGGTCCGCAGAGATCTGATGTGCCGATAGGTTAAACGCTGCCGCCACCTCCTCCCGCCGCACCGATCCACGCCAATACACCACGCGCTCGATAAACCGCAGCCGCTCCCGCGTCGCCCACTGCTCCGGATTGGAGATATTGCCCATCGTAAAATAAAATTTGCCTCGTGGAGAATAACTGTTAAATGATGTGTCGTGAAAAATAGACCACGCGGAAAATATAGACCGTTAATCTGAATAATCAAGATGAATAAAATGTTATGCACATCATCGGCCTGCCTCGCATTTCTGTCCATTGCCCCTGGGCTTGCCCGCCAAACCCCTCCCCCACCATGATGACACTTTCTAAATTTTTGGGTGCCACCCTGCGGCAAGGGGCGGCTTGGTCCTTACTCAATCCGTTCCGATCTATGCTTCAATGTGAGCCGCAGGGTGACTCTTTTAGCTACTCCAACTGTGAAATTTGGTCAACTAAATCCATTCTGTTCTATCACGGAATTATCCGTTTGACTCGTCTCTTGATGTCATCCAACGTGAGTCATGCTGGAGTCCTTAACTCAAGTTCAGCGGGACATGCTGCGTCGGCTCCAAAACCCATATGTTTACCTGTGTTTGGAGGATGAGGGCCTTTCATCCAATGATTTGGCACTCATTCCCATGGTCTGCCCAATGACCGATTCACCGGTCAAAAACAAACCGCTGGAGCCCAAAGGGCCGGCAACTCTTTCTTTAGCCTGTACACAACCATGACCTACTCAACTCTCCTCAACGCTGTGAAGTCCGCTGCAGGGCTTCGTCTCCGACTCAAACTCCAGCCGCTTTATGGCGAGGGAAGCACGATTTTTCCCTGCACGGTGGCCGGGGGGAAATACTTGCTCTCGCCACGCCGCGTGCCGGGGCACTCTGAGAATTTGCCATGCGTAATTATTGATAGCGTGCAAAGCCAGGCGAACCGCCTCGAGGATGCCCTGTTGGAGGATATCCATGCTGGCCGGATTTTCCTGCCACATGTGGAAACGGCCTTTCCGGAAGACCAGCTCATCAAATCCGTGGGGCGCGGGGGGAAACTGACCTGTTTCGATGCACCTCACCGCATTTTTGATGCGATTCTGCGCGACTCCGTAGATGGCGCAGGAAAGCATTTTCCGCTGACGCCGGTGGGCGAGGCGGTGATTAAGGCTTCATCCCAAAACGCTACCCCACTCTTCGATGTTTCCCCTGCTAGTTTGTTGTTTGGGAGTTGGGATTCCACCGGAATCAGCGGCGGTTTGGGGGAAAAGTATTCCCGATGTGTCGTCAGCGAATTGGTGGGGATCAATGCGGTGGAAGGGATCAGGGCAGGGACGCGCATTGACCCGCTCAATGCCGAGAAAAACCAAAAACCTGAGGCCATCCTGACCGAAACCAAGGACGCACTTTGGAAGGATCTGAAGAAGAGCCGGAAAAAATTCGACAAGCCTTCCGAAATCAATCACAGCAGCGTGCCGTGGGGAGGAGACAAGGACACTCACGGCGGAGTTACTGTCGATTACGTCCAGCAGGCCACTACCATTTCGCTGGCGGCGCTGAGGCAATTACGGTTCCCGGTAAAGGCTAAGGACACAGCCGAAACCTCTGCTGCGGCTCAGGCGGTGCTGGCGGCCATCGCACTGCATGGTGCGGCTCTCAACACGGAGCGGGGCTGGGCCTTGCGGTCACGCTGTGACCTGACCTTGGCGGATGGCGAATCCGTCGCATGGGAGGTGCTCGGACTGGATGGGACGCCAAAACAAAACCTAAACTCCGATGCCACCCGCAAGCTTTTGCAGGATGCCATTGCGGCGGCAAAACAAGCCGGGCTGCCGTGGCGGGAGGAACCGATCAGACTAACGCCTTCCCCGGCCCTGCTGAAGCTGGTGATCGCTTCCCAAAAAGCGCATCGCGAATCCACTGGTGAGGAAACCGCCGCCTAGCCATGGCCCTCACGCTATCACTTCAATTCCCGACCGGACGCTACGTCGCGGCTTCCTGGGGAGACCGGGATGAGGCCGAGTGGCCACCCCATCCAGCGCGCCTCTGCCTGGGGCTGCTGGACGCGCTGCACCGCACCGGTCAAGTTCCGGAGGAACGGGCCGTGCTGGAATGGCTTTGTGCCCAGCCCGCACCGAATGTGATTATTCCTACTGCTGCCGATGCCGCGAAGGAGACGCTGGAGGGATTTTTTGTGCCACAAAACCCCAGTGGAGCGGAATCAGTAAATCATCCCCGGAAGCCGAGGAGTTTTCCTGTGGTCCATCTGGACCCCGATCAGCCGACGGTTTTCTTTCACTGGCCTCTGGCGGATTTATCTGCGGATCAGCGGCGGGCGTTGCTTTCTTTGGTCACCCGACTGCCCCGGCTGGGACATTCCAGTTCCTTTTGTCAGATCGAATTGGACCGGACTCCCGCCCCTGACCGTGAGTGGGACTATCTCCAGCCCATTCCAAATGATAGCGAAACCCCGCCAACCGTTTCCCTTCGCGTGTCATGGCCGGGTTTGATTGCATCCGCCGAACAAGCCTTCGATGAGTCAGGACGATCCGCTGAAATGGCCGCCCTGATGCAAGCCGCCGCCAAAGGAGCCAAACCCGACAAAATGCTAAGACCAGCGGCCTCACCACGCGGGCGGCATGATCCGGGACATCGCTGGGCAGCCTACGCGCCGCCGGGGGAACCTCACGCAGTCTCCGGACCATGGGAACGGAGAATCCTGACCTTGAAGCAAACCGAAGGCCGGAGGCATGGTTTGACCAGCACATGGCAGATCACCGGAGCCTTCCATAAAGCGCTGCTGCAGCGCTGGGGAAAACGTCAGGCTGAAGACCCGGCTCTTGGTCCTATCCCCGGCTGGCTCAGTGGGCACCAGCCGCGCCCCGATGGCGATTCAAACCCCACACAAGCCATCAGGAGTTGCCATCTGGCCATCTTCCCTCTTCCGTTCGTCGATCATCCCCACGCCGACGGACATTTATTGGGCTTGGGCCTTGCCTTGCCCCGACCGGCAGGCGGCGCTATGGACGAAACCGCCTTCCGACGTCAGTGGCGTCAGGCGCAGGAGGTGCTTTTTGGAGAAAACGGCGAAATTTTTCTTCATGCGGAGGATGGCTCCTGGGACATGACCCTCCGACCGGAGAGTCAGGTAGGCAGCACCAGAACAACCCTCCAAGCCTTGATTCCCAGCCGCTGGACCGGGGCGGCAAAAATCTGGCGTTCCGTCACCCCCATTATTCTCGACCGGCATCCGAAACCACACTTCAACAAGGATCCGGAAGCGTGGGTGCATTCGTGTCAGGATATCATCCGCCAAAGCTGCGAACGGGCCGGCTGGCCCACTCCGCTGCGGATCAAACCAACCCTCCACTCACCGATAAACGGCGTTCCGCCCGCCGCCGCCTTTGTCTCTCCAAAATCCAAGCCAGGGATGCCTCCCCGGTTTCATCTCCACGCTGAAATCGAATTGGATGAACCCGTGGCTGGGCCGCTTCTGCTGGGGGCGGGCCGCTATCGCGGGTATGGGCTGATGCTGCCGGCCGCTGAAAAACCTTCCTCTGCCTCCACTTTGCCATGAGCCATTTCCCGACATTTGAGGAATTTTTCCGAGCCTTGTGGAATCATCCGCCCTATCCTTGGCAAATCGCGCTGGCCGATCAGGTGGCCCATGGAATCTGGCCCTCCTGGGTGACGCTGCCCACTGGGGCCGGCAAAACCGCCTGTCTTGATATCGCGATCTACACCCTAGCCAAGCAAGCCGCCCTGTCGCCGTCCGCCCGGTCGGCACCTGTCAGGATCATTTTTGCCGTGAACCGCCGCATCGTCGTCGATGAGGCTTTCGAGCGGGCCAGGAAGATTGGCCTGCGATTGAAGGACGCGGTCAAGTCGCCGGACGACGCGCTATTCCCCGTGGCCCGGGCCCTGCTTGAACTGGCCGGTGAGGATGCCCGTGCTCCGGGTGCGGCCCCTTTGGAAGCCTATCCCCTGCGGGGAGGCACTTTTACCAACAACTCCTGGGCCCGATCCCCTTTCCAACCGATCATCCTGACGACCACGCTGGATCAGTTGGGTTCCCGTTTGATGTTCAGGGGTTACGGCGTTTCGGAACAAGCCCAGCCGCTTCATGCCGCATTGCTGGCCAATGATGCGCTCCTCATTCTCGATGA
>JBBQWG010000032.1:0-82822 GCA_038210825.1 Verrucomicrobiales bacterium
CACTTCGAGGATGTTGGACATACCCCCCGATCCAAGCACATGGGCCGTGCCGGAAAGGAAGCGGTTCTACCTCCAAAAGTGGTGCACTTTGAACCCGATTAAGTGACCATCAGGTGGTGCACTTTGAGTGACCGCCGACAAGAAAAGGAGAAGGCAGCAAAATGGCTCCTGCAACATCGTTACAGGCGCGTTCAAGCGAAGCCAATGCCGCAGAGGATAATTCTGACAGAAAATTCTCCGGAGGGTTTTTATTCAAATTGAACTGAAACGTGTGGGCCAATTCGTGGGCGATCGTAAATCGCATCTGCCGCTTATAGCCATCCGGTAAATGGCGACCAGTTCCATCTTTCGAGAAAGCAGTTTCAAGCTCCAAACCATTAAAATCAGAGCTGTTCACCAATATCTCGAAGCCACTCTCCGTGACTGCAAGACCTCCACAAACCAAAAGCGGCTGGAATCTAATTCGCCGCACACGTCGGAACTGGGCAATGGCAATCAAATTTGTTGGCACAGCATGCAACTGAGCCGCTGTCGCCTTGTAGGCAGCATCCAGCATCCTTTGGCGGCGGGCGGGCCAAGGGTCAATTGCCTTGCCCACCTGCTGCTTGCGCGTCTTTGAGTTCTTTTTCGATTCGCTCATACATTTCCTGCTTCTGTGCCTTTGAAATGGAGTTGAGCAAGATTCGAGTTGAAGGTTTCAGTGGAGCCACCCTCGACTTAAACCTGTCCCATTGCGCGTCATTTAGCAGGGAGGCTACCTTAAGGATTTTCATGTAGGCGCGATCCCCTGCTCCTGAAAAATTTTCGATCCCAAACAGCTCTCCAAAGAAAGCTTCGATGACCTGAATCTGCCTCGGAACTGGGCGCGTAGGTTGTGTTTTCACAGTATTCGTGTTCCCTTTCGTTCGTTCGATGGCCCTTGCTGTGAGGTTGTTGAGAAAAGTTGGCCAAACCTCCAAAATTTCAGCGGTCGTTGCGTTTGCGTCCAAACTTCTGAATTCGGCATGGCCACGGAGTGCTCTCCCCAGTTTCAGAAGTAGTGATTTCTCAGGGGCATCATTGCCAACCTCGATGTGATCTGTTTCCGTGATCAGGTCCGCTGAGTCGTTCATGTTGGCTAGATTTTCGATCCACTCCAATTCTCTAATCGTATACAAATCGTTCTCTAGGGTATCACCATCATCCCTCCGGCCTTTAACCAACTCGCACAGCACATCGCCAACATGTTTTCCGATGGCCTTCCATGATGCATCGTGGGGCGGAGCGACACTTACAGCAAACCGCCATGTGGAAGCTTACATTGCCTCAAGGGCAGCAATAGCATCTTGGTGTTTTTGGAAAACGGCGGAGTCTATTTTCCCAATCTCATTCAACATTGCCACCTTAGGCTTTTCGGATGATCCCGATTTGTCAGTATTCGTAATCAAAATCCTCGCAATTTTTGCGGGTCCTTTAACTGGGGGACAGTGAATAACAAGGCTCCCTGCGGGCAATTCTGCCCGGCGCTCAATCTCTCGCTCTGCTATCTTCCGGACAAGCGGCTTCTTGAACATATCGGCTACGTGCGACGCCGTTCCACCGGCACCGAGATCGGCGTTCGGGAGCAAGCGGAAAACTATTTTGAGGTAGCGCCGTGCTCCCAGCCGATCCAATAACCGGATGCCAGCTTTAATCTCTTCCCGGACTGCGACGACGGAGGAAACCTGAGATCGCAACCAATCAGCCGCTTGGCCTGTCGGGATCGTTTTACCAAGGTTCGTTTCCATCTCGGTGATGACCGCTTCCGCAGTGGTAGAGTCGAAGATACCCGGTGCACACCCCTTGACCAATGTATCCAAGCTTTCACAAAAGTGACGCTGACCGTTTAGCAAGTTTGCTATTTGGAGATGTTCCAATAAGGTGTCACGCAGCAACAAGCGATCCTCCAAAAGCTGCCTTGCCGCCGCAGATGTCCCTGTAACTGGTAATCCGTCAAGCTTGGAGATTAAACGATCGACGAGTTCACGGTCATACAGCGCATCCTTGTCCTCGGCCGCCAGTAAGTCTCGAACGAGCCGGGCTGCCTCTGTGGCCTGATGAAGAAAAACTTGGTCGCCCACGAACCGCCAATGCACCGGCAGGCTCTTCCACCCGATGAATTGGAGACCTGCACCAAGCACGGCCCCCGCGATGCACTTCGTGGGGTGAAAAAGCATGCGTTCATAAACAAAATACCTGACTTGGAGCAGATTGAGTAGCTCACCAGGAACGTCTGTTCTCAACTTGTGGGAGAATAGGGAAATGCAAGTCCTAAGGCAGCTGCCCGCAAATGGAAACGCCACCTGAGTTCCTTCGGAATCCTGCAGCATAGTTGGTGGAATCATTCCCGAGGTTACAACCGTCATTTGATCGACGATTCGCTGGGGATCATAGTCGAGCTTCAGGCCTGCGGCGACGGCGTCCCGACGCGCGTAATCCAACAGGTCCGCACAAATCGTATTTCCAATCACATCCAGCAGAAAAACATCACGCTGAGGCTCAAATTTGTCCTCAGTCGTAGATGATTCACCGCTCGCAGCGAGCATCCCATGGAGTAATTTTTCGAAAGGATACTCTCTAAGTGGTAAATGCTTGGCCTTAACCTGTTCGACACCCTTGTGGGCAATATCCAAGTAGGAAAGTGCTCGCATTGCATAAACCAAGTCGCGGACGAAGACCCGAAGAGTCGAGGGCTTAATTTTTCGCATGGACCTTCCCCGCGCTTGGGAATTGCTGAGATAACCGGTCCAGCGAGCCACGAGGTAGGATATAAACTCCGAAGAGGCCGGGGGAGCATTCAAGTCTGGAGAATCCAAGAACCACGCCAACTGGGCAGCATGATCGCCCTCTGCCGGTTTGGTCCTAGAGTCGACACCCCAAGCTTTCAGATCAAAGTTACGCTCGATCCAGCCAAAATACTGAAGAATAAGCCTAAAAAATGCGTCGGCTTGACGCCCCGGTTCATCGTGCTTTTCACCGACAAGCTCGATTTCATCTTCTAGCGTGTGGCCGTAAGGGGCATGCGTCAGGTCGTGGAGCAACGCCATCAGGCGAACCGCAGGCAGCTTCTCCTGCGCGAAATCAGCTAGGTTGCCTTTTGTTATTTCTCCACTGGTTCCGTATTGCAGCTTGTCGAGCGGGCTCTTCCGCAGATTTTCCATGATTGCCTGCATGATATTGTCCGCTTGCTCCACCACCCCGACCACATGGTGCAGCCTCGCATGGGAGGCATCGATGAATATTCGGTCCGCCAAACCGAGCTGGTGCAAATCGTAGAGCCGCTGTAAAGCCGGAGTGTGCAACAAATCCAGCTCGGTCGGGGTAAAACTCTGGTCGCCGTGTTGCACAGTGCGAATACGCCTAGATTTATTTGGACTCATATGCTTTTGACTATACTACATATTTCAACAAAATGCTAGTGGGAAATGATCAGGGGATGTGAAAATTTCACCCCTCAGCGATCAAGGAATTGTCCTTCAACCCTTTAAAGCAGCAAGGTTCAGTTAAGCGGAAACCCCATTCCCCTTAGCCCGTCCTTGGCGGCCTCTTTCAGAACTTCCTTCAGCAGCCCCATGGTGAAGGAAACGCCGGGAGCCAGAATCTTTTCCTTGGCAATTTTCCAAACCTTGGGATCGCGCATGGAGTCTAGAAGATCATGCCCTGCCCATGTAAGGCGCGGCTGCTCAAGCAGCAGCAAGCGGTCAGTACCTTTTAGGTTTTTCACTATCCTGTGATTCGCTTCGATGTAGTCCTGTTCAAGCAGAAGCCGGACATGTTCTTGCAGGATGTCGGGGGTGTAAGTTTTGATATTTTCGGAAACGTCCGTTTCACCCTCAAAATCCAAGAGGACAAACCGGATTACCTCAGGATCTCTTTTCATGGGAATGGGTCTAAAGAGGTTACTGGCAGGGCTCGCATTCTTCGCCGCAGGCGTGGGCTTCGGGGCCTCATCGCTGGTGATGCGGACGTCTTTTTTGACGCTGATGGTGGCTTTTTCGACGTTGGAGGAGTTGAGGGTGCGAGGTAAGTGGATGGTCTTGAGGCCGGCGCGCCAAGCGGCTCGATACCGGTGGCTGAGGGTTTTGAGGTCGGCCTGGGGGAGGAAGAGGTTGAGGGACTGGCTTTGGTCGATCCACTTCTGGCGGCGGGCGATGTGGGCGAATTTCGGATGCCGGTAGAACTCAGCCCCGGCTTCCGCCCGGTGCTCGGCGACTTGGGCGCGGGCGGCTTCGGGTGTGAGGCGATTGATTGGCTTGGAGGCCAAGGCCTGATTGAGTGCCATGAGAGCTGGGGTGGGTGGGATGACGCTCATGGGGTTGATTTTGATAACGGAAACGCTTAATGAAAGCAAATGGTTTTGGAGGGGGGCTTCGTCACTTTAAAGCGTTTCCTTGCTATTCGATTGAAACCCTGATGCTTGGAGTTCCGACCTTATCAACCCAACGGCGGTTATACAAATCGATCAACTCGTGGATTCGCTCCGATTTTGCCGCTGCGGTGAATCCGGCTAGTTCAGTGACGTTTTGCCCGACAAAGGCCTCGACCGAAGTTACGACAATCCGGCCGATCCTTTTGCCAAAGAGATTCGAGACTTCATTTTTCCAACTGGCCACCCGGTCCTCCCGGGTCAGGAGCCAAATTTCGTGATGAGTGGTATCGAGGATTTCTTCTATTTGCTGGAGGTGCTTTTCATCCGGGATACCAATCGCGACCTCGATAATGCTGTTTCCAATTTCGAAATCCCCCAGACGCGCGGCTTTGTCTGCGTGTGATTTCCGATCTCCCTTATTAGCCCCGTGGACAGGAATTTCGATCTGCAGCCTGATGGCGAGTTTGGCCCCAACGAGATATTGAGCCACATCCCCTGCTTTGTTCTTTTTGTCCGCCTGCTTCAGGAGTTCCCCAATGACTGCTTCAGCCGTTTTGCCGATGACCTTGATTCGGAGAGGCCCTTCCTCGAACATCGACCGCAGGTAAGATCCTACTACGGCCTGGGCTTTGTCTATCAATTGAATGCGCGTTTCCTCCGTGGAACCAGGAAAACCCTCGGCCTCCATAATCCCCAAGAGGGGGCCGGCCCATGCGTGGAGATTCGAGGACCGCCGGCCGGAGTTTTTATTCAAGGAGGTAAGGTTGAGCCTTTTCATGGCTTTCCCAGCCAAGGGCTCATGGCTTTTCAGGGACTGCCCCGCTGAAGAAAGGTGATCCGTGAGAGTAAGCGAGGGCCGGACGCGCAACGATTCCAGCAGGGCCAGCATGGATTGCAGTCTGGCCGGAACGAAGCTTTCACCGCTTCGTCCATAAGCCGCGACCAGCGTTTCTAGTTTCGCGCTGAAACTCATACGGCTCTCCGGCCTGCGGTCGTTTTCTTGAGGTAGTTCACTGCTTCGGGAACGGGCAATGATAGGACGGGTGGTGGGCGCAGTTCTTCCAGCAATGGGTTTAGGTAATTCTCTGCGACCCACCGGATTACCGGAACACAGACGGCATCACCAAATCCAAACAGGGCTTGGTTCAGGCTGGTCTTGATCGTGTAGTCATCCGCGCCCATGAGCCTGGCGCACTCGCGGGGAGTTACCAATCTCACCCGGAATTCCCCACGTCCGGCACAAAATAGAATCTGTCTTCCACTGCCCCCCCGTGGGGTTCTAAGACATCCGGCAATTCCATCCGTTCTTAACTCGGCCATGCTCCGGCCGTTCCGGACCCGCCGGAACACCGTGCCATAACTCCAGTTCCTGCCAGCCATCATAGCCTTGGCTTCGGCCAAGTGTTTGGGACTCATTTGATTCATGAGGTAATCGCAGCGATCGCGGGACCACCAAATTTCTGAATTGAGCGGCACATCTTCCACGATGTCGTGCAAACGCAGGGTCGATTCGGGAAGAGCAGGCAAAGGTCTGATATCCCAACGGATCTCAGGATGCATGAAAATAAAGTCCGCCAAGGCGGCTGGCCTGCCGTTGCCCTGGAAAAATCCCTCGTCGCAAACACTGGGTGATTTTTCCACATCCCGTTTTCCAACAACGAATAGCCTGTGGCGGCTTTGCGGAACAAACCGGGAGGCGTCGACGATCAAGGCATCGACCGCATAACCCAACTCATTCAGCGCGAGCAGAGCATCGCGGAAATCATTGCCATCATGAGAAGATAAAAAACCGACCACATTCTCAAGGAGAACAAGCGGAGGTTTCCTGTTACCCATTCCACGGAGGACTTCAATAAACCCCCAAAAAGCTGAAGAATGGATGCCCGCCAGGCCATGGCGGCTCCCAGCAAGGGAAAGGTCATTGCAGGGGAAAGAAGCCGTCACCAGCTCGCAGTCGGGCATCCCCGCGCCCTGCACTTCGTGAACGTCCCCCAGCACGAAATGGGTCGCGTCTTCCCGGAAATGATCGCGATACATTTCCCACTTTTTTTCATCAATGTCGTTGGCCCAAACCGTCTGCCAACCCGCCAGGTCCAAGCCCATTCTCATCAGACCGATACCGGCGAAAAATTCAGCAACGCGTTTAGGCATGAGAGTGGAGTGACTTTGTGTGGAACCAGTCAGACAATTTTGGGAAAGCCAGCTTTAACTGCATGCTTGTAGGTGGACAAGGCCGGGACGGAAGCAGCGACGAAATCCAAAGATCGGGTGGGTTGGTGCGGGCACGGAGGAAGTGGTCGTTATCTGTAAGGAGGATGGTGGGATGAATGATGCGTGGAGATGGTATCGGACCTGACTACTTCCGGATAATTTTCGCGTTTGGCGGTGCAGGAAGGAGGCCGGCCTCTTTTAGTGCAGCGACCCGCTCGGCGATGCTCCCGATCTCCATGGGCGTGGTGGCTTGGCGTTCGGCAGTGTAGTCGCCAGTGCCTGTGGTGAATTGCTGCTGGTAGCGGACGGAATCCACTGGGCCGAGTTCGCTACGGAGGAGGCGCTGGGCTTTTTGGTTGATTTGCAGGAGAGTGCTCATGCCAGTTAAGATAATGCAGCGACGAACTCCAAGGATCGGGTGGCTTTGACCGCCGGTGTTGGCAGGGTTGGGCCCTCGGCGAGGCGGTGGGCGACTTCTTCGTGGATGATGGTGCAGAGTTCGCGGTAGGCCTCGAGTTCCGCGTCGGCGTGGCAGACGCCGCCGAAATAGAGGTCGGGGCAATAGCCGATGTAACACTGGTCTTCATCAGACCACTGGACGAAGCGGTGGTAGCAGTCCTCGGGTTTCATTTTCAGGAAGAGGAGACTGGGACGACGCGGCGTTGGCGTGCGGACGACGCGGTCGCCGAGCTGTTTTTCACGCTCGCGGAGGTAGTCACCGATGCGGGTTTGGTCGTGGTCGAGCTAGCGGTGATTTCGCGGCGGATGGCGCGGATCCAATCGAGGCCGTCATCGTGGGGGGCGGTGGGTTCCGGCGATGGGTTGGTTTTCATGGCTCTTCTCCCAGGAGTTCCAAGGCGGTGATCAACTTGTGCGCGTAGCGTTTACTTGAGAATTGCTAATCATTTCACAGAGGTCATCGACAGTGGCGGGGTCCTGATCCATTTGTTTCTGACGCTCGGCGGTGTAGTCGCCGCTGCCGGGGTCGAGGAGGCGGAGGAAGCGGAGGCTTTCCACGGGACCCAAGGCTTGGTCGAGGGCGGCGACGCCCAAGCGATAGAGTTCGATGGGGGTTTTGCGCTGGGTCGTGCTCATGGATTAAAGATGTCCGTTTTGGCAGGATTGGCAACTTTTACATGCAGATCGGTGGCGCGGCGCTGACCGTTGCGGAGGAACCGGTCATCGGTCGTGAGTAGAATGGAGGCAGGGATGGCTTCGGCGGAAGCGAGGTGCAGTGAATCAAAAGGTTTGAAGCCCATCTGAGTCAGAGCATTGGCCCGGTTCTGAATTTCGGCAGTGAATGGCTGGACTATTTTCGCGGATTTTAGAAGGCCGTTCGGATTTTAGAAGGCCGAGGATTGCCGTGCGCCTGGTGATGTCGCTGATTTGGTTTACCTCGTAGAGAAGCACTTCGCTGGCGGCCATGTCCCATGAGCCATGGATTACGCCATCGAGGAGGGAGATGATGGCCTCGGTTTCCTGGAAGATGCGCTGCTGACGCTGATCGTCGTGGGGACGATTCAGGCAGCAAGTATCGAAGTAGAGGAGCATCTCCCGGCGGGTGTATTGGAGGTGGGGATTGGGCGGTTTTTAGGGGGGACAAGGCCTGGAAGGCCTTGCTACGTGGGGAATTGCGGGAAGCCGGGGCTTTGGGGCCGCCGGGACGGGCGGCGCTCCCAGGGGTTACTGGCAGACTTCGCACTCGGTGCCGTTGCGGCGGGCTTCGAGGGAGCAGGCGATTTGCTCGGGGGTGAAGGTGGTGGTTTCGGGGATGGCCTCGCTGGTGATGCGGACGTCTTTTTTGACGCTGATGGTGGCTTTTTCAACGTTGGAGGCGCTGAGGGAGCGGAGGTAATAGGTGGTTTTGAGCCCGGCCTTCCAGGCGGCGCGATACATGTGGCTGAGGGTCTTGAGGTCGGGGATGGCGAGGAAGAGGTTGAGGGACTGGCTTTGGTCGATCCACTTCTGGCGGCGGGCGGCGGCTTCGATGAGCCACGGGTATTCGATGGCGAAGGCGGTGCGGTATTTGTCCTTCAGGTCCTGGGGGATCTCGTCGATTTCCGTTAGTTCGCCGTCGTAGTATTTGAGTTTGTCGAGCATCTCCTGGGACCAGAGGCGGCGGGCCTTGAGGTCGCGGACGAGGAATTCATTGAGCATGATGAATTCGCCGCTGAGGTTGGACTTCACGTAGAGGTTTTTGAACTGGGGCTCGATGCAGGGGGTGGAGCCCATGATGTTAGAGATGGTGGCGGTGGGGGCGATGGCGAGGACGTTGCTGTTGCGCATGCCCTGTTTGGCGACCTTGGCGCGCACGGGGGCCCAGTCGAGTTTGCTGGTGCGGGGGACTTCGATTTTGACGCCGCGTTCGGTTTCGAGGAGGTCGATGGTATCCTGGGGGAAGAGGCCGCGGGACCACTTGGAGCCTTCGTAGCTGGAGTATTTCCCGCGCTCGGCGGCGAGGTCGCTGGAGGCCTCGTAGGCATACATGGCGACGGCTTCCATGATCTCGTCATTGAACTCCACGGCTTCCTTGCTGGCGAAGCTGAGGTTTTTCAGATAGAGGCAATTGGCGAGGCCCATGACGCCGAGACCGATGGGGCGATGCCGGTTGTTGGCTCGGGCGGCGGCTTCGGTGGGGTAGAAGTTGATGTCGATGACGTTGTCGAGGGCCCTAACGGCGATGCGCACGGTATGGCGCAGTTTTTCGTGGTCGATCTGGCCGTGGGCGTCGAGGTGGTTTTCGAGGATGATGGAGCCGAGGTTGCAGACGGCGGTTTCATCGGCCGAGGTGTTGAGGGTGATCTCGGTGCAGAGGTTGGAGCTGTGGATGACGCCGCAGTGGTCCTGGGGGCTGCGGACATTGCAGGGGTCCTTGAAGGTGATCCAGGGGTGGCCGGTTTCGAAGATCATGCGGAGCATGTCGAGCCAGAGGTCGAGGGCGCGGACGGTTTCGGCATGGACTTCGCCGCGGGCAGCCTTGGCTTCGTATTCGAGGTATTTTTCCTCAAAGGCGCGGCCGTAGAGTTCGTGGAGTTCGGGGCATTCGTTGGAGCGGAAGAGGGTCCAGTTCTGGCGGGCCTCCAGCCGTTTCATGAAGAGGTCCGGGATCCAGTTGGCGGTGTTCATGTCGTGGGTGCGGCGGCGGTCGTCCCCCGTGTTCTTGCGCAGCTCGATGAATTCGCGGATGTCGTTATGCCATGTCTCCAGGTAGGCGCAGCCGGAGCCGCGGCGTTTGCCGCCCTGGTTGACGGCGATGAGCTGGTCGTTGTGGAGTTTGAGGAAGGGGATGACCCCTTGGGATTCGCCGTTGGTGCCCTGGATGTAGGACCCGGTGCCGCGGACGGAGGTCCACGAGCCGCCCAGACCGCCGGCCCATTTGGAGAGGAAAGCATTTTCCGCAATGCCGCGGATCATGATGGATTCGATGCTGTCGTCCACCTTGTAGAGATAGCAGCTAGAGAGCTGGCTGTGTTTGGTGCCGCTGTTAAAGAGAGTGGGCGTGCTGGAGCAGAACCGGCGGCCTTTGTAGAGTTGATAGAGCGCAATGACGTGCTCAAGCTGCACGGCAGGATCGCCGCCGACAAACAGGCCCATGGCAACGCGCATCCAGAAGAACTGGGGGGTCTCGAGACGGCGGTGTTTTTTGGCCGTTTTGTCGATGATGAGGTAACGGTCGTAGAGGGTCTGGACCCCGAGGAAGTCGAAGTCCATGTCGGCCGAGGGATCAAGGGCGGCGGCGAGTTTGTCGAGGTCGTAGGTGAGGAGTTTGGGGCTGAGACGGTTGATTTCGACCCCGCGCTGAAGGTAGCTTCTGAAGGCGCGGCGGTGGGATTCCGCGAGGCCGGCGAGCCCATCCGCCAGCACATTCCAGCCGAGGACTTCCTCATAAATGTAGCTGAGCATGATGCGCGCGGCGAAGCGGGCGAAGTCGGCATCGCGCTCGATGAGGACCTTGGCATTGAGGACCACGGTGCGGTTGAGATCCTCGAGGGTCATCTCCGCGAAGAAGGAGCGGCGAAGTTCGTTTTCGATCTGCTCGGCATTGAGACAGAGGTCGAGGCCGAGGCGGGCGAACTCGATGCGGCGGCGCAGTTCGAGGCCATCCCAGAGGAAGGTGGAGCCGTCCTCGTTTTTGACGAGGATCATGTGTTCCTGACGATCGATGGCTTCCTTGCGGGAATCTTCCTCGGAAAGTTTCCTGACTTCGGCGCGGTGGGCGCGGTAAAGCACGTAGGAGGCGGCGACCTTGTAGTGGCCGGCCTTCATGAGTTCCTCCTGGACGAGGTCCTGGAGTTCTTCGATGTGGATCATCTGGCGGCCTTCATCGCGGAGGCGGATGGAGAGGCCGCGGGCGATTTCCACGGCAGGATCGGCATCCATCTGCTCACTGAGGAAAGCCTTGCGGATGGCGATTTCGATTTTGTTCTGATTCCAGTTCACCACGTGGCCATTGCGGCGGATGACGCGGCAGGCAGGAGCGGCATTGGTGAGCATGAAGCTGTCGTTGTCATTGCCATCGCGGCCATCGGCGGTCTGGTGGCGGGTGATGATGGAACGGGCGAGGTCATACGCATTGTTGCGGACGAGGGCGCGTTCGATGAGGCGGGTGATGTCGTTGGCGCTGACGCTGGAGCGCTCTTCCTCGCCGGTGCCGCGGGTGCGGGCGGTGAGTTCGGTGGAAACCAGAATGGCAATCTGGGTGACGAGCCGGCGGTTTTTTTCCGTGAAGATTTCCTGCTCCTGCCGGGAGAGCATCAAATCGGTGAGGGCATCGCCGATCATGGTGGCAATGTCGCCCGTGGTGTAAATGCGCGATTCCCCGGCGAGGGTGGTCACCGGAATGGTGGCGGGGGCGGTGGCCGGGCCGCCAGGCAGGGCCTGAGGCGTCCAGTCAAAGCGGGGTTTGGTGTCCGCCCCGGAGCGGGCGAATTGTTTGAGCTGGAGGTCTTCGTCGATGTGGGAACGGGCGATCATGGCGGATGGATGGGCAGGCGGTGGCGGGGGGCGGCGGCGGGCGGGGAAGTTTTCAGTGTTTCAGTTTTCAGTTTTCAGGGCGGTGAAAACGGGAGCTGAATGCGGGGGCGGGAGCGGGCGGGAAGAGGTCAGCGGTTAGCGGTCAGGGGGCAGACTTGGAATTCGGGGAGCGGAGGAGGGAGGATGGAAAAAGACCAAAGGCCAAAGGGCTAAAGACTAAAAAGAAGGGATGTTAGTGGCGTCACGGGCTGGGCGGGTTTGGTCTTTGGTCTTTGGTCTTTGGCCTTTTCGGCCAATCAGATCCACACGGGCCGGAGCCCCGTGCTTCCCTTCTCAATACTCGTCCTCCGAGACCGTGACGAGGGCGCCGGCTTTTTGGTAGTCGGTGACGCGGCCTTCGAAGAAATTTTGCTCCTTCTTGATGTCCATCATTTCCGCCAGCCAGGGGAGCGGGTTGGTGATGGCGGCGTTGAGGGGCTCGAGGCCAACGCCTTCAAGGCGGCGGTCGGCGATGTAGTCGATGTAGGTGGTGAATTCATCGATGGTGAGGCCGACGCTGTTCACGGGGAGGCAGTCGCGGATGAATTCCTTCTCGAGGGCGACCGCTTCGCGCATCATGTCGCGGAGTTCCTCGCGGAAGTCGGCGGTCCAGATGTCCTTGTTCTCCTCCACGAGGTCCATGAAGAGGTTCCGGAAGACTTCGATGTGGTTGGATTCGTCCCGCATGGTGTAGCGGAACATGGTGCCAATGCCGGGGAATTTGTTCTGGCGGTAGAGGCTGAGGACCATGCCAAAGAGGCCGTAAAACTGGGTGCCTTCCATGCACTGGCCAAAAAGAAAAATATTCCGGGCGAGGAGCTTTTTGTTTTCCGGCAGGGTGAGGTCGATATCGCGGCGCAGCAGCTTGGAGGTGCGGGTGACAAACTCATTCTTCTTCAGAATGGTCGGAATCTGTTCGAACATGGCTTCGCACTCGTGGGGATTGATCCCGAGGCTGGAAATCATGTAGAGCAGGCTGTCGGCGTGGATGTTTTCCTCGTGGGCGTGGCGGCCGAGCACGAGTTTCAGCTCCGGGGCGGTGACCATCTCGCGGACCACGCTCTGGATGTTGTCGCCCACGATTCCTTCGGCGGCGGAGAAATACCCGATCCCCATCCGGATGATCCAGCGTTCGTTGTCGGTGATTTGGCCGGACCGCCATTGTTCCACGTCCTTTTGCATCCCAATATCCTCGGGCTCCCAGTGGTTGGCCTTCATGCTCCGGTAGAGGTCGTAGGCCCACTGGTATTTCAGGGGGAGGAGGTTGAAGGCGGCCGACTCCCGGCCATTGATGACGCGCTTGCCCTCGAAGGCCTCTTCTGCTTTGGTGCGGTCGAGGATAAACGTTTTGTTGCCGATGGTGAATGGAATTTCCATAGTTTTGGCGAATTTAGCGGATTGGGTAGGAATAGATGGGTATAGGAAAAAGAGTCAGAAGCCGGATGAATTTCTCAAAAATAGCGAGGAACGCAGAGGCTGATTACAGGGCATTCCGGTTGATTTATGGTATTTATGGATTGCTTGGGAGCTTTGAAGATAAACCACTACAGATTGATGACCGGGTGTGAGCATACACAACATTCAGTGGTTGTTTCAAGCAAAACCTACTAATTTCATCGGGTGTTGCCGGTGCAAAATCCGTGCCGGAGGGTCGAAGACAATGCCTTGGGACCCTTAACTTTACTTAAAGATTTTAGTTGATTTGGAATGCATGCCTCACCGTGCCTGATAAATAGAGGCTTGGCGCGTTTTCCGCAGGGCGGCCTATGGCGATGATAAAAACCGGGAGGACTTAAAGCGGGAAATTTCCATCTAGGCGGCCAACGCCCTGACATCCTGCTGCAAGCGGAAAAATGACGGTTTGATTAAATTTCTTTACTCTGTTGGGTGATGGGCCTTTGCCTGGAGGAGAGGGTTTCAGCCCTGCCGGCAGGTGACGGATTCTTTTTCCAAGGCGGATTGGCATTTGGGCCTGCTTTCCGCTACGGATAGAGTCGTGAAACGAATGATTTCCCTCTGGATGGGCCTCGCGCTGCTGGGAGTGGCGCTGCCGGCGGCTTGGGGGCAGTCTGTTTTCATCAACGAATTCCACTACGACAACACGGGGACGGATGTGGATGAAGGGGTGGAGATCGCCGGGCCGGCGGGGACGAATCTCGGGGGCTACACCCTGATCTTCTACAATGGCAACGGGGGGGTGGTTTATAATACGGTGCCTCTGAGTGGAACGGTGCCGAATCAGGGAGGGACCGGATTTGGGGCGGTATGGTTCCCCGTTTCCGGCATCCAGAATGATGTGGACGGCATGGCCTTGGTGCAGAATACCGGGCCGGTGGTGGTGCACTACTTCGCGTATGAAGGAAGTTTTACGGCCGTGGGCGGGGCCGCTGACGGCCTGGTTTTCCAGCCGATCCCAGTCAGTGAGCCGTCGAATTCCCCCATTGGGCAGTCGCTCCAGTTGGGCGGCACCGGGACCATGGCATCGGATTTCACGTGGACGGGCCCGACGGCCCACTCGCGCGGTCTGCTGAACGCCGGACAGACCTTTGGGACGCCGCCACCGGTCAGTGTCCTTTCCATTGCCCCCGGTTTGATCACCGAGGGCACCACGGCCACCGCTACGCTGACCCTCAGTCCACCTCCGGGCGCACCGGTGGTGGTCAATTTAAGCCCCGCGCCGGCCGGGGTGGCGCAATGGCCGGCGTCGGTGGTGGTGCCTGTGACCGGATCCGTGGAGTTTTCCGTAAGCGCTCCGCTGGACGGGGAAACCGATGGGTTCCAGGAGGCCATCCTGATGGCCACTCCGGGCGGGATTTACCCGCCTGCCGGAGCCGGCCTTCAGGTCGTGGATGCCGACCGGCCGGCCCGTAGTGCACCGGGGGTGCTGCGGTTGATGTCGCTGAATGTCCGACAGGGCATCGGCTCGCCCGGGACGGCGGCCTTCGCCGCGGTGCGGGAAGTCATCGAGCGGATCAGCCCGGACGTGCTGGTGATGCAGGAGGTGTCGGATGCGGGGGATTTTGGCGACGCGAGGGCCGTCCTTGAACAGGCAGGATTTCCTCCCGGCGCGGCCTACCGGGCGACCACCGGGGACGCCTTTGCGGGCCAGCCATACAGCTCAGGGGATTTCGGCACTGGCGAATGCCTTATCACCGCTAGCCGTTATCCGATTACCAGCACGGTGCAGATTGGCCGGGGGGTGGCGGGAAGGAAGGAACTGACCCGGTTTCCACTCTACACCCGGATCGATCTGCCTGGAGCCGGTCTGCATGTGGTCAATCTCCATCTCAAAGCAGGCACCACAGATCCTGACCGCTTCCGCAAAGCGGTCGAGGCCTACCGCATCCGGGAATTTCTGGGCCAGCAGGGTCTGAATACGGCCGTGGATCCGGTGGTGGTGGCCGGCGATTTTAATGCCATCGACACCATCTTCCTGCCCGCGATCATTTATAACACTTCCACGTATACGCCACCCACCGGCACCAGCCTGCCGGCCAGTTTCCAACTGGGCAGCGATCTCACGGCCAGTCCGGGGGTCACCCTGCCCTACAGCGTATCGCCCTACAATCCGGCCAGCAGTGTCTATCCGCACCAGGGGTTTAATCCGGCCGGACTGTTTGCCCCGGCCCTTTTCCAGGCGGATGGCAGCACCACCTCCACGTTCAATTTGTTTGAGGCGCGCTTTGATTACATCATGCTTTCGCAGCACCTGCTGGCCCCCGGCCGGACCCGCGGGGAAGTTTACAACAGCCGCCTTGAACCGCAGGCCGACGGGCTGCCCAAACGCCTGTCGCTGCCCGCACCGGAGCTGAGCGAAACCGCTTCGGACCATTTTGCACTGTTTCTGGATACGGTCATGACTGTTCCTGCGGCTCCGGGGCTCGCGTTGAGTGTGAGCCCTGACAACCGCGATGAAACCAGCACGGCGGCCGCCCCCGTGGCCACGATCTCGATGAATCCGGCCCCGGCCACCCCCGTCACGGTGCACCTTGGATCCTGGCGCGATGACCGCGTGCGCTTCGCCACAGACACAGTGATCCTGACACCTGCCCAGCCTGCGGCCACGGTGGAGGTCATGGTGCCCTGGTCGCCCCGGGTGGAACCGCAGCGGGCCGTCAGCCTGACGGCTTCGGCCGAAGGGTATGCTCCTGCGTTTGCCAGCCTGACCATTCGCAGTGCTGAAGCGGCGGGACTGCTGGTGTTCAGCCAATATGTGGAACCCGCCCCGGCAGCGGCCCCGCCGAATAACAATACTTCGCGGGCCCTCGAACTTTACAATGCCAGCGGGCAGACCATGGACATGGCCCGCCTGAAATGGGAAGTCCGCCGCTTCACCAACGGTTCGGCCAGCGCCACCATACTTGGCAGGGTTTCCGCCGTTTCTCCGCAAGACAACCCCGCCCTGCTACCCGCCGGCCAGGTCTTGGTGATTGGTGAAGCCGCGGTCGGCGAGGCCATGGTGAGCGCCGGCCTGCTCCCGGCTCCATCGCTGTCCTTTGCCAGTGCCGCGGCCGGCACCCTGTTTGTCAACGCCAGCGGGCGGGCGGTGTTTTTAAAAGGCAGCAGCATGGATTATAACGGAAACGACGCCCTTGAAATCGTGGCCGACGGCGTGCGCTGCGATGTCTTCGGCCGGATTGGTCAGGATCCCGGAACAGCCTGGACCGGAGGACCGGGAAATCCATCCACGGCGGATCAGAATCTTTCCCTGCGCCCGGAGATTTTTACGGGCAGCATGGGATTCACCCAGCCCGGAACGCGGTTCCTGACCATGGCCGCCGGAAACTCGCTGAGCGGCATCGGTGTTCCCCCAGTGCCCACCGACCGCTACCTGACATGGGCCACCGTCCATGGGCTAACCGGACTGGACCGCGCCCCCAACAGCGACCCGGATCGCGACGGGCGGCTCAATTTGCTGGAGTTTGTGGAGGAAACCGATCCCCTGCGGGGCGATTCCCCCGCCGGTTTTCTCACCCCGGATCTGAAGGGCGCTTTTATCACCCTCAATCCGGATGTCTGGCTCAGTCTGGTCTGGGAACGAAGTGATTCCCTGACGGCACCGTGGCTACCGGCCCCGGAATTCACCGCGACCCCCGAGGGCGGGATGCGCACCCGCTGGCTGCTGGATGCCAATCCGGGAGCCGCCCTGCGCCGCTTCTGGCGGCTGCGCGCCTCGCGGCCTTAGATTCCGCTTTGATGAGGTGAAGCCGTGGCCCAGACCTGGGTCCCCCCGTCCTCGGGCTTTCCGCGCGGCCTCAGCGAGGGGGGAACTATCCAAGCTATAGTGGCACCTGCGGGGTTGCAAAGTCTTCCTTTTCTTAACTACGGTCCTCACATGCCGTGCCGTGTGTTTCTTGACTGGTCCAGTCCTCTGCTTCCCTCCCTTGCCAAATGGCTGCTGGCGGGGGCAGCCACTGTTCCCGCGCCAGACCTTTCCGCTACCGTCGTTATTCTGCCCACGGCGGCTGCGGGACGGCGGCTGAGGGAACTCCTTGCCGGCCTGGCTCCTGACACCGGGGTGCTTTCCCCTCACGTCATTACGCCGGATGTCCTGCTTTTGTGGGCCACCGCCCACACCCCTCAGGTGGCGGGTCGCGGGGAGGAAACAGCGGCGTGGGCCTCGGTGCTGCTGCGGCTCAATCTGGAGGATTGGCGCGAACTGTTTCCTATCAATCCGGTGGCGCAGGATATCGCATGGGCCACGGGAGCAGCCGCCGACCTGCTCAAACTCCGCCGCACGCTGGAAGAAGGCGGGCGGAACCTTGCCATGGCGGCCAGCGATTTGGGAGCCTCCCACCCCGAATCCAGCCGGTGGCTGGCTCTGGGCCGCCTGGAAAAGCTGGCCACAGACCGCATGAAAACGGCTGGCTGGCTGGACAGCCTCTCGGTCAGGCTGGCCGCGGCCCGGGCTCCGGTGCTGCCGGAAGGCGTCACCCGTGTGGTGCTGGCCGGAGTTCCTGACAGCATCCGGCTGGTGCGGATCGCCCTCGGGCAAATCGCGGAAACCAACGCCGCCATGGTCTCCGTGATCATCCATGCGCCGGAAGCTGCCAGCGATTCCTTTGATGTCTGGGGCCGGCCGCGCCCTGACGTTTGGAACATGCGCGAAATCAAACTGCCCCAAGGCCACGATAACATCACCCTGACTACCCGTCCCGGGGATGCCGCCCATGTCCTTGTGCAGGCCATGCGCAAGGCCGCGCCGGAGCCCGGCAGTCTCGTCATCGGCACCGCCGACCCGGAAGTCTCCGCCCCTTTGCGCCGCCAGGCGGCCACCGCAAAAATGGAAGTCTTCGATCCGGACGGCCTGCCGCTGATGGAACATGAAGTTTCGTGGCTTCTGAAAACCCTGACGGTTCTCCTGCGGACCGGGGCGTGGTCTGCGGCCGGCCAGTTGCTTCGTCTGCCGGAAGGACTCGCCGCAGCCTGCCGCGCTGCCCGCACCAGCAGTCATCTCAAGGTCATGGAAGAATGGGACGCCTTCCAAGACGACCGCCTGCCGCAAAACCTCTACCAGGCGGCTCCCCTTGCCAAACATTGGGCCGAAGCCTGCTATGAAAAACTATTAAAACAGGCCGACCCGGCTGACGAAACGAGGCCAGCGGTTCTGCCTGATATCATCGACTGGATGATCCGCGAAATCGGCCTGCTGAAAAAGGAGCCGCTGCCGGAGGGCATCGCCGCTTTCCTCGAAAGGCTTTATGGGAACCGGAAATTCGAGAGCCCTGACGGCCGCCAACGCTTCAGCAGCGCCCTCGACCTTTGGCTGGACGCGCTGGAATCCGTGGAACGTGGTGCTGCGGTTTTCCTGCCCGAATTGTCCGCCGCCGACCGCCTTGAACTTGCGGGTTCGCTGATCCGTGAAAAGCGGCTCTATGCCCCCCACAGCGAGGAGGCCATGGCGCTCCACGGCTGGCTGGAGCTGCCCTGGCAGGAAGCCGGACATCTTGTGATTGCGGGGATGAACGAAGGCCTCGTGCCGGACAGCCTCCAGGGCGACGCCTGGCTGCCCGACAGCGTGCGGGCCGCGCTGGATCTCAAAACCAACGAAACCCGGCTGGCCCGCGACAGCTACTTTCTAACCACGATGATCGAAAGCCGGCGCGACCATGGTTCCATCCAGCTGCTGGCGGGCCAAACCAATGCCGCCGGTGATCCTCTCAAACCCAGCCGCCTCCTGCTGCGCTGCGCGGTCACGGAACTTCCGGCCCGCGCCCTGCGGCTGTTTCCGAAGGAAACCGCCGGCGGATCCGGCCGTGCACCCTCTCCTCCATGGCACCGGGGGTGGTCTTTGAAAGTGACTCCGCCACGGGAAAATGACAGGGTTTTCCGGCGTCTCAATGTCACTTCCTTCAGCGACTATCTGAAATGTCCATTCCGGTTTTATTTGAAGCACGTGCTCAGGATGGAGGCCGTGGATGCCGCCGTAGCGGAACTGGAAGCCAACACCGTGGGAAATCTTTTCCACAACACCATGGAGGCTTTTCATAAAATGCCCGGACTCCGCGACAGTTCGGACGCGGCGGAGATTGCCCGGATGCTGCACGCGGAATTCGACCGCACCATGGCAGACCATTATGGAACGTCCCTGACCATTCCGGTCCTCATGCAGGTGGAAGTGATCCGGAACTGCCTGACCAAAGCCGCCGAAATCCACGCCGCCGAAAGCGGAAAAGGCTGGCGCTTCAGGGAGGTGGAAATCGCATTCCCGACCTTGATCACAATCCGTGGCACGGAGATCCGGGGCCGCATCGATCTTATTCAATATCATGAGGACCTCGGTTACCGCATCCTTGACTACAAAACCTCGTCCACCGCCGTCAAACCAGCGGACGCCCACCTGAAAGCCGTGAAGTCCAAGGCCGCCCGGGAAACCATCCTAAACGGCCCATGCGGAGCGTTCGCGCACGTTGAGCACGGCGGAAAATTCCACGTCTGGCAAAACCTGCAGTTGCCGCTTTATGCCAGGATCATGGCGGATCATTACGAAGACACCCACAAGTCCCATCCGGTGGTCAAAACCGTCGGCGTCGGATATATCAATTTGCCCCGGGCGGTCAGCGAAGCCGGACTGGAGATGTGGGACGGCATTGATGACACCCTCCTGCAATCGGCATGGACCTGTGCCGAAGGCGTGGTTTCCAATATCCAGCAGGGTATTTTCTGGCCGCCGGGTCCCAAGGGAAAATACGACGACTTCGAGTCGCTGGTGTTTCAGGACATGGCTTCCAGTTTCGACCCCACCGCCCTGAAGCGGGTGCAGGCCATGATTGCCTCCGGCAGTTTCCATCCCCAACTTTCCTCCCCCTAACTGATCATGCTTCCCCACACCCTGATCACCGCCTCGGCGGGCTCCGGCAAAACCTGGCGGCTCACGGTGCGATATCTGCGCCTCGTCATGATGGGAGCCGCGCCGGAATCCATTGTGGCCCTGACATTTTCCCGCAAGGCGGCAGGCGAATTTTTCAATGCGATTCTGCACCGTCTGGCCGAAGCCGCCGGGTCCGCCTCCGCCGCCGGGGTGCTGGCCCGGGACATCGGCCTGCTGGAAAAAACCGCCGGAGATTTTTGTCAGGCCCTCGAGGGGCTCACCGCCCGCCTGCCCTTCCTCATGTTGGGGACGCTGGACAGTTTTTTCATCCGGCTGGCACGCAGTTTTCCTTTTGAACTGGGCCTGAGCGGCGAATTCACTCTGCTGGATGAGCATCAGCTGGGGGTGGAAAAACTGCGGGTCTATGAGCGCGTGTTTGCGCCGGACGACCGTGCCACCGGAGCCCGCGCCGAATTCCGCCGCGCCTTCACCGAAGCCACCTTCGGCAAGGATGAGATCCGGGTGCGGGCCCTGCTCGATGACTTTGTCAAACAATGGCACGACGAATTCCTCGCCACCCCTGATCCTGACAAATGGGGCAATCCGCAGCGCATCTGGCCGGTGAAGCCCCCGGTGCCGGGACCGGAGATCGACCGGGCCGCCACCATCCGGCGGATCCGCGGGGGACTGGAACGCGTGCCGCTGAAGGACAAACATCGCGAACGCTGGGATGCTTTCCTGGAAGCCGCCGCCGGTCACCAGCCCGGCGTCCCGTTTGCCGAACCTAATCAATATCTCTGGAAACGTTTGATCCCGATGCTGAAGGATTTGGTCACCGGATCCGCCGTCCTCAAAATGGACCGCAGCGCCTACGACCTCGAAGGGCCCCTGGCAGAGGCAGTGCAGGAATTGCTGAAGCATCTCATCGCGGGCGAATTGGAGGCAGTGTTGCGGCAGACCCGGGGCATTCATGAAGTGGTGCGGCGCTATGACGAAGCGTGGCATACCCTGGTGCGGCGTCAGGGCCGGCTCACCTTCCATGACGTGCAGTTGATTCTGGGCGGTGGATTGAGTCCGGAAGCCTCCGGGCACGATGCCCAGGTGGTCCGGCTCCTGACTCATCAGGACAGCCGGCAACTGATGGATTACCGGCTGGACGCGCGCTACGAACACTGGCTGCTGGATGAATTCCAGGACACCAGCCGCATCCAGTGGAAGGTTCTTGCCAACCTGATGGATGAGGCCATCCAGGACAGTGAAGGCCGGAAATCGTTTTTCGCCGTCGGCGACTGCAAGCAAAGCATCTATGAATGGCGGGGCGGCACTCCGGCTCTTTTTGATGAACTCCAGACACAATACAATTTGCCCGGCCTGCCGCCGGAACAATGGCCGCTCCAGGTGCAGCCCTTGTCCCTGTCCCAGCGGTCAGGTCCTGCGGTGATTGCGATGGTGAATCAGCTATTGGGTGACGCCGCCCTGCTGGTGGCCTCCGGCCTGCCGCCTGCTGCCGTGGCGCGGTGGCAGTGGCAACATCACGAAAGCAAAAACGTTGACTATGGCGGGACCGCGCTGGCCGTTGAAGTCGATCCCAAAGCGGAGGAGGCAGCCGATCCATTTTCCGCCATTGATGCCGCGTGGAAACGGGCCGCAGAGCTGCTCCGGGAGATCAAGCCGCTGAAACGCGGCCTGACGTGCGCAGTGATCTGCCACCAGAACAAGCGGGCTCTTGCCCTGACGGATTTTCTGCGCGCCGCCACCGGGATGCCGGTGGTCTGCGAAAGCAATCTGCTCATTGCCAGTGACAATCCCGTGACCCCCGCGCTGTTGGCGCTGCTGCAGTTCGCAGCGCATCCCGGCGACCAGTTTGCATGGCAGCATCTGCTGATGACACCGCTGGCGGAGGTTATGCATAACCTGCCCCACGAGCGGCATCCTGCCCACCACTCCGGCAAACTCAACCTGCGCCGCGCGGTGGTGCGGCAGGTGTTGGAACAGGTCACCGCATCAGGCTTCCACGATACCCTGCGCTGGTGGTCGGATGCCCTGTTGAGGGAACGGCGGCGGCAAGGCGTGGAGCTGGATGCCTTCAGCACCGGGCGGTTGGATGAATTGTGCGGCTGCGCCCGGGAATTCGATAACAGCGGCAGCCGCGATACGGATGAATTCCTGACTTTTGCCGCCTCATGGACGGAACGCGGGGCCAGTCACGATGGAGCCATCCAGGTGATGACCATCCACCGTTCCAAGGGCCTGACGTTTGATGTCGTGGTCATCCCGGATCTGGGATATCCTCACACCTTCACCCACCGCCACACCATCGGGCGGCAAACCGACACCTGCGGGGAGGTGCAGTGGCTGACGAAGCTCCCCAACAAAGACATCGCGGAAGCCGATCCGGTGCTGGCCGGGGCCCTGGAACAAGCCAACGGCGCGATGTGGTGCGAACGGCTCTCCGCTCTTTATGTGATGGTGACGCGGGCGCGTTATGCAAACTATCTTTTTCTGCCCCCGGCTGCGAAAGAGCCCGGCTCCGCGAGCCTTCACGGCACAGCGCGGCACACGCTGCAACAGCCGGAAGCCGGTGATATCAATATTGGCGAGAACTCCTATCCCCTTGTCGCCCGCTTTGGTGATCCCGGCTGGTATTTGCACCATGCTCTGCGGCCTGCGGCCGTCCCCGCAGCCCCGGTTCCTGCCCATCCGGTGATCCAGGCAGATTTGTTTGCCGAAGTCGTTCCTGACATCGTGATCACCCGACCGAAAATGAACATTCCCCTGCGCTTCAAACGCCCGGCGGAAGATCCGGGCGGTGGTGACGGACCAGTCTTTCAAAGCGCCCGCACGGCAGCCCGGGAAGCGGGCATCGCAGTGCACCGGGCCTTCCAGCGGATCGAATGGCTACACAACGCGGAGGCCGCCATGGCCGGACCCGGACTGGATCCGGCAGCGGTGGCCGAAGTGCAGGCCTGCCTCGCGACCCCGTCGCTCGCAGCCCTTTTTGTCAGGCCGGAAGGCCGGGCCGAAGTGTGGCGCGAACGGGCATTTGATCTGGTGCTGGAGGGGGAGCTGCAAAGCCGGGTGTTTGACCGGGTGATGGTGCAGCGTGACCCCGCAGGCCAACCGGTTCAGGCGCTGCTGGTCGATTACAAGACCGGTCCAGTGGGAGGATCAGCAGCAGAAGCAGCGGTCGCCCACCGCCCCCAGTTGGAACTTTACCGGAGGTCGCTGAAACGGCTGCTGGGCCTGCCAGAGGAGAAAATCCGCATCGTATTGATTTTCACGGCTACCCGGGAGGCGGTTGAATGGTAGAGAAATTTTCCCCGCAGCCCGCCGGATCCAAAACAAGGGACGAAAGCGCTGGCACCGGCTTTCATCCTGTGGGATAACCGCCCCCGCCGTCCCTGCATGAAGATCATCGCCATCGCCAACCAAAAAGGCGGAGTGGGCAAAACCACTACCGCCATCAATCTTTCCGCCTGTCTGGCCCAAGCCGGGGCCCGGGTTCTCCTGCTTGATCTGGACCCTCAGGGCAATGCCTCCAGTGCTCTGGGCCACCGGGCCGGCGAAGGTCAGAGCCTCTACCGTGTCCTGATCGGTCACGACACCCTCGCTGGCAAAATCCAACAGACCCGTTTTCCCAATCTGAGCATCATTCCGGCCCAAATGGAACTGGCGGGCTGCGAAGTGGAATTGGTCCGGGCGGAAAACCATCTCATCCGCCTTCGCGAAGTGCTCACCCCGCTCAAGGAAACCGGGCGTTTCGATTTTCTCCTGATCGACTGCCCTCCTTCGCTCGGCATCCTCATGACGTCGGCCCTTGCCGCAGCCGATGGCCTGCTGATCCCGATTCAATGCGAGTATTTCGGCCTCGAAGGACTGGCCCGGATTGTGGACATCCACGACCAGATTTCCACCAGTGGGATCAATCCCTCGGTCACGCTCGAAGGGATTTTGATGACCATGTATGATGGCCGCACCGGTCACTGCCGGGCGGTGGTTGAGGAGGTGCGCCGGGCTTTCGGAGACCTCGTCTATCCGGTCTGCATCCCTCGCAGCATTGCGGTAGCCGAAAGTCAGAGTTTCGAAAAAGCGCTGGTGGAATATGATCCGGCGGGCAAAGCCGCCAAGGCCTACCAACAGGTGGCCGAAGCCTTTTTGGCGCGCCAACTGGCGGCCCCGGCCCCCGGGCTGCCGTAAATTCCGCCCTGTCCCGGAAATTGTTGCGGCAAGTTTTCCCGGACGGCGTAACGTCAGAGGCCAAAAAACGTAAGTAAAGAAGAAACGCCCGGTGCAGCCACGGACCGGGGGTGCGATTCCTCCTTTGCGACGTCATGCTGACCAACCGACAGAAAGAAATTTTGGCCTTCCTCATCAACAGCCATGAGGCTGTGGGCGTGATGCCGAGCACGCGCGAAGTCCAGCAGCATTTTGGGTTTGCCAGTCAAACCGCAGCCGTGGACGTGATCCGCGCCCTCGAGAAAAAGGGCTGTCTGAAGCGCCTGCCGGGCAAAGCCCGGGGCATCGTGCTCGCGGGCTGCCTGCCTGCTGCTCCCGGGCCGGCCGCCCTTTGTCTGCCGCTTTATGGAACCATCGCCGCGGGTTATGCCGGAGTTTCTTCAGCCCTGCCAGGTGATTCCATCCGCGTGGACCGGGCCATCTGCGGCCTTCAGTCGGCCGACGGTTGTTATGCGCTGAAGGTGGAGGGGGATTCGATGAGTGGAGCCCACATCATGGAAGGGGACTACGTGATCCTCGATGCCAAACGGAAGCCGCGCCACCACGACGTGGTGGCCGCCCGCCTTGATGGCCGGATGACCCTGAAGCGGCTGGTGATCGAGGCTGACCGTTTGTGGCTGAAAGCGGAAAATCCTGCCTTTCCCAGGCGCATTCCCGTCCAGGCCTCCATGCTGCAGGGAGTGATGCGGGGATTGATCCGGGGAGCAGGATCGCCCGGTCTGATGCCGGATTAATGCCACCGCAGGGACTCCCTGACCAGTTGGAGGCGTTTGGCGCGGACTGGCGCGATCAAGACAGCCAACCGCCGGTTGACTTTCCCAGGGGGAAGGTCGAGGAAGAACGTTCCGGCCGCCCCGGTATAGGACTCCGGCGGGCATTTACCAGCTTCATGTTCACTCCACCCTGACACAAAAAGACCGGCAGTTCATTCTGCCATGGGGAGCACTATGCTTATCCCGGTTCTTTCTTTGTCATCCGCGTTCACCTGGCACCAAGGCGCAGGATGTCCGCTTTTCCCCTGAGTGCCTTTTTCGTTTTTGTGTTTTCACCATCCTATCTTTCTTCGTGGTCCGGCAATGTCCGGAATGATCTTCTCGCCGGTCTCGTCGTTGCCCTCGCGCTGATTCCGGAAGCGATTGCCTTTTCCATCATCGCCGGAGTGGACCCCAAAGTGGGTCTGTATGCTTCGTTCTGTATTGCCGTCATCACCTCCATTTTCGGGGGCCGGCCCGGGATGATTTCCGCTGCCACGGGGGCCATGGCGCTGCTGATGGTCACCCTCGTCAAAGACCACGGTCTCCAATACCTGCTGGCCGCTACGTTGCTGACGGGCGTATTCCAGCTCATCGCCGGGGCCCTTAAAATCGGGGATATCATGCGGTTTGTCTCGAAATCGGTGATGACCGGTTTTGTCAATGCCCTGGCCATTCTCATCTTCATGGCCCAACTCCCGGAATTCAAAGGAGCAGGCTGGATGATGTATGCCATGCTGGCCGGTTCCCTTGCCATCATCTACCTGCTGCCACGCCTGACGAAAGCCGTGCCCTCCCCGCTGGTAGCCATCATCGTGATGACCGCGCTGGCGGTCGGGCTGAATCTGGACGTCCGCCGTGTGGGCGATCTCGGAGCCCTGCCGGATTCCCTGCCGTATTTCCTGTGGCCTCAGGTGCCGCTGAATTTCGACACTTTATCCATCATCCTGCCTTATTCTGCGGGCCTTGCCATGGTGGGGTTGTTGGAATCCTGGATGACCGCGCAGATCGTTGATGACATGACGGATACGCCCAGTGACAAGAACCGGGAGTCCACAGGTCAGGGATTGGGAAATATCGTGGCCGGCTTGTTTGGCGGCATGGCGGGCTGCGCCATGATTGGTCAGTCTGTTATCAATGTGAAGTCCGGCGGGCGTTGCCGGCTCTCCACGTTGACTGCGGGGGTAGTTCTGCTGCTCCTGATTGTGGCAGGGAATCACTGGGTGAAGCAAATCCCCATGCCCGCCCTCGTCGCCGTCATGATCATGGTTTCCATCGGGACCTTTTCATGGGCTTCCTTCAGGAACATGAAGCTCCATCCCAAGTCCTCCAGCATCGTGATGCTCTCCACGGTGATCGTCGTGGTCGCGACCCACAATCTGGCTATCGGCGTTGGAGTCGGGGCGCTGCTCAGCGGGATTTTCTTTGCGCGCAAGGTTGCCCAGGTGCTGCGGGTGACCAGCGGGCTGGATGCCGCAGCCGAGTGCCGCACCTACACTGTGACCGGTCAGGTTTTCTATGCGTCCGCCGAGGCCTTTGTGAAGGAGTTCAATTTCAAGGAGGTGCTGGCGAAGGTGAGGGTCGATATCACCCACGCCCATCTGTGGGACCTTACCGCCGTCTCAGCGCTCGACAAGGTGGTGCTCAAATTCCGGCGCGAGGGCACCGAGGTCGAGCTGATCGGGATGAACGAAGCCAGTGCCACCCTCGTGGATAAACTCGGCATCCATGACAAACCTGACGCCCTCGAACGCCTGCTCGCCCACTAACCCCAAAGGCATCTCAAATTCCAAATTTCAAATCTGCCCATGTCCCACATTCTCTCCTGCACCGACGGTTCGGCCTATGCGCCTGGCATCTACCAGCACAGCGCCTGGGCCGCCCGGCAACTGGGCACCGGGGTCAAGGTGGTTCACGTGCTCGACGCCCACCGCGAGCGCAGCCACGGGACCGACCTTACCGGCACCATCGGATTCGACGCCAGCGCCGAACTTACCGAGGAACTGGTGAAGTTTGAGGAAAGCCAGGCCCGCATCGCGAGGCTCAAAGGCAAGGCCATTCTGGATGATGCCCGCACCCAACTCAGCGCTGCCGGCGTCACCGACATCGAAGTCCTGCAACTTCACGGCTCTTTTGTTGAAACCCTCATGGCATTGGAGCCGGCTGCGGAATTGATCGTGATCGGAAAACGCGGCAATCAGGCCGCTGCGGCCAAAGGGCACCTCGGCGGGCAATTCGAGCGCGTCCTGCGCACCAGCGTCAGGCCTGTGCTCGCCACCTCCCGCATTTTCAATCCGGTCACCAAATTCCTCGTCGCTTACGACGGCGGCCCCAGCATCACCAAGGCCCTCGACTATCTCATTGCCAGCCCGCTCCTGAAGGGAGTGCCTTGTCACATCCTGAGGGCCGGAAAAATCGACGACACCGCCAAGTGGTATCTCGAGGAAGCGGCGCAGAAATTGCGGACCGCCGGCTATGAAGTCACCAGTGAGGCCACCCCAGGGTCTGCCGAAGACGTGATCTCCGCCGCCATCGCCAGCCAGCAGGCCAGCCTGCTGGTGATGGGGGCCTACGGCCACAGCCCCATCCGCCAGTTCATTCTCGGCAGCACCACCACCACTATGGTCCGCACCGTCCGCGTGCCGGTGCTGATGTTCCGCTGATCCGCATTACCTCAAAGGCTTCGTTCGCCGGCAGATGCTCCCAAGTCCATGAAAACACCCCGCCATCTGCCGCGATCCAGCGCCTTCCTCAGCCTTGTTCTTTTATTTGCCACTTTCCGCGCCGCCGCAGTGGATTACCCCACCCCGCCGGAGGCCGTGGGGCGGGAAGGCGTGCCAGTCGGCGTATTGAAGCGCGGCTCCTTTGCCAGCACGAAGCTTTACCCCGGCACGACACGGGAATACGCCGTCTATATCCCGAAGCAATACGATCCCGCCGGAGGGGAGGCCGCGCTGATGGTCTATCACGACGGCCACAGCTTCTGCAGCGACAGGTCCGGAAGCCGCGCCCACACCGTGATGGACACCCTCATCCACGAGGGAACCCTACCGGTGATGATCGGCCTTTTTATCCAGCCGGGCGTGCTCCCGCCACTTGATCCCACGAAAGCCGTGGAGCGTCTCAACCGCTCAATCGAATACGATATCCCAAACGGCAACTACGCGCGCTTCCTCATTGAAGAGTTCATCCCCTATGTGGAGAAAACCTACGGGGTGAAAATCTCCAAAGACCCGAACCGCCGCGGCCTCTGCGGGGCCTCTTCCGGCGGCATTGCAGCTTTCACCTGCGCGTGGGAGCGCCCCGATTCGTTCCGCCGCGTCCTCTCCATGATCGGCACCTACACCGGACACCGCGGTGGCGATGATTACCCGACGCTGGTGCGCCGCACCGAGCCAAAGCCGCTCCGCGTGTTTATCCAGGACAACACCGACGACCTCGACGTTAGTTCCGGTGACTGGTGGATCGCGAACCTCGGCATGCAGCGCGCGCTGGATTTTTCCGGCTACGAAACCATGCACGAATGGGGCGAGGGCGGGCACAATCAGAATCATGGTGCATCCATTTTTCCCAAGGCCATGCGCTGGCTCTGGGAGACAAAGACCGTCGCCACCCACCCTGGCAAGTCCCGCTCCGGCGCGCGTGATTTCATCGATCTGGAGAAAGACTGGGAGGTCGTTTCTGACGGGCACCAGTGGGCGGAAGGTCTCGCCGCCACCGCCGACGGCACCCTTTTCTTCACCGACGTCCCCGCAGGCGAACTCTACAAGGTCGCGCCAGACGGCACCAGGACGCTCGTCGATGGGGACACCGGCAATACGAACGGTCTTGCCGTCGGTCCCGACGGCCTGATTTACGGGGCCGCCAGCGGAGCCAAGGAAATCCGCACTTGGGATCCAGCCAGCGGCAAACGCGAGACGATCTCCTCCGGCACGCACTCAAACGACATTGTTATCCATCATCAGGGCCACGTCTATTACACTGATCCACAGGCGGGCAAAGTCTGGCACCTCGCGCCTGGCACCCGCGAACGGCGTGAGGCCGATCCTAACTTTCCAGACTGCAATGGCATTAGCCTCTCCACCGATCAAGGCCAGCTTTTCGTGACCGACTTTTCGGGGCGCTACGTCTTTTCCTACCGCATCGAGGCCGACGGTTCACTTTCGCACAAGCTACCCTACTTCCACGCCCAACTTCCCGCTGACGGGGGGCATTCCCACTTGGATGGCATGTGCGTAAACACCGATGGAAATCTCCTCGTGGCATCCAGCGCTGGCATCCAGGTTTTTGATCCGCGCGGCCGCATCCTCATTGTCCTTCCGCAGCCGAAAAATGAGGACGCGAGGACTAACTACGTGACCTTCGGCGGACCCGACCGGAAAATGCTCTACGTCGCCACCGCGAGGACGATCTACAAACGTCCCGCGAAAAAGTTCCAGGGCGTGGATCCCGCCTCGCCTGCGCTGCCGAAGGGAAGGTGAGCCCGCCCCGTCCTTGATCCGGGTGCAAAGCCGGCAGTCTTCGCCGGGAGCAAGCCCAGCAGCAAAGCAATTCACCGTCCTGACCCCGACGGATTTTGCAAGCCTCCCTTCAGCGTGGTCCCAGGAGAATGACCGCGGCGCCGACGAGGCAGAGGGCAGAACCGGTCATGTCCCAGCGGTCCGGCGGAAGACCTTCCACAGCCCATAGCCAAACGAGGGAAGCCACAACATACACGCCACCGTAAGCGGCATATACCCGCCCGGCTCCGGCTGTGGAATGCAAGGTAAGCAGCCAGGCGAACAAGGCCAGACCTCCCGCGCCCGGCAATAGCCACAGCGCAGACCTGCCCATTTTCAGCCAGACATAGACCGCATAGCAGCCGAAAATTTCTGCTGCGGCGGTAATGAGAAAAAGCAGGAAAGCTTTGATCATGGTTTGATTTCGGGCATAGGTATTGAATTGGGCAATTTCTGCTTTGGTAATTGAGGTCGGTGGGCTGGAAGCCCACAAGGTCAAAGGGCTGGAAGCCCTTTGGACTCACTGGCTGGAAGCCAGTGTCACGGGCCAAGCAAACCTCATCGGCGGCACCGCCGCGGTGATACACGCACCGCAACGGATTGGCAAGGCAGTCGTTGCCCGCCGGCGGATGGGGGCAGGCTTGGCCGCTTCGTTTGTCGTTCCATCCTCTCAGATTCTGTCCGTTTTCCATCGACAGCGGTTCTGCGAGCCCCAAACTTGCCAGCGATGCCATTGCCATTCGAAGAACTTGATTTCCGTTCCACTCTGATGGGCGATCTGATTCTGCGCCGTCGGCGCATTGCCCAGCTGGATGGTCTGGAAGTGGTGGAGGTAAAGCTGGGGGACGGTTTTTTGATGTCCAGTCTCTTCCACGCGGTCGAGGAAGCCCTCGCCGACCATGGTCTGGCGGCAGTGGAGGTGCCGCCCGGAGAGAAGCTGCGCGTGGTGGTTGGAGGGCTGGGGCTCGGCTACACCGCCGCCGCCGCGCTCCGCGACCCGCGCGTGGCGGAACTCCTCGTATTGGACATCATGCCAGCGGTGATTGAGTGGCACCAGGATGGCCTGGTTCCGCTGGGACCGGTGCTCACAGCGGATGCCCGATGCCGGCTGGTGGAGGCCGATTTCTTTGCGCGGGCCGCTGACCCTGCGCAGGGCTTCGACCCGGACAAGCCCGGTCAAATGTATCATGCCGTCCTGCTGGATATTGACCACTCGCCGGAGAACCTTTTGCACGAGCGTCATACCGGATTTTACAGTGAAGCCGGGCTACGGCAACTCGCCGCGTACTTGCTGCCGGGCGGCGTCTTTGCCCTGTGGTCGGACGATCCACCGGAAACCACCTTCCTCGCCCATCTTCATAGCGTCTTTGGAAAAACGGAATCCCACGTCGTCAAATTTCATAACCCCATTCTTGAGCGCGATTCGGCCAGCACCGTGTATGTCGCGAGGCACGCCACATCCATTCTGTCGAACTCTGCCGGATAGGGATGCCCTCCGGGAAATCCGGACCTACTATTCAGACGGCCGGGAGGTGCGGCAGCGGGATCCGGGTGACAGGGCGCGTTTTCCTTTCCGTTTTTGATCGACAGGACTGCTCATTTTAGGAAACTCGCCCCTCCGCCCATCAAACCCGGCTCTGGAATCCCAAGCCAACCCTGCTTTTCCTCCCTTGAAAATACATCCCGCCTCCTCCTTCCGCCTGGTTTTCCTCCCTCTGGCCTGCCTCGGACTGGCCACCGCCCTGGCCGTGGACCTCAAGGACCTGCGCCCCGACAGCACCGAGGCCCTGGGGCAGAAATTTCCTGACAAAAAATCCGAAGGAACCCTGCGGGTCCTCATTGTTGGAGCCGGCAGCTCCCATAACTTCCCCAAATATTTCATCGGCACCGATTCCGAAACCCTCAGTGCCCAGCCCGGCATTGAAACCGCCGGCACCCTCAATGCCGCCGAGGCCATTGAACTCCTGCCACAGGCGGACGTGCTGGTCTTCAGTGGAAATGACGGTTCATTCGGAACGGTGCCCTTTCAGAAAGCCCTGACCGAATTTGCGGACGCCGGCAAGGGCATCGTGGTCGTCCATGCCGCCGCATGGTCCCACCCTTGGCAGGGTTACAACAAACGTTTTGTCGCCGGTGCCTCCAGGGGACATGGTTATGGCGAGTTTGAAGTTAGCGTCAAACAAGGGGAACACCCTGTCATGAAAGGCGTGCCCGCCACCTTCAAAATCACGGACGAGAGTTACCATCATGAATTCCTCGCCGGAGCCGAAGTGGAAGTCCTCGCCGAGAATGCCCCTGACGACAAAACCCGCAAGCCCCACGCCAGCGTCTGGGTGGTCAAGGATCCCAAAACCAGAATCGTCTGCATCACCCACGGCCATGCCAGGGAAGCCCACGACAACAAGGCCTATCAAACCATGCTGACCAACGCCGTCCGCTGGGCCGCCCAGCGCCCATGACCGCCTTCAGCAGACCAGGGTTCACCTCCCCGGGTGGTTGAGGGTGCCATCCGGAGCCCATTCCCTTTCCCTTGAAAGCGCCTTCGTTGATCCGGGGTAATAGCGTTTATGCTGCGATCATATCCCTTAATTGGCGCCGCCATCGCCCCATGGACGGCAACGGCTGCAGCCGCAGAGGCCGGTCCATCCGCAGCGGAACGGTTCTTTGATGAGCGCATTGCGCCGATCCTGTCGCGTCATTGCCTCGAGTGTCACGATACTGCCCTCAGCAAAGGCGACCTCGATCTTTCCCTCAAAATACACGCTATGGCGGCGGGCGAGGACGGCCCCTTCATCGTGCCGGGGGATGCGGAGAACAGTGTGCTTTGGAAAGAGATCGAGTCGGACAACATGCCGGAGGACCGGCCCGCGCTGTCGGCGGAACAGAAGGCCGACTTGAAAAAGTGGATCAACGAGGGAGCCATCTGGTCCTCGGATGAACTGGACCCGATGGCCCATACCCGCGATCCCCGGGCGGCCCGGAACTGGGTGCAGCGCCTGACCAATCAGGAATATCTCCGCACCGTGAAGGCGGCGACCGGCGTGGACATCAGCCGCGAGGCGGCGGCCACCCTGCCGGCGGAATTGCGTGCCGATGGCTTCAGCAATACCGCCTACAGCCTCACCATCGACATGGGCCATGTCACCGCCTACGCTTCGTTGGCGGCCCGCATCGTCAAACAAATGGACCTCATGGCCTTCGCCCGGGCCCACACCGCCGGCGAGGTCAACGATGCCCGTCTCGACCATGTCATCGCCGGCATGGGCCGGTGGCTGGCGCGCCGTCCTCTCAAATCCCACGAACTGGCCGCCTATCAAAAGATTGCCGCATCCGTGAAGGCGGAAAACGGCACCCTGCCGGAAATCCTCGGCCACGTGGTTGAAGCCATGCTGCAGTCCCCGGCTTTCCTCTACCGGATCGAAACGCCGCCCGCCCCCGGCTCGGACGGCAGGGTTGCACCGTACGAACTGGCCAGCCGCCTCAGTTATGCCATCCAGGGTGGCCCACCGGATGCCGGCCTCCTGCTGGCGGCGGAAACCGGCGCGCTGCTGGAGCCCGACACCCTGAAGGCACAGGTCGCCCGCATGGTGGACGATCCCCGCTGCATCAGCCGTTCCATGGAATTTGTGGCGCAGTGGCTGAACCTGGGACGACTCGCCAACCTGCGCCCCAACCCGGAAAAATTCCCGCTCTGGACGGCCGGACTGGCCGAGGGAATGAAGGAGGAGACGCTGGGATTCTTCGAGGAAATCGCATGGAAACGCCAGCTTCCGCTGACCCGCCTTTTTAATGCCCGGGTCACGGTCGCCACCCCGCGACTCGCTGCCCACTATCAACTGCCCCGTCACCCGGCCCTGACCAAACGCGACGGACTGCTCGCGCTTTATGAATTCGACGAGGGCGAAGGCACCATCATCCGCGACCGGTCCGGACACGAAGACCCGCTGGATCTCGAAATCAGCGATCCCTCCAAAATCAGGTGGGAATCAGGAACCCTGACACTTAGAGAAAAGACCTCCATCCGCAGCGCCAAGCCCTTCAGCCGCGCCGTGGCAGCATGGAAAAAATCCCAGGAACTAACCCTCGAGGCATGGGTGGAATCCGCCGATCCCAAACAGTCCGGTCCGGCCCGCCTCGTCACCCTTTCGTCAGGATCCGGCGAGCGCAACCTCACCCTTGGTCAGGACGGCGGGCGTTATGAAATGCGCGTGCGCACCAGCGAAATCGGCAACAACGGTTCCCCCGGCCTGCAGACCCCGGACCGCATTGTCACGCCCCGGCTCAATCATCTGGTTTATACAAGGAACCGGGAGCGGGAAGGCCGGTTTTATCTCGATGGAGAACTCATCGCCACCACCAGCGTGGCCGGCAATTTCAACAATTGGAACGACGGGTTCCACTTGTTGCTAGGCAATGAAACCACGGGCGACCGTCCATGGCGCGGCACCTATCACCGGGTGGCGCTTTATGACCGCGTCCTGCCGCCTGACGAAATTTTCGCCAACGCCGGAGGCCGCCGCCTTTACGACCTCGCCGACGTGCCGGAACGCGGCGGATTGCTCACCCAGGGCAGCCTGCTGACGATTGGCGGCGATGAAGCCTCCATGGTGACCCGGGGCTTGTTTGTGCTCCATGATGTGTTGCACAGCGCGGTGGGCAGCCCACCCCCGGGCGTGGACACCACCCCGGAACCCCCCAAGCCCGGTCTTTCCCAGCGCGGCATGGCCATCAAGCGGCTCGAAACCAAGTCCTGCGCCGGATGCCATTCCAAATTCGAACCCCTCGCCTTTGGGCTGGAAAAATTTGACGGCATCGGCGGCTACTCCAGCAAGGACCGGCACGGCAACGATTTGCGCGAGGACGGCACCCTGCAACTGCCCGGCCAGCGCGATCCCCTGCCCTTCAAAACTTCGTCGGAACTGATGGACCTCCTCGCCAACAGCGACCGCGTCAGCCGGAACTTTACGCGGAAGCTGATCCAGTTTACCCTGGGCCGTCCCCTCAGCGGATCGGACGCCCGCGCCATCCACGATATCCACCGCCGCGCCATGGAAAGCGGCGGCACCTACCGCAGCCTCATCACCGCCATCGCCACCAGCGACCTCCTCCTCACCAGCGAACCCGTAGCCGCCCCATGACCACACGCCACATCCCGCGCCGCACCCTGCTCAAGGGACTCGGCACCCTCGCCATCGGCCTGCCGTTTCTGGAAGAGATGCAGGCTGCCACGCCCGCCGGTCAGGCTGCCGCCGCTGTCCCGGTGCGCGCTTTCAACGTCTTCTTCGGCCTCGGCATTCCCACCCCGCTTCAGGAAGAGGGATTTGATGGAGTGCTGGAACCCCTCAAGGAATTGTCAGACAAGCTGATGATCCTGCGTCACGTCGATCACGTTCGCGGCGACCGCCCCGGTGACAACGCCCACTACGACGGCTCCACCGCCGCCTTTACCGCCGAACCCCCTAACGGCACCGCCCGTTCCGGCGGTCCTTCCATCGACCAGGTGGTGCGCGCCACCCACTATCCCAAGGGAATGCCCCCCGACATGGTGTCCACATTGGTCGCCGGCACCTTTTTCCGCCGCGACCGGGTGAGCCGCTATACCAAGAGTTTCAATGCCGACGGCACCGTGGCGGCCACCATGATGGAACAGCCCCGGGAGTTGTTTGACCGCGTGTTCGGCACCATGCCCGGCCTCGACATCGGCGATCCCCGGCAGCAGCGACTCAAGCGCAGCGTGCTTGATTCCGTGATGGATCAATATCAATTCTACACCGGCCCGCGTTCGCCGCTCGGCACCGCCTCCCGGGGCCGCGTCAATGAACACCTCGAGCGCATCCGTGAATTTGAAAAACGCGCCTTCTCCCCGGAAGCCCGCCGCTACCGCACCCCGGATCAGCCCCCGGATTCCAAACTCCCGCATGGCGGCAGCGCCGATCCTGGCGGCGAAGGCATCGACATCACTCTTGCCGGCCTAACCGAGGAATGGCATCTCATGGCCGGTCTGTATGCCCTCGCCATCCAGTGCGACCGCGTCCGGTTTGGTTCCCTTAATTTCCTTGCCGCCGGCGAGCGCATCCGGCTCAAGGGGGACTACCTCTTCAACGGGGAAAAACGTTTCCACTTTGACGACGCGGCCCAACGCAAATCCTCCGGGGCCAATGGCTGCAGTCACGAGTGGTGGCATAACTTTTCCGAAGATGCCCGCAATGAACAGCTCCGCGCCCATGCCCATATGAAGCTGCGGGAAGTGGCGTGGTTCCTCAAGCAGCTTGACGACCCGGCCTTCACCGAACCCAATGGCCGCACGCTGCTGGAGAACAGCATGATCACCATCTCCACCGAATCCGGCGACGGCCGCCACAACGATCCCAAACGCGAACTCTCCGGCATCTTCCACGCCATCACCGGGGCCAACGGCCGCTTCAAAACGGGTGGCATCCTTGACGTCAAAGCCGAAGGCATTGATGTTTATAACACCATGCTGGGAGCCATGGGCTGTCCCAAAAAGCTCGGCCCCGCCCAGCGCGAAAGCCGCACCGTGGGCAGCATCCTCGTCTGAATGCACCGGCCGGAGCACATGGGGAGAACAGCCGTCCCGGCTGTATCGCCCGGCGTCCCGCCGGGTGCCTGAACCCTGGTTTCCCGGCAACCCTGGCAAAAATCACGGGCACGGGCACGGGCACGGGCACGGTCACGAGTATGGGCACCGACACCGACACCGACAGGGGCAGGGGCATTGGCATTGGCACGGGCTATTGGCTCCTGCTTCGGCACCGGGTGGGACACCCGGCGGGACAGCCGGGACGGCTGTTCTCCCCGTCAATCGGACGTCGTTAGCTTGCGGGCGTTGCGGTGACATCCGGGGCGGAAAATTCCGCAAATGGTTTACTCCGATGCTTCCATCCCTTAAAATGGCGACTCGCGCCCCGACTCCAACCCTTACCTCATGCCCGCCGCCGGCCACTCCTGTCAGGAACGGCATCTTTCCGATTCCCCCCCGTTTTCATGAACTACCCCCAGCTCCCCCATGATCCTTATGCCAAACTGAAAAGCCCCCCGGGACGTTGGCTGCGTGGCATGCTCTGGTCCGCCGCCGGGATGTATCTCGGAGCCGTCAGCATCGTCGGATGTGGCGGAGAAAAGCCTGCTGATCCGGCCGCGGCCGTCATGCTTCCCCCGGGTCCTGGCCAAGCCTTGCGGGAGGAAATCGAAAAGCTGACCGGGGGCCACACCCGCATTGTGTGGGTGCGCAGTCTCGGGCCGAAAAAGGACACCTTCGCCACCGGCACCCAACTTGCTCTGATGGGACTGGATACCCGGCTGGCCTCCGGGGAAAAAGTCCTTGCGCCGGGTCCTGACAATTTTTCCCGTCCCCTCCTCTCGCCGGATGGACACACCGTCGTGTTCAGCCGGCGGCTGGCCACGGGCGACCCCGCGACCGCCAAGTGGCAGTCGGAAACTTTCGCCGCCGACTGGACCGGAGGCCCACCCCGCCTGCTCCGGCCGGGTTATGCCGTGGAGGTGTGGCAGGATCCGCAGGGGGGATCCGTCTGGGTTTATGCCTTCACCACGCTGCGCGATGCGGTGGGTGCCAATGCCGAGGGATACCGGCTTTTCCGCTTCCCCCTCGCCCAGCCTGACAAGGAGGAAGTGGTCTGGGAACAGGGCATGATGAGCGGCGATAACATCCAGGTGAACCGCGCCGGCACGGCGGCCAGCGGGCTGATTCCATGGCCAAATGCAGGCACCTTCGATTTCACATCCGGACGCTTCATCCGCTTCCGCAATGGCTGCTGGCCTGCCCTGGCTCCCGACGACTCAGGCCTGTTGTGGGTCTTTGATGGCACCCATGAAAACCTGCGCTTTTTCCTGCCTGGCATCGAAGGCAACTGGCGGGTGGCCATGGGCGACCTGCCCCAGTTGCAGGGCAAGGCTGCCTATCATCCCCGGTGGTCCAATCATGCCAGGGTGATCAGCTTTACCGGGCCACATCCGGTGAACGTGTCGTCCGGCGACGGCAACGTCTCGGTGCTGCTGGGCCGCTTCAACGAAAACCTTACCGGCTTCGAAGCAGCGGTGAGTCTGGACAACGCCAGTGGCCAGCCGGATGGTTTCCCCGATGTGTGGGTCGCTGGCGGAGAAAAGGTCGATCTCGATCTGTCGAAGGCCGGCAATAAACGCATCCGGGAACAGCTTGCCGCCGGTCCCCGGCCCGCCGCAGAATCCTGGCAGGCGGATCCGGAGGGGCTGTGTTTCGTGTGGCAGCGGGCGAATAGCAATAACCTTGTTCCGGGAAGAAACGCGGAAGCCGGTGTCACTGCGATACGGCATGCCCGGTTCGGTCCCCGGTTTGATATGATGACGGAAGGCGGGGCCTTCACCGTGGACCCCGATTCCGCCGCTGCGATCCGTGAGGCGCTCGCCGGCGGAACCTGGTCGATGGAACTGGCCATCACCCCCCTGGGCACCGGTGAAGCCGCCCCGCAGGTCATCTTCCGGGCTGGACCTCAATTGGAAATCCTGCAGAGTCTGACCAACTTTATCCTGCGCACGGACGGCGGGGAATGGAATCTGGGAGCCGGCCTCACCCCGGGCCAGACGACACACCTTGTGCTTGGCAGCAGCGGCACGCCGGGCGCGCCGCCTTTGGTCTGGCTCAACGGCCAGCCCCAGGAAAAGCGTGAGGAGGAAGGGAAGATGGAAGCGCGGCTCTCTCCTTCTGATTCCCCCGCCGTGCGGTTTGGATCCCGTGAGGACGGTTCTGCTCCGTGGGCCGGCCGCCTGGAAAACATCGCCTTCCATGCCCGTGCCCCCGACCCCGCCAAGGCCGCCGCCCACGCCGCATGGTGGCGCAAGGAGCTTGCGGGATACACCCCACCCGCACGCTCCATGGTGAGGGCACGGCTGAAGGAATCCAGCACCCGTACTGCGCTGGAGAAATTGGGCTCCTACCGCCGGTCCTGGACCTCCGCCCTTTATGAAAAAACGGCGCTGCTCTCCGGCCCGGATCCCGGCCCCGTCTTTGGTGTCGCCCATTGGACCATCCTCGATGGACAACCTCTAACTGGTCCTCCCGGCGATCCAGGGGAAGAACGCGTCCTCGTCCTCGAACCGTGGACGGCCCATCCGGAAATGGAAAGCGAACACGGTTCCGAAGAGATCCTCACCGGAGACACGCCGCTTTTCCTCGACGTTGGTCCGCCAGGATCCTGACAGGCCAGAATCCTGGCGGGGCCGGCTATCCGCAAACCTGCTCCCTCGGGGGCTGATTGATTCTGTTGTCATGGCGGGGGCTCTTCCCTCCCTACTTCCTGAACTTAGTGCCCTTCTGTTCAATCCCCCGTCTCCATTGTAGCGTTATTCGACGGCGCGGGGAGGGGCCGCCGCCTGCTCCGGTTCCATGCCTGCGGCCTTCCGGGCTTCGGCGGCCTCCGGCGTCTCGAAGATGATCTTTTCCAGCACGCCATGCCGGAAGACAAGGTGTGACTGGAGTTCCCCGGCCTCCGTCCATTCCTTTTTCTCGCCATCCCATTGGTCCTTCCCGTCCATGGTGGCCGTCGACTCCAGGGTGCCGTTCTCATGCCAGCGTTTGTATGGCCCCTCCGCCTTGTCATGGGCATTGAGAGGCGCTTCGAATTTCATTTGGCCATTGGGATAAAAACTGGCCGCATATTTCGGCACCCCCATTTCATAGCGCCGCAGGGACTTGGTCCGCCCACTTTTGTAAAGCTCCACCTTGTCGCCGTCCCGCTTTCCTCCCACAAACCGTTCCTTCTGCTTCGCCAGCCATGGCATGTCCGGAAATGGCAGAATGGCTTCGCCCGTGAATGGAGTGGAGGACCCGGGCAGATAGCCAAGGCCATCGGGCTGGATCCCGACCAGCACCGGTTCGAGGGGCACCTGTTCCGGTGCTGCTGCGGCCGATACTTTTGTCTCTTCCTTCCGGCAGGCTGCCAAGCCACTAACCAACATTCCCGCCGCCATCATGGCGGCAAAATACAAAGCTTTCTTCATTTCAGGATCTCCGGTATCAGGATGCTCCGCGCAAGGGAACAGGCCCGGGTGGTTGCGTGGGCCGCTGTGCCTTGCACCGGCGGGCCCGGTTATTTATTCTGCAGCCGCCGGCGTGCCGGGAGCAGGGCGGGGAGTGAGACGCTCCGCTTTGGCTTCCTCTGTTTCGAAAATAATTTCCTTCACCTCCCCATGGTCAAGCACGAGGTGGGACCTGAGTTCCCCGGCCTCGTTCCATGCCTTGGACTCGCCGTGCCAGCGTTCCTGGGAATCGAAGACTGCTTCCGCAGCCAATTGGCCGTTGGAATGCCAGCGGCGGAAAGGTCCTTCGGCCAGGTCGGCGGCGTTGAGTGGCATTTCAAATTTCAACTTCCCGTTCTTGTGGTGCGCCCTGAAAAATTCCGGGACCCCGTTTTTATAACGCCGGGTGGATTTGATCGTCCCATCCTTGAAAAATTCGCGCACCTCGCCGTTCCGGCGGCCTTCCTGCCATGGCTCCGTCTTCCTGACCAGTTCCGGAGCATCCGCAAAAGCTTCCACGCCCTCACCCGTGAAAGGAGTGGCCGCTCCGGGCAAGTAGCCCAGTCCGTCCGCCCTCACTTCAACCGCCACCTGCTTTACCGGCGCTTTGGCACTGGATCCGGCGGAGGCGGCAGACGGAGATGAAGGCTTGCAGCCGGAGAGACCGGCACCTAACAAAAGGAGGGCCGAAGCAAGGACAGGGGGGGAGGAAAAACCGCTCATAAACCGGAAGTTGCCCTCAAATAGGCGAAACGCAAGACGGGCTGCGGGGCTGATGATCGCTTCAAATTCATTCCTGAGCGCCCATGGTTCCACCCCTGCCCTGCCCGGACGGATGATTCTTGTCAGGCCGCCTTCAGGCCCGGGGTTTCAGATCCCGCTCGATCTCGATCCGGTCTGCAGGATTGCGGGCCTTGATCTTGTGGTCGCGTTTGGAACGCCGTTCCACGGTCATGCGGCGGGATTTGGAGCGGGATGCCAGTTTGGCCAGTTCGGCATCGAGTTTGATAAATCCCTGATAGCGTTCTTCTGCGAGGGTGCCTTCCGCCACGGCGCTGCGGATGGCGCAGCCCTGATCCGAGGCGTGTTTGCAGTCGTGGAACCGGCACTGTGCGGCGAGGGCTTCGATGTCGGCAAAGCGTTCCCGCAGGGTGGTTTCATCCGTCCACATCTGCACTTCGCGGATGCCTGGATTGTCGACGATGATGCCACCGCGCCGCAACACCATCAGTTCCCGTGCGGTGGTGGTGTGCCGGCCCTTTCCGGTGATTTCATTGACATCTCCGGTCCACTGGAATTCTTCGCCGCCCAGCAACTGGTTGATGAGGGCCGATTTTCCTACGCCGCTGGAGCCGATCATGGCCACGGTGGCTCCCGGAGTGAAGTAGGGTTTGAGGGCCTTGAGACCCTTATTTTCGTGAGCGCTGGTGATGTGCACCCGGGCTTCCGGATTGAGGGCCCGGACGGTTTCTGCGGCTGACTCATTGACCCCTCGGTCGTATAGATCACACTTGTTAAGCAGAACCACCGGGAGGGCTCCGCTGCGGCCGATGATGGCAAAAAAGCGCTCCATCCGCCGGGGGTTGAAGTCCGGGCCGGCTTCCGTCACAACCACGACCACATCCACATTTGCCACCATCACCTGTTCTTCGGTGCTCTGGCCGGCGGCTTTGCGGGACAGGCGGTTCCGGCGGCTGAGCCGCGCCCGGATCACGGTTTCCCCGTCCACCCCGCCGGGCTCAAGGGCTACCCAATCCCCGACGGCCGGGAGGTCGGCATCGGTGGCGGCATCATGATAGACTTTTCCCCCAAGCACCACTTCCACTTCCTCAAAACGCCCGTCGTGCACGTAAAGGGCCCCATAGCTGATTTTGTTATCGCGGATCAACCGGGCGGGCACCCAACCGGGTTGCGCCACCGCCGCAAACTCTTCGGCCCACGGCTCCGACCATCCCAGATCCTCCAAAGAGCGCACAGCCATGACCGGCTTAAAAGAGGGTGCGTTGTTCCTTGGGGCGCAGGCTGGGCTGGGCGGCAGTGGCCCGCAGCACGGCCACGGTGATGCCCCGCTCTTCGACATAATCCAGTTTGCCCGTCAGCTTGAACCAACCCATTTCCTGCAAGTCCGGGGCCGGACCTTCAAAGATCACGGGGAGGGAGACCGGCCGGGCGTCCGCCGCGCAGCAGGTCATTTGCAACACAAACACGCGCCAACGCCCGGGCTGGTCACTGCTGGTGTCCTTGACCAACTGGCCAATGGTCTCGACGCCCTGCCCCGTCATCACTTTGGCATACTCCGGGTCGGCACTGCTGTAATACAGCTCTTCCACCCCGAGTTCAAAATTCCCGTCCTTGTTGCGGGGACGATATTTTTCCACCACGGCCAAAGTCATGCCTCCGGCGGCTTTTTCCGTCTGGGAATTCTGCGGCGTCAGACGATAGGCATCAGGGGCCTGCATCACATCGCCTGTGCGCTGGCTGTAGGCGCTGAGCATGTTGCGTTTATACTGGTCGCTGAACTGGTCCGGCGTCAGGGCCACGGCTGCCGTGACAGATGCCGCCAGCAAAAGCAGAGCCATCCCCCGGCCAGCCGGGGTGCCTTCGTGATGGTGAACGAGGGCTGCTTTGGGAGCCTCACCGGCGCCCGCCGGTTCCACTGCCGGACCATGGTCGTGCCCGCAGTCTTCGCCGCCGGCGTGGGAGTGGGAGTGGGAGTGTCCACAACTTTCGCCATCCGCGTGATCATGCCCGCAATCATCCGGCAAAGCCCGCATCTGCCAGTTGAATAAGCCCAGCACGGCGAGCAGCAGCCCCGCGATCAGCACCTGAATACGGAAAATTCCTTCACCAATCAGGTATTCGTTGATCCGTCCACTGGCAAAAATCCATACCATCATCACCGCCCAGATCAGCAGCACGGCCAGCTCCAGAAACAGGAAAAACCGCCGGGTCCAATCACGTTCATCCGGTCCAGCCTCGGCAGAAGCATGGTCATGGTGGTCATGTCCGCAATCATGGCCGCAGGCGTGCGCCTGAGGCTCGTGGGAGTGGGCATGCGCCGTCCCGTGACCGCTTTCCGGGTGGTCCTTGGAGGGAGAAGAATCACTCATGAGTTAAACCAGGACAGGGTTTTCAACCAGGGCCACAGAGCCTGCATTCCAATGGCAGCAGCATAGACGACAATGAATAACGATACGGCCAGGATGCCCACCACCCGGGGTTTCAGCACGGTAGCATAAAGGAAGACCAGTTTCATGTCCATCATGGGTCCGAAGACGAGAAAAGCCAGCTTGGCGACTGCCGGGAAAAGATTGTCTGCGGCAATGATAAAGGCATCGGTGGTGCTGCACAAGCTCAGCACGAAGGCCATCACCATCAGCACCGGAGAGGCAATCCACGGATTGCCCGCTACCACCCCCATGCCCTCCTGCAGCGACGGACGGTAAAAGACCTGGGTTTTCAGGATGGAAGCAATGGCGACCCCGATCACAAAATACAGGGCGACATCCAGAAAATCCCGCTGGGCCGTCCGCATGGCCTGGACAAATTTCCGGCCATGATCTGCTTTCGTGGCGGAGGGCGGCGCTCCAGGCACGGCGGCCACCGGAACCGTGATCCGTTCCAGCACGCTGGGCCTCAGGATGGCGGAAGCGGCAAACCGCGCAATCACCAACCCGGCCAGCACGGCAATAAGATAACCCAGTCCGGTGCGGGCCGTCATCATAAGCAGGGGATCCCGTCCCGTAAAAGCAGTCCAGGTGCTCAAGGCCACAATGGGGTTCACGATGGGAGCCGCCAGCATGTAGGTCATGGCACAACCAAGCGGCAGTCCTTTCTGCACCAGGCGGCGGATCACGGGAACAATGGCACATTCGCAGACCGGAAAGATAATGCCCAGCAGGCCGCTCACGAGGATGGCGGGAAACGCCCGTTTCGGCAGCAGTTTGTCCATGGCCCCGGACGGAAGCCAGGCATCAATCACCCCGGATATCAGAGCCCCCAGCAGAATAAAGGGGGCTCCTTCCAGCAGGATGCTGAGAAACGCATAAAAAATATCTCCGGAAGGACTCGGAACGGGAAGTGGCATGTCGCAGGAAAAGACGGGCGGAAGAGCGCCTATTCTTTCGCCTCCCCCGCTAAACACAAGGGCACAGCACTCCCTGATTGGTGCCAAAAAAGACCGCAGAAAGCGCTCGATTCCGCACGTTACCTGCGGTGCTTTGGGGTTTCCGCCCCGACTGGCTCAACCCAAAATCCCATGAGATTCCTCTTTGCCCCGTGTTTGCTCCTGTTCGCCCTGCTCACCAGCGGCTGGTCCCAAACTCCTGCCCTCAACACCCTCGTCTGGAATTTGGAGTGGTTTCCCGGCAAACGGCCCACTGCTTCCGCCGCCGAAGTGGCCACCCATCTTAAAGCCGGCCAGGACGCCCTCAAAACCCTGAATCCGGACATTTTCATTGGAGTGGAGGTCAACGACTGGAATGCCTTTCACGAACTTTGTTCCGTAGTCCCGGGGCTGACCGTGCATGTGGTCAGCAGTTTCATCGACCCGCAATCCGGCGAAATCCGTCCGCAGCAAATCGGAATTGCCTCTAAACTGAAATGTCAGGGAGCATGGTGGGAAGCATGGAAAGCCAATGTGCCCAACATCTCCCGGGGCTTTTCCTTTGCCGCTTTGGAGGATCCCAGCGGAGCCGGCTTGATCATGGTCTATGGAAACCATCTCAAATCCAACCGCGGCAGTGATACGCCGGAAGGGGCCAAAAACGTTGGCACGATGCGCAATGAACAGGCAAACCAATTGCTGCGGCACATGAAAGACATGGCCGTCGCCTTCGGCAACCGTCCTATCCGCGGCTGGCTGGCGGGAGGCGACTTCAATACCAATCACGATGGCCAGTTCCCGGAGTGCAAGGTGGTGGAGATTCTGACCCAGGGCGGCTATTACAACACATGGCTGAAAGTTCCCAAAGAAAAACGCCTGACCTGGCGGACCGAACCCGGCGGGCGTTTTGAGCCCACCACCTTCGATTACCTCTTTGCCAAAGGCTTTGGCGAACTCACCGCCACCGCGCCCGATCCCGACCCCTCGGTCAGCGACCATCTGCCGGTGCAGTTGCTATTACCGGCCGCGAAGTAGATCTGCCGCCTGAACGGACAGATCCGCTTGAGTCCATGACCGATGACCCGCACCGGTAGGGTTTCCCTTCCCCGCTGTGCCACTCGTATCCTCCGGTTATTTCCCACCGCGCTTCCTGCGGCATGGGCATCTGGCAACAATCCTCTCCAGTTTCCGCCCGGCCCCAGGGGAAAGCTGGACCGGGTTCGAACGTCTCGAACTGCCTGACGGCGACTTCCTGGACGTGGCATGGAATCGCCCACCCCTGGCCCCCGGGTCCGCATCCCCGCGCCCGCTCGCCATTCTCTGCCACGGTCTGGAAGGCAGTTTCCAAGCATCCTACATCAGAAGCATGGGCAGAACTTTTGCCCGGCATGGATGGGACGTGCTGGCATGGAACTACCGCAGTTGCGGCGGCATCCCCAACCGGCTGCTGCGGTCCTATCATAGTGGGGAAACCGGCGATCTTGGCCATGTCATCCGGCACGCGGCCCGGACGCATTCCCGCATGGTCCTGACCGGATTCAGCCTTGGCGGCAACATCGTGTTGAAATACGCCGGTGAAGCGCCCCCGCATCCGGCGGTCCTCGCGGCGGTTGCCATCTCCGCTCCGGTGGACCTTGCTTCCTGTGCCCGGGCCCTCGATGGCCGGCGCGGCAACCGCTGGTATCTCCGGCGGTTTCTCAAAACCCTCCTCGCCAAGACCGCGGCCAAGTCCAGGCAGTTCCCCGGATCGATTGATGCGGCCCGCCTCGCCCGCATCCGCACCATCCGTGCTTTTGATGACGCCATCACGGCTCCACTCCACGGATTTGCCAGTGCCGAAGACTATTGGGCCAGGGCTTCCGCCCTGCCGGTATTGGCAAACCTGACCATTCCCAGCCTGCTTCTGAATGCCGGGGATGATCCCCTGCTGGACCTGCCTTGTTATCCTGCGCAGGCTGCGGCACCACACCCATGGTTGCATCTGGAAACCCCGGCTCACGGTGGACATGTCGGTTTCCCGAATTTCCGTCAGGGCGGCCAACCGTGGTATGAGCACCGGATTCTCGAATTCCTGGGGTCGCACGTCCCGGAATGCCTCCCGGACCCGTCTGTCCCCAGGTGAAAGCTTTGCCACAAGGCGTTTTTTCCCGGGGCCAAACCCGGTGATGATCTCCGGGATCAGGGCCTCGCGTCAGGATCAACCGGCCGGGCGATCGCAAAGATCACCTTCTCCTCCGGAATTGATTTGGCGGTCCATTCAAACCACCGGTAGTGGCCCGCGACATCCCGATACCGGTTCCGAAAACGGACCACCGGCAGTCCAAGCGACAGTTTCTCGACCTGCTCAAGGGTCTGCGGGGTGTCGTCAGGATGGACAAAATCAACAAAGGGCCGGGAGACCAGTTCCGCTTTGGAAAACCCCAGAACCCGGGTGAAATTCTCATTTACCCGCTGGAAAAATCCATCGAGGCTGGCAAGGCAAAAGATGTCAGAAGAAAGCTCGAAGAAGCGGGCCAGATCCAGCGCGGAGCGCTTCAGGCCGCATTCCATCTCCGCAGTCAGGGCATTGGCGACTCCCCCCGCGTCCCCGGGGCGTTTGTCAGGATCGGCGTGAAGGCAATCCTTGGCCAGCGTGACCAGTGGGGGATCTGCCAGACAGCGGTCGAGCCGCTCTGTGACCTCCTGAAGTTCTGCCCCCACCGCCATGCGGAAGAGTTCCTGGCAATTCCGTCCTGGATAGGGCGGCCGGCCGGTGAGGATTTCGCAGAGGATAGCTCCGAGTCCGAAGACATCAGTTCGCTTGTCGAGGTGTTCAAGGTCACCGCGGGCCTGTTCGGGGGCCATATAGGCGAGGGTTCCCATTACCCTCCCACAGGCCCCGCAGGCTTCCGGCCTGCCTTCGTCCGCCGGATCCGGCAGGCACTCATGGAGAGCGGTGTGCGCGCGCCGTCCGCCGGTTTCCGGCAAGCCATCATTGCCGGAAGGGTCCTCAAGGACCTTGGCCAGGCCCCAATCCATCACCCGCACCACTCCAAATTTACCCACCATCAGGTTGGCCGGTTTCAGATCCCGGTGGATCACTCCCTGCGAGTGGGCATAGGCCATGGTCTGACAGACCTTTTCAAAGATATTCAAATAACACGGCAGATCATGAAAATGATAGGCCCGTCTTGCCAGCAGCTCCTTCAGGGTGCTGCCATCGACAAACTCCATGGTAAAGAACAATTCGTTCCCCGCCCCTTGATGCAGTTCGTAAATCGGCACCACCCCGGGGTGCTGCAGCCGCGACATGATCCGCGCCTCGTGCATGAACAAATCGCGGAACTCCGGGTTGTTGCTGAACTCCGGATGCAAAAGTTTCAAAGCCACCTCCCGGCCCAAATGGGAATCAAATCCCCGGTAAATGACCCCCATGGCCCCTCGGTTGCACTCTCCGCAATTTTGATAGCGCCGGCATCCCGCCCCAGCCACCGCCTCTTCCTGCAGGCGTCCTTCCGGACAATACTGGGTCTCATCACCAAAAACATCACCGGGTCCGGCCCGGCCCCCTCCACCCGCCAGCGTTGGGGACGAGGGGAGGCTCCCAACGGGTGCCGGCAGACCGTCACCGCTATCCGGAACCCGACAGGTTTGGCAAGGACTTCGGCCGCACGCGGAGCTGTCGTCCCGGCCCATCGGCGAACCGCCGGGAAGAGTGGATTGGTTATCAATGGTTTTCATGGGACCGTGGGTTGGGGGTTAGAAAGATACTTTGATCTGCAGGGAACCGGACCATCGGCTCACGACCGGGAGGCCCGGCAGACGGGATCTCTTTAGAGCCGAAGGCCTTCCCTTACCCATGAACACTCAGGACGCTGGTGGCGGTCGCGGGGATTAGTCCGGCACCGGCACCGGCCGGAGGGTCCTGTGCTGGAAAATTCTCCGGTTTCGACCGCACCATGCCTTGCCCGGAGATCGTGCGCGGGATGACCCCGGGCCGCCACCGGAGCGGAAACGCGACCTCCACCGCGCCGTCCGGAATCGGACCGCTTGCCAAAAAATCCCCCATGTCGTCTCCGTCTCATGCCATGCCCGCAGGTTGGTTGTGACCCCGTGGTCCAATGAATACGATACCGTAATACTATACCGTAAACCAGAAAAGGCGTTACAATGATGGCGCGAAAAAGGCAATGATCCGGGGCGTGCAATTCCAGCTTTGCCCCGGAATTCTGGTGGGCTTGAAATTTTGGGAAAGCAGCTTCAACGGACAGTAGCCATCATCGCTCCGCGTGATGAGCACGGCACCCCACCCACGGGCAGAGCGCGAAGCCCGGGCGAAACGCCCCACGAAAAATCTTTTCCGATCCGCACGTTGCATGCTCATCACGCGGAGCGATGATGGCTACTTTGCTGGTATTGGATCCTTGTCTCCTCCCGACTCCGAACCATGCGTTTCTACTGCCCTGAAAATGACCTGGTGATAATCCAGCGCCGCCTGCCGCACTGGGCTCAGGATGGGGCCGTGGTTTTCCTCACATGGCGCACCCATGACTCCATGCCGGCGCACGTTTTGGATGCGTGGCGGGCCGCCCGGAACCGTTGGCTGGACCAACACCGGATTGACCCCACCCTTCCCGGATGGAAAGTGAAGCTGCAGGATTTGCCTGCTAACGAACTGGTGGAATTTCACGGTCATTTCACCACCCGCTGGCATAATGAACTCGATGCCGGCCACGGTGCCTGCGTGCTGCGCGGGGCCGAATTCGCCGGGATCGTGGCGGAGAGTCTGCGGCACTTTGACGGTGACCGCTATGAGTTGCTGGATTTTGTGGTGATGCCAAACCACGTCCATCTGCTGGCCACGTTTCCTGACAAGACCACCATGCTGGAGCAATGTGAATCCTGGAAGCACTTTACAGCAACGGAGATCAATCGCCGGCGTGGAACGAAAGGACGGTTCTGGCAACAGGACGCCTTTGATCATCTGGTGCGGCATGAGTCGCAATTCCGGCGGCTCCAGCGTTACATTGCCGAAAATCCGGAGAAGGCCAGGCTGAGGCCCGGAGAATATGTGTGGTGGAGCAGCGAAAGCCAGCCAAACGGACAGCAGCCGAACGGAAAGTAGCCATCACCGCTCCGCGTGATGAGCATGGCACGCCACTGCCGCCGAGGGCTTGGAACAAGTAGTAAAATCAGAATCGAAAACCTCCGGTGACCCGGCAGTGCATTCGCTCATCACGCGGAGCGGTGATGGCTACTTTCCGCAGCCTTCGGCAAGCCGCATAAAAGACCAGCCGAGCCTCACCATCTTCGACCCTGAATCCCCCACCAGGTAAATCGCTCAATGCGACCGGGACGGTCAGGCGTTGGAAGGTAGCACAGCGCAAACTCGGTCATCCTCAAGTTGTCCGATCCGGTTCCAGTCAGAAAAGCAAAGGCTTCATCTTCCGTTCCATCACCTCCGGAAATCCCAACGTAAATCCTTCCCCACGGCTTGCCATCGTCGGAGTTGATTTCGAAAACAAATGGCTGCGAATCATCATGGTTTAGCGGAATCTGTCCTCCGATAACATAGATTCCATGGATCATTTCCCGTTTCAGCCAAGTCGCATTCAGCACCATGTGAACCTCCTTTGAGGTGCAGGGTGGATGCAACTGATGGGCGAACTGCGAAAATATCCGTTCCTGCCTGCTGGACTGAGCACCCCTGTCGGGTGGAACAACTGTGTAACCGCTGTCGGTGTAGGGAAGCAGGCGAAAATTGACCCCGAGATATGGCAGGGCATTGACCACCGATGCACCAATGACGATTCCGATAGTTAAAATGCCTAGGTATTTGGTGGATGGCTTCACAGGCATGGTCTGACACCATGCAGCTTTGGGGGATTTTTGTCCATCATCGTCTGGGGGACTTGGTTTGACCCGGCAGTGCCCTCGCTCATCACGCGGAGCGGTGATGGCTACTTTCCGTTCACCCAACCCTGACCCTCACGCCATGTTCCGCAGTGATAGTGCCCAGCAGGGTGCCTTTCAGGCCGCAGGCCAGGGCGGCATCCTTCTGCGCGGCGGGGATGATGACGACCCAGCCGTAACCCATATTGAAGGTGTTAAGGCGGTCGGCGGCATCGACGTGTTTCAGGACTTTGGGGATGGCTCCGAGGGTCCACTCGGGGATGGCGAGATCGGCCCCTTTGGTGCCGAGAAAGCGCTCGAGGTTTTCCACCAGTCCGCCGCCGGTGATGTGGGCCATGGCTTTGAGGTCGATCTTCGCGGCTTTGAGCGCGTTGACTTCCTCGTGATAGAGGCGCGTCGGGGCGAGCATGGCGACGACTTCCTCTTTGGTAAAATCAGCGGCGTTTTCACGGAGGACGCGGCGGACGAGACTCCAGCCGTTGGCATGGAAGCCGTCGGAAGGATAACCAATCACGGCATCGCCGGGTTCGACGCGGGAAGGGTCGAGGAGATCTGGCTTTTCCACCGCTCCAATGGCGAAACCACTGAGTTCGACCATGCCCTCCGGAACGATGCCGGGCATTTCGGCGGTTTCCCCGCCGGCGAGGATGCAGTTGCAGGCGCTGAGCCATTCCGTCATCCCGGCAATCAACCGGGAGATCTGTGGTTTGTCGATTTTCGGGATGCCGATGTAATCGAGGAACATGATGGGATCGCCGCCGGTGGTCAGGACGTCATTGACGTTCATGGCGACAAGGTCCTTGCCGGCGGTTTCCAGCAGATCGTGTTCGAGGAGCAGTTCCAGCTTGGTGCCCACGCCGTCGCAGCCGGTGACAATGACGGGTTGTTTGTAATCGCTGAGGTCGTAGGCGGCGGCAAAGAGGCCGAAGGCCCCTAGCAGCTTGCGTTTGCCTTCGGTGCGGCGGCGGAGGTCGCCGATATCGCCGACGAGTTCGGCGGCCGTTTTGATATCAACACCAGAATCTTTGTAAGTTAGGCCGCTCATTTTGGAAAGGAATCAGAAGTCAGGGGACAGAAGTCGGAAAGCAGGTTTTGAACAGAAGGTCGCAAAGGACAGGAAGGAACGGGGTCTTGTTCAGGCCACGGCGGGCACGGATTTAACAGATAACACAGATGAGGCGCGCAAAATGGTTTGGAAAAATCTGAAGGCCGGGAGTCGGATGAAGTTCCGCTATTTAAAAACATCCGTGTCATCCGTAAAATCCGTGCCATCCGTGGCCCGTCAAAGCATCAGGCGATGAGTTTGCGTTGTCCCGAAATCTCGCGCCAGACGCTGCGGAAGAGGTAATAACCCCAGCCGTGGCGGGTGCGGGCGGACCAGTCAGGATCGTAGTGGTCCTCGGGATGCAGGAAACGCTCGGGGTGGGGCATCAGGCCGAAGACCCGGCCGGTTTTGTCCTGGAGACCGGCGATTTTCAGGGTGCTGCCGTTGACGTCGTCCTTGTAGGTGAGAGCGACGAGGCCGTCGTCCATGTATTCCTGGGCTTTGTTCCCGGCGGCGACAAAGCGGCCCTCGGCATGGGCGATGGGGAGTTCAAAATCGTCCGGCAGGTCAGCGAGGTAGGGACTGGACGGGGCCACGTTTTTCAGTTTCACCCAACGGCACTGGAAGCGGCCGCTGGCGTTGTCAATCAGACTGCCTTCCGGCAGCACCCCCAGTTTGGTCATAATCTGGAATCCATTGCAGATGCCGAGAACATAGCCGCCGTCCGCGATGAATTTCTGGAGGGAGTCGCCCAACTTCACTTCGCTGACCAGTTGGGCAATCCGGCCGGCCATGACGTAGTCGCCATAGCTGAATCCCCCGCTGAAGACCACCAGTTTGGCCGCCTTGAGGTGGTCCGGCGTAATCAGGGACACCGGAACAATGCTGGTGGTAAAACCGGCGGCTTCAAGGGCCCGGGCGGTTTCCGCATCACAGTTGGTGCCGGGAAATTTGATGAGAAGGGCAGGAGGAGTAGGCGACATGAGGGCAGGCGCGGGTCAGACCTCTAAAAAGGGCGAGGGGGCCACGATGGCAAGGGGGATTTCCCGCCGATGCACCAGCCAGCGATTCAGCGCGTCAGGCCTGAATGCCGGAAATTCTTGTCAAGGTGTGACACCATGGGTTGAACCGCTCGGATGGAGCCGGTCCAGGCTGGCCCTGATTAAACCGCCGAGGCAGGGGGCATTCCGGGATATTGTCTCAGCGCCGACGCCGGGCCACTCCGAGCAGGCCAAGCAGGGCCAAGGTCACTCCAGTGGGTTCCGGAATGGTGACGACGCGGATGCTCCACGAATTGATCTGATGGGTGGCTCCAGAGGAAAGATCGGCGGTAAAAAGACTCCATGTCCCATCGGCCGGAGCCCCATTGAAAATTCCCAGTCCAGCGGTGCGGGGATCCGTGTCGAGAACCAGCGCAGGATCGGCGAGGCGTCCGTCTGCCTCCCAGTTGCCGGAGAGGGGGGCCGAAAGAGGGATGGCATTCGATCCCGTGGTAGGAACGCGGTATTGGTGAAAATCCGGGGCCGGCCCTCCGGTGAAGGTCACCACTATGGTTTCATTGTCACTGTAGCCGGAAGGCAACCCGGCGCTTCTGCCCGGCCGATTCGCTAGCACAGAAATTGCGGTGCCGTTGGTCAAATACACATAGAGATCTCCCAGGTAGGCGGTTCCCCCTGGAGTGGCCCCGATGTTGAGGCTCACTTCCATGCTCAGAATGAGCTCGCCGGGTGCTGACAGGGCGAGACTCCGGGCAAGCCCGCTGCCACTGCCGTCCGGAATGATTCCGACCACATTGTCAGTCGCGGAAAACACGGCGGCCCCAGCGCTGCCAGCGGCCGCGAGGAGGGGACAAAGGAGGAACCTCATGAGATTCAGATTCATAGAATAGGTGGGTGCAGAATTGAATCAGGGCTGGATCATGCGGTAAAAACGGGTGGGGGGCAGCGGACCGGGATCCAGCTGGGTGAGCACGCCGGAAGCAGGACAAATCATGGAGCTGCCAAGGTTGTCCCAGGTGGTCAGATTGGACGTTGTCTGCCATTGATAACTGCGTCCGGGAATCCCAAGGGCCACGAGCCTTTTGCCGGTCCCCTCATCCGTGGTGCTGAGGATATTCTGGGTCTCCCCAATGCCCTGGGCAGCGACCACATTGACAGTGCCGGTGACGGATTGGAAACCATCGGAAAACGTGTAGGAGAAGCTGTCCACACCACTGAAACCGGTAGCCGGCTGATAGAGCAACCAACCATCGGCAAGGCTGACCGAGCCACCGCCGGAGGTGGGCCCCGGCTGGACACTGATCAAGGAAAGTGGCCGTCCTTCGCCGCCCGTGGCAAGGGCCAGCAGACTGGCGGCAGTGAGTTTTCCTGACACTCCAATCTGCAAGCCCAGGCTCCCGTTTCCAGGCACGATCAGCGGATCATCGTCGGTGATGTCACCGCCGGCGGCGAGGGTGGCAGCCCCTCCGGCAAAGGTCACATTTCGCCCGCCCGCATCAAGGCCGGAGAGCTGCACGGGCACGGTCTCGGTGGATTCCGGCTCATGATCCCCTATCACATCGACGGTGAAGCTGCCGGTTGTGGTCAAAGCCGGAATGGAAGTGGCAGTGGGGGCCACGGCGGTGTAATCAATGCCGGAGGTGGCGGTGCCGGTGCTCTGGGTCGCACGGACAAAGACGACGGCGGTGTCCACAGGATTGGTCAGTTGGATATTGAAGGTGAGAGGCGTCGTCCCGCTATCCCCTTCGGTGGCCACTCCGCCAATCAGCGAAATCACCGAAGCATCATCGTTGAGGATCGTCCCGGTGGCGGCTCCGCCGGTGACGGTGCCTCGGCTGGGATTGCTCAGGGCCACACTGAACGTCTCGTCCAGTTCCACAAGGTTATCGTTGATAATGGGAACGTCGATGGTCTTTGACGTCTCGCCAGCGGCGAAATCCAGCGTGCCGGAAACCGCGGTGAAGTCACCGGGAGATGAAGCCGTGACTCCGGTGGTGGTGTATTCGATGGTATCCGCCCCGGTGCTGGCTCCGGTGCGGGTGATGGTGAAGGTCCGGGGGGTGACTGCTTCGCTTCCCGAAGCACCGGCGACCGCGAAGGTGATATTCAAACCATCGACAGTCAGACGGTCGAAGAGAATGCGCTCCCCTGCGATGTTGGTGAAGGCGCGGATGCGGACCGTGAGGTTGCTGGCGTTGGGCAGGTTGAAGTTGAAGGTTTGGAGGGCTGCGGTGAGCTGGGTGCCGTCGCCCAGATTGGTCCCATCGGCCGGGCTCGTATCCTGACGCAGATGGCCCGAGACTTCGGCATCGGAATAGAATGCCAGGACATTCTGAAAGGCACCCCCATCGGCACTGGCTTCGACGCGGAGGAAGTCCGGGGTGACACCTCCGTCGTAGACGGGTCCACCAGGGGCAGCGACCCGCAAGGAACCCGTCAGGCTGGACAGCCCGGTGGCATTCAGGCTGAAAGTCACCAACTCGGTCAGGTCCGGGTTGTCATCCACATTTTCCACTCCGAAGGCCCAGGTGCCGTCCAGCCCCGTGGCCGCACCCGGCTGCAGGCGGGCGAAGAGGGAGGGCGGATTTGAGAACCCACCCTCGACGGCATACCGGGTGCCGCGACCGTCCGTCTCGAAGCTTTCGATGAAGGGAATGGACTGCGGGATGATCGCATCAATGACAGTGATGTCGCGGAAAGGACTGTTGCCTGGATTTACGCCGTCATTGGCCTGGAACGTGACCCGGCGCGCGGAGGTGGAGGGATTGACCGTATTGGTATTCCGGTAGGTGACACTGCGCAGCACGGATTGATAGGCAGACACCGGAGCGCTGCGGGTAATGGAGAGCGTGCCGGTGGCAGGCGTATACACGATGTCCCCGGCGGTGATGGAGCCCGAGGGCGTGGCCGCGAGCACGTCTTCACCCGGCACCAGCCCCTGCGAAATCACCACGGAGGCGGATGCGAGATTGGCGCTGTCCGAGTTAGTCAGCGTCAGGGCCGGGGCCACGGCGGTGGCGGCACTGCCTTCCGTGAAGACCAGATTGCCGGCGGGAATATCCGTTATGGATGGAGGATTGGTTGCCGTGTCCTCACCAAAAATGCGGATGTCATCCACCGCGAGGTATTCTCCGGTCGCGTTGCTGTGGACGGTGACCCTCACAGCAACTGTATTTCCGGTGGAAACAGGATAGGTGAAGTCCTGGAAGGCCGCCGTCAGCGGATTTGCCGTCGAGTCGCCCACGTTGTTTCCATCGGCGTCAAACGTCAGAGTGGAACCCACGTCCACCATGCTCGGGGAAAACTGCGCAATGCGCTGAAAGGCCGCGCCATCGATGCTGACCTCGACTTTGATGAAATCAACGGCGGCCGGCGCGTTGGAGAAGTTCTCATACTCCGTGGCACTGGTGCTCCGGCCGGGAGCGGCCAGTTTGATCCTGACCTGGGTGTTGATCTTACCGGCGATATTGACCGGATTCGTGGTGAGGTATTGCAAGGCGGGCACTGCCACCGCCGGGGAGGTGCGGGGGCTGTCAATATCTTCGACGCAGAAAATCATGCTGCCGTGGGCCCCCGCCAGGGTCCGGAAACCTTCGATTTTGCTTCCGTTGTTGGGGATAACGGAGAAAAAATCCGTCTCCCCCGCTTCACTGAACTGCGGCACCGAGGTGGTGAAGCCGATTGATCCCCCACCGCCTTCGAAGGACTCCTGGGCCAACTGCACGGGAGCTGCCATAAGGATGGAGGGGCTCAGCAGGGCGCTTAAAAAGGCCCTGTGAAGGATGCGGAGGTTCATAGGATGCGGCAGGAAAAAATTGGCAGACGGGCCCCTGGAAAAATAGCTAGTTCCGCGAAGGAAAAATTCCCTGCAGCGCGATGATAAAGGATACGCATTGGAAGGGATTGATGATTTCCACCGGAGTATTGTTGCCGGCCGCGCCGGTATTTCCGGCAATTGGGATGGGTGCCATCGCGGCATTTCCCGGAGGGGTGCGGAAATTTTCGGCCTGTCCGCTGGCAGCCGGAACATTGCCGGTGGGGACATCCGAGTTTCCGGCCAGATTCGAGCAGGGGGGATTGATGGAGAGATTGATCCCATGCACGTGGGCCGGCAGCTGGGAAGTGAGCAGCGTCACGCGCTCAATCCCGCCGGTCTCCCCCAGTTGGCGGGGGGTCAGACCGGGCCCGCTTCCCCAGTGCATGGGGAAACGCCCCTGAAGATTGGGCAGGCCAAAAGTGGTCTGCCCATTCCCCCCGTAGGTCGTTCCCAATATCGAAAACAACGCTGTGTTCTGCGCAATCGAAAGAAGCTGACCATTGCAGAAGGCGTAACCGCGGGGAGCGAAATTGCCGGCAAACATTTTTATTTCACCAATGAAAGGCTGGGACATAAATAGGGTGGTTCAAGGTTGGTGGTTGAGAGCGCAAATTATCGGGGATCCTCCGAGGCCCGGAGCCAATGCTCCATGTGGGGAAACGAACGGGTCATTCCATACCATTGGAGCATGGGCACGCCGGGGCCGCCGGGGGGAAGCCCCGAAGCAAACTGTTCCACCAATTGCGCCCCTCCCTTGCGGTAACCCCCTTCGTGGAAAACCACGGCGGGGTCCACTTCAGCCCCGACCGCAGCCGCATAGGACCAGGCAAGGGCGGCCATTTCCTCCGCAGGAGTCACTTCGAGTTTCCCGCCCAGTGCCGGGCGGCGCGAGGGGGGAGCCAACGCAATATGGGCTGCTTCATGCAGCACGTCTCCGGGCCAGGTCAGCTTGTCAGGATCAATCACCAAACCGCCCTCCACGATGGACACCCCCGGGAGAAAACCTGGTTCCTCAAGGCTGCCATACCGGCACGTGACACCAAGTTCCGTCAGGAAAGCCGTCATTTTATCAAGCAGTGGAGTCATTGGCGAATATCAGATTGCCGCAGGAGTTTTATGTCCCGTGCTGCAGCACAAGCCGCACGGTCCGGCCATGGTGGTTCAAAGTGATCCGGTTTCCCGACGCCCTGGCCTGGTATCCCAGCCCAGCCAGGTTTGATGTGGCACAACCAAACGCAAAGGCATTTGGCATGCGGCAAATCAATTCGACCGAACCATCCGGAGCAACGGTTCGCCGGATGCCGGAAGTAAAATGGCGCAAGGCCTCCTCAAGGCTTTCAGTGCAGTCCCCTGCCCCTGCCTGCCCCCCCATCGCCGCGGATGAGGTCATCCACGCTCCCAGTGCCATCGCGCTGGCAGTGATGAAATGGCGGCGGCTTGGTTCCCCTGTTGTCATGATCGTCTTGGTATCATAAAAAATCTGAAAAACCAGAAAAGACTGCATCTTTTCTCAAAAAATCCCCGTTTTCCTGCCATCTTTTCCATTTCCAAAATACCACGGTTGTAGTTGCCCCCGCAACCGTCAGCCTTTTCGCGGCATCCCCTGCGCCGCTCCATTGATCCACCACCCGTCCCCCGTCGTTCCTACGCCGCGATGCATCGTTTGCCTGACCGATTAAAATTATCCCGGAGCTATGATCCAGTCCAGCTGGGCGATGACCTGCAGACTCTGGAACAGCTACCGTGGGTGGAGCATTTTGTGACTCAAAACTACCAGGGGAAGTGGGACGTGCTCCCCCTGCGGGGGCCGGCGGGGGCCACCCATCCGGTGATGATGATTTACTCGGATCCTGGCTGCACCAGCTTTGCAAACACGCCTTTTCTGGGCCAGGCACCCTATCTTCAGCAGGTGCTGGCCGGCTTTCAGTGTCCGCTGCAAAGTGTGCGCCTGATGAGGCTGGGTGCTGGATCCGAAATCAAGGAACATCGGGATCATGACCTGAGTGCGGAACTGGGGCAGGTCCGCATGCACATCCCCATCACCACTAATCCGGAGGTGAAATTCCTGCTCAACGGGACTCACGTCCCCATGACGCCGGGGTCCTCCTGGTATCTGCGCCTCGCCGATCCCCATTCAGTAAAAAACAACGGAACCACCGACCGGGTTCACTTGGTGATTGATGCCCTGGTGAACGATTGGCTGGGCTCGGAACTACGCGAAGCCGCGGCGGGATGAACCCGGCACCCGGATGGTATCCCGTGGCCCTGGGCAAGGCCTCCGGGGGCGATGTCCTGCTTTCCTGGCAGGACCTTTCCGGCATCCAGTTCACAGAACCCTTTTTCGAAGACAGCCTGCGCCGGGCCCGCGCGGCTGATAATGTGGTGCACTGGACAACTCTGGCAGCACTCCATGAAAATCCGACCCCGCCCTGCATCGGTCCTGATGCCTTTATTTTCCATGCGTCGCGCTGCGGGTCCACCCTGTTGACCCAGCTCCTTGGTCAAGTCCCGGGAAGCATCGTGATGGCTGAGCCACCCATTCTCGACGACGTGCTTCAACTGCCCATCGGAGCCGGTGACAAGGCCACCCTTGTGCAAAAGGTGATGGGTTGGCTCGGTCAACGGCGCGCCATGGCAGACCGGCAGTTTTTCATCAAATTTGACAGCTGGCATCTCCCCTGGCTATCCGTGATCCGTCAGGCTTTCCCCTCCACCCCCTGCTGGTTTATCTACCGGCATCCGGTCGAAATTCTCCATTCACACCATCGGCAGCGCGGCAGCCAGATGGTTCCGGGACTGCTGCCTCCATCCACCTTTGGCCTGTCCGCTGACCAAATCGATCCTTCCGATCTTGATGGTTACGCAGTCTGTGTCCTGACATCGGTTTTCCAACAGGCGGTGGCGCATGCGTCCTGCGGAAATCTTTCCCTTTTGAGCTATGAGCAATTTTGCCGTGATCCTGCCGGCACGGTGGAGCGACTCGGCGTTTCCCTCACTCCGGCGGAACGGAAAACCCTCTCCAACCGGTGCCGCTATCATAGTAAAAATCCCGGCTCCGCCTACCTGCAGGAAGCCGGACCCGACGTGCCGGCAATTGTCCGCCTCCGTCTGGAAAAACTGGCCGCTCCGGTGTTGGTGCCGGCTTTTCAACAACTGGAGGCACTCCGGAATGTCCAGCCCCCCCACCAACTCCTCACAGAATCTGAACCAGAGCCGCCTCCTCTGCCCCCGTGAGTTCAGCCGGGGGAATGATCTGCCGGACGCCCGGGGTGTTCACTTTCACCTCAAAAACCGCCCGTTGGATCCCACGGGCACCCGAGTGTGACTCCAACAGGCTGACGGCCCTGTCGGGATCTGTTAGCATTTCTTCATAGTAAAGCACCAGCGCACACGGCACCAAGGGCGCAAAGGCCGCCCGCGACGACGCCGCATGGCGCGCAAAAACTGCAGCCTCCTCCGCCCCCACCACCATGCCTGCGGCCTTGGCGGAGCGGAAGCAATCCCGCAGGTCCCGCTCGATCCATATCCACTTGGCCTCCGGCAGCCATTGCGCCAGACGCGGCAACGCTACCGGATCGGTCCCGGCCAGCTTCCAACCCCAGACGGATTTGCCGGCCCGCGCTGCGTCCTCCGCGCAAACCTGCAGCCATGTCAGGGCGGCCCGCCGCAGGCCATCCACGTGATCGGCCATTGGCGGAGCGAGTGTTGTGATGAAGTCGTCCGTATTGCCGGACAACACCGCCGTCCGGACGGGAATGGCCGTTCCCTCCTGAAAGCCGAGCATTTGTTCCTTCACCGCCGCATACCTGGCAAAAAATTCCATCTCCTGACCCACCCCATCGCCATAGACGAGCGTGTTGGGAGCGGAACAAAGCAGCCGCTGCACCAAGGTGGTGCCTGCCCGGAGACAGGGAGAAACCACGATCACGGGATTGTTGGCGGGGAGCTGCATGTTTTGAAAGGCGGCCCTGGAAAGGGTGCGGCGCGCGGTTTGGTGTTGGAAAGATTTTGATGGGAGGGATGGCAAAGGGGATTTCCTCGGGGAATGCCTTGAGGTCGGCAAAATAACCGTCCAATGTTGGTCACCCAGGGAAAATTAATGTCTACCCGCTTTTTCACGAACCACGGCCAACAAACCCTTTTCGCCAAATTCGCGGGGGTCTTTTCCTCGAATAAGGACCTTGCGGCTTTTGATGCTCTGGTGGGTTATCTACGTTCCTCCGGGTGGTTTGCGGTCCGGCCTTTCCTGGAGCACGTCTCCGAAGTGCGCCTGCTGGTGGGCATCAACGTTGATTCGCTCATTGCCGATTACCAGAAAAAAGGCCTGCTCTTCCACGGGGCGGAAGGCGAAACTCTGGCCCAAATGAAATCCAGCCTGCTCAAGGACATTGAGGATGCGGAATATTCCCCGCAGGTGGAGCAGGGCATCCTGCAGTTCATCGACGATGTCAGCACCAAACGGACCCAACGAGCGCCGCGCCTTGGAATTCCTCGACGCCTTTCTTAAACTGGACCTCCTGTCCGGCGGCGAAAAAGACCTCATCCGCGCCGCCAAACTCGCCGTCCGCCGCGCCAAATTAACCAACCTCCAGAAGGACATCAACAAACTCCAGAAATCCGTGCAGACCGTCAAAGTCACCCCCTCCGTCCTCGCAGACAAGCTGGTGGCCCTCCTCCGCACCTTCCCGCTGGATACGGAACAGCCCGTCCCTGCTGCGCCTCCCTCCCACCCCAGCGAGGCCGTCAGCACCGCCGCCCTGCCGCGCATCATCCTGTCGGAATCCTTCACGGCATGAAAAAGAAGCCCGCTCTCTCCAAGCCCCCCCTGGCCGCTCCGGCCAAGCGCCGAAAACCACTCCTGGCCGAGGTCCGCGGACTCATTCTCGGTGCCCGCGAATATGTGGCGCAAACCACCAATACCGCCCTGACGCTGCTCTACTGGCATATCGGCCGGCGCATTCATCAGGATGTGCTTCAAATGAAGCGGGCAGACTATGGTGAAAAGATTGTGCAGGCACTGTCTGCGCAATTGACGTTAGAGTTCGGGCGGGGCTATTCCAAACGGAATCTGGAGCAGATGATCCGTTTTGCGGAGGTTTTCCCCGACCTTCCAATTGCGCAGGCACTGTCTGCGCAATTGAGCTGGTCGCATTTTGTGAATGTGATCCGCCTCGACGATCCGCTGAAACGCGACTTCTACGCCGAGATGTGCCGCATCGAAAAATGGAGCACCCGCACCCTCGAAAGCAAAATCGGCGGCATGTTATACGAACGCACCGCCCTCTCCAAAAAGCCGGACAAGCTCATCCGCAAAGAACTGGATGCCCTGCGCCGGGAAGACCGGATCACTCCCGATCTTGTCTTCCGCGACCCCTATTTTCTGGACTTTCTCGGCCTGCGCGACAGCTATGCGGAAAAGGACGTGGAGTCCGCCATCCTGCGCGAGATGGAGTCCTTCATTCTTGAAATGGGCACCGGCTTCGCCTTCCTCGAACGCCAGAAGCGCATTACCGTGGACGGCATCGATCATTATCTGGATTTGTTATTCTATCACCGGAATATCGGCCGCCTCGTCGCCATTGAGTTGAAGCTCGGCGAATTCAAACCCGCCGACAAAGGCCAGATGGAACTCTACCTCGCGTGGCTGAACCGTCACGAACGCCGGGAAAACGAGGAATCTCCCATCGGCCTCATCCTCTGCGCCGGGCGGAATGAGGAAACCATCGAACTGCTCGACCTTGGCAAAAGCGGCATCAAAGTCTCCTCCTACTGGACCAAAATCCTGCCCAAAGCCGCCCTCGAACGCAAGCTCCACCAAGCCGTCCGCCGCGCCCGCGCCATGCTCCCGGAAGCCGCCGCGCCAGCCCCGGCCCCGGCCAAAAAATCTCCCTCCCGTAAAAAATGACCACCGACTCCATCCGCCAGCTCCTCTCCCATCCAGACGGCTACCGCCGGGACGCATGGCGTGATTTTCTGAAGGCCCTCTTCCCCACTGCCGAAATTTTCGCCGCCCCGCAGCCGGTCACCCATCCCGGCGAAGACCTTCCTGACGGTTTCCAACTCGGACGCGCCATGCTGGCGGATGGCCGCCGCATCGCCTTCATTGAGCAGCCCGTTCCCGCTTCCACCAACCTCATGCGGAACCGGGTTGGCCTGCGCAACCGCATCGCCCGGCTCATCGATCAGGAAAGCGCCACCGGCGTTCTTGCTATCTTCACCGATTCCAAGGACCGGAACTTCCGCCTCTCCTTCGTCGCCCGCGAGTCCTCCCTCACCTTTACCGGCGAAGGCACCCAAACCACCAAAACCGAGACCGCCCCCAAGCGCTTCACCTACTACCTCGGCCCGGATGAAGCCTGCACCACCGCCGCCCAGCGCTTCGAGTTATTGCTCAGACTGGGAGCCGCCGCCTCTCTTCCTGATCTCATCGACGCCTTCTCTGTCGAAAAGCTCAACAAAGAATTCTTCAACGACTTCTCCCGCCGCGTCAGCGACATCGCCGCCGGGCTGGAAACCACCCATCCAGATTGGAGTCAGGATACCTGCCGCACCGAGGCCCAGACCCTGCTGAACCGCCTCGTCTTCCTCTACTTCGTCCAGCGGAAAGGCTGGCTGAACCGCAGCCGCACTTTCCTCACGGATGCCTTCAAGCCCCACGCGGACCAGCCCGGCTGCACCTTCTTCCGCAGTTTCCTTGGCCCGCTCTTCGAGTGTCTCAGCACCGAGCCCGGTCTCACCCCCGCCTTCCCGCACGACGTGCCTTTTCTTAATGGCGGCCTCTTCAGCGATGAAGCCGGCGCGGATGATCCTGACATCCAGCGCCGCCGATCCCTGGATGTTTCCAATGCCGTCTTCCGCACCGTCTTCCAGGATCTCCTGGACCGGTATAACTTCACCATCGTGGAGGACTCCCCCTCCAGCGTGGAAGTCGCCATCGACCCCGAAATGCTGGGCCGCGTCTTTGAAGCCCTTGTCCTCCAGCGCGAGGAGAGTGATACCGGCGGAAAGTCCCGCCGTCACGATACCGGCAGCCACTACACCCCGCGCCCCATCGTCCACTATCTTTGCCGGGAAGCCCTCGCCGGTTGGCTGGAAAATCAGCCGCCTTTCTCCGGGCAGCCCGACGCCCGGCTTCGCATCGATGGACTGCTGGCCCTTGATGCGTCCGAAGGCCTTGATGACGAAAGCCAACGAAAGCTCGAAAAACTCCTCACCGCCGAGGAAGCCGCCGCCCTCGCCCGACTCCTGCTCGCGCTGCGCATGTGCGATCCCGCCGTCGGCTCCGGGGCCTTCCCCCTCGGTTTTCTCCATGAAATGCTCAATGTCATCCGCCTCTGCGAGACCCGCAGTCGCGGCCAGGATCCTGCCGAGGGCGATCCCACTTGGCTTTACGAAACCAAAAAACAAATCATCGAGCAGGTCATCTATGGTGTCGATCTCCAAGTGCCCGCCATCGAGCTGTGCAAGCTCCGCCTCTGGCTCTCCCTCATGGTCGATCATGAGCTGAAGGCGGATCCCTTCAAGTGCAGCCAGACCGCCTTCCAGAAAGCCCTGCGCCAACTGGAGCCACTGCCGAATCTTGATTTCAAAATCCGCGCCGTCAATTCCCTCCTGGAACTCTTCCATGGCCAGCGTCTGCGTCTTGATGCCGCCTCCCTCCCTGGCGATGCGCGGAATCACATTACCGCGCTCACCAAGGCCAAGCATCAATTCTACGCCGCCAGCAAGGTGCAGGAAAAACGTGGCGCCCGCCTCGCCATCCACGGCCATTACGCCGCCATCATTCTCCTCGCCATCGCCCAGGAAAGAGGCCGCTACACCGCCCGCCTCCGTTCCCTTGATCAGGCGGACCTCGGCCGCCTCCACGCCCTCACGGAAGCCGCCAAAGAAGCCGACCTCATCCTCAAACTGGCCACCTCTGCCAAACGCGAAAAAGCCTCTGCCCAGGACACCATCCTCCGCCGCGTCGAGGAAAAACTGGCCGATCCTGCCAATCCTTCCTTCCTCTGGCATTTCGATTTCGCCGAAGTCTTTTTCCGGGACGATCTCCCGGAACAGGGCGCGGCCGTCCAAACTGGGTCCCAAACCCTGAACCGCGCCTCCAAAGGCCAGATGGAACTCACCCTCGGCAGCGATGTCTCCCCCCACGGATTCGATCTCGTGCTCGGCAACCCGCCCTACATCCGCATCCAAACCCTCAAAAAAAGCGACCCCGAACTCGCCGACTACTTCAAGCAGCGCTTCCACTCCGCCTCCAAGGGGAACTACGACCTCTACGTCTGCTTCGTCGAGCGCGGTCTGGAACTCCTCCACGCCCACGGCCAACTCGCCTACATCCTCCCTCACAAGTTCTTCAACGCCCAATACGGCCAGCCCCTCCGCGAACTCATCTCCAAAAACCGCCAGCTCCGCCACGTCGTCCATTTCGGTGACCAGCAGATTTTCCCCGGGGCCACCAACTACGTCTGCCTGCTCTTCCTTGCCAAAGCCGGCACCCCGTCCTGCCGCTTTGTCAAAGCGGATGATTTGCTGGAATGGCAGCGGACGTTCCACGGTCAGGAAGTTACCTTGCCTACTTCAAATCTTGCTGCTGACGATTGGACTTTCAGCGTGGGTGCAAGCGCCTCAATCAAAGATAAGCTCTACGCCAATCATCCAAAGCTAGGAAATCTTGCTTCTATCTTCGTGGGAAACCAAACCAGCGCGGACCGGATTTTTGCCTTGGAACTGCTCCATCATGGCCCCAAACACTCCACGGTTCGCCAGCGTGGAGGGGATTATTTCGAGATCGAATCCAAATTACTGAACCCGGTTTTAATGGATGCTGCAATGGTGCCTTACGGACCAGCATCAGCCAATGAGGTTCTGCTTTTCCCTTACAAAATCGAAGAAAAAGGTGCTCAGCTAATCCAAGCGGATGAGATGGCCGCATCTTTCCCAAAAGGCTGGATGGAAACTTCATCAAAGCTCCTCCCAAATGAACCATGAACTTTCCGGCGGATCCCGGTAATTAGCGGACAGGTCCTGCGGGTCACCGTGAACACGACCGTTCAACCCAACCGGGTGGTGAGCCATGTCTGCCTCCACGACGCCGCGAAACCAGAATACGTCAGCGAAGTTCTCCAGCCGGAGGGCCGGCGTGTCCTCGTGGAGTCATCCCGGCCTCCGTCTGCGGGTATTGCGGGGAAGCCGTCGTTAATTAAAGCGGAATATTTGAAAAAGTCCGTTTTGATTTATCCGGCACCGAAACCGAATTGCCCGTCCGCCCTGGTCGCTCCGGGCAATCAGGCCGGATGGCGTTACCGCCCCGGCAAAGCAGCAGGCGGCGATTGCATTTTGCCGGTGCCGAGACTACGGCGCGGCTTCCGTTTTCCGGTTTTCATTCATCCCACCACCCCCACCACCCCCACCAACCTGACTTATGGCCAAGAAAAGCATCCGTGACATTGAAGTGACCGGCAAACGTTGCCTCGTGCGAGTGGACTTCAACGTGCCGTTGGAGGAGAAAGACGGATCCATGGTGATCACCGATGCCACCCGCATTGAGGAAACCCTGCCCACTTTGAAATATCTGATCGATAAGGGGGCCAAGGTCATTCTCTGCAGCCACCTCGGACGTCCCAAGGGTCAGGTGGATCCAAAACAGAGCCTGCGCCCCGTGGCCGGGGCTCTCAGCAAATTGCTTGGCATCAATGTGGCGTTTTCCGAAACCAGCACCGGCCCGGAAGCCGAGGCCGCAGCCAAGGCCCTGCCGGATGGCGGCGTGCTGCTGCTGGAAAACGTGCGTTTCCATGCGGGTGAGGAAAAAAATGATGCGGAGCTAGCCAAGCAGTTCGCCGCTTTGGCGGAGATTTTTGTCAACGACGCCTTCGGCAGCGCGCACCGCGCCCATAGTTCCACGGCCGGAGTGGCGGCCTTTTTGCCGGCGGTCAGCGGTCTGCTGATGGAAAAGGAACTGACCTATATGCACGACGAACTGCAATCCCCGGACCGCCCGTTTGTGGTGATTCTGGGCGGGGCGAAGGTGAGTGACAAGATCGGCGTCATCAATGCCCTGCTGGAGAAGGCCGACACCATCATCATCGGCGGCGGCATGGCTTATACCTTCCGCAAACTCGTGCAGGGCATCGGGATCGGGAAGAGCCTTTACAAACCCGAGTGGGAACCCATTGCCGAAGCTGCCCTCGCCAAAGCGAAAGAACGCGGCGTGAAATTCCTCATCCCTGTGGATGCCCTCATCACGGACAACTTCGACTTCGCTGCCATGGCAGTGGGCACGACCAAATTCACAGCGCCGGGCGAAAGCATTCCCGACGGCTGGGAAGGCGTGGATATCGGGCCTGAATCCGTAAAGCTCTTCAGTGAGGAAATTGCCAGGGCAAAAACCGTGCTATGGAACGGTCCCATGGGCGTGTTTGAAATCAAGGCCTGCGCCAAGGGCACCTTTGATATTGCCGAAGCCATTGCCGCCAACACTTCCGCCAAGACCATCATCGGCGGAGGCGACAGCGTGAAGGCGGTCAAAAAGGCCGGGGTGGGCGACCAAATGACCTTCATCTCCACCGGCGGCGGTGCCAGCCTCGAACTCCTCGAAGGCAAGGAATTGCCCGGCGTGGCGGCGATTGCGGAAAAGTAGCCATCATCGCGCCGCGTGATGAGCATTGGCGCGTCCGTCCGTGGGCATCACCTTGGATAAGCGATCAATAGTGGGAGCAGAGAATTTTTCCGGGGTGACGGGGTGTGCGCTCATCACGCGGAGCGATGATGGCTACTTTGGCCAAGGCTTCGGCACCCGGCAGGACAGCCGGGACGGCTGTTCTCCCCGCTCCCGGCGTATCTGTTGAGGTGGGGAGAGTCCCAGAGGAAAGCTTAAGCCAAAAAACACGTATCCTTGCTTTCCCCCCACCGTCTTCCCGGTGTATCCTGAATTGCCCATGATTGCCCCTCTGCCTCTGCCGATCCGACTATGCCTGCTGCCGTTGCTGGCCACCCCTGCCTTGGCGGCACCCGGGGGGCCTGTGAGTTACAACCGCGACATCCGGCCCATTCTCTCGGAGAACTGCTTCAACTGCCACGGCCCGGACTCCGCTTCGCGCAAAGCGGGGCTGCGGCTTGATTCCCATGAAGCCGCCGTTTCCGCGAACAAGGATGGCTTTGTTTCCCTGATTCCGGGGAAAGCGGACGAAAGCGAAGTCATCAAACGGGCGCTGGCCAAGGATCCGGACGAGATCATGCCGCCTCCGGAATCACACAAGACCCTGAAGCCGGAGCAGATTGAAACCCTCAAACGCTGGATTAACGAAGGGGCCAAATACGAACCGCATTGGTCTTTCATCGCCCCCCAGCGCCCTGCCCTGCCCCCGGTCTCCAATCCGGCTTGGGTGAAAAATCCTGTCGATCAATTTGTGCTCGCCGGCTTGGATGCGGCCAAGCTTCAGCCTTCTCCGGAAGCGGATCGCCGCACTCTCGCGCGCCGCGTCAGTCTGGATCTCACCGGCCTGCCGCCGGAGCCGGCCGCTGTGGAGTCTTTTGTCAAAGATCCCGATCCGCAGGCCTACGAAAAAATGGTGGACCGCCTGCTGGCCTCGCCGTCATGGGGAGAGCACCGCACCCGTTACTGGCTGGACTATGCCCGTTATGCGGACACTCATGGCATCCACTTCGACAATTACCGTGAAATGTGGCACTACCGGGAGAATGTCACGGAAGCCTTCAACCGGAATCAGCCGTTTGATCAGTTCACCGTCGAGCAGATCGCCGGCGACCTCCTGCCCAACCGCACCCTGGAGCAGCAGATTGCCTCCGGGTTCAACCGCTGCAATATCACCACTAACGAAGGGGGCGCCATTGCCGAAGAATACCTCGTGCTCTACGCCCGCGACCGCGTGGAAGCCACCAGTGCCGTATGGCTGGGCCTGACCACGGGGTGTGCAGTGTGCCATGATCATAAGTTTGATCCGGTATCCCAGAAGGAATTCTATCAACTCGCGGCCTTCTTCAACAACACTACCCAAAACGCGATGGACGGCAACATCGCGGGGACGCCGCCCGTGGTGGTGGTGCCGCCCAGGGAAGACCGGACCCGCTGGGACGAATTGGCCGCTGCCCTCACCGCCAGCCAGAATAGCTTGGAGGCCCGCAAGGAGACGGCACGGCCGGACTTCGACCGCTGGCTCGCTAACATAAATCCGGATTATTTCCAAACCCGGAGCAGCACCGGCAACACCCTCATTCACGTGCCGCTTGATGAAACCGGAGAACAGACGGTGACGGCACACACCCCTTCAGGCAAACTCCAAGCCCCGGCATCGGCGGGAATTGCGGCAGAAGAGGGACCGGTCAACGGGAAAGGCTACCGCATCACGCCGGGGGCCACGGTGGAGTTCCCTGTTCAGGATGGCTTTGAACGGGACAAACCGTTTTCTTTTGGCACGTGGGTCAAGCTTCCTAAAAATGGACCTTCAGGCTCTCTATTCGCCCGCATGGATGAAAGCAAGGACTTCCGGGGGTGGGACCTCTATGTGGAAAATGGGCGGATCGGCACCCACCTGATCAGCAAGTGGAGCGAAGATGCCATCAAGGTAGTGACCCGGAAACCGATTGAGGCGGAGAAGTGGCAGCACGTATTTGTAACCTATGACGGCTCCGGCAAGGCCGCAGGCGTGAACCTTTATGTCAATGGATCGGTTCAGCCGAAAAAAATCGATGTGGATGCCCTCAAGAACAGCCTGCAGGGCGATACCCCTTTCAAATTGGGCCAGCGCCGGGAGGGATCCCGGGTTGATGGTGTTCTGCTGCAGGATGTGCGTTTGTATAACCGGGCGCTTCCTGCCGGGGAAGTGGCCTCACTGGCCCGGTCCCCCCAGTTGGCCGCTATCCTGACCAAACCGGCGGACCAACGCAGCAGTGAAGAAATCCAACGGGTTTTTGACTGGTATCTGCTGACCCTTGATGAACCGTCCTCGAACCTGAAACAGGAACTGGCAGACTTGGAGGAGGAAAAGGCCGTCATCCGCGCCCGCAGTGCGGTGACTCATGTCATGCAGGAAAAAGACGGTGAGGCTGAAGCGTATTTGCTGATGCGTGGAGCTTACGATAAACGCGGGGAACGCCTCACGCCGGCCACCCCGGCGGTATTGCCCCCCATGCCGGAGGATCTGCCCCGCAACCGGCTGGGATTTGCCCAATGGCTGCTGCGCCCGGAGCATCCCCTGACGGCACGCGTCACCGTGAACCGCTTTTGGCAGGAAGTCTTCGGCACCGGCCTCGTCGCCACTTCCGGGGACTTTGGCATCAGCGGCGAACTGCCCACCCATCCGGAAATGCTCGACTGGCTGGCCGTTGAGTTCCGCGAAAAGGGGTGGAATGTGAAGGACCTCTTCCGCCTGATCGTCACCTCCGCCACCTACCGCCAGGAGGCCAAAATTTCCCCGGAACTGCTGGCAAGGGACCCTGCCAACAAACTGCTGGCCCGGGGCCCGCGCTTCCGCATGGATGCAGAAATGGTCAGGGATTATGCCCTCAGCACCTCCGGCCTGCTGGTTCAAAAAATCGGAGGCCCCAGCGTGCGGCCCTATCAACCGGACGGAATCTGGGACGCCGTGGCCATGCCGGAGAGCGATACGCGCAACTACAAAGCGGATACCGGGGAAAACCTCTACCGCCGCAGCATGTATACCTTCTGGAAACGCGCCGCCCCGCCGGCCAGCATGGATAACTTCAATGCTCCAGCCCGGGAAAACTGCACCGTCAAACGGGAACGCACCAATACCCCGCTGCAGGCACTCAATACCCTGAATGATATCCAATTCATTGAAGCCGCCCGGGTGCTCGCCCAGCAAATCCTGAAACAAGCCGGCACCACCACCATCGCCCGGCTCAACGACCTGGCCCAACGCGTCCTGAGCCGCCCCCTGACCCCGGAAGAACAGGTAATCTTGGTCGCCTCCCTGATCAATCTGACCAAAGAATATGAAGCCGCTCCGGACGAAGCCGCCAAACTGGTGGCGACCGGGGCCACCAAACCCGACCCTTCCGTCCCGGTGGTGGAACTGGCTGCATGGACGCTGATCGCCAATCAGGTGCTCAACCTTGATGAAACGCTGAATAAATAGATGCGGCGGCAGCGGACTGCGGCCCCGGTTTAAGCCTCCGCTCCGGCCGCGGCGCGGCATTCATCGTCCGGCGGGGCACCGATTTGCTTTGCTCCCGGGCGGGAAGCTATTATGCGTGAGGGCAAATCCCGCTTTTCCTGTGTCTGCTCCGCCAACTTCTGCTCCGGTGCCCGTGATTGGGAAACTCCATGGCACCAGCGGACGGAAACTGCGGCTGTTTCCCCTGCGGCAGACCCTGCGCCATTATTCGTTAACCTCCTTTTGGGCAGACCTGAAGGCGGCCGTGAACGTCGCCCTGCTGGCCATTCCGCAGGGCATGGCCTGCGCCAAGATCGCGGGACTGCCGGTGGAAGCGACCGGGATCATCTGCGCGGCCATCGGTTCCATCCTTGGCCCCCTTTTTGCGCACAGCCGCCACACCAATCTGGGTCCCACCAATGCCACCGCCCTGATGTTATTCAGTTCCATGGCGGCTTTCAGCGCTGCAGACCGCCCGGTTCTCCTGGCGATCCTTGCATTGATGGCGGGAGGCATGCTGGTGTTGGGAGCAGTCCTGCGGATGGCAGACCTGATCCAATACATCAGCCGCAGCGTCATTGTGGGGTATATCACCGGTGCCGCCCTGCTGATCATGGCCAGCCAATTGCCGGACGCCCTTGGCATCGGCTCAGAATACCGGAGCGGCGGAGCGCGGACCTTTGTCATGCTATTGGCCGAATCCGTCAGGAACCTCCCTCATTTTGCAGGCACCGATCTCTTCATCAGCGGCGCCAGCCTGCTGGTGTTTTTTCTCCTGCTCCGCCATCCCCGGCTGAAACGCCTGCCCTGTTTTGCCATCACCCTGACGCTGATGGCCGGAGTGGCCTACGTCATGGAATGGCGCGGCATACCGGTGAAAGGACTTCAGGCTTTTTCTTTCCGGGATCTGGCCCCGGCCCTGCCTCAACTGGCCGACCCCCGCACATGGGACCGCATTTCCATGCTGCTGGGACCCGCCTTTGCGGTGGCTTTTCTGGCCGCTCTCGAAAACTCGGTCATGACCAAGTCTCTCGCCAGCCGCAGCGGCGACCGGCCGGACCTGAATCAGGACATGTTTGGTTGCGGCGTGGCCAATCTTGGGAGCGCCTTTTGCGGCGGCTTGCCCGTCAGCGGCAGCCTGACCCGAAGCATGCTTAACTTCAACAGCGGAGCCCGGACCCAGATCAGCAGCCTGATCTGCGGATTGCTTTGCCTCGGCGGAGCCCTCCTGCTGGGCCATGCCGTCACCTTCATTCCCCAGGCCGCCCTCGCCGCCCTGATCATGGGCCTGACAATCACCCTGATCAACAAGGCCCATCTCCGGATTTGTCTACGCGCCACCCGGCCGGATGCCGTGACCGTCATCGTGACCTTTGTCAGCACCCTGCTGATGCCGCTCTACATTGCCATCTTTGTAGGCGTCGCCACCAGCATCGTGCTGTATCTCCGCCAGGCCGCGCGTCCCAGCCTTGTGGAATATGACTTCACCCCGGAAGGTTCCCTCACCGAACGTCCCGCCGCCCTGAACCGCTCGAATCCCGGCATCTCCATCGTGCATGTGGAAGGTGAATTGTTTTTTGGAGCCGCCGAACTCTTCCGCAACCAAATCCAACAGACCGCCGCCGACCCCAACCTCCGCATTATTATTCTGCGCCTGAAAAATGCCCGCCACCTTGACGCCACCAGCGTCATGGCCCTGCAGGAACTCACCGATTTTCTCCGCCAGGACGGCCGCGAACTCCTGATCAGCGGCCTGAGCAAGGAAGTCTACCGCGTGCTCAAAAATGCCGGCATGGTGGAGATCGTGGGCCGCGAAAACCTCTTCGTGGGATCCGCTCAAAACCCCAACCTCTCCACCCGCAACGCCCTGAAGCGCGCCCAACAAATCCTCGGCCCCGCCCAGCCCGATGTCCGGATCTTCTTTGATCCTTCCCGGCCCTCCGAGGGGTGAAGCGGCGTCTTGCTGGCAACTGCCTCGTTGAAGATGCAATGATTTTATTGTGCAATGAAATTTTTGCATCCGCAGCAGGTTCGGTTCCCATCCCCATGTTTCACCTATTGACCATGACCGATTCCGCCCGCGCTGATTCTCCGATCCACCCGCTCTCCGACACCTCCCGCCGCGGGCCGGTTGACATGCACGTGCATATTGTCGGCAATGGGCTGCGGGGGAGCGGGTGCCGTCTGAAACTGCACGGCTGGCACCGGCGGCTCGCGGATTTCATGCTGCATCAGCTGGGGATGACGGTGTCGTGGGACCGGCCGGAGTTCGATGAAACCTATGTCGCACTGCTGCTGCACTGGCTGCGCACTTCGGCCCTGACCCATGCGGTGATTCTGGCCCACGAGGAAGTCTATCATGATGACGGGAGCCGGCTGGATTTTGGGTCGATGTTTATTCCCAATGACTATGTCCTGCGCCTTGCCCGGGAGCATCCTGACTTCCTGCCCGGCGTATCCATCCATCCGGCCCGGCGGGATGCCCTTGATGAACTGGACCGATGTCTGGCGCAGGGCGCGGCCTTGCTCAAGCTGCTGCCGAATTGTCAGAACATCGACTGCTCCCGTCCTGCCTACCGTCTCTTCTGGGAACGCGTGGCTGCTGCCGGACTGCCGCTGCTGGCGCACACCGGCGGGGAACACACCGTGCCGCAATACTGCCCGGCCTACGCCGATCCGGCCACGCTGCGCCTGCCCCTCGATTGCGGCGTGACGGTCATCGCTGCCCACTGTGCCACCAAAAGCGGCCTCGGCGATCCGGATTATCTGCCGTCCCTCCTCGCCATGATGCAGCGCTATCCAAATCTCTGCGGCGACCTCAGCGCGTTGAATCTGCCCCTGCGCAGCGCCGGACTAACTACCCTGATCCGTCCGGAATACCATGACCGGCTGGTGCATGGGAGCGACTTTCCGGTGCCGGTCCAGGCCTGCTGGGCTCAATGGCGCGGCCTGCTGCCGCCAGCCGCAGCGCAATTTCTCATGGACGAGCCTAACTTTTTGGAGCGCGACTATCATCTCAAAGCCGCGATGGGTTTTCCCCCGGCTGTTTTCACCCGGGTCTGGGACCTGCTGCGCCTGCCGGTGCGGCCGGGCCCGCCGCCCAATTGAAACAGTGGACAATCCGGGACTCCCGGGTATGCTCGCACCACCGGAATGCCGGCGGCCATGGCCGGGGCAGGAAGAGATCACAGGAAAAATCAGCCAGGAACGACTATGGATTACTATCAGGACTCATACCGGCCCGCGCCGGGAGACGGCTACGGCGCATCCTCCAACGATGCTTATGGCGCCCCCCAGGGCGGTTATGGCGGCGGGGGGGACTATCAGCGGCAGAATAATCCGCCCCTCCTCACGGAAAAAATCTTCCATGACCGCAAGGAGTTCTTCCTCGACCTCAAGGAAAACAGCCGGGGCCGCGTCCTCAAGATCACCGAAAAGGTGGGCGGCCGCCGCGATACCATCATGGTCCCCATGGAAGTCATGCAGGATCTCTATGAGGCCCTCGGGCGCATCATGGACTACGAAAGAGGTTTGGAATAGTCCCCACGGCGGGGCGAAACCTTCCGGAACGATTCTGTCACGCGGGATTTGACCAACGCTTCGGATTCGTTTAAGTTCGTCCTACGTGGAGGAACCCTCCTCCCTTCCCCCTACTGTGAACACCCCTTCCGGTATTTCGACTGGCACCCTGCAAGGTATGGTATGGCTAACCGTGGAAGGACGCGGCAACTTCCAGAACAGCGCTGAATTGAAATCCCTTGTGCGTCAAGGGATTGAGGAGGGTGCCAGCCGCATCGTGCTCGACTTGGAGCGATGTAGTGGCATGGACAGCACGTTCATGGGGATGCTGTCCTGTGTGGCGGTGAAACTGGAAGATGCGGGCGGGGCCCTGCATGTGGTGAACGCGGCGGGGAAAAATGGGGAATTGCTCCGCGGATTGGGGCTGGACGAAGTTTTCGCGGTGGAAGACGGGATGAAATTGCCTCAGGAGGATTCGCCTGCCACCGGTGAAGGAGAAGAGAAACCGGCGGTGCTATCGACGGTGCCCCGCACCCCCTGCAACAGGCAGGACCAACGGGCGATTTGCCTTGAAGCACATGAGGCCCTGGCCGGAATCAAGGACGCCAATGCCGAGAAATTCCGCGATGTGATCCAGTTGATGCGGCAGGACAAGGAGCCCGCCCAAGTGGCCCACTGAGGGCACCCCACCGCCACCCAAAATCTGGAACCCATGTTCTTTTGCTCCCCGGATCCGCGGATGGCCCCGGCAACCGGCGGGATCCCCCTACCATCCGCATGTGGCCCTACCTGATTATTTTTGCGGCCGGTTTTGTCACGGCGGCGATGGTGGCCTATCTCTTCAGGCTCCGCGGCATGCGGTTGATCCGGGATCTGCAGACCGAACGTGAGGCCCTCCTCGGCGAGGAATCACGCATCTTCACCTTCCTCCACGAAATTGGCGAAACCCTGAGCCATGACCAGAGCCTGCGCGCCCTCCACGATGAAATCGTGCGCGGGGTCAGCCGGGTGGTGGATGCGGATGGCGGAGCCCTCTATCTGCTGGATCCGCGGCAGGGCACCCATCTGGTCCCGGTCAGTCTGATGGAATCGGCGGCTCCCCTGATTGATCTGCCGGAGGAAATGGCCTCGCAGCCCGCCGGCAAAGCGCTTCACAGTTTTCTCCAAATGAAGGCGGTGCCCCGGGAGGAAGGGGTGTTAGGCAAGTGCTTCGAAGCGCAGGGCCCCATTCACTTCGGCCCGCTCAGCCAATGGCATGCCCTCTTCCGCCATCTGCTCCCTTCCCAGGCGGAACACGCTGTGATGGCCAGTCCGCTTTCCATCGGTCCCCGGCGCATGGGCGTGCTGGCGGTGACCCGGCATCTCTCGCGGGGGCCCTTTACCGCCCATGCCTTCGACGTATTCCGCTCCGCGTCGGAACAGGGAGCCTTTGCCCTGGCCAATGCCATCATCCAGCAGGAGGCGATGGACAAACGCCGCATGGAGGAGGAACTCCGCTCTGCCAGCGAGGTGCAGCGCATCCTGCTGCCCCAAACCGCCCCGGAGATGGGGGACTATCTGATCGCCGCTTCCAACCTGCCGGCCAAGGTGCTCAGCGGAGACTATTATGATTTCATCCCCCTCGATGAAAATCACATGGGCCTCGTCATTGCCGATGTGTCAGGCAAAGGGTTTCCGGCCTCCCTCGTGATGGCCACCTGCCGGGCCCTCCTGCGCGGTCAGGCCGCCGGCGAACTGTCCCCCACCGCCGCCCTCGCCAAGGTCAACCGCATGCTTTTCGGCGACATCCGGGAAGACATGTTCATCAGCCTCGCCTACTGCGTGCTCGACCGCCATGTCCCCCGCATCACCATGTCCCGGGCCGGCCATGATGCCCCGCTGCATTTCTCCAAACGCACCGGCCAAGTCACCACCCTGAAACCTCCCGGCCTCGCCCTTGGGATCGACGGCGGGCGCGTCTTCGAACGGGTCACCAAGGACTTCACTTTTGACATGGAACCCGGCGACTGCCTGCTGCTTTATACCGACGGGGTCAACGAAGCGGTCGATGCCGCCGGCGATGAATTTGGCATGGAGCGCCTGCACGAGGTATTTATCGCCGCCGCTCCCTCCGGTGCCGAAGCGGTGCTCTCCGCCTTTCAAATGGCCCTTGCCGAGTTTGTCGGCGGCTCCCCGCAAAGTGATGACATTACCCTGATTGCGGTGGAGAAACGGTGAGAGGCCCCCTACCAGCTGAACCCGCCAGAATTCTCCGGCTTTGCCTTGAATCCGGTGCCGATATGTATCAATGTGGTTAGATGTAAAACCCCTGCGGGATCCATGGCAAGCTACATCTGCAGAACCGGGGGCCAAAAGGAGCAAAACATGCTTCGCCAAAAGGAATTGGCTCTTCGGGGAGCCATCCGGCGGGGAGATTCCGCGCTACTGCTGATCAAGTTGGCCGAGAAGGTTCGACTCGCCTGGTTGGGAGTCAATAAAGCACTCATCTATGAAGCGGAGCCTTCAGCGATCGAAAGGGAAACCAGAGCCACACCAGTTCTCCATGAGTTGCATGAGGATAAAGAACGTTGGGAAAAAATCGCATCACAGGACATTATCGCACTCTACTCAGAAGAAACTGAAGACGACCACCTCCCCGTGGAACGGAAAAAATGGTGGGATTTCCGAATAAGATGAAACAAGACCTCTGATGAACCGGGCCGCCGGGGCGGACTGCAAGTCCGCGCTCCGTTATTGACGACCGGGATGCCTAATGGTGTTCCTGCTTCAGCTTTCAGGCGCATTTGTTTGACAAGAAGCTGTGCGCTCCGCAGGCTGGGACCATGATAAACCGCCGCCACTTTCTCGCCACGGCTTCTGCCGCCGCCGCTTCCTCCCCTGCCCTCGCCGGCGCGCAGTCTGCAGCAGCCCCTTACCGGATCACCAAGGGCCGGATCAAACAATCTGTCGTGCATTGGAACATGAAGCCACTCACAGTGGTGCAATTGGCCGATGCGGCGGCTGCCATGGGCCTCGGGTCCGTGGAATTGATCGGCCCGGAACATTGGCCCATGCTCAAGGAACGCGGCCTGACCTGCGCCATCGCCGGCAGCCATGGGTTTGCCAAAGGTTTTGCCCATCCGGAGGAGCATGACGAATGCATCACCAGACTGCGCACCAGCATCGATGCCTGTGTGGCCCATGGAGTGGAACGCGTGATCACCTTCTCCGGTTTCCGGCGGGGGCTTGATGATGCCACCGCCCGCCGCAACATGATCGAGGGCCTCAAAAAGATCCTCCCCTACGCGGAGGAAAAGAAGATCACGCTCTGCCTCGAAATGCTGAACTCAAAAGTCGCCGAGGAAATGAAAGGGCATCCGGACTATTGGTGTGACCACATCGGCAAGGCTCTGGATATTTGTCAGGCGATCGGATCGGAACGCATGAAGATCCTCTTTGATCTCTATCATGTCCAGATCATGGACGGCGACCTGATCCGCCACTACCAGCAGTGCCGGGAGTTTGTGGGCCACATCCACACTGCGGGCAATCCGGGACGGGCCGAACTCGACGACCAGCAGGAAATCAACTACGCCCCGATCATGCGGGCCATCGCCGAAAGCGGCTATACAGGTTTTGTCGGGCAGGAGTTTATCCCGCGTTCGGAAAACAAGGTGCAGGCTCTCGCGGATGGGGTGCGGCTGTGTGACGTTTGAAGGCCATGCTTTGGCGGACAGACGGCTGCCTGTCCGGTGCAAAATCATCACCCTACAAGGCGTGTCCAAAGCGGAGGTCCCAGCACGGCCAGTCCCGCCAGCACTGCGCCGAGAGTGGCCGCAAGGACGCCGCCGGCCGCAAGGTCCTTAACCAGGCGGATCGCTTCTTCCTGCTCGCCGCTGACCCGGTCCGCGAGCCGTTCCACTGCCGTATTGAGAGCCTCGGCAGCGATGACCCCGCCTGCCGCCAGCGCGAGGACCGCCCATTGGAAGGCCCCGATTTCCAGCCAGAGGCCCAGCACCGCAACCACCGGCAGGGCCACTGCATGCACCCGGCCGCTGGGTTCCTTTGTCAGGACATAAAGCAGACCGCGGCCTGCGCAGGCAAAGCGGCAGGACCAGCGCGACAGGAAGGATTCAGGCCTGCTCACTGCGCACCTCCTTTGCCAATGTGCCGGTGTCCCATCCCGCATCGGGTTGACGGGGCAAAGAGAATCAGGATGCGTCGGGAGTCAGCCACGCCCGATCATGACCTGTCCCGGCCTGGCCTCAATCGGTTTTCAACTGGTCCCGCCTGATTCCCTCCCGCCTCCATGGATCCAGACCAGGGATTTCCCTAGCCGGGATCCGTGTTTGCGTGAAAGAGAAAGCACGCCGCGTTGCTTATCTTGGTCACGTATTATCAAAGCTTTATCCAACCTTGCTCCCGCTCATGAAAAACCCCGCATTCGGCGAAGTCGTCACCTGGCATCAGGATCCCGCGCACTTCCGCACTCAACGCCGTGACTTTCTCCGCGTGGGCGTGCTCGGGGGACTGGGCTTGACCATGGGCGATCTGCTGCGCACGACGGCCCACGGCCAGCAAAAATTCTACGAAAGCAAGGAAGGCAAAGCCAAAAGTATCATCCACATCACCCTCGGCGGAGGCATTGCCGCCCAGGAAAGCTGGGATCCGAAACCCGAAGCCCCCCTCGAATACCGCGGCCCGCTCGGCGTGGCCAAAACCTGTCTGCCCGGCGTGGCCTTCAGCGAAAACCTCGGCCATACCGCCAAGGTGGCTGACAAAATGACGGTGATCCGCAGCATGACCGGCCGCGAGGCGGACCACGACCGCGCCACCTACACCATGTTCACCGGCTACCGCATGAGCCCTGCCGTCAAGCACCCCTCGCTGGGCACGGTCCTGTCCCACGAATTTGGCGACCGCAACGGCCTGCCCGCCTACATCGGAGTCCCTAACGTCCATCTCGAGGGCGGCACCGGCTACCTCAGCGCGAAATACGCCGGCTTTGGCATCGGCGGCGATCCCGGCCGCGGCGACTTCAAGGTGCGCGATCTCACCCTGATGCCCCATGTGGACGAAGGCCGCTTCACCCGCCGCCGCGAGCTGCGTGTCGCGGTGGAGGACCACTTCAAATCCCTTGATACCCAATCCGACGCCCTCGGCGCGATGGATGAATTCTATCAACAAGCCTACACCCTCATCAGCTCGCCCAGCGCCCGCGATGCCTTCGATCTCACCAAGGAGCCGGCCAAGCTGGCTGAATCCTACGGCAAAAACGAAGCGGGCGGCCGCCTTCTCATGGCCCGCCGTCTCGTGGAATCGGGCGTGCGCATGGTCAATGTCTCCTACGGCGGCTGGGACCACCACGCCGGCATCGCCGACAATATCCGCCGCCAACTTCCCCCGCTCGATCAGGCGCTGGCAGCTCTCCTCACCGACCTTGATGACCGCGGCCTGCTCGACAGCACCATCGTGATGGTCACCAGCGAATTCGGCCGCACCCCCAAGATCAACGCCACCGCGGGCCGCGACCACTTTGCCCGCGTCTTCTCCTGCATGGTTGCCGGCGGCGGTTTCAACCGCGGTCAGGTTTTCGGCTCCACCGACGCCACCGCCACCGAACCGGAGTCGGATCCGGTCGCCGTCGAGGATCTCATGACCACGGTCTATCATCAACTCGGCATCAACGCCGACAAGGAACTCATGGCCCCGGGAGGACGCCCTATGGAAATCGTGGATGGCGGCCGCGTCGTGAAGGAAATCCTCACCTGATTCCCTGACATGCCAAACCCCCTTCCGACCCGCACCGCACCGGTCCTAACATTTTCCCTGGCATTCGCCGCCGCTGCCGCCCTGCCCGTCGGCGCATGGGACAAGGACAAAGGACCCGCCAGCCCCCAATTCCAGGGCAATCCCTCTGTCATCAGCCACTGGCCGCGCGGCGGCCAGCGCGGTACTACCGTGGAAGTAGCCTTCACCGGCACCAGGCTCGATGATCCGCGCGGCCTGGTCTGCCTGACCACGGATAAAATCACCTGCACCAAGGTGGATCTCCCGCCGCCTCCTGACAAAACTCCGGACCGGCCGGACCGGCCACGCCAGCGCCCGCGCCCGGGCAACCCCCCGCCATCCACCGCGCTCGCCACCCTTGCCATCGCTCCGGATTGCCCCCCAGGCCAGCACGTGCTCCGTCTCCTTACCGCCAACGGCATCGCCGATGTCGCCACTTTCTGGGTCGGTGGACTGCCGGAAATCATGGAGCAGGAACACGCCAACAATTCCCGGACCCACCTCAATGGCACCCGGGACACCGCCGAAATCCTGACCGGCGACGGCACCGTCAGCGGCATGCTCAACGGCATGGAAACGGATACCTACCGTTTTGAGGCCAAACAAGGTCAGCGCTTCTCCGCCGAACTGGAAGCCACCCGCCTCCGCAGCACGCCCCGTGAGGACGGTTTCCAGGCCGGTCTGGAAATCACCGATGCCACCGGCAAGATCCTTGCCTCCGCCAGTGATCATCCGCTCTTCCTCACCGATCCTTTCCTCAGCCTGACTGTTCCCGCCGACGGCCCGCTTTTTGTCAGCGTCCGCCCGGTCCTGCCGCCGGATAACACCTCCCGCCCCATCCCCTACCGCCTTCACCTCGGCTCCTTCCTGCGCCCGGATGGCGTCTATCCCGCCGGAGGAAATCCCGGCACCGCCCTGACGGTCGAACTGCAGGGCCTGCCAGATGGCGAAAAAGCTGCTACTGCGATCCAACTTCCAGGAGCCGGTGCGGAAGGCGCGGACTTTTCATGGCAAGCCTCTCCCGGCACGCCCTCACCAAACTTGCTGCGCCTCCTCGCCGGTCCCAACGTCCTCGAAACCGAACCCAACAATACTCCGGAACAGGCCACCCCCGTGCCCGCCGGCCCCCTGCCCTTTGCCTGCAATGGAAAGCTTGCCTCCGCCGGCGACACTGACCATTTCCGCTTCACGGCCGCCAAGGGGGATGTTATCCAATTCCGCACCTTCGCGCAGGCGCTTGGCACCCCGCTGGACCTCAAACTCGCCGTCGCCCCGGCCGCCTCTCCTGACAAATCGGAACGCGCCGACGACGCCAATGACGAACAACTCGGTCTCTTTGATGCCGGCACCGACCGCCGCAAACTGGACCCCGTCCTCGTCTTCACCGCCCCGGCCGATGGCGATTATCTGCTGACGGTCAGCGAAAGCCAGGGAGCGACCGCGCCCCAGAACATCTACCGCATCGAGGCCACCGCACCGGACGCCGGTTTCATCACTACCCTGCAACCCCTCGACCGCAACACCCGCCTCCTCCGCAATGCGGTTTCGCTGTCCCGCGGGAACCGCGTCAATGCCACCTTCAGCGCCCGGTCCCTGCCCGGCACCAAGGCAGACGGCGAATACGTCCTCACCGCTAGTGGCCTGCCGGCCGGGGTCACCTTCCACTCGGAGCCCTTCACCCTCCCGGCAGCCCGCATTCCGGTCCTCTTCGAAGCCGCTCCCAACGCCGTTCCGGCCATCACTCCGGTCACCCTCGGCATCCAGTCCAAGGACGGCTCCCCCCCTTTTCCTGACACCCTGCGCCACACCATCCCATTGGCCCAGTTGGGAAATGACGCCACCCAATTCGTCACCGTCCACCGTCTCGCCGTGGGGGTCATTGATCCCGCCCCTTTCAAACTCACGGTCGCTTCCGCTCACGGTCCGCTCATGAAAAACGGGGAGATCGAACTCGCCGTCACCCTCGAACGCGCCCAAGGGTATAACGAAGTTGTGGAGATCCTCCTCGAAACCCCGCCCCGCGGCATCACCGGGGCCCAGGGCATCACCCTCAGCGGCGACCAGACGACCATCGGCTTCCGCCTCGCCGCTGACAACAATGCCACCCCAGGCCACTATCCAGTCATCCTAACCACCCGAAACAAAACCGGCGACAACCGCACCGGTGCCGGAAAGATTTACACCGCATCCAACCTCGTCCCGGTCGAGATCGCAGATCCCTATCTAAAAATAAAATTTGCCCGCTCCCGCATCGAACGCGGCGGCGAAAGCACCGTCACCGCCACCCTTGAGCGCCTCCGCGACCTCCCCGGCAAAGCCACCGCTTCCCTCATCCGCCTCCCCCGCGGTGTTACCCACACCGGCGGCCCGGTGGAAATTGGCCCTGACAATACCCTCACATTCACCGTTTCCTCCACCCTGGACGCCCTCGTCGGCACCTACCAGGGCATGGCCTGTGAAATTGCGGTGGAAAGCAACGGCGGCCAGCTCCGCCAAGTTGCCGGCTCCGGCCCCATCCGGGTCGACCCCTCCCGTCAAGCCAACCCCTGATTTCCCCCCCGTGCGCTATCTCCTCCTCCTTTTCCTGGCTCCCCTCAGCGCCACCGCCGCCCTCAAGGTCTATCCCGACCGCGTCACCCTGACCGGCCCGCAGGCGCGTCAGGCCCTGGTGGTGCAGCACCTCGCCGGCGACGGACGCACCACCGATGTCACCGCCCAGGTTAAAGTCCAGAGCCCTGCCCCGGTCCAGTGGGACGCTGCCACCGGCCTCCTCCAACCCACCGGCGACGGCTCGGGCGACGCTTTGATCCAGTGGGAAAACGAAAGTGTCACCCTCCCGGTCACCACCTCCGGCTTCACCCAAGCTCACCTGCCCTCCTTCCGCCTCGACGTCCAACCCGTCCTGATGCGGGCCGGCTGCAATACCGGATCCTGCCATGGTTCCGGACGCGGTCAGGATGGCTTCAGCCTCTCCCTCTTCGGCTACGATCCCGCCGGTGATTATTTCCGCATCACCCGCGAAATCATTGGCCGCCGCGTTGACCTCGAAGTCCCTGCCCAAAGTCTCCTGCTCGAAAAGGCTATCGGGGCCGTACCCCACACCGGCGGAGAATTGTTCAAACCGGATTCTGAACCTTACCGCGTGCTCCACGACTGGATCGCCGCCGGTGCCAAAGATGATGCCCCCGGCACCCCCATGGCCACCGGAATCCGCCTTTTCCCTGACAAAATCGAAGTCCGCGCGGCGTCGGCTTCCCCCGCCACCCACCGCACCCTCGTGATGGCGGAATACTCCGACGGCTCCCTCCGCGATGTCACCCGCCTTGCCCTGTTTCTCTCCAATAACGAGTCTACCGCCACCATTGGCAAGGAAGGCATTGTCACCGCCGGAGTTTCCGGGGGAGCCCATGTTTTTGCCCGCTTCGACAAGTTCACCGCCGGCACCGAGGTGATCGTCCTGCCCGACCGTCATGACTTCACCTGGCCCGGACTCGCCCCTGCCAATGCCATCGACGAAGCCGTCTTCGCCCGCCTCCAGCAGCTTCAGATCGCGCCGTCCGCCCTCGCCAGTGACGCCACCTTCCTCCGCCGCCTCAGCCTCGACCTCACCGGCCTCCCGCCCTCCCCGGAAGAGTTGTCAGGCTTCCTCACGGACCCCGATTCCCTCAAACGCTCCAAGGTTATCGACCGCCTCCTCGCCACCGAGGCCTTCACCGATCTCTGGACCATGAAGTGGGCTGAGATCCTCCAAGTCAAAGTCAATAACCAGAATGCCGACACCGGCCGCAGCCGCCAGCCGGTCTGGAAATACTATCAATGGCTCCGCGCCCAGATCGCCGCCAACCGCCCCTTCAACGAACTGGTCCGCGACCTGATCCGCTCGGAAGGCAGCAACACCGCCAATCCTCCCGTCAATTATTATACGTCCGCCAATGGCAACGTGAAGACTCCGCTGGAACGCGCCGAGGACACCGCCCAGCTTTTCCTCGGCACCCGCATCCAGTGCGCCCAATGCCATAACCATCCCTTCGACCGGTGGACCATGGACGACTACTACGGTTTCACCGCTTTCTTCAAAGGGGTCTCCCAGAAGAAAGGGGCCAG